>NZ_VCBB01000009.1:0-197593 GCF_005843915.1 Enterobacter sp. MF024 | reverse complement strand
GTAGTGTGGGGTCTCCCCATGCGAGAGTAGGGAACTGCCAGACATCAATTAAGTGAAAAGGCCATCCGAAAGGATGGCCTTTTTGCATTTCTGCGCCCTAAAAACGTAAAGCCCGGGGCGCATGCGCCACCGGGCCGGCTAGCATTAGTGAATAACCTGCGACAAAAATGCCCGCGTACGTTCTGATTTTGGATTGGAGAAAAACTCCTCCGGCGGGGCCTGCTCAACAATCTCTCCGCGATCCATAAAGATCACCCGGTCTGCAACGGTTCTGGCGAAACCCATCTCGTGCGTGACGCAGAGCATGGTCATTCCCGATTGCGCCAGCCCTATCATCGTATCCAGCACCTCTTTAACCATCTCAGGATCGAGCGCTGAGGTGGGTTCATCAAACAGCATGATTTTAGGTTTCATGCACAGAGAGCGGGCGATGGCCACGCGCTGCTGCTGTCCACCTGAAATCTGCCCCGGAAACTTGTGGGCATGTTCTGCAATGCGTACCCGCTCCAGGTAATGCATGGCGAGTGCTTCAGCCTCCTTTTTCGGCATCTTACGCACCCAAATGGGCGCCAGAGTGCAGTTCTGCAGCACGGTCAGATGGGGGAATAAATTGAAATGCTGGAACACCATGCCCACTTCCTGGCGGACACGCTCAACGTTGCGAATATCGTCGTTCAGCTCGATACCATCCACCACAATCCGTCCCTGCTGATGCTCTTCCAGATGGTTGATACAGCGAATAGTTGTTGATTTACCCGACCCTGAAGGTCCACAAAGGACAATACGCTCGCCTTGTTGTACCTTCAGGTTAATGTCTTTCAGAACGTGAAATTGCCCGTACCACTTATTCACATTATCCAGCGTAATCATCGCGTCAGCGGGGGTCATAGTTATCTGGCTCATAGGTTCCTCAGTGCGGTGTACGCCCGGTGTTAAAGCGCTTTTCCAGATGCTGGCTGTAGCGCGACATGCTAAAACAGAAAATCCAGTAGATAAGTGCTGCAAAAACATAGCCTTCTGTCGACATGCCCAGCCAGGCAGGGTCGACGGTAGCCTGCTGCACGCTACTGAAAAGATCGAATAATCCGATGATGATCACCAGACTGGTGTCCTTGAACAGCGCAATGATGGTATTCACCAGGCCCGGGATCACCAGCTTCAGCGCCTGGGGCAGGATCACCAGTCCCTGCGTTTTCCAGTAACCCAGCGCCAGCGATTCGGCGGCTTCATACTGGCCCTTTGGCAGCGCCTGCAACCCGCCGCGCACGACCTCGGCAACATAGGCGGACTGGAACAGAATGACGCCGACCAAAGCACGGATCAGTTTGTCGATGGTGGTGCCTTCCGCCATAAACAGCGGCAGCATCACCGAAGACATAAACAGCACGGTGATAAGCGGAACGCCGCGCCAGAACTCGATGAAAATGACCGAGAGGACGCGCACGACCGGCATGGTTGACCGGCGTCCCAGCGCCAGCAAAATCCCTAATGGCAGTGCGCCGGCAATACCCACCGAGGCAATAATCAGCGTCAGCGTCAGGCCGCCCCACTGGCGGGTTTCAACGCGATCCAGCCCCAGAATGCCGCCATATAACAGTCCCCAGACGATCAGGGGATAGATCACCGCCCAACAGGCGATGTAGCGTCCACGCTGCGGCAACCCCTTCCAGAACATGGGGACAATGGAGAGCAGTCCGACAAGCAGCGCGAGATTGATGCGCCAGCGCTGGTCGTGCGGGTAGAGCCCATACATAAACTGGCCGAAGCGCTGGTGAATAAAGACCCAGCAGGCCCCCTCTTTCGTGCAGTCGGCGCGGGTGGTTCCGACCCAGTTAGCCTGCAAAAATGCCCAGTTGATGAGCGGCGGGATGAGTTCCCACATCAGCCAGAAGCACAGCAAAGTCAGCAAGCTGTTGCTCCAGCTGGAAAACAGGTTTTTACGAGCCCATGTGATGGCGCGTCCGTTGCCGGTTGTGGCCGGACGCGCAGGGTGAGACAAGACGGCTTTTGTCATCATGGTTCCTTAGCGTTCAACCAGAGCGATGCGACGGTTATAGATATTCATCAACAGTGAAATGGTCAGGCTGATAATCAGGTAAACCGACATCGTAATGGCGATGGTTTCGATGGCCTGTCCGGTCTGGTTAAGAACGGTTCCGGCAAACAGCGAGACCATATCGGGATAGCCAATCGCAGCCGCGAGAGACGAGTTTTTCACGATATTGAGATACTGACTGGTCAGCGGCGGAATGATCACCCGCAGCGCCTGGGGAATGATGACCTGGCGCAAAGTGACCGGGTTCGGAAGCCCAAGCGAGCGTGCGGCCTCATGCTGACCATGCGGAACGGCCTGGATACCGGCGCGAATAATTTCTGCGATAAAGGCCGAGGTATAGATCGAAAGCGCCAGCGTCAGGGCGGCCAGCTCGGGGATCAATACCATGCCGCCGCGGAAGTTAAATCCTTTCAGCTGCGGAACATCCCAGTGTATCGCCGGGCCGAATACCGTATGTGCAATCCATGGCAGGATCACCAGCAAGGCCAGTGTGACAGGCCAGGTGCGCCGGAGCTGCCCGGTTTTAATCTGATGCATGCGGTTATAGCGAAACAGCGCAACCGACACCATGATCGTGCACGCCAGCGCGGCCAGCAATGCCAGCATCCCTTCGGCAATCTGCGGCGCCGGTATATAGAGGCCGCGGTTGCTTAAAAAGGCCAGATCGAAAGCATCTACTGCCTGACGCGGGCCAGGCAGGTTGCGCAGTACGGCAAAATACCAGAAGAAGATCTGCAGCAGCGGCGGGATGTTACGGAACGTCTCAATATAAAGTGTGGAGAGCTTACGCAGCAGCCAGTTATCAGAGAGACGCGCGAGCCCGAGGAAAAAGCCCAGCAGGGAAGCAAACACAATGCATAGCGCTGAGACCAGCAGGGTATTCATCAGGCCAACCAGGAATACGCGGCCGTAGGTATCGCCTTCACTGTAATCAATAAGATGCTGAACAATGCCAAACCCTGCACTTCGGTCCAGGAAGGCAAAGCCCGACGTAATGCCGCGTGTGCTCAGGTTGGTAACAGTATTGTGGAACAGGTAGATCGCGACGGCCAGAACAGCGAGAACAGCGAGGATCTGAAACAGCCAGGCGCGAACCGCAGGATTAGAAAAGGAGAGGGCTCCTTTCAGGGCTGAGCGGCGATGGGACATATAAAACCTCGGGTAACCATGACTCTGGACTGGGCACCGCGCTGGCAGTGCCCGTTACAGCAAGATGCTTAGCGTACTGGCGGTGCGTACTGAATGCCGCCATTGTTCCAGAGGTTGTTCTGACCACGGCTGATCTTCAGCGCGCTCTCAGAACCCACGTTGCGCTCGAAGATTTCCGCGTAGTTACCCACTTTTTTAATGATGTTGTACGCCCACTTGTTATCCAGCTTCAGATCCTTGCCGTAGTCACCCTCTTTACCCAGCAGATGGGCCATATCCGGCGTGGTCGGATTGGCGGCTTTCTCATCGACGTTCTTCGAGTTAACGCCCATCTCTTCAGCATTGAGCATGGCGAACAGCGTCCAGCGAACCACCGAGTTCCATTCATCATCACCGCGGCGGACCACCGGGCCCAGCGGCTCTTTGGAGATCACTTCTGGCAGCACAATCCATTCCGCCGGATTGCTCAGCTTGATCCGCAGCGCGTACAGCTGTGACTGATCCGACGCGAGAGTATCGCAGCGACCCGATTCCAGCGCTTTGGCGGATTCGTCAGATCGGTCGAAGGTCACCGGGGTATATTTCATGTTATTGGCTTTGAAATAATCGGCGACGTTCAGTTCAGTGTCAGTGCCAGCCTGAATACAAACCGTCGCACCATCCAGCTCCTTCGCACTTTTCAGGCCCGCTTTATTGTGCGTCAGGAAACCAATGCCGTCGTAATAGGTCACGCCGGTGAATGACATGCCCATTCCGGTATCACGTGATGAGGTCCAGGTAGTATTACGTGAAAGCATATCCACTTCGCCGGATTGCAGGGCGGTAAAGCGCTCTTTAGCCGTCAGCGGGGTATATTTCACCTTCGTGTCATCGCCAAATACCGCAGCGGCAACGCCGCGACATACGTCGACATCAATTCCGGAGAACTTACCGTTGGCGTCTGCGTAAGAGAAACCTGGCAGGCCGTCACTGATCCCGCACTGCACAAAACCTTTTTGTTTAACAGCATCCAGAGTCGCACCCGCCTGAGCCTGGCCGGAAATCGCAATAAGCACACCTGCAGCGGCGAGGCTGGCCATCATCATCTTTTTCATAATGCATCCTGTGTGGCGAAAATTATCGTTATAGTGAGGCGTTTATAAACGCTTTAACCTGTCTGTGGCTGTGGCCGACGTTAATAAAGCAAACGTGATGCCAGTTTTTGCATTTAACGTAAGAATTGATTACGCAACGCGTAAAGCAGAGTGTAGACAGTGATAATTAAATCGAGCGCCCTGAAATGGTGCGAAATTACAACCTGCGCCACAAATCAGAGCAAAAGTCGGATGATGAAACACATTAATGACGTGATGATTTAGTGCGTGAATAGCGAAAGAAAATAATGCGGGAAAAAGATGTGAGCAGATTCAGATTTATTAATTAACCTAAATTTGAAAAGCAAAAGCGCGGCCGGAGCCGCGCTTTCTGGATTACTTGGATACGGCAATGATACCCAGTGTCAGGCCTGCAATGGCTGCTGCGCCACCTGCGATCGCCCCGGCGGTTTCCCAGTTATCCTGCGTGGTGCCCTTCATACAGGTATTGGTATGAACCAGTCTGCCCTGATCGTCGTATACCGGTACGCACGGAGAATCATGCGCGCAACCAGCAAGCAACGCAGCAAGGAGTGCAACCGAAATGAATCTTTTCATGGTGTTACCTCAAAATGAAATCTAACTTTGCGATATAGTCAGGAACGTCTTCTGCAAAGCTGGTGGCTATTTTACCACCGCTGCAAATTCGCCATGTAGAGTGAATAATCTCAAATTATTTGGATTGTAAAAAATATGGAGAAATACCCAGCCTGACGCGTTAAAAATGGAGAGATTAGGGAGAGCGGAAGATTAAAAAGAAGACTCTTAAATCCATAAGCAAACAATTCATTGTGCCGCTAATTAATAAGTTAAATAAATAGGTAAGCCTAACTCTCTGTTTATTATCAAAAGAAAAGGCGCCGAAGCGCCTTTATCTGTTACTGCTCATGATGACGCGTAAAGCGTCTTCGCACCACTACAAAGAAGACCGGCACAAAGAATATCGCCAGCAGGGTTGCCGAAAGCATGCCGCCCATCACCCCGGTACCGACGGCGTTTTGCGCGCCGCTGCCCGCCCCGTGGCTGATAACCAGCGGCAACACGCCAAGGATAAACGCCAGCGAGGTCATCAGGATGGGACGAAGACGCATACGTGACGCCTCCAGCGTGGCTTCAATAATGCTTTTGCCCTCCTTCTCCATCAGATCTTTGGCAAACTCGACAATCAGGATGGCGTTCTTCGCCGACAGGCCGATAGTGGTGAGCAGCCCTACCTGGAAATAGACATCATTATTCAGCCCACGCAGGGAAGCGGCCAGCAGAGCACCCACCACCCCCAGTGGCACCACCAGCATTACCGAGAACGGAATAGACCAGCTCTCATACAGCGCCGCCAGACAGAGGAACACCACCACCAGCGAGATGGCATACAGGGCAGGCGCCTGGTTGCCGGAGAGCCGCTCCTGGTAAGACATGCCCGTCCAGTCATAGCCGATCCCGGTCGGCAGTTTCGCCGCCAGTTTTTCCATTAGCACCATGGCTTCACCGGTACTCTTCCCGGGTGCGGCTTCGCCGAGGATCTCCATCGAAGGGGAGCCGTTATAGCGCTCCAGGCGCGGCGAGCCGTAGATCCAGTGCGACTGGCTGAATGCGGAGAGCGGCACCATTTGACCACTGGCGCTGCGAACATACAGGCGATTGATATCCTCCGGCAGCATCCTGAAGCGGGCATCCGCCTGGACATAGACCTTTTTCACCCGGCCACGGTCAATGTAGTCGTTCACATAAGTTCCACCCAGCGCGGTGGAGATGGTCTGGTTGATGTCCGCCACGCTGACGCCCAGCGCCTGCGCTTTCTCCTGATCGATATCCAGCTTGAACTGCGGGGTATCCTCCAGGCCATTGGGTCGCACGCGCACCAGCATATCGGGATGCTCTTTAATCATGCCCAGCAGCTGGTTTCGGGCCTGCGTCAGCTGGTTATGGCCCAGGTTGGCCTGGTCGATCAGTTCGAAATCGAAGCCCGTTGCGGTACCCAGTTCGATGATTGCGGGCAGGTTGAACGGGAAGACCAGCCCGTCTTTGATCTGGCTGAAGGCCCGCGTTGCCCGGCTGACGATAGCACCGACGCTGTTTTCGGCACCGGGGCGCTCCTCCCAGGGCTTAAGGCTGATAAACGCCACCCCGGCATTCTGGCCCTGGCCGCTGAAGCTAAAGCCATTAACGGTAAAGACCGACGCCACGTTGGCCTTCTCATTGTTGAGGTAGTAGTGCTCAACCTGATCCAGCACCTTTTGGGTGCGGGTTTGGGTGGCACCCGCCGGGAGCTGCACCATCGTCATAAAGACGCCCTGATCCTCTTCCGGCAGGAACGAGGTAGGCAGACGCAGGAACAGCACCGCCATGCCGCCGACAATCAGGACATAGACCACCAGATAGCGACCGGTCTTGCGCAGAATATGGCTGACGCTATTGCTGTAATGCGCCACGCTCTTGTCGAACAGGGCGTTGAACCAGCCGAAGAAGCCGCCTTTATTCTCATGATGCTCGCTGGGTGCCTTAAGCAGAGTGGCACACAGGGCGGGCGTCAGGATCAGCGCCACCAGCACCGAAAGCGCCATCGCCGAGACGATGGTCAGGGAGAACTGGCGATAGATCGCCCCGGTGGAACCGCCAAAAAAGGCCATCGGGATAAATACCGCCGACAGCACCATGGCGATCCCTACCAGCGCACCCTGAATCTGCGACATCGATTTTTGCGTCGCCTCTTTCGGCGGGAGCTTCTCCTCCACCATGACGCGCTCGACGTTCTCCACCACCACGATGGCATCATCCACCAGCAAGCCTATCGCCAGCACCATGCCAAACATGGTCAGGGTGTTTATTGAGAAGCCAAACGCCGCCAGCACCGCAAAAGTACCCAACAGCACCACCGGTACGGCAATGGTCGGGATCAGCGTGGCGCGCAGGTTTTGCAGGAACAGGTACATCACGAGGAAAACGAGAATGATGGCTTCAAACAGCGTCTTCACCACTTCATGAATGGAGATCTTCACAAACGGCGTGGTGTCATAGGGATAGACCACCTTCAGCCCCTGCGGGAAGAAGGTCTGCAGCTGCGCCAGCTTGGTTTTGATCGCCGCGGCGGTATCCAGCGCGTTGGCACCGGTAGCCAGCTTGATGCCAAGCCCGGTCGCCGCCTGACCATTGATTTTGGTCACCATGTTGTAGTTTTCACCGCCGGGCGCAATGCGGGCGACATCTTTCAGATGCACCATCGACCCGTCCTGGTTGACCTTCAGGGTGATGTTGCCGAACTCTTCGGCGGTTTTCAGTCGCGTCTGGGCGATGATCGAGGCGTTGAGCTGCTGGCCCGGCACCGACGGCGTACCGCCAAGCTGACCGGCCGCAATCTGGTTGTTCTGGGTTTTTAACTGGTTAATCACGTCTACTGGCGTCAGCTGGTAGGCATTCAGCTTATTCGCATCCAGCCAGATACGCATCGCATACTGGGCGCCAAACAGCTGAACGTCGCCCACCCCGGAGGTGCGGCTGATCGCATCCTTGACGTTAGAGGCCACATAGTCAGAGATATCGTCCTGGCTCAGGTTTTTATTGTCCGAGACAAAACCGGCCACCAGCAGGAAGCTGCTGCTCGACTTCTCCACGCCAATCCCTTGCTGCTGCACTTCCTGCGGCAGTAAGGGCATCGCCAGCTGCAATTTGTTCTGCACCTGCACCTGGGCAATATCAGGGTCGGTGCCGGACTGGAAGGTAAGGGTGATGGTCACGCTGCCCGCAGAGTCGCTGGTGGAGGACATGTACATCAGGTTATCGATGCCGTTCATGTTCTGCTCGATAACCTGGGTCACCGTGTCCTGCACCGTCTGAGCATCCGCGCCGGGATAGGTGGCCGAAATAGCCACGGCAGGGGGCGCGATGGTGGGATACTGCGCCACCGGCAGCTTCAGGATCGCCAGCCCGCCCGCCATCATCAGGATGATGGCAAGCACCCACGCAAAGATCGGGCGCTGAATAAAGAAGTTAGCCATGCTCTGTTCCTTATCCCGCTTTCTGCGCGGCGGTGTCCGGCGTTGCCACTACCGCGACGCCAGGACGCACTTTTTGCAGCCCGCTGATAATCACCCGATCGCCTTCGTGTAAGCCGTCCGTGACCAGCCATTGATCGCCAATCGCCTGAGGGGCGACAACGTTACGGGCTTCGGCCTGGTTTTTAGCGTTCACCACCATCACGCTGGCCTCACCGCGTGGGGTGCGGGTAACGCCCTGCTGTGGAACCAGGATCGCGTGCGGCTGGGTACCTTCATTGATGCGCGCGCGGACAAACATGCCGGGCAGCAGGATGTGTTGCGGGTTGGGGAAAATCGCCCGCAGGGTAATGGAGCCGGTGCTCTCATCCACGGTGACATCCGAGAACTGCAGCGAGCCTTTCAGCGGGTACGGCTGACCATTCTCCATCAGCAACTGTACGCTGCTGGTGCCTTCGCCGGTCTGCAGGCTGGACTGCTTGAGGCGCATAAAATCGTTGCTGGACTGCGTGACATCGACATAAATCGGATCGAGCTGCTGGACCGTGGCCAGCGCCGTGGCCTGTCCGTTAGCGACCAGCGCCCCCTCGGTGACGCTGGATTTACCAATCCGCCCGCTGATGGGCGACGTCACTTTGGTGTAGGCCAGGTTGATGCGTGCAGTTTCGACCGCGGCCTGGGCCGCCATCACCGAGGCATCAGCCTGGCGGGCGTTAGCCACGGACTGGTCGTATTCCTGCTTACTGACGTACTGCGTACCGACCAGGGGGACATAGCGTTTCACCGTCAGGTGGGCAATGCTGGCGGCGGCTTTGGCTTTGGCCAGCTCGCCCATAGCACTGTCATAGGCCGCCTGGTAGGTGGCCGGATCGATCTGATATAGCGACTCACCGGCTTTTACATCGCTGCCTTCCGTGAAGTTGCGCTTCAGCACAATGCCGCTGACCTGCGGGCGAACTTCGGCGACGCGGTAAGCGTCGGTCCGGCCTGGCAGCTCGGTGGTCACCGCCAGGGGGGCGCTTTTCACTACATGTACCATCACCTGCGGCGTCGGCGGCAGCTGTGCCTGTCCGGCATGATCGTCACAACCCACGAGCAATGCGGCACCGATGATAAAACCGGATAAAGGTAAAAACCTGAAATTAGGCGTCATGACTATTCCTTCAAAATCATCAATCCGCATTAACCCACAGGGTTAAGCGTTAAGGAGAGGTAAACGGAAAACGGCGGGCGCCATAATAAAGAATGGCCGGGCGAGTTTTTGATTTATAAGTGCTGAGAATGAAATGAGGATAAAAAAATTGGCGCGGAGTGAGAGTAAACAACGGTATAGCACGTCTGGCTATGTATCGTTGCCACTTTTGCTTTAGATGGGTTCATATGTTTTATGAATTAAATATAGAGTAAACATCACGGTGATTTATAAATTAATTGAGTTAACTTTTTTTGTTCATCATTATTTTCCAGACTGATGGATAATTGGCCCTCTGACGGTCATCACCGTTGTTCTGTAAAAGTCATTAACCTGTTAAATGAGCGATTTTCTATGGCGCGCAAAACCAAGGCCGAGGCACAGAAGACACGTCAGTTACTGATTGAGGCTGCGATAGAACAGTTTGCCGCGCGGGGCGTTGCCAGCACCACGCTGACGGATATCGCCGATGCCGCCTGCCTGACGCGGGGGGCCGTTTACTGGCACTTCACCAGTAAAGCCGAAATATTCAACGCTATCTGGCAGGAGCAACGACCGCTGCGCGAGATAATTCATGCCCGGCTATCGCAGGTTGAACAAAGCGATCCGTTATTAATTTTGCGTGAGCAGTTTGTTATGGCTTTGCAATATATTGCCCGGGATCGTCGCCAGCGAGCTTTATTGCAGATCCTCTATCACAAATGTGAATTTGACCGGGGGATGATTTTAGAGAGTCAAATTCGGGAAAGGATCGGTTTCAACTATGAAAACGTTCGTGAAATGTTGCAGCAATGCATTATTCTCGGTAGCGTCTCAGCAGAGATCAATATCGACACGACGTTAATTGTTTTTCATGGTTTTTTTTCCGGGCTCATTAAAAACTGGCTAATGAACCCGGAAAGAGTGGATCTGTATCAGCAGGCCCCTGAGCTGGTGGACAATATCTTCTCAACGTTACCGGTTGCCCACCGACCACACAGGTTATACGACGCCGCATCGTAGCGGCATCGCGTTACATTTGCTGTGCCAGCATCGCCTGCGGATCGTGGCTCAGGGCGTTGATGGTCTGCGCCGAGACCGGTTTACCCAGCAGATAGCCCTGCAGCGTATTGCATCCGAGTTCGGTCAAAAAGTTCTGCTGCTCCTCGGTTTCCACCCCTTCGGCCACCACCTTCAGGTTGAGCGTCTTTGCCAACGCGACAATGGCAGACACGATAGTCGCATCATCACCCGCGCTGTTGAGATCTTTCACAAACGCCCGATCGATTTTCAGCTCGCAGGCGGGCAGCTTTTTCAGATACAGCAGGCTGGAATAGCCGGTGCCGAAATCATCGATTGAGGCTTTTACCCCGGCCTGGGTCAGTTCCGTCAGCACCCGTACGCTCTCATCAGGGTTGTTCATGGCCGTGGTTTCGGTCACTTCCAGAATCAGGGTATGCGGCGGAATTGAGTGCCGCACCAGGCTGCCCATGACCGTGTCAACCAGCTGGGGCTGCTCAAACTGTAGCGTGGAGAGGTTCACCGCCATCGACCATTCGGTATGGCCTTCAAGATGCCAGGCGCGCAGCTGACGACAGGCCTCATCAATCACCCAGTTGCCGATAGGAATGATCAGCCCGCTCTTTTCCGCCATCGGCAGGAACTGATCGGGAGATAACAGACCCTGCGTAGGATGCTGCCAGCGCAGCAGGGCTTCAAAGCCGACAATGGGGCCAACCGGTGCCTGGAACTTGGGCTGATACACCAGATGCAGCTCCTTGCGCTCCAGCGCCAGCCACAGATCGTTCATCAGCTGCAGCTGATTTTGTGCCAGGGCATTCATCGACGGCTGGAAGAAGTGGTAGCCGTTACGCCCCATATGCTTGGTGTGATACATCGCCGCATCGGCGTTAAACATCAGCTCGCGCTGGTTTTTGCCATCGTGGGGATAGATGGCAATCCCTACGCTGAGGGTCACCACCAGATCGTACAGCTCAAGGCTGAAGGGCTGATCGATAACATGCACCAGCGAGCTGGCAAGCGATGCGGCATCGTTCGGCGCGTCGATCTCGGCGAGCAGCACAAACTCATCGCCACCAATGCGGGCGAGGGTGTACTGGCCCTTCAGCGGCTGTTCGAGACGCTCCGTGACCGCCACCAGCAGCTTGTCGCCCGTATCATGTCCGTAGGCATCGTTAACGGCTTTGAAGCCATCCAGATCCATAAACAGCAGGGCAAACAGTTTCTCTTCACGATCGGCTTTGTTGATCGCCTGATCGAGACGGTCCTCCAGCAGCACGCGGTTCGGCAAGCGGGTCAGCGTATCGTGCAGTGCCAGCTGTGCCAGCTCGCGGTTGGCTTCCGCCAGCGATGAGGCGAGCAGGGAGGTGCGGGCCTGCAGTCGGGCATCAAACATCGAGACCAGCAGCGTGATGCCCAGAATAGAGAGCGCGACGACGCTCACCAGCACCGCCAGCCAGCTGCCGTTCACTCCCTGATGATGCATATGCACCTGCAACGGGAACTGGGCGGCCTTCATGCCGGTATAGTGCATGCCGGCAATGGCAACGCCCATCAGCACGGCGGCGCCCGCACGCATCAGCGCCACCTGGGCGGCATCGCGACGCAGACGAAACGTCAGCCACAGGGCAGCCAGCGAGGCGAGCAGGGCGATAACCACCGACAGCGCAACCCAGCGCATGTGCCAGACGATAGCAGGCTCAACCTGTAATGCGGCCATGCCGGTGTAGTGCATCGCCACGATGCCCGCACCCAGAATCACCGCACCGGTAAACAAGCGCCGCCTGCGTAAATGGTCGCGGCTCACCAGCCAGAGGGCGAACAGAGAGGCGAAGATGGCAATCAGCATGGAGAGAGCGGTTATCAGCAGGTCGTAGTTCATCCGCATGGAGATATCCATCGCCAGCATGCCGATAAAGTGCATGGCCCAGATCCCGATCCCCATGGCGATACCGCCGCCCGTCAGCCAGACATGTGCCGCGACGCCGGTGCTGCCGGCAACCCGCCCTGCCATATTCAGCGCGGTATAGGATGCAAGGATCGCGACGACAAAGGAGATAACCACAAGAAGTTGGTCGTATTGGCTAACCAGCATGATCTCATCAACTCATACACAGTGGGGTATTACGTGATACCGGGTGAGACGGGCTGAGACATTATCATCCAATGGAGATGCCTCAAAGGGTTTTAAACCCGCACATTTTTCGAGGAAAAACGGGTGTTTAATCCAGATCTGAGCAATTGACCAGCTTGAGTGGATTCACCGAATTCATGTTGCGGCATTGGTCTGTTTCCGTAGACATCAACTCAATCCACTGCATTAACAGCGCATCGAAAAGGAAAACGCTAATCGCGAAGACGACTAACCACCAATACTTACGGATCATTCGGAATTTCCGGGAACAATTGACAAGAGTGCAGGAAATATACACGAAAAATAGCGGCTGAGAAGTGGGCAGACGGATGTTTACGTTTCGCTTTGAAACGGCGTCACGGGGGTTAAAAAATGGGGGAAAGCGGGGCATAAAAAAAGGCGCGTCCCCATGCCGAGTAGCGCCTTTTTATACAAGCATTTAGCTAATCGAAATTAGTTCATGCCGTACTTTTTCAGTTTCTTACGCAGCGTACCACGGTTGATGCCCATCATCAGAGCAGCACGGGTCTGGTTACCACGGGTGTATTGCATCACCATGTCCAACAGGGGCTGTTCAACTTCAGCCAGTACCAGCTCATACAGGTCGTTGACGTCCTGACCATTCAGTTGAGCAAAATAGTTCTTCAGTGCCTGTTTAACCGAGTCACGCAGGGGCTTTTGAGTTACCTGGTCCTGAGAGTTAACGGTGGAAACGGTCAGTACGTCAGAATTTACGCGTTGTTCGAACATAGTTCTGTCAGCTCTTTATTTCATTACGCAAGATTTTCGAAGTATGCCTCCAACGCCTCCAGCTGTTCGCTGGCATCCTCTATGGCGTTGAATGTGCGCCGAAACTGGTCATCCGGAGCGTGTTCCTGGAGATACCAGGATACGTGTTTACGCGCGATTCGGTACCCTTTAGCCTGACCATAAAAGTCGTGCAGTTCCCGAATATGTGCGCATAGCAAGTGCTTAACCTCTGCCAGAGGCAGCGGGGCAAGCAACTCCCCAGTGTCCAGATAATGCTGGATTTCCCGAAAGATCCAGGGTCTTCCCTGAGCCGCACGTCCTATCATCAGAGCATCAGCCCCTGTATAGTCGAGCACAGCTCTGGCTTTAAGCGGGTCAGTAATGTCGCCATTCGCGATAATCGGAATGGAAACTTTCTGCTTAACTGCCCGAATGCTGTCGTATTCAGCTTCGCCGTTGAACAAACAGGCGCGTGTGCGTCCATGTATGGTCAGGGCCTGAATGCCACAGTCTTCGGCCAGTTGGGCAATCTCTACACAGTTACGGTGATCCGGCGACCAACCCGTGCGAATCTTTAACGTAACAGGAACGTCCACTGCGCTGACAACCGCCGTCAGGATTGACTTCACCTGGTCGGGGTATTGCAGAAGGGCTGAACCTGCAAGCTTGCGATTCACTTTTTTGGCCGGGCAACCCATATTGATATCAATAATCTGGGCGCCACTCTCCACGTTGATACGCGCGGCATCTGCCATCTCTTCAGGCACGCTCCCGGCGATTTGCACGGTGCGGATACCTGGTTCGTCAATATGCACCATCCGAAGACGGGATTTATCGCTTTCCCAAACCTGCGGGTTAGACGACATCATCTCTGAAACGGTTAGTCCTGCTCCCATCTCATAGCACAGCGTCCTGAATGGTCGGTCGGTAATACCTGCCATAGGTGCTGCGATCAGGCGATTTCTGAGCTGGTGGTTTCCGATGCGCATGAGTTAAGAAATGACCATACTGTGACTGCAAGGCGGCGTATCTTACGCATTTTTTGCACGAGATGAAAGGCCAAACTTTGAACAATCCCCTGTTACAGATCATGGAATCAGGGACAAAGCACAACAGCCAAAATTATATGCGATATAAATCATTCACTTAAATGTGAGTGGCGATTTTATGGCCGCTTACAATTTCCTAAAACTTCTCGTTTTTTCTTAATTAATGAAACCTAAAGCCGAATAATCTGCTGTTTTTAACAGCAGATTTCCCCGGTTCTTTGCGATCTGCGTCTCATTTTAGAACATGATCTTCGTCTATGGGTTGCCTGGTCTTTAACCATAGGAGCGGTTTAAAAAACAGGCAAACGAATAACGCTCTATTTTTTACGACCGGTTATGCGGCACCACTCTTCTTTCTCCACCACCGGATCGAGAGTGAACAGATCGGCGTACGCCTCGCATACGCCCTCAGCCTGGCTGGCGAGAATACCGGAAAGGCCCAACAGACCGCCCTCAACGGGCAGCACGCTGATTAACGGCGCCAGTTCACGTAATGGACCGGCCAGAATGTTTGCGACCACCACGTCGGCTTTCATGGCCTGTGGCTGGTCATTCGGCAGATAGAGTTCAAGACGATCGGAGACGCCGTTACGTTCGGCGTTGTCGCGGCTGGCCTGAATCGCCTGCGGATCGATGTCGATCCCGATGGCTTTTGCCGCACCCAGCTTCAGGGCGGCGATGGCGAGAATACCGGAGCCACAGCCAAAATCGATCACCGTTTTACCGTCCAGATCCAGACCATCCAGCCACTGCAGACACAGAGAGGTCGTCGGGTGCGTGCCAGTTCCAAACGCGAGGCCCGGATCGAGCATGACGTTGACCGCATTTTCATCCGGCACGTCGCGCCAGCTCGGGCAGATCCACAGACGCTTGCCGAACTGCATCGGGTGGAAGTTATCCATCCACTCGCGTTCCCAGTCTTTGTCTTCCAGCTGCTCGATCTTGTGCGCAAAGCCTGCGCCCAGCAGCGGATGATTTTCCAGAATCATGACCACGTCGGCCATATCGGTTTCAGCATCAAACAGCCCGATGACGTCGGTATCGCCCCACAGGCGCGTTTCACCCGGCAGCGGTTCAAACACCGGCGTGTCATGCGTGTCCTGGAAGGTGATTGAGACCGCACCAGCCTCCATCAGCGCATCGCTCATCTCTTCGGCGTTAGCGCCGGTCGTATTCAGTTTCAGTTGGATCCACGGCATGGCAAAACTCTTTATTTATCAGTAGAAATGACGGCGGTCTGCGGAGCGGGTTGACCGAAACGGTTCCCCACCACAAACGCCAGCAAACTTAGCAGTAACGAAGGCACAATCGGATGGAAGCCCAGGTACTGGATCTTAAAGGAGGCGAGCACGGCATACAGCACGCCACCGACGATCATCGCGCTCAGCGCACCGGCAGCATTGGCGCGCTCCCAGTACAGCCCCAGCACCAGCGGCCAGAGAAACACGGCTTCCAGGCCACCAAACGCCAGCAGGTTCAGCCAGATGATCATCTCTGGCGGTCTCCACGCGGCCAGCAGCAGCAACGCGCCCAGAACCAGGGTGATTGCAGCGGACATCCGCTTCAGGCGGCGCTCGTTGTTCATCTGCTCCGGGTGCATGTTCAGGTAGAGATCTTTAATGATCGTAGCGGAACTTTGCAGCAGTTGAGCATTAATTGTCGACATGATCGCCGCCATTGGCGCGGCAAGGAAGATCCCGGCAGCAAAGGGGGGCAATACTTTTACCATTAAGGTCGGAATGACCAGATCCGGCACGGTCAGGTCCGGGATCACCGCCCGGCCCAGAGCGCCGGCAAGGTGCATACCGAACATCAGGATCGCCACCACGATGGTGCCAATGATAATCCCGCGATGCACCGCTTTACTGTCTTTATAGGAGATGCAGCGCACGGCGGTATGCGGTAAGCCAATCACCCCGAAGCAGACCAGCACCCAGAAGGAGGTCATAAAGGTCGGGGACAGAATGTCGTCCGCGCCCTGCGGTGAAACCAGTTTCGGGTCGATAGTCTGCAGCGTTTCCACCGCGTGGGTTAACCCGCCCGCCGCATGGACCACGCCCACCAGCAGCACGATGGTGCCAATCAGCATCACCATGCCCTGCATGGTGTCGTTGAGCACGCTGGCGCGGAAGCCGCCAAAGGCAGTGTACAGCGCGATACTGATACCAAAAATCAGCAGGCCCGTTTCATAGGGAATACCGGCTGCGGTTTCAAGCAGACGCGCGCCGCCGATGAACTGCACGGTCATGGCACCGACGAAGGCCACCAGCAGGCTCAGGCTGGCAAGCCAGACCAGCAGGCGGCTCTGATAGCGGGCAAACAGCATGTCGTTGAGGGTCAAGGCATTGTAGCGACGCGCCAGGATAGCGAATTTTTTCCCCAGAATGCCGAGCGAAAGCCAGATGGCGGGCAGCTGGATCATCGCCAGCAGCACCCAGCCCAGGCCATATTTATAGGCCGCACCCGGGCCGCCAATAAAGGAACTCGCGCTGATATAGGTGGCGGTCAGGGTCATCGCCAGCACAATGCCGCCCATCGAGCGGCTGCCGAGGAAATACTCGTTCAGGAAGGTGCCGGTGGTACGTTTGCGCATGGCGTACACGGAGAGGCCAAAAACGATAAACAGATACGCGACGAGGGGCAGGATCACTTCAAGCTGCATTATCGTCATCCTCCAGCGGAATATCGCGATAGATGAATTTCACCATCGCCCAGCAGAGCACAATAAACACCAGCGGGATCAGCAGGCAGGCCATCTCAAACCAGTGAGGCAGACCGGTGATACCAATTGCAGAACCAGGTAGGTAAGCGCCCACTAACCATGCGGCGAGATAAAGAAGGGTTAACCACAGCGCCCATCGCGCTTCTTTATGGGCCTGAACAAAACGTTTGTCCATTTTTTGTCCCTTGTGGAAAAAGAAAGCGGGGATTGTACCTTATGGGGCTTCGCAACCCCCAGAAATAAAAAAGGCCGGATTAACCGGCCTTTTGCTGCTTATCTGTGCTTATTTTTCATTAAGACCGAGTTTCTTCTCCAGATAGTGGATGTTGGTGCCACCATGCTGGAAGTTCTCGTCAGTCATAATACGCATCTGCAGATCAACGTTGGTTTTGATGCCGTCGATGATCAGCTCCTGCAGGGCGTTCTTCATGCGGGCAATCGCCACGTCACGGGATTCGCCGTAGCAGATCAGCTTGCCGATCATTGAGTCATAGTACGGCGGTACGGTGTAACCGGCGTAGATATGAGACTCCCAGCGCACACCAAAACCACCCGGCGCGTGGAAACGCGTGATTTTACCCGGGCTTGGCAGGAAGGTGTTCGGGTCTTCGGCGTTGATACGGCATTCCACCGCATGGCCTTTGACGATCACTTCTTCCTGTTTGATGGACAGTGGCTGACCCGCAGCGATACGCAGCTGCTCTTTGATCAGGTCAACGCCGGTGATCATTTCGGTAACCGGGTGTTCAACCTGAATACGGGTGTTCATCTCGATGAAGTAGAACTCGCCGTTTTCGAACAGGAACTCGAAAGTACCTGCACCGCGATAGCCGATATCCACACAGGCTTTAGAGCAGCGCTCGCCGATGTAGCGACGCAGTTCCGGGGTGATGCCCGGTGCTGGTGCCTCTTCGACCACTTTCTGGTGACGACGCTGCATGGAGCAGTCGCGTTCTGCCAGATAGATAGCGTTACCCTGACCGTCTGCCAGCACCTGAATTTCGATGTGGCGTGGGTTTTCGAGGTATTTTTCCATATAAACCATGTCATTGCTGAAAGCTGCTTTTGCTTCCGCTTTGGTCATGGAGATGGACTGGGCCAGTTCAGCGTCGCTGCGCACAACGCGCATACCACGACCGCCGCCGCCGCCGGACGCTTTGATGATTACCGGGTAACCGATGCGTTTTGCATGGGCACGGTTAGCATCCATATCGTCGCCCAGTGGGCCGTCGGAGCCTGGTACGGTAGGAACGCCTGCTTTCTTCATGGCGGTGATCGCAGACACTTTGTCGCCCATCAGGCGGATGGTGTCAGCTTTCGGGCCGATGAAGATAAAGCCGGAACGCTCTACCTGTTCAGCAAAGTTGGCGTTCTCAGAGAGGAAGCCGTAACCCGGGTGAATAGCCACCGCGCCGGTGATTTCAGCGGCGCTGATGATTGCCGGGATATTCAGATAGCTTTTTACGGACGGAGCCGGGCCAATACAGACCGTCTCATCCGCCAGTAATACGTGTTTCAGATCGCGGTCCGCGCTTGAGTGCACAGCGACGGTCTTGATGCCCAGTTCTTTACAGGCACGAAGGATTCGCAGGGCAATCTCGCCGCGGTTGGCGATAACAATTTTATCCAGCATGTTCGCCTCGTTACTCGATGACGACCAGCGGCTCGTCAAATTCAACCGGCTGACCACTTTCGACCAGAATCGCTTTCACAGTACCTGACTTGTCAGCTTCGATCTGGTTCATCATTTTCATGGCTTCAACGATGCACAGGGTATCGCCCGCGTTAACTTTCTGGCCCACTTCGATGAACGCTTTAGCGTCCGGGCTCGGGGTGCGGTAGAAAGTACCAACCATTGGGGAACGTACGATGTGGCCACTGATTTCCGCTGCTGCTGGCGCTTCCATTGCTGGAGTAGCCGCTGGCGCGACAGCGTTAGACAGAGCTGGCTGCTGCATCATTGGTGCAGCGTAAGCTTGTTGCATAACCGGGAAGCTTGCGTTTGGCGCTGCACGGCTGATGCGTACAGACTCTTCGCCTTCAGAAATTTCCAGTTCGGAGATGCCTGATTCTTCAACCAGCTCGATCAGTTTTTTAATCTTACGAATATCCATGAGTGGGTTCCGTACTCTTTGTTTAGTGTGATTGTGACAGGCGTTTTACCGCTGTCTGTAAAGCGAATGAATAACCGTCAGCCCCCAGTCCACAGATAACGCCAGCGGCGATATCCGACAGGTAGGAGTGGTGGCGGAACGGCTCCCGCGCATGCACGTTGCTGAGGTGGATCTCAATAAACGGGATGCTCACTGCCAGCAGCGCGTCGCGAATAGCAACACTGGTGTGCGTAAACGCGGCCGGATTGATCAGGATATAGTCCGTGGTGTCTTTAGCCTGATGAATTCGGTCGATGAGTGCGTACTCCGCGTTCGACTGAAAATGGTCAAGTTCCACATTAAGCGCCGCTGCTTCGCTATCCAAACGGTTAACAATCTGGGTTAACGTCAGCGTGCCGTACTTCTCGGGTTCACGGGTGCCGAGCATATTCAGGTTCGGCCCGTTCAAAACTAAGATGTGAAACTTGTCAGCCATTGTGCCGCTATCTCCTGCGAATCTACGGTAAAAAACAAAATATACCTTCGATGCGCGATTGTCACCCTCTCAGGCTACGAAAAACCCGTCGGGGAAACCAAAGTGGCACATTATAACGATTTCGTAGCATTTGGCAGCTAAATACTGGTCTTATCAGGGAAGATTATCAACAGCATTCGGATAAATGCCCGGGAAGGGTAAACGATCTGCGGGAATACGCACAGTTTCGTTCATTATCGCCACCACTGGCGAAACTTCTTATATCGCCATGCCAGAAGCCCTACAGCCAGCAGCGCATAGACGATCGGCTGCGGCGAGAGGATTTTCACTGACCAAAGGTAGTGGATGGGCGCGAGGATCGCGACAAGATAGACAAAATTATGCAGAAGTTGCCAGCGCCTTCCCAGTTTTCGCTGGGCGTACTGCGTGGATGTGAGGGTTAATGCCAGCAAAATCACCCAGCTAACAATCCCGAGCGTCAGGTAAGGACGGGTCACCAGTTCGCTCCCCAGCAGGGCCAGATTATTAATGCCCAGCTCCAGTAACGCATAGCTGGTGAGATGTAACGTCGCCCAGGCGAAGCACCACAGGCCTAACAGACGGCGGGTGCGGATCAGCAGCGGCTGTTTTGCGTAGCGCGCCAGGGGCGACACCAGCAGGGTCGCCAGTAAAAACTTCAGCGCGGTCCTGCCGGTAAAGTGCTGGATATCTTTGGCCGGGTCGGCGCTGAAGCCGCCGTGGCTGACGGCCCAGAATAGCCATATAAAAGGAAGCAACCCTGCAAGATGCAGGGCCACCTTCAGCCAGGTAATCTGTTTTGCCGTCAGACGCACTTAGAAAAACTCCTTTAAGTCGAGGCCGCGATAGAGTGATGCGACCTGATCGGCATAGCCGTTAAACAGCAGCGTGGGCTGACGCTTCACATCCAGCGCACCGCCTGAGCCGATAAAGCGCTCCGTGGCCTGCGACCAGCGCGGGTGATCGACGTGCGGGTTCACGTTGGCGTAAAAACCGTACTCGTTCGGTGCGGCCAGGTTCCAGGTAGTCGGCGGACGCTCGCGGGTCAGCTTGATGCTGACGATAGATTTAATCCCCTTGAAGCCATACTTCCAGGGTACGGTCAGGCGGATGGGCGCGCCGTTTTGCGGCGGGAGCGCTTTACCATACACGCCGACGGTGAGCAGCGTGAGGGGATGCATCGCCTCATCAATACGTAACCCTTCTACATACGGGTAATCGAGCCCGCCGCCGATAAACCGATCTTTCTGGCCGGGCATATCTTCCGGGGCGTAAAGGGTCTGGAAGGCGACATACTTTGCATCGCTGGTGGGCTCCACCAGGGCCAGCAGTTTATGCAGCGGAAAACCGATCCACGGCACCACCATCGACCAGGCCTCGACGCAGCGCATGCGGTAGATGCGCTCCTCCAGCGGGAAGCGCTTAGTGAGATCGTCGTAATCCAGGGTCAGCGGTTTTGCCACTTCGCCGTCGATTTTCAGCGTCCAGGGGTTGGTTTTCAGGCTTCCGGCGTTGGCGGCAGGGTCGGCTTTATCCAGGCCGAACTCATAGAAGTTGTTGTAGCCCGTCACTTTCTCTTCCGGGGTTTTCGCCAGCTGGCTTTGCCACTGCGCGGGCTGGGTAAAGGTGAGGGGCTTTCCTGGGGGCGCTTTCGGACGATCGTTGCCCTTAAACCAGTCCAGCAGATCGGCCTGGGCGAGGGGTGAGAGCGTCAGCGCACCGGCGCCTATCCCCAGCATCTTGAGGATCTGGCGGCGCTTGAGCATAAAAACGGATTCCGCAGTGATATCGGCTTCCGTCAGGGGTTTCACTTTCATGGCTTCCTCCGTCATGCATTTTTCTAAGCATGACGGAGGAGAAGGGTTAAAGCGAATATGTCACGAAAATTTGAAGATTAGGCGAGCTTCACCAGGGTACGGCCCTGGATCTGGTTGCTGATGATTTTCGCGGCATACTCCGGTGCCTGTTCAAGGCTAATCTGCGTGGCGCTTTGCGCGTAGAAGGAGGCAGGCAGATCGCGAACCAGTCGCTCCCAGGCCTGTGCCCGGCGCTCAGCAGGGGTCATCACGGAATCGACTCCCTGCAAACGGACGTTGCGCAGAATAAACGGCATCACCGTGGTCGGCAGGGCAAAACCGCCCGCCAGACCGCATGCCGCCACGCAGCCGCCGTAGTTCATCTGCGCCAGCACTTTCGCCAGCACTTTGTCGCCCACGGTATCAACGGCCCCGGCCCAGATCTGTTTTTCCAGCGGACGGGTCTCGGCGAACTCATCCCGGCCCAGAATGCGGCTGGCACCAAGGCTTCGCAGATAGTCGTGGGTGCTTTCGCGGCCGGATACCGCCGCGACCTGGTAACCCAGCTTATGCAGCAGGGCAACCGCCGTGCTGCCGACGCCGCCGCTGGCGCCCGTCACCACCACTTCACCAGATTCAGGGCGTACGCCCGCCTCTTCCAGCGCCATCACGCACAGCATGGCGGTAAAACCGGCGGTGCCGATGATCATCGCTTTGCGGCCATCGAGCCCGTCTGGCATTGGCACCAGCCAGTCGCCATTGACGCGCGCCTGTGCCGCCAGTCCGCCCCAGTGATTCTCGCCCACGCCCCAGCCGGTCAGCAGCACCTGCTGGCCCACATGAAAACGCGGATCTTCGCTGGCGTGTACACGCCCGGCAAAATCGATACCTGGAACCATTGGGAAATTGCGGATGATTTTGCCTGTGCCCGTTATGGCGAGGGCGTCTTTGTAATTAAGGCTGGACCAGTCGATGTCAACGGTCACGGCACCTTCAGGCAGACGGCTCTCCTCAATAGATTGCACTGATGCAAGAGTTTTGCCTTCCTGCTGTTCTAAGATCAAAGCCTGCATACGAATTCCTTACCTGGGATGATGATTGGAAAAAAATTTTTGAAGACTATACTCGCTCAATGACATGCGATGCCGATTTAACGCAATAAATTGCCAGATACACCTGATTTGGTAGTATGCCGATGCCGTATTGCAAGTTAGTACTCACTTGCTATCCTCACCAACTCACGGAGTAATCTCAAGGATGCGATTATCGACGAAGTTCTCCGCTTTTATCTCCCTGCTTACCGGGATGACCATTTTTGTCATCTTTATTGGCTGCTCGCTCAGTTTCTATAATGCGATCCAGGGGAAGCTGGCGAACCGCGTCCATTCCGTGGCGTCGGTGATTGATGCCCGCCTTGTCAGCACCCCCTTTCCAGAACTTACCCGCGAGCTGGATGAACTCATGGCCCCGGTGGATATCACGCGGGTGGAGATTAAGCAGGGCGATCACATCCTTCTAAGCCATACCGGGCAAACCTATTACCGACAGGCGGGTTCTGCTCCCCAGACGCTCGAGCTCACCGTCCCCTCCCTGAAAAATCCCGGTCTGACGATAAGCCTGGTCTATCAGGACCCAATGACCAGTTATTTTCGTTCCATGATGACCACCGCGCCGCTGACTCTGGCGGTATTCTTCGTGGTGGTGCTGATCTTCCTGGCGGTGCGCTGGCTACGGCGTCAGCTCTCAGGACAGGAGTTGCTGGAGTCGCGTTCAGCGCGGATCCTCAACGGGGAACGCGGCGCGCAGGTGCGCGGCTCGGTTTATGAATGGCCATCGCGCACCAGCAGCGCGCTGGACGTCCTGCTCTCCGAAATCCAGTTTGCCAGCGACCAGCGTAGCCGTATCGACACGCTGATCCGCTCCTATGCCGCCCAGGACAACAAAACCGGCCTTAATAATCGTCTGTTCTTTGATAACCAACTGGGCACCTTGCTGGAAGATCAGGAGAACGTGGGTACCCACGGGGTGGTGATGATTGTCCGTCTGCCGGACTTCGATCTGCTGAAAGATAACTGGGGGCGGGCGGTAGCAGAGGAGCACCTGTTTACGCTCATCAATATGCTCTCCACCTTTATTATGCGCTATCCCGGCGCACTGCTGGCACGCTATCACCGCAGTGATTACGCCGTGTTACTGCCGCACCGCACCCTTAAAGAGTCCGAAAGTATCGCCAGCCTGCTGTTGAAATCAGTGGATGCGCTGCCGCCGAGCAAAATGCTCGATCGCGAAGACATGGTGCATATTGGCATTTGCGCCTGGCGCGGGGGCCAGTCCACCGAGCAGGTGATGGAGCATGCCGAAGCCGCCACCCGCAATGCGGTGTTGCAGGGGGCGAACGGCTGGGCGGTTTATGATGACTCCCTGCCTGAAAAAGGGCGCGGCAACGTGCGCTGGCGAACCTTAATTGAGCAGATGCTTACCCGCGGCGGGCCGCGGATTTATCAAAAACCGGCGGTGCTGACCAGCGGCCAGGTTCATCACCGGGAACTGCTGTGCCGGATCTTCGACGGCAACGAAGAGGTGGTGTCGGCGGAGTATCTCCCGATGGTGCTGCAGTTTGGCCTGTCCGAAGAGTACGATCGCCAGCAAATATCGCGATTGATGCCATTCTTATCCTTCTGGCCCGAAGAGCACCTGGCATTGCAGGTCACGGTTGAGTCCCTGATCCGCCCGCGATTCCAGCGCTGGCTGCGGGATGTGTTGATGCAATGTGAAAAATCGCAGCGCAAGCGGATTATTTTTGAACTTGCAGAGGCGGATGTTTGTCAACACATCAGTCGGTTACAGCCGGTCGTTCGGTTGATTAATGCGTTGGGCGCGCGCGTGGCAGTTACGCAGGCGGGTTTAACGCTGGTCAGCACCAGCTGGATCAAGGCGCTGGAGGTGGAGTTACTGAAGCTGCATCCGGGGCTGGTAAGGAATATCGAAAAACGCACGGAAAACCAGCTGCTGGTGCAGAGCCTGGTGGAAGCGTGCAAAGGAACGCAAACACGTGTATTTGCTACAGGTGTGCGGTCGCGAACGGAATGGCAGACGTTGACGGAGCGCGGCGTGACAGGGGGCCAGGGGGATTTTTTTGCGGCCTCTCAGCCTCTTGACAGCAATGTGAAAAAATATTCGCAAAGATACTCTGTTTAACCTGCCGTTTGGTAAGTTTTCACGTAGAATATCGCGCCTGTAGCGTGATGTATGACGAGCAAAATGACAGTGAACGACCTTTAACGGGTTACAAATGAACGTGAGGAAGGCTGTTTTTTCTCAGCCCTGAGGGAGTCAGGCGACGATTTGTAACAAAGGAAACGTGCTGCACAAATTTTCACCGTAGCAGGCGATTTTTGCGCCTTGTCGCTGCTGCGTGTGGTTGGTAAAGTAAGCGGATTTTGTTTTCCGCCCCAGCTTTCAGGATTATCCCTTAGTATGTTGAAAAAATTTCGTGGCATGTTTTCCAATGACCTGTCCATTGACCTGGGTACCGCGAATACCCTCATTTATGTAAAAGGACAAGGCATCGTACTGAATGAGCCTTCAGTTGTGGCCATTCGTCAGGATCGTGCTGGTTCACCGAAAAGCGTAGCGGCTGTAGGCCATGACGCTAAGCAGATGCTTGGCCGTACGCCGGGTAATATCGCTGCCATTCGTCCGATGAAAGACGGCGTTATCGCTGACTTCTTCGTGACTGAGAAAATGCTTCAGCACTTTATCAAGCAAGTGCACAGCAACAGCTTTATGCGTCCGAGCCCACGTGTTCTGGTGTGTGTGCCGGTTGGCGCTACCCAGGTTGAACGTCGTGCTATTCGTGAATCCGCTCAGGGCGCTGGTGCGCGTGAAGTCTTCCTGATCGAAGAGCCAATGGCTGCAGCAATCGGTGCCGGTCTGCCGGTCTCCGAAGCAACCGGTTCCATGGTCGTCGATATCGGTGGCGGTACCACTGAAGTGGCCGTTATCTCCCTGAACGGTGTGGTTTACTCCTCTTCCGTACGTATCGGCGGCGACCGCTTCGACGAAGCGATCATCAATTACGTTCGCCGTAACTACGGCTCTCTGATCGGTGAAGCCACCGCAGAGCGTATCAAGCACGAGATCGGTTCTGCTTACCCGGGTGACGAAGTTCGCGAGATCGAAGTTCGCGGCCGTAACCTGGCAGAAGGCGTTCCGCGTGGCTTTACCCTGAATTCCAACGAAATCCTCGAAGCGCTGCAGGAGCCGTTAACCGGTATCGTCAGCGCCGTCATGGTTGCCCTCGAGCAGTGCCCGCCGGAACTGGCTTCCGATATCTCCGAGCGCGGTATGGTTCTGACCGGTGGTGGTGCGCTGCTGCGTAACCTCGACCGCCTGTTGATGGAAGAGACAGGTATTCCTGTCGTAGTTGCTGAAGATCCACTGACTTGCGTAGCCCGTGGCGGCGGCAAGGCGCTGGAAATGATCGACATGCACGGCGGCGACTTGTTCAGCGAAGAGTAGTCAGGTGTGAAAGGGTAGCGGATGGCTACCCTTTCTCTCTGACGCGAGAGTACGCATAGCCTATGAAGCCAATTTTTAGCCGTGGCCCGTCGCTACAGTTTCGCCTCATCCTTGGGGTGCTGGTAGCGCTTGGTGTCATTATTGCCGATAGCCGCCTCGGTACGTTCAGCCAGATCAGAACGTACATGGATACCGCCGTCAGTCCTTTCTACTTTGTATCAAATGGTCCCCGTGAATTACTCGACAGCGTCTCGCAAACCCTGTCCTCACGCGATCAACTCGAACTTGAAAACCGCGCGTTACGCCAGGAACTGCTGCTGAAAAACAGCGAACTGCTGATGCTTGGCCAGTACAAGCAGGAGAACGCCCGTCTGCGCGAACTCTTAGGCTCCCCGCTGCGTCAGGATGAGCAGAAGATGGTGACCCAGGTGATCTCCACCGTTAACGATCCCTACAGCGATCAGGTGGTCATCGACAAGGGCAGCGTCAATGGCGTATACGAAGGCCAGCCTGTTATCAGCGATAAAGGCGTCGTCGGTCAGGTGGTGGCCGTTGCCAAGCTCACCAGCCGCGTATTGCTGATTTGCGATGCGACCCATGCGCTGCCGATTCAGGTGCTGCGTAACGACATCCGCGTGATCGCCGCCGGTAACGGCTGTACGGACGATCTGCAGCTGGAACATCTGCCGGCGAATACCGATATTCGCGTGGGCGATGTGCTGGTGACGTCTGGTCTGGGCGGTCGTTTCCCGGAAGGGTATCCGGTTGGGGTGGTCTCCTCCGTGAAGCTGGACACCCAGCGCGCCTACACCGTGATTCAGGCACGTCCAACGGCGGGTCTGCAGCGCCTGCGCTATCTGCTGCTGTTGTGGGGTGCCGATCGTAATGGCAGCAACCCAATGACGCCGGAAGATGTGCATCGCGTGGCGAATGAACGCCTGATGCAGATGATGCCGCAGGTTCTGCCTGCGCCAAACTCGATGGGGCCGCCAGCGCCAGTTCCTGCGCCGGCAACAGGGCTGACCCAGCCACCGCCTGATGCGCCGCCGCCACCGCAACTCTCCCCGGGAGGGCAATAGTGGCAAGCTACCGTAGCCAGGGACGCTGGGTTATCTGGCTCTCGTTTTTGATCGCGCTGTTGCTGCAAGTCATGCCCTGGCCGGATGACATTCTCGTTTTCCGGCCAAACTGGGTGCTGCTGATTTTGCTCTACTGGATCCTCGCCCTGCCGCACCGCGTAAATGTGGGCACAGGTTTTGTGATGGGTGCCATACTGGATCTGATCAGTGGCTCGACGCTTGGCGTACGCGCGCTGTCCATGAGTATCATCGCATACCTGGTCGCACTGAAATTCCAGCTCTTTCGTAATCTGGCGCTCTGGCAACAGGCGCTGGTGGTGATGTTGTTATCTATGGCCGCGGATATCATTGTTTTCTGGGCAGAGTTTTTAGTGATCAACGTCTCTTTCCGTCCGGAAGTGTTCTGGAGTAGTGTAGTAAACGGTGTGCTCTGGCCATGGTTATTCCTGCTGATGCGTAAGGTCCGCCAGCAATTTGCCGTGCAATAAAAGGTTTCTATGACGTCTTTGTATCTCGCTTCCGGCTCCCCACGCCGTCAGGAACTCCTGACACAGTTAGGGGTATCTTTTGAACGCATCGTTACCGGCATTGAAGAGAAACGTGCCGAGGGCGAAAGTGCTCAGCAGTATGTTTCCCGCCTGGCGCGGGAGAAGGCCCAGGCAGGCGTGGCGCAGGTGCCGCGTGATTTACCGGTGCTGGGCGCAGATACCATCGTGATCCTTAACGGTGAAGTCCTCGAGAAACCGCACGACAGCGAGCATGCGTTCAGGATGCTGCGCAAATTGTCCGGGCAAACGCATCAGGTGATGACCGCCGTCGCGCTGGCAGACAGTCAGCATGTGCTCGACTGCCTGGTTGTCACTGAGGTCACGTTCAGAGTACTCACTGATGAGGATATCGCCGGTTATATCGCCAGCGGTGAACCTATGGATAAAGCAGGTGCATACGGTATTCAAGGGTTGGGTGGCTGTTTTGTCAGGAAGATCAATGGCAGCTATCACGCCGTAGTCGGCTTACCGCTGGTGGAAACGTATGAGTTGCTGAGCAATTTTAACTCACTGCGTGAGGGAAGGGATAATTATGACGGCTGAATTGTTGGTAAACGTAACGCCCTCGGAAACCCGTGTGGCCTACATTGATGGCGGCATTCTTCAGGAAATCCATATTGAGCGTGAAGCGCGACGCGGAATAGTAGGCAATATCTACAAAGGTCGTGTCAGTCGTGTACTACCGGGTATGCAGGCGGCATTTGTAGATATTGGACTCGATAAAGCGGCCTTCCTGCACGCCTCGGATATTATGCCGCACACCGAGTGCGTGGCAGGAGAAGAGCAAAAGCAGTTCACCGTTCGTGATATCTCCGAGCTGGTGCGTCAGGGCCAGGATCTTATGGTGCAGGTGGTGAAAGATCCGCTGGGTACCAAAGGCGCGCGTCTAACCACCGACATCACCTTACCCTCCCGTTATCTGGTCTTTATGCCTGGCGCCTCTCACGTGGGCGTGTCTCAGCGTATCGAGAGCGAAAGCGAGCGCGAGCGGCTGAAAAAGGTGGTGGGCGCTTACTGCGACGAGCAGGGCGGCTTTATTATTCGCACCGCCGCAGAGGGGATCAGCGAAGAAGATCTGGCCTCGGATGCCGCCTACCTGAAACGCGTCTGGACCAAAGTGATGGAGCGTAAAAAACGCAACCAGACGCGCTATCAGCTGTACGGCGAGCTGGCGCTGGCCCAGCGTGTGCTGCGCGACTTCGCCGATGCCCAACTGGACCGTATCCGCGTCGACTCCCGTCTGACCTATGACGCGTTGCTCGAGTTTACCGCCGAGTACATTCCTGAAATGCCGGGCCTGCTGGAGCACTACACCGGACGCCAGCCGATTTTCGATCTGTATGACGTCGAGAACGAAATCCAGCGCGCGCTGGAGCGTAAGGTCGAACTCAAATCCGGCGGCTATCTGATTATCGATCAGACCGAAGCGATGACCACCGTGGATATCAATACCGGGGCGTTTGTCGGGCATCGCAATCTGGACGACACCATTTTCAACACCAATATTGAAGCGACGCAGGCCATTGCGCGTCAGCTTCGTCTGCGCAATCTGGGTGGCATCATCATCATCGACTTTATCGATATGAGTAACGAAGACCACCGCCGTCGCGTGCTGCATTCCCTGGAGCAGGCGCTGAGTAAAGATCGCGTCAAAACCAGCATCAACGGCTTCTCCCAGCTTGGGCTGGTGGAAATGACCCGCAAGCGCACCCGCGAAAGCGTGGAGCATGTACTGTGCAACGAGTGCCCGACCTGCCATGGCCGCGGCACGGTGAAGACGGTTGAAACGGTCTGCTATGAGATCATGCGTGAGATCGTCCGCGTTCATCACGCCTACGACTCTGACCGTTTCCTGGTCTATGCTTCTCCTTCGGTGGCGGAAGCCCTGAAAGGGGAAGAGTCACACGCCCTTGCGGAAGTGGAAATCTTTGTCGGCAAACAGGTGAAAGTGCAAATCGAACCGCTCTATAACCCGGAGCAGTTTGACGTGGTGATGATGTAACACGCAGCGTGCTGCGAGAAAACGGCTGACAAGGAGAGAGGCGTGAGGCGACTGCCGGGGATTTTACTGCTTACAGGGGCAACGCTGATAGTGATTGTCGCGTTGCTCGTAAGCGGGCTGCGTCTCGCATTGCCGCATCTGGACAACTGGCGCCCGCAGCTGCTGGCGAAGATAGAGTCCGCAACCGGCTTACCCATTACGGCAGGCCAGCTTGACGCGAGCTGGCAGAATTTTGGCCCGACGCTGGAAGTGCGCGACATTGACGCGCAGCTGAAAGACGGCGGCCACCTTAAAATCAGTCGTTTGACCCTGGCGCTGGACGTGTGGCAAAGCCTGCTGCACCTGCGCTGGCAGTTTCGCGATCTCACCTTCTATCAGCTGCAGTTTCTGACCAATTCCCCGTTGCGCAGCAACGAACAGGGTGAGGGCTTCGAAGCAAGCCGTGTCAGCGATCTTTTTCTGCGCCAGTTCGATCATTTCGATCTACGTGACAGCAAAATTAGCTTTATTACCCTCTCAGGGCAGCGCGCCGAGCTGGCGATCCCCCAGTTAACCTGGCTTAACGGCAAAGAGCGCCATCGTGCTGAGGGACAGGTCAGCCTCTCCAGCCTGAACGGTCAGCACGGCGTGATGCAGGTGCGCATGGATCTGCGTGACGATAATGGTCTGCTGAATAACGGCAAAGTGTGGATGCAGGCCGATGACGTGGACGTCAAACCCTGGCTGGGGGACTGGCTGCAGCAGAATATGCAGCTTGAAACCGCACAGTTCAGCATTGAAGGCTGGATGACACTCACTAACGGTCAGATCGCCAGCGGGGATCTCTGGCTGAAGCAGGGCGGCGCCACCTGGCCGGGCAAAACGCGTCAGCATGAGCTCTCTGTTGATAACCTCACCGCCCACGTAACCCGCGAGAAAGAGGGCTGGCAGTTCGCCATTCCAGATACCCGTATTACCCTGGACGACAAAGCGTGGCCGCGCGGAGCGCTGTCGCTGGCCTGGATCCCTGAGCAGGACGTGGGCGGGACCAACAGCAAACGCAGCGATGAGCTGCGCATTCGCGCCAGCAATCTGGAGCTATCCGGCCTCGACGGGCTGCGGACCATTGCGGCGAAACTCTCTCCGGCGCTGGGCGACGTCTGGCAGGCCACCCAGCCGGTGGGGGCAATCAATGCTCTGGCGCTGGATATTCCGCTGCAGGCCACGGAAAAGACCCGCTTCAACATCGCCTGGACCGATCTCGCCTGGAAGCAGTGGGAGATGCTGCCGGGTGCCGAGCACTTCAGCGGCACGCTGGAAGGCAGCATGGAAGATGGCCGTCTGGTGGCCCACATTAACGATGCAAAAATGCCGTATGAAACCGTCTTCCGCGCGCCGCTGGAGATCGAAAAAGGCACGGCGACCCTTCACTGGCTTAAAAACGAGAAAGGCTTCCAGCTCGACGGGCGCGACATCGACGTGAAGGCCAAAGCGGTGCACGCCCGGGGCGATTTCCGCTATCTGCAGCCGGCGGGCGATGAACCCTGGCTGGGGATCCTGGCAGGCATCAGCACCGACGACGGTTCTCAGGCCTGGCGCTATTTTCCTGAAAACCTGATGGGCAAAGCGCTGGTGGATTACCTGAGCGGCGCCATTCAGGGCGGGCAGGCGGACAGCGCGACCCTGGCCTATGGCGGCAATCCCCATCTGTTCCCCTATAAGCACAACGAAGGTCAGTTCCAGGTGCTGGTGCCGTTACGCAACGCCACCTATGCCTTCCAGCCCGACTGGCCGGCGCTGAAAAATCTTGATATTGAGCTTAATTTCATCAACGACGGCTTGTGGATGAAAACCGACGGTGTGGCGCTGGGCGGCGTGAAGGCCAGCAATCTGACCGCGGTAATCCCCGATTACTCAAAAGAAAAACTGCTGATCGACGCCGATATCAACGGGCCCGGAAAAGCCGTCGGGCCGTACTTCGAAGAGACGCCGCTGGATGATTCACTGGGCGCTACCCTCCAGCAGCTTCAGTTAGATGGCGATGTGAATGCTCGCTTACATCTGGATATCCCGTTTGACGGCACCATGACCACCGCCAAAGGTGACGTCAGGCTGAAAAACAACAGCCTGTTCATCAAACCGCTGGACAGCACGCTGAAAAATCTGACCGGCCAGTTCAGCTTCGTGAATGGCGATCTGAAAAGCGGGCCGCTGACCGCAAACTGGTTCAGCCAGCCGGTGAATATCGATTTCTCCACCACCGAAGGTGAGAAAGCCTACCAGGTGGCGGTCAATATGGATGCCAGCTGGCAGCCTGCGCGAATGGATGTGCTGCCAAAAGTGGTCAGCCAGTCCCTTGAAGGTCGCGTGCCCTGGAACGGCAAGGTGGCGATCGATCTGCCTTACCGTGGCAGCGCGCATTACAGGGTGGATATCAGTAGCGACCTGAAGAGCGTCAGCAGCGATCTGCCTTCACCGCTGAACAAGAGCGCGGGCGAGCCGCTGCCGGTGAAGCTGAACGTCGACGGGGATCTCAACAGCTTTAACCTTACCGGCAATGCCGGTGGGGATAATCACTTTAACAGCCGCTGGCTGCTGAACCGCAAGCTGACGCTGGATCGGGCTATCTGGACCACCGACAGCCGCACCCTGCCGCCGCTGCCGGAGCAGGCGGGCGTGGAGCTGAATCTCCCGCCGCTGGACGGGGCAGAATGGCTGGCGCTTTTCCAGAGCGGAGTGGGGCAAAATGTGGATGATGCGGCGCAGTTCCCGCAGCACATCACGGTACGCACGCCAGCCCTGACGCTGGGTGGCCAGCAGTGGAACAACCTGAGCATTGTCTCGCAGCCCACCATCAACGGTTCAAAGGTCGAGGCCCAGGGGCGGGAGATCAACGCCAGCCTGCTGATGCGTGATACCGCGCCGTGGCAGGCAGATATCCGCTATCTCTATTACAACCCGGCCACCGTCACGGGCGGAAAGGGCAATAACGTTTCACCGTTAGCCAGCACTACGCGGATGAATTTTAGCGGCTGGCCTGACTTACAGCTGCGCTGTGCCGAGTGCTGGCTGTGGGGCCAGAAGTATGGCCGTATTAATGGCGATTTCACCATCAAGGGCGATACCCTGACCCTGGCGGGCGGGCTGATTGATACCGGCTTCGGACGCCTGACCGCTAACGGCGAGTGGGTGAACGGCGCCCGCGAGCAGCGCACCTCCCTGAAGGGGCAAATCAAGGGTAACAAGCTGGATGCCGCCGCAAACTACTTTGGCATTGCCACTCCGGTTCGCGGCTCATCGTTTGACGTCGATTACGATCTGCACTGGCGCGACATGCCCTGGAAGCCTGACGAAGCATCGCTGAACGGCATTCTGAAAGCGCGGCTGGGTAAAGGTGAAATTGCCGATCTTAGCACCGGGCATGCCGGGCAGCTGCTGCGTTTACTCAGTTTCGACGCCCTGCTGCGCAAGCTGCGCTTTGACTTCAGCGATACCTTTAATGAAGGCTTCTACTTCGACTCTATTCGCAGCACCGCGTGGATCAAAGACGGGGTGCTGCACACCGACGACACGCTGGTTGACGGGCTGGAAGCGGATATCGCCATGAAAGGCTCCGTCAATCTGGTGCGGCGTGAACTGGATATGGAAGCCGTGGTGGCACCGGAAATTTCCGCGACCGTGGGCGTAGCGGCGGCCTTTGCCGTTAACCCGATTGTGGGCGCGGCGGTGTTTGCCGCCAGTAAAGTGCTGGGGCCGCTGTGGAGCAAAGTCTCCATTCTGCGCTATCACATCACCGGCCCGGTGGATAAACCACAGATTAATGAAGTGCTGCGTCAGCCACGCAAAGATGCACAGCAATGATTTGACGCGGGCAATTAATTGCCTCACTCTCAATAGATAAGATCTTAGATACGTCCTGTGGACGGCAACGAACGAGTAGCAAAACGATGAGTCTGAACCTGGTAAGTGAACATCTGCTGGCAGCGAACGGCCTGAGCCATCAGGACCTGTTTTCCATTCTTGGTCAACTGACCGAACGCCGTCTCGACTACGGCGATCTCTACTTTCAGTCGAGCTATCACGAATCCTGGGTTTTAGAAGACAGCATCATTAAAGATGGCTCTTACAACATCGACCAGGGCGTCGGCGTGCGTGCCATCAGCGGTGAGAAAACCGGTTTTGCCTATGCGGACCAGATCAGCCTGACTGCCCTGCAGCAAAGCGCCCAGGCGGCCCGCACCATCGTGCGCGATCACGGCGATGGCCGGGTGAAAACCCTGGGCGAAGTGCAGCACTCCGCGCTCTATACCAGCGTCGATCCGCTGCAAAGCATGAGCCGTGAAGAGAAGCTGGATATCCTGCGTCGGGTGGACAAAGTGGCCCGCGCGGAAGACAAGCGCGTGCAGGAAGTCTCTGCCAGCCTGAGCGGCGTGTACGAGCTGATCCTGGTGGCGGCGACGGACGGCACTCTGGCCGCCGACGTGCGTCCGCTGGTGCGTCTCTCCGTCAGCGTGCTGGTGGAAGAGGACGGCAAACGCGAGCGCGGCTCCAGCGGCGGCGGCGGACGTTTCGGTTACGAATGGTTTCTGAACCCGGTGGACGGTGAAGTCCGTGCCGACGCCTGGGCGAAAGAGGCAGTGCGTATGGCGCTGGTGAACCTTTCTGCCGTCGCGGCACCTGCGGGTACGCTGCCGGTGGTGCTGGGCGCGGGCTGGCCTGGCGTGCTGCTGCACGAAGCGGTCGGCCACGGTCTGGAAGGTGACTTCAACCGTCGCGGAACCTCCGTATTCAGCGGTCAGGTTGGGGAGCTGGTTGCTTCTGAGCTCTGCACCGTGGTGGATGACGGGACGATGATCGATCGTCGTGGCTCGATCTCCATCGACGATGAAGGCACCCCGGGTCAGTACAACGTGCTAATCGAAAACGGCATCCTGAAAGGCTACATGCAGGACAAAATGAATGCGCGCCTGATGGGCGTTGCGCCAACCGGTAATGGCCGTCGCGAATCCTATGCGCACCTGCCGATGCCGCGTATGACCAACACCTACATGCTGGCGGGCAAATCCACGCCGCAGGAAATTATCGAATCCGTTGAGTACGGGATCTATGCGCCGAACTTCGGCGGTGGCCAGGTGGATATCACCTCCGGTAAATTTGTCTTCTCGACTTCAGAAGCCTATCTGATCGAGAAGGGCAAAGTGACCAAAGCGGTGAAAGGCGCCACCCTGATTGGCTCCGGTATCGAAGCGATGCAGCAGATTTCGATGGTCGGTAACGACCTGAAGCTGGACAACGGCGTCGGTGTCTGCGGTAAAGAGGGGCAGAGCCTGCCGGTGGGTGTTGGCCAGCCAACCCTGAAGGTGGATAACCTGACCGTCGGCGGTACCGCGTAAATTTATCACCCTCACCCTAACCCTCTCCCTTAAAGGGAGAGGGGATTGTTAGGCGTCACTCCTTCCTTCCCCGCATCTCCTGAAACAGCGCCGCCACCTTCACAAAATAGTCCGTCAGGTAGTTAATGCACACCTGCACCTTCAGCGGCAGTTTGTCCTTTTCGGTGTAGACCGCATACACCGGACGTGGATCCGACTGATAGCGCGGGAAGAGGATCTCCAGCTCACCGCTATTGATCTCGTTGATCACCCACATCAACGGCACATAGGCGATCCCGGCCCCGGCCACCAGCCAGCGGGAGATGGTCATCGGATCGTTGGTCACAAAGCGCCCCTGCGGCAGCAGTTTGGTCGAGAGCCCTTCCGGCGCGACCAGTTCAAACTCGTTATCCGGGCGCACGCTGTACTCCAGCCAGGCGTGATTGCTGAGATCCGCCGGTTTCTCCGGGCTTCCCGCTCTGGCGAGGTACTTTTTCGCCGCGCACACCACCATCGGCATACTGCCCAGACGACGTGAAAAGAGGCTGGAGTCCTGCAGGGCACCCACGCGGATCACCACGTCCAGCCCGTCGGCAATCAGATCCGGGGCGGGAATGCCGGTGACCAGATTCACCGTCAGCCCCGGATACTCCTGCAACATATCGGCGGTCATTTCAGCCAGGACATTTTGTGCCATAGTTGAAGAGCAGCCGATGCGCAGCGTGCCGATAGGGGTGTTGTTGAAGGCGTAGAGTTGCTCATGCACCGACTGGGCTTCATACAACATTCGCCGACAGCCCTGGTAATAAATTTTGCCGGCTTCCGTCAGGCCGAGGCTGCGGGTGCTGCGGTTGAGCAGCTTCACCTGGAGGTCATCTTCCAGTTTGGCAACGGTCTGGCTGATCGACGATACGCTCATCTGTAGTTGCCTCGCCGCGGCGGTAAAGGAGCCCAGCTCAACGACTTTGGCAAAAACTGACATCCGTTTTAGACGTTCCATTATTCACTCTGAGTTAAAAGTGATTTAGATCACATATGATAGATAACAGCATAACAGTTACGTTAATATATTATTAATACATTATAGCTACGCCACTCTCGCCCGGCTTTTCTGGCCACTTCTGCGGTGCCGTACGCTGAATAATTCTTTCGCCTGCTCGCTCTAATCAAGGTCAACATGAGTCTGTTTCCCGTTATCGTGGTGTTCGGATTGTCGTTCCCACCGATATTCTTCGAACTACTTTTATCACTGGCAATTTTTTGGCTGGTGCGAAAGGTGCTGGCTCCAACCGGGATCTATGATTTCGTCTGGCACCCTGCATTGTTCAATTCCGCGCTCTATTGCTGCCTGTTCTATCTTGTATCGCGCATGTTTGTTTGAGGTAGATGTGAAAACACTAACAAGAAAAATCTCCCGTACCGCCATTACGCTGGCACTGGTCATCCTCGCGTTCATCGCTATTTTCCGCGCGTGGGTCTATTACACCGAGTCGCCGTGGACGCGTGACGCGCGCTTTAGCGCCGACATCGTGGCCATTGCCCCGGACGTGGCGGGGCTGATCACCGCCGTTAACGTGCATGACAACCAGCTGGTCAAAAAAGATCAGGTGCTGTTCACCATCGACCAGCCACGTTACCAGAAAGCGCTGGAACAGGCCGAAGCAGATGTCTCCTACTACCAGGCGCTGGCGGCGGAAAAGCGTCGTGAAGCCGGACGCCGTAATAAGCTGGGGGTGCAGGCGATGTCCCGGGAGGAGATCGACCAGTCCAACAACGTGCTGCAAACCGTTCTGCATCAACAGGCGAAGGCCGAAGCGACCCGCGATCTGGCGAAGCTCGATCTCGATCGGACCGTGATCCGCGCGCCTTCCGACGGCTGGGTGACCAACCTTAACGTCTACACCGGCGAATTTATTACCCGCGGCTCCACCGCCGTGGCGCTGGTCAAACAGCACTCCTTCTACGTGCTCGCCTATATGGAAGAGACCAAGCTGGAAAACGTTCGTCCGGGTTACCGGGCGGAGATCACCCCCCTTGGCAGCAACCGTGTGCTGAAAGGCACCGTCGACAGCGTGTCGGCAGGGGTGACCAACTCCAGCGCCACCCGCGACAGCAAGGGAATGGCGACGGTCGATTCCAATCTGGAGTGGGTACGTCTGGCCCAGCGCGTGCCGGTACGCATTCGTCTGGATGAACAGCAGGGTGACCTGTGGCCTGCGGGGACAACGGCGACGGTGGTGATCACCGGTGAGAAAGACCGGGATGCCAGCCACGACTCGCTGTTCCGCAAAATTGCCCACCGCCTGCGTGAGTTTGGTTAATCGCCATGGGTATCTTCTCCATCGCCAACCAGCACCTGCGCTTCGCGATTAAGCTGGCCTTCGCCATCGTGCTGGCGCTGTTTGTCGGGTTCCACTTTCAGCTGGAAACGCCCCGCTGGGCGGTGTTAACGGCGGCGATTGTCGCCGCGGGCCCGGCGTTTGCGGCGGGAGGGGAACCTTACTCCGGCGCTATTCGCTATCGCGGGATGCTGCGTATCGTCGGCACCTTTATCGGCTGTATCGCCGCGCTGACTATCGTTATCCTGATGATCCGCACCCCGCTGCTGATGCTGATGGTGTGCTGTATCTGGGCTGGCTTTTGTACCTGGATCTCCTCCCTGGTACGGGTGGAGAACTCCTACGCCTGGGGCCTTTCCGGCTATACGGCGCTGATCATTATCATCACCATCCAGACCAACCCCCTGCTGGCGCCGCAGTTTGCCGTGGAGCGCTGCAGTGAGATCGTCATGGGGATCGTCTGTGCGATCGTGGCGGATCTGCTGTTCTCCCCGCGCTCGATCAAACAGGAAGTGGATCGCGAACTGGACGCGCTGATCGTTGCCCAGTATCAACTCATGCAGCTGTGCATTAAGCACGGCGACAGTGAAGAGGTGGATAACGCCTGGAGCGCGCTGGTGCGTCGTACCACCGCCCTGGAAGGGATGCGCAGCAACCTTAATATGGAGTCGTCCCGCTGGTCGCGGGCTAACCGCCGTCTGAAGGCGCTCAATACCGTCTCCTTAACGCTGATCACCCAGGCCTGCGAAACCTACCTGATCCAGAACACGCGCCCGGAGGCAATCACCGATACCTTCCGGGAACAGTTTGCCGTCCCCGTCACCACCGTTCAGGACGTGCATAAACAGCTCAAACGTATGCGTCGGGTCATCGCCTGGACCGGCGAGCGCGACACCCCGGTGACCATCTACACCTGGGTCGGGGCGGCGACGCGCTACCTGCTGCTCAAACGTGGGGTGATCGGCAATACCAAAATCAGTGCCACCGAAGAGGAGGTGCTGCAGGGCGAAGTGGTAGTCAAGGCCGAGTCGGCGGAACGTCACCATGCGATGGTGAACTTCTGGCGTACCACGCTCGCCTGTATGCTCGGGACGCTGTTCTGGCTGTGGACCGGCTGGACCTCCGGTAGCGGTGCGATGGTGATGATTGCGGTGGTGACTTCGCTGGCGATGCGTCTGCCGAATCCCCGGATGGTGGCGCTCGATTTCCTGTACGGCACCCTGGCAGCGCTGCCGCTTGGCGCCTTCTATTTCCTGGTGGTTCTTCCGTCGACCCAGCAAAGCATGCTGCTGCTCTGTATCAGTCTTGCCGTGATGGCCTTCTTTATTGGTATCGAGGTGCAGAAGCGCCGCCTGGGTTCGCTGGGGGCGCTGGCCAGTACTATCAATATTCTGGTGCTGGATAACCCGATGACCTTCCACTTCAGCCAGTTCCTGGACAGCGCGCTGGGGCAGATTGTCGGCTGTTTCCTGGCGATGATGGTGATCCTGCTGGTGCGCGATAACTCGCAGGCCAGAACCGGGCGCGTGCTGCTGAACCAGTTTGTTTCTGCTGCCGTCTCGGCGATGACGACCAATACCGCCCGGCGCAAAGAGAACCACCTGCCTGCGCTCTACCAGCAGCTCTTTTTACTGCTGACCAAGTTCCCGGGTGATATCGCCAAATTTCGCCTGGCCCTGACGCTGATCATCGCTCACCAGCGTCTGCGCAATGCCCCGATCCCGGTGAATGACGATCTCTCGGCGTTCCACCGCCAGCTGCGACGTACTGCGGATCATGTGATATCCGCCTCCAGCGACGACAAGCGCCGACGCTACTTTACCCAGCTGTTGGGCGAACTGGAGATCTACCAGGAAAAACTGCGCATCTGGGAGGCGCCGCGACAGGTGACCGAACCGGTGCAGCGGCTGGTGGGCATGCTCCATCGCTACCAGAATGCCCTCACCGACAGCTGATCCTCCTGAAAACCGACGCCATAAGCGTCGGTTTTTTTATGGCTATACTTATTCGGGCAAGTACTTAAACCCGGATTGGGAGGATACATGACTACCCAGGCTCTACAGGACAGTGCGCTATTTCAGACCGGATATTTAGTCGATGGCGTATGGAAAACGCTCGATACAACATTCGATGTACTTAACCCGGCTACCGGGGCGGCGATCGCCCAGGTGGCAAAAGCAGGTAAAAAAGAGACCGAAGAGGCTATCGCCGCCGCGAGCCGTGCTTTCCCGGCCTGGCGTGCCAGAACCGCAAAAGAGCGGTCGGCCATCCTCTATCGCTGGTATGAACTCATCATTGAAAACAAGCAGTGGCTTGGCCAGCTGATGACCACCGAGCAGGGCAAACCGCTGAAAGAGGCGGAAGGGGAAGTGGAGTACGCGGCGAGCTTTATCCAGTGGTTTGCCGAGGAGGCCAAACGCGCCAACGGCGAAATCATCCCACCGGTTAAACCCGGCTCCCGCATTCTTGCCACCCGCGAACCGATTGGCGTCGTGGCGGCCATCACGCCGTGGAATTTCCCCATGGCGATGCTGACCCGCAAGCTGGGCCCGGCCCTGGCTGCCGGCTGTACCGGCGTAATAAAACCGGCCAACAACACGCCGCTGAGCGCCTTTGCGCTGCTGACGCTGGCTAAAAAAGCGGGCGTACCGGACGGCGTGCTTAACGCAGTGGCGGGCAATACCGCTGAGATAAGCGATGCGATCATGTCTAGTCCGGAGGTGCGCAAAATCTCCTTTACCGGCTCGACGGCGGTCGGCAAAACCCTGATGCGCAATGCCGCAGAAACCATGAAAAAAGTGTCGATGGAGCTGGGCGGCAACGCACCCTATATCGTCTTTGAGGATGCCGACATTGATGCTGCGGTGAAAGGAGCGATTGCCAACAAGTTTCGCAATGCGGGCCAGGTCTGCGTCAGCGTTAACCGCTTCTATATTCAGGAGTCGGTGTACGAAGCGTTCGTCAGCAAACTCGCCGCCGCCGTAAACGACTTAAAAGTCGGTGATGGCCTGGAAGAGGGCACCGTTGTCGGGCCGCTGATTGAAGCTTCCGCGGTGAAAAAAGTGCGCGAGCACGTTGAGGACGCGGTTGCCAAAGGGGCGACGGTGCTGGCGGGCGGCAAGGCTCATTCCCTGGGTGGAAACTTCTGGCAGCCAACGGTACTGGGGGATTGCCATGAAGGGATGGCACTTGCCAGCGAAGAGACCTTTGGACCCGTGGCGGCCTGCTTCCGCTTTACCTCGGAAGAGGAGGTGATCCAGCGCGCCAACAATACGCCCTATGGCCTGGCCGCCTATTTCTATACCCAGAATTTGCAGCGGGTGTTCCGCGTGTCGCAGGCCATTGAGAGCGGCATGATTGGGATTAACGAATGCGCGGTTTCTACAGAGCTTGGGCCTTTTGGCGGGGTGAAAGAGTCGGGGCTGGGTCGCGAAGGGTCAGTACTGGGACTGGAGGAGTTCCTGGAAGTGAAAACCCTGCATATCGGGGGATTATAATCGACAGGGCGGCTTAAGCCGCCCACCTGGACGGGGTGGCTGGCAATGAATATCTATACGTTTGATTTTGATGAAATCGACAGTCAGGAAGACTTCTACCGTGAATTTTCACGAGCCTTTGGCATGGGACAGGAGAGCGTGACGGATCTTGACTCCCTGTGGGACATCGTCACCAGCAGTCAGTTGCCGCTACCGCTTGAAATCGAATTTATCCATTTGCCGGAAAAGCTGCGCAGGCGTTTTGGCGCGCTGATCCTGCTGTTTGATGAGGCGGAAGAGGAGCTGGAAGGGCAGATTCGCTTTAACGTACGTTAGTGCAGGCATAAAAAAGCCCCTGCGAAGCAGGGGCAAGTCGTAAATCAATACGACGAGGGTTTATTTGTACAGCTCGGCGGTCGCATGCCAGTGGTCGCCGGTGTTCAGTTCGGTAACGCGGTAGCTGCTGGCGCCCGCTTTTTCAGCTTTTGCTGCCAGTGCCTCACGGACATCCATCGGAGAACCAGCAACTGCACCTACAGAGATGCTTCCCATTGGTTGCAGGCTTTGTGCCTGATCGGCATTCACCTGATGTACAGCTGCGCTGGCACCAAATGAGAGAACGGAAGCGAAACCTGCGGCGATGATTAATTTAGTGTTCATAGTCTTTACTCCTTACAGGGCAAGCTCAACGGCGAGAAGGGTTGTGCTGCTATTTTTATGCCTGGTGCCGTTGAACAGAGATATCGGGTAGTTCGGGTCGTGCCTGGTAAAACTTATTTGTACAGCTCAGCAGTCGCATGCCAGTGGTCACCGGTACGCGCTTCGATCACGCGGTAGGAAGAGGCACCCTGCTCCTGGGCTTTTTTGTTCAGCATCTGGTTCATGTCCATCGGCGAAGTACCGATTGCACCGATTGAAACGGTACCGATAGATTCACGAGACTGAGCCTGATCGGCGTTGATTGAATCGGCGGCAAAGGCACCGAAAGAGAGAACAGACAGAATGCTTAGCGTGGCTACGGTAGTTTTGATTTTCATGATTCTTTTCCTCGTCATATTCTTTACTGGGGTCTTCGTTTCGTGACCCTCATCACAAAATCAAGTATACACTAATAACGGCAAAAATTAATACCATGCTAATTGTTTCTCGTGTAATCACGTGTTAAGCAAAAGCATTTTTATAACTACAGGGAATAAAAAAACGGGGTTTAAGCGGGGGTATGGCCATTATTTTCAATTAAATTAATGGGATACGCTGCTTTGATTATTCGTGCGATTTTGCGTTTTATCATTCACTGAGTGAATGTATTTGGGCAGAAAATCGCACTATTTGTTAAATTGCAGATAACAGATTGTAGGGGTGAACGAGGCGGGAGCAGAAGATTCCCCGCCGCGACGGCAGCAGGGAAGGGGATCAGAGTTCCTGTTCGAACAGCACCAGGATGGCTTCGTAGAGGTCTTTCACCGAGAAACCGTTGGCCGGGGTGGTGAAGATAGTATCGTCACCGGCGATGGTGCCGAGGATACCTTCCGCTTTACCCAGCGAGTCGAGCAGGCGGGCAATCAGTTGAGCCGCACCCGGGCTGGTGTGGATCACCACCACGGCATCGTTATAGTCGATATCCAGCACCAGGTTCTTCAGCGGGCTCGAGGTTGTCGGCACACCCAGTTCGGCAGGCAGACAGTAGACCATCTCCATTTTGGCGTTGCGGGTACGCACCGCGCCGAACTTGGTTAACATGCGGGAGACTTTCGACTGGTTGATGTTTTCGAAACCCTCTTCCTGCAGGGCCTGGACGATCTCACCCTGAGAACTAAATTTTTCTTCTTTAAGCAGCGCTTTGAACGCTTTAACCAATTCTTCTTGTTTAGAAGAGATTCGCATAAATCACCCGAAATATAGCGGTAGAAACAACATTATTATGCACATGGATGAATTTTTATGCAAATTATCTGCCCAATCTTAGGCTGAAATAATGTTATGAAAGGGAGTGATTTTATCAAAATTCGTTATCAAGGAACATGCCTGCGTCACGCCTCGCAAATAAGCTTAAAAGTAAATTAAATGTTATCAAATTGATGTTGTTTTGGTGGCTTGCGAGGGTGTATTGTAACCACCTCTTGATTCGTTGCTTAGTCACCGCATAACGCCCGATAGCCTTGCGGCAGATGCGAAAAGCGCGTGACCGCTAATTCTTAGAACACCACGATTGTAATTATTGATCTGCTGAATTAAGGTCGCCGCGACGGAGTAACAGAAAGTTAGCTCACCATAATAAGGAGTTTAGGATGAAAGTCGCAGTCCTCGGCGCTGCTGGCGGTATCGGCCAGGCGCTTGCCCTACTACTGAAAACTCAGCTGCCTGCAGGCTCAGAACTCTCTCTGTATGATATCGCCCCGGTAACCCCAGGTGTGGCGGTTGACCTCAGCCACATCCCTACGGCTGTCAAAATCAAAGGCTTCTCCGGTGAAGATGCTCGCCCGGCCCTCGAAGGCGCGGACGTTGTGCTGATCTCCGCAGGCGTTGCGCGTAAGCCAGGTATGGATCGTTCCGACCTGTTCAACGTGAACGCGGGTATCGTTAAGAACCTGATTCAGCAGGTAGCGACAACCTGCCCGAAAGCCTGCATCGGTATCATCACTAACCCGGTTAACACCACCGTTGCTATCGCGGCAGAAGTGCTGAAAAAAGCGGGCGTGTATGACAAGAACAAACTGTTTGGCGTGACCACGCTGGACATCATCCGCTCCAACACCTTTGTTGCGGAACTGAAAGGCAAGCAGCCAACCGAACTCGACGTGCCGGTTATCGGCGGCCACTCTGGCGTGACCATTCTGCCACTGCTGTCCCAGATCCCAGGCGTGAGCTTCACCGAGCAGGAAGTGGCTGACCTGACCAAACGTATCCAGAACGCCGGCACCGAAGTGGTGGAAGCGAAGGCGGGTGGCGGTTCTGCAACCCTGTCTATGGGCCAGGCTGCGGCACGTTTCGGTCTGTCTCTGGTACGCGCCCTGCAGGGCGAGCAAGGCGTGGTGGAATGCGCTTACGTTGAAGGTGACGGCGAGCACGCACGCTTCTTCTCTCAGCCGCTGCTGCTGGGTAAAAACGGTATCGAAGAGCGTAAATCTATCGGCACCCTGAGCGCGTTTGAACAGCAGGCGATGGCCGGCATGCTGGACACCCTGAAGAACGATATCGTTCTGGGCGAAGAGTTCGTTAACAAATAATCGACGCTCTTCCCTCGGGGCAATAAAAAACCGGAGTCGATGCTCCGGTTTTTTTATGCCTGCTGACTCAGTTGGTGGCCGGGTATTCCTGAATGGTCACCTGCAGGATCAGTTTCTTATCATCACGCATCACTTCCACCGGGATAATAGAGCCAGGCCTGATCTCCGCCACCTGGTCCATGGTTTCCAGCGCCGACAACGCCGGTTTACCGTTCACCGAGACGATCACATCGTTGACCTTAATGCCTGCTTCTGCCGCCGGGCCGCCGGAGGTGACTTCGTTCACCACAATCCCCTGAATCTGATCGATGCCGCCACCCTGAGCATGCAGCGGAGCGATCTCACGCCCGCCGATGCCAATGTAGCCGCGGATCACGCGTCCGTCACGAATCAGCTTGTCCATAATCTTGTTGGCCAACTGGAACGGGATCGCGAAGCCGATACCTTCGGGAGTTTCGCCGTCGTTGCTTTTATCAAACGACAGGGTGTTGATGCCCATCAGTTCGCCCAGCGAGTTCACCAGCGCGCCGCCGGAGTTGCCGTGGTTGATGGAGGCATCGGTTTGCAGGAAGTTCTGACGTCCGGAAGGGTTCAGGCCGATACGCCCGGTGGCGCTGATAATCCCCTGAGTAATGGTCTGCCCGAGGTTATAGGGGTTACCAATCGCCAGCACCACGTCGCCGATATGCGGCGTCCGCTTACGGTTGATGGGGATTACCGGCAGGCCGCCCGTGGCGTTGATTTTGAGGACCGCCAGATCCGTCAGGCTGTCTGAGCCAACCAGCAGGGCTTCAAAGACGCGGCCATCCTGCAGCGCAACGATGATCTGGTCGGCATCGTTGATGACATGTTTGTTGGTAATAATGTAGCCGCGTTCATCCATGATCACCCCGGAGCCCAGGGTGCGGATCTCCAGCTGGTTATGGCTGGTGCTGTTCAGCCCACGGTTATAAACGTTGACCACCGCAGGGGCGGCGCGGCGTACTGCCTGATTGTAGCTGGCAGGCGTTTCATCAGCGCTGTCGAACTGCGGCGCAGCCAGCTGATTGAACTGACGTAAAGAGGGCATTGCGGCCAGTAACAGGCCACCTACAACCAGGCCGATGGCGACCGAACGAATTAGCTTCAAAACCATGATACGGGCGTCGTTAAAGGGAGAACGCATGCAGCATAACATGACTTATCCGGACATCACACGGGGCGATGTCCGGACAGGTACAGGCTTAACGCAGCAAGATATAGAGCGTGTCGTTGCCGCGCACGATCTGCAGGGCGATAACGGTCGGTTTAGTTTCCAGCACTTTGCGCATTTCGGCGATAGACTGCACGCGAACGCGGTTCACCCCAATAATCACATCATTCTCATGCAGACCCGCCTGTGCGGCAGGGCTGCTCTTCTCGACGCTATCAAGAGTGATGCCTTTGGTGCCGTCTTTTAACTGCCCGTCACTCAAGGTCGCCCCCTGCAGCGCCGGGGCAATCATCTCTGCGCTGGCCGATGACGAGGTGCTTTTATCCAGCGTGACCTGCAGATCCAGCGGTTTGCCGTCACGTAAAATGCCGAGCTTAACCGTGGCGCCAGGCTCGGTGGTGGCGATGCGCGAGCGCAGTTCGGCAAAGCTGCTCAGCGGTTTATCGTTCAGGCTGACGATGACGTCCCCGGATTTCACCCCCGCTTTTGCAGAGCCGGAATTCGGCAGCACTTCGCTAACGAAGGCGCCGCGCTGCACGTTCAGGTTGAACGCTTTGGCGATATCGGCGCTCATTTCCGTGCCTTTAATGCCCAGCAGGCCGCGCTTCACTTCGCCAAACTCAATCAGCTGCTGCGCCAGGGTACGGGCCATATTGCTGGGGATGGCAAAGCCAATCCCGACGCTGCCGCCGCCAGGGGCGAGGATCGCGGTGTTAATACCAATCAGCTCGCCGTTGAGATTCAGCAGCGCGCCGCCGGAGTTGCCCCGGTTAATGGAGGCGTCGGTCTGGATAAAGTTTTCCAGCCCTTCGAGATTCAGACCACTGCGACCCAGCGCAGAGACGATGCCGGACGTGGCGGTCTGGCCGAGGCCGAAGGGATTACCTACCGCCACCGCGAAATCACCCACGCGCAGCTTATCGGAATCAGCAATAGCGATTTGCGTCAGGCCGGTGGGATTCTGCAGCTGCAGCAATGCGATGTCGCTCTGATCGTCACCGCCAATCAGTTTGGCGTCGAACTCCCGGCCATCGTTCATCTGCACGCTGATTTTATCGGCATGGCTGATAACGTGGTTATTGGTCAGGACATAGCCCTTGGCGGCGTCAATCACCACGCCGGAGCCCAGCCCTTCAAAAGGCTGCGCCTGGTCGGGGGCTTCGTCGCCAAAATATTTTTTCAGCTCTTCCGGAATGCGCTGGCTCTGCACGGCGGTACCTTCGACCTGCACGCTCACCACAGCGGGGAGGACTTTTTCCAGCATCGGGGCCAGGCTCGGCAGCGCGGCCTCGCCCGGAACCTGCGAAGGGAGTGCAGCGGCCAGCGGATAAGAGGCCGACAGGGATAATCCGATGCTCAATGCTAACGCGCTCAACAGCTGATTTTTCTTGTTCATTTATGCTGGCTCTCGCAACCTGGAATGAAGGAATAACGGCCCTAAAACAGTCTGATGTTATTGAATTTTAAAACGCTGAACAATGAGGTGTTTGACTAAATAATAGCTGGGGTCGGGAAGAAAGGACGGGCGCAAGGGCTGCGCCCGTAAAATTTATTTTCGATATGCGATTATTCGCGCTTTGCGCCACCGCGCAGCAGGCCGGATGCACCTTCGGAGTAGTCACGTGGCATCTGGACCGGGGCCTGATCGTTACCGGCTTCGGATTCCGCCAGACGGTTGCGGAACGGATTGTTTTCCGCGCTCATCTCCGGCAACAGGCTGCTGGAGCTTTTCGCCATGTGCTGATAAAGCTGACGGTAATCATGCGCCATGTTGTCCAGCAACTCGGCGCTCTGAGCAAAGTGGCTTACCAGCTCTTCACGATACTCTTCCAGCTCAGCTTTGTTCTTTTCCAGTTCGTACTGCAACGCCTGTTGCTGACGCAGTTTGCGATTTCCAAAACGCATGGTCACGGCGCCAATAGCGATGCCGACGACTAAACCAATTAGCGCATATTCCCAGGTCATGAACTTCTCCCGTTGTCTTGTGGTTCCGTAGGGTGTTGGCTCGGCTCCATGCCAGGGCCTGATTATGCCACTATAACCGCTATTTCCTTAGAAGTGGAATCCCGCCGCATCATCGCGTACTGTAGAACGGCCTTTTTTTCGTCAACTGCGCAATCTGACGGGTATTAATTGAAGGAATAACAATAACATCATGCAGAACCTCTCCCCAACATCGCGTTACCAACAGGCCCTGAATGAGGGCACCCATCAGCCAGATAACGTCCAGCGTGAAGCTGTAAGTCGTCTGGACAGCATCTGGCATGCACTGACAACAAAGCCGGTTGAGGCCGCGCCTGCCGGGGGGTTAAAAGCCGCATTTGGACGACTGCTGGGCAAGAAAGAGCCCCAGAGTGTGGCGCCGGTACGCGGTCTATATATGTGGGGAGGCGTCGGACGCGGCAAAACCTGGCTGATGGATCTGTTTTATCAGAGCCTTCCCGGCACGCGTAAGCAGCGCCTGCACTTTCACCGCTTTATGCTGCGGGTGCATGAGGAGCTGACGGCCCTGCAGGGGCAGAGCGATCCGCTGGATATCGTCGCCGAACGCTTTAAAGCCGAAACCGATGTGCTGTGCTTCGATGAGTTTTTTGTCTCGGACATTACCGACGCCATGCTGCTGGGCGGCTTAATGAAAGCGCTGTTTGCCCGGGGCATTACCCTGGTGGCGACGTCGAACATTCCGCCGGATGAGCTCTACCGAAACGGCCTGCAACGCGCCCGTTTCCTGCCCGCTATCACGGCGATTAAAGAGCATTGCGACATCATGAACGTTGATGCTGGCGTCGATTACCGTCTGCGTACCCTGACCCAGGCCCATCTGTGGATTTCGCCGTTAAATCAAGAGACACAGCAGCAGATGGACAAACTGTGGCTGGCGCTGGCCGGTGCGGAACGGGGTGACGCCCCGGTGCTGGAGGTAAACCATCGTCCGTTGCAAACGCTGGGCGTCGTCAACCAGACCCTCGCCGTGTCGTTTGATACCCTCTGTGTCGATGCCCGCAGCCAGCACGACTATATTGCGCTCTCGCGCCTGTTCCATACGGTAATGCTGTTTCATGTGCCGGTGATGACCACGCTAATGGAGAGCGAAGCCCGACGTTTTATCGCGCTGGTGGATGAGTTTTACGAGCGCCACGTTAAGCTGGTGGTGAGCGCCGCCGTGCCTTTATATGAGATCTATCAGGGGGAGCGGCTGAAGTTTGAGTTCCAGCGCTGCCTGTCACGCCTGCAGGAGATGCAGAGCGAAGAGTACCTCAAGCGCGAACACATGCCTTAAAGATAGCTACCCTCTCCCCGTGGGAGAGGGGCTGGGGGTGAGGGCACCAGAGCGCACTTTCCACACCCCGGAAAAACCCGCGTCAAATCACAATTAGGGGTCGATCTTTACCCCTGACTTCTCTATAATCTTGCGACCCCACGTTACAAGAAGGTTTTTTTCCCAAAACTTTCTCTGCGCCGGCATAGGCTATTCGAAGGGGTAGGTTTGCTGGACAATGTCGTGTGAACCTCAACTACTAAACGTTTGGGTGTTCACCAACGTGTAACTTATTTATTTGGGTAAGCTTTTAATGAAAACTTTTACAGCTAAACCAGAAACCGTAAAACGCGACTGGTATGTTGTTGACGCGACCGGTAAAACTCTGGGCCGTCTGGCTACCGAACTGGCTCGTCGCCTGCGCGGTAAGCACAAAGCGGAATACACTCCGCACGTCGATACCGGTGATTACATCATCGTTCTGAACGCTGACAAAGTTGCTGTAACCGGCAACAAGCGTACTGACAAAGTGTACTATCACCACACCGGCCACATCGGCGGTATCAAACAAGCGACCTTTGAAGAGATGATTGCCCGCCGTCCTGAGCGTGTGATTGAAATCGCGGTTAAAGGCATGCTGCCAAAAGGCCCGCTGGGTCGTGCTATGTACCGTAAACTGAAAGTTTACGCAGGTAACGAGCACAACCACGCGGCACAGCAACCGCAAGTTCTTGACATCTAATCGGGATTATAGGCAATGGCTGAAAATCAATACTACGGCACTGGTCGCCGCAAAAGCTCCGCCGCTCGCGTGTTCATCAAACCGGGCAGTGGTAAAATCGTTATCAACCAACGTTCTCTGGAACAGTACTTCGGTCGTGAAACTGCCCGCATGGTAGTTCGTCAGCCGCTGGAACTGGTCGACATGGTTGAGAAACTGGATCTGTACATCACTGTTAAAGGTGGTGGTATCTCTGGTCAGGCTGGTGCGATCCGTCACGGTATCACCCGCGCTCTGATGGAGTACGATGAGTCCCTGCGTGGCGAACTGCGTAAAGCTGGCTTCGTTACTCGTGATGCTCGTCAGGTTGAACGTAAGAAAGTCGGTCTGCGTAAAGCACGTCGTCGTCCACAGTTCTCCAAACGTTAATTGGTTTCTGCTTCGGCAGACAACAATTTGCGAAAAACCCGCTTCGGCGGGTTTTTTTATGGCGAAAGCGCAACGCCTTCCCTTGCAGACTTCCTTTCTGACCTCTTTTTCCGCATTTCCAGAATCCCCTCACCACAAAGGTCGCAAAATCTGGTAAACTATCATCCACTTTTGTGTCCAAATAACGGTGAATGCTCGATTTTTGTTCTCTTTTTGAACAGGATTAAGAATTCCCTGGGATGGGCAGTAAAACATCTGGCTGGCCTGTATGGCCGGTAGCAGTAAAAATTCTGAATATACCTGGAGGTTTTCATGGCTGTCGCTGCCAACAAACGTTCGGTAATGACGCTGTTTTCTGGTCCTACTGACATTTATAGCCATCAGGTTCGTATCGTGCTGGCCGAGAAGGGTGTCAGTTTTGAGATCGAGCATGTGGAAAAGGATAACCCGCCTCAGGATCTGATCGATCTCAACCCAAGCCAGAGCGTGCCAACGCTGGTGGATCGTGAGCTGACCCTGTGGGAATCCCGTATCATTATGGAATATCTGGATGAGCGTTTCCCGCATCCGCCGCTGATGCCGGTCTACCCGGTTGCGCGTGGGGAAAGCCGTCTGTACATGCAGCGTATCGAGAAAGACTGGTATACGCTGATGAACGTTATTGCTAACGGTTCCTCCTCAGAAGCCGATGCCGCGCGTAAACAGCTGCGTGAAGAGCTGCTGGCCATCGCACCGGTGTTCGGTCAGCGTCCATTCTTCCTGAGCGACGAGTTCAGCCTGGTAGACTGCTACCTGGCTCCGCTGCTGTGGCGTCTGCCGATTCTGGGCGTTGAGTTCAGCGGTCCGGGCGCGAAAGAGCTGAAAGGCTATATGACGCGCGTATTTGAACGCGACTCTTTCCTGGCTTCTCTGACTGAAGCTGAACGTGAAATGCGTCTCGGCCGGGGCTAATGATTGTGGAAATGTCACAGCTGTCTCCGCGCCGTCCGTATCTGCTGCGTGCCTTCTATGAATGGCTGCTGGATAACCAGCTCACGCCGCACCTGGTAGTGGATGTGACGTTACCGGGCGTGCAGGTTCCTATGGAATACGCACGTGACGGGCAAATTGTGCTGAACATCGCGCCGCGCGCGGTGGGCGGTCTTGAGCTGGCGAACGACGAAGTACGCTTCAATGCCCGCTTCGGCGGCGTTCCGCGTCAGGTTTCTGTGCCGCTGGCTGCCGTACTGGCAATCTATGCGCGTGAAAACGGCGCGGGCACCATGTTTGAGCCGGAAGCGGCTTATGATGAAGACGTTTCCAGCCTCAACGATGAAAATGGCGCAGCCGAGAGCGAAAGCGAACCGGTTATGTCGATTATCGACGGCGATAAACCCGATCACGACGATGACCCTGACGATACACCGCCGCCGCGCGGTGGGCGTCCATCGTTACGCGTTGTGAAATAAAATTTGTAAACAAAAGGGCCGAAAGGCCCTTTTTTATTTCTGCTGCCCTTGTCTACAGTTGTAGGAAAGCAGCCATTCAGTCGCTTAAAAAGAGTTTTATTAATTATCATTAGTCTGCAATCTATTTGTATGGATTATTAAACCTTCTGTTCTTTTATCAGTGTGATATATTTAATTTAATTGCATCACGATTACTCTCTTGATTTTTAGCCTGAAAACTAACCCCAACCTGGAGTGCGATTATTTCTGCACCCACAATCTATTTTTTATAAATATGTTTTTAGGTAAGGTTGAAAATTTGTTTAGATATCATAAATACTCTCTATGAGAAAATCCTGTAACCTTGTCGACACTATTTATTACAAATAGTTTATTAATAATACCCTCCATAGTGAGTCGTAATATTTCAAAAGGAAACAACCAGCTAATTAGAAAGTTGGTTGATCAAGTTAAGGAAATTTAAAAATGGCTTTTAAACTTAATTTATCCGCGCTGGGTGTATGTGCTGCTCTGCTGGTCGCTGCTCAGGCAAATGCTGCTAACGATGTAACGTTAAAAGTCTCTGGTAGCGTTGTTCCGGCTGCTTGTACTCCGACATTAAGCAACAGTGGTGAGGTGTCGTTCGGTTCTATCGCAGCAGCGTCTATTCGTACCGCAACATCCGGTAACACCCTGGTACAGCTGGGTAGCAAGGATATTAACCTGAGCGTGACCTGCGATGCGTCAGCATCAGTAGGTTTGAAAGTAACAGATAATCGCTCCAGCTCGGCGGTGGCCTTGTCTGCAAACAAATTCCTTCCTCATCCAATTGCTGGTTTCAACAATTCTGATGACCCTCTGTTTGGCTTTGGGCTGGGTAAAGCAGCCAACAACGCGAACATTGGCGTGTACACCATTGTTGCTGTCAGCGCGAACGCCACTATTGATGGCGCTGCTGCAAAACTGTACTTCACTGATGATAACGGCGCAAACTGGAGAACCGATACTGCCGTTCGCCAGCGCCTGTCACGTATCACTGGTATAGGCAAAGCAGGCGGCGCTGCGCCAGACATGTTCACCGAAATATCTGTACCGCTGAAAATTTCCGCTGGCGTTCAGACCAGCGATATCCTGGGCTTCGATGAAATTAACTTCGACGGTAACGCTACGCTGAGCCTGGTATATCTGTAATATATAATTAAAGGCATGCGATAAATAATCTATAAAGGTAAAATGTCGCATGCCAGTTAAAATACTATGATTTTATTTTCTTCTTATTTTTTATGATTTTATTGTGGTAATTATTTTAACCTCTGGGAGTTAACACTTTCTTTCATTATTACTATTAATGAGAACATTATGAAACGTAGCGTTATTCTTTCACTGCTTATTTTATCCGGACAGGTATTTGCCTCAGGTATGTTGCCTGAAACGTCCGTATTGCTGGTTGACGCAGAAAAAGGTGAAGCCAGTATGAATGTGACAAACACCGATTCGGGTCCAGCATTGCTTTACACCACTATTGTTGATTTGCCAGAAAGCGACAAGACGGTGCGTTTAATTGCCTCGCAACCTGTGGTACGGGTAGAGGCAGGGGCGATGCAACGTGTTCGCTTTATGTTGCAGATGACAAAGCCGCTAATGCATGAAGAGCTAAAAAGGGTCACTTTTGAGGGGATTCCCCCTAAAGAGAAAAATAAACAGAGACTGGCTGTTACTGTGCGTCAGGATCTGCCGGTAATTATTCATCCTGCCGGACTCGCGCAAGATCTTGAGCCATGGAAACACCTCAAGTGGAACAAACGCGGTAACGACTTAGTGGTAAGTAACCCATCGAGTTATGTGGTCCGGATGACGGCCGCTTTTACCTCTTTGCCCTCTGGCAAGCAAGGCTCATTGAAAAACACCTATTTATTGCCTCACACCAGTATGACGCTGGCGCTGCCCAATAAATCGGATACTAAAGTGGAATTTTATCCGGCCAGTCGCTATGGATACAAAGGTGAACGATATATAGCACCGTTACAGTAAGTCGTTCAGGGAATACAAGGATGTTTAAAAGAACGCTGCTCGTGTGTGCGCTCAGTTTGATATTATCGAGGCAAGGATATGCCTCTGATACAGATCCCTCTCCGATTGAGTTTGATATTGAAACATTAAAATCTTTAGGTATTGATCCTGGGATATCCGGTTATTTTGCCCAAAAAGCACGGTTTATGCCCGGTAAAATTTCTATAACAGTTATTGTTAACGGGGAAAATAAAGGCAATATCATTGCCTCTTTTAATCAGGACGGCGAACTCTGCTTCAGTAAGTCGTTTATTGAGCTGGCGGGTTTACGTCTTCCTGCTGATTATACAGAGGGATGTTATGACTATCTTAAGCACTTTCCAGAGACGGTACTCAATCCTGTGCCGGGCCGGGAATTGGTTGAGTTAGTAGTGTCAGCTGATAACATTGCCCGCCAAAGTTTATCAGCAGCTGAATTTATTACTGACGGTTCCGCTGGTGTATTGAATTATTCGGCGATGAGTTCACGCAGCGAATATAGTGGTGACAGTGCGACCTATTCTCAGATGCAGCTTGACGGCGGTGTGAATGTCGCCGGTTGGTTATTACGTAGCCAGCAGCTCTTAAGCCATTCTCAGGGGCAGTTTAACAGTGAAAATGGGCAGACCTATTTGCAGCGTACTTTCGTAGGTTTACGCACTACCGCCATGGCGGGAGAAGTAAATATGAACAACGCGCTGCTGGAAGGGGTTGGTTTATATGGCATGACATTTACGCCAGAAGATGCGCTGGAAGCACCAGAAGGGAGAATAAAGGTCAGCGGCATAGCCAATACCAGCCAGGCGCGAGTCGAGGTTCGCCAGCAGGGGATCCTGATTCATTCCACTCTGGTTCCCGTTGGGCCGTTTACCTTATCAGATATTTCACTGCGCAATTACACCAGCGATCTGAACGTCACGGTTATCGAAAATGACGGTAATAAGCATAGCTATGCGGTTCCTTCCACGCTTTATCTTCAGCGGATGGGCAATCCGGCTGGTTTCTTTTTATCGTTGGGACGCGTCAGCGACAATTATGATGACAAACCTTTGGTAGTCAGCGCGTCAAACGGCTGGCGTTTACTGTCGGGCAGCAATATCAATGTCGGTGCGATTGTCGCCAGTGATTTTCAGGCGGTGGGGGCAAGTATTGATGCAGCCCCCCTGACGCCGCTATCGCTGGGTCTGAAGGCGAATCAATCATACGATCGCAAGCTTGCGCTGCATGGGCAGAGCTACCGCGCTGAGGCCAGCATGACGATGGCGGCCGGCTTAAGCATTACGGCGTCATCGGCTTACTACACCTCTGGCTATCGCGAGTTCTCGCAGTTTATTGATCGAAACTACACCGCGACGAAAAAGCTGGAATATTCAGTTGGACTCCAGTGGAGCAGTCCAGGCTGGGGAACTTTCAGCAGCAGTTTCTATGAGACGAAAAGTCGCCAGGATGACACTAAAACCGGTTATGTAACGGCAGGCTGGGGCGACAAGATTTTTTCTGCGTATGTCTCGGCTAACTGGCAACGTCAGCTGAATGGCAGCAGTGGCGAGGGGAAAAAAGAAGATTCGTTCTATCTCAACGTCAGTATTCCGCTGGGTAAAAGTCACGTGAATACCTATGTGCGTCATGGAGATAGTGAAACCCGGTATGGCTCAACGATGTCCGGTAATCTTGGAGACGAGACTATTTATACCCTGGGAACTGATAAGGGCAGGTATGCGCACGACAGGAGCGTAAACGCGAGCATCAGCAGCAATCTGCGCTATACGCAGTTGATGCTGAACGGCAGCGTGGCAGGGCAGGATCGGCGCAGCTATACCGGCTCATTGCAGGGCGGGATTGTGGCCCACGGCGATGGCATTACGTTATCGCCTGTACCGGTACGTGAAACGTTCGGGATTGCCTCACTGGCACAGCCGCTTTCAGGGGTAAAAATTGATACGCCTCAGGGGCCAGTCTGGACGGATTCGCGCGGATATGCCGTATTGCCTGCGCTTAACGCCTGGCGGAATTCCCGTATTGAAGTGAGTACCGAAACGTTGCCTAAAAACGTCGATATCGGCAACGGTACGCACCAGCTGAAGCAGGGCCGGGGTTCTGTGGGGAAAGTCCAGTTTACTGCCGTTACCCAGCGTCGCGTCTTACTGGAAATAAGTATGGCTGATGGTAAAAAACTGCCTAAAAACCTCGCCATTACGGACGAGGGCGGCAACTACCTCACCACATCCGTAGACGAGGGGGTGGTTTTCCTGAATAACGTCAACTCAAGTCAGGTGCTCCTGGCCCAGGGGGAGTCCGGCGTCTGCCGCATTAAGCTGGCGTTACCGGAAGTGGTGGAAACAGGCGTGTTCTACGAAACGGCAAAAGGAGTTTGCCTGTGAAAAAAATCGTGCTGATGGTCGCTCTGCTGGCCATATCGGGGCGTGGCTGGGCTGAATGCCAGATTTTTGCCAGCCAGCAAAAGGTGAGCTGGGGCAATCTGAGCCCCGCCGAGCGGCAGCAAGTTAAAGGACCATTGCTTTCACTGCCGGAAAAACAATTCCAGGTGCGGGTGGTATGCAGCGAACCGCGGCGTATACGGCTGTTTCCGGGGAGCGATCGTGTACAAAACGGGACGTTTGCACTCGGTGCCGACGGTGAGATGCAGATAGTCGGCTCGCATGCCTGGGTTGATGACAAACCTGTCCGTCTTGCGCCGGTCAATCTGGCAGATGTCCTGCCGCACTCCAGCGACAGCGAGAACCTGGCGATTTTACCGCATCAGGGGCTCGCTTTCATGGACGGCAGCGAGACCTACGGGAAAACGGCTACGGTAACTTTTACCGTCCGTTCTGCCATCAAACCCGGCGCGATTGTTGAAAGAACTACATGGCGCGGTAACCTGAAGATAAAAATGGATGTGCGATGATGCGACGAATATGCGTGCTGGTGACAGTCCTGATGGCCGCCTCTGCGGCGGCAAATGATACCGTCAGCGTCGACTTTGAGGTCACGGCTGATGCCGCGGCCTGCACCCCGACCCTGAGCAATAACGGCGTCGTTGATTTCGGTAGCCGTACTACAGGAAGTATCTCTACTGCTACTTTTTCCCAGCTTGGCACGCGAGATATAACGTTATCGGTCACCTGCGAATCCTCTACAGCAATAGCCATTACTGCCCGGGACACGCGTGCAGCGTCGGTAGTATCTGGCGAGGATGAAAATGGCCATACGGGAGCGCGGTTTCAGATTAATGGCGGACAGTACGTCAGCGAGCCGGCGCGGCTTTTTGGACTCGGGTTGACGGCGGAGAAAAAAGCGATTGGAAGTTATGCCGTACAAATCAATGCGGCAGGCGTGACCGCAACGGATGGCGACAAAAGCGTGTTGGTTGATATTGCGGGTTCGGCAAACCAGGCGGGGCCGTGGGCAAAAAGCGCCTTATTGCCCCTGCCAACAAGTCAGGACTATTTTTACACCTTTGTGCAGAAAGGTATGCTGAGCCCACAGCCCATCAGCACCGTCAGCCTTCCGCTGCAGGTGAGTGTTACATTGGCGAACAAATTGAACAGCAGTCAGGTGATTAAGCTGGACGGCGAAGCAGTGATCAGCATCGTCTATTTGTGATAGGACGCTCGGCGGGCCTGCGCTCGCCGAGCCCTGATTTATTACACTTCCAGGAAGTTCATGATGCCCTCAGCCGCTTTACGGCCTTCGGCAATGGCGGTAACTACCAGGTCTGAACCGCGAACGATATCGCCACCGGCGAAGATTTTCGGGTTGCTGGTCTGGAAGGCGTTATCGCTGCCTTCCGGGGCAATGATGCGGCCCTGAGAATCCAGCTCAACGCTGTGTTTCGCCAGCCACTCCATGCTGTGTGGACGGAAACCAAACGCCATCACCACCGCATCGGCCGGGATCACATACTCGGAGCCGGCAACGATTTCCGCGCGACGACGGCCTTTCGCATCCGGCGCACCCATTTCAGTACGCGCCATCTTCACGCCGCTGACTTTACCGTTGGCATTCACTTCAATACCCAGAGGCTGGATGTTGAACTGGAACTCCACGCCCTCTTCACGCGCGTTTTTCACTTCGCGTTTGGAGCCCGGCATGTTCTCTTCGTCACGACGATAGGCACAGATAACGTGCGTGGCATTCTGACGAATGGAGGTACGCACGCAGTCCATCGCGGTATCACCACCGCCCAGAACCACCACGCGTTTGCCTTCCATGCTGACGTACGGCTCATCAGCGGTTTCGCCGTAGCCCATCATCTGCTTGGTATTGGCAATCAGGAACGGCAGCGCGTCATATACGCCCGACGCGTCTTCGTTCTCCAGCCCACCGCGCATCGACTGATAGGTACCCACGCCCAGGAACACCGAGTCGTAATCTTTCAGCAGATCGTCGAGCTGTACGTCACGGCCCACTTCGGTGTTGAGTTTGAACTCAATGCCCATGCCGGTGAAGATTTCACGGCGGCGGGTCATCACCTCTTTTTCCAGCTTGAAGGCCGGGATGCCGAAGGTGAGCAGACCGCCGATCTCCGGGTGACGGTCAAACACCACGGCTTTCACGCCGTTGCGGGTCAGCACGTCGGCACAGGCCAGGCCTGCCGGACCGGCACCGATGATTGCCACGCGTTTGTCGGTCTGACGCACGCCGGTCATATCAGGGCGCCAGCCCATTTCGAACGCTTTATCATTGATATAGCGTTCGATGTTGCCGATAGTCACCGCACCGAACTCGTCGTTCAGGGTGCAGGAGCCTTCACACAGACGGTCCTGAGGACACACGCGGCCGCACACTTCCGGCAGGGTGTTGGTCTGGTGAGACAGCTCGGCGGCCTCAAAAATACGCCCTTCGTTGGCCAGCTTAAGCCAGTTCGGGATGTAGTTATGGACCGGACATTTCCACTCGCAGTACGGGTTACCGCAGGACAGGCAGCGGTCTGCCTGTGCTTTGGCCTGGCCTTCGGAAAACGGCTCGTAGATTTCAACAAATTCAATTTTACGGATCTTCAGCGGTTTCTTCGGCGGATCAACGCGCTGCAAGTCGATAAACTGGTAAACATTCTGGCTCATCTGAATTCCTTACTGCGCCTGCACACGCAGCTCTGCTGCGCTACGACTACGGTGACCCAACAGGGCTTTAACATCGCTGGACTTCGGTTTAACCAGCGCGAATTTCGCTGAGAACGCCGGCCAGTTCGCCAGGATCTCTTCGCCGCGCACGGAACCGGTGTGGTGCACGTGCTCGGTAATCAACCCACGCAGGTGCTCCTCGTGGATCGCCAGGCTTTCAACATCCAGCACTTCCACCAGCTCCGGGTTCACGCGTTTACGGAAGTCACCGCTTTCGTCCAGGACATAGGCGAAACCACCGGTCATACCCGCACCGAAGTTAACGCCGGTTTTACCCAGTACGCAGACAATCCCGCCGGTCATGTATTCACAGCCGTTATCGCCGATGCCTTCAACCACGGTGATAGCACCGGAGTTACGTACCGCGAAACGCTCACCCGCACGACCTGCGGCGAACAGACGACCACCGGTTGCACCGTACAGACAGGTGTTGCCGATGATGCTGGCATCACAGCTGCGGAAGGCTGAACCCACCGGAGGACGTACCGCCAGCAGACCGCCCGCCATGCCTTTGCCGACGTAGTCGTTGGCATCGCCGGTCAGGTAGAGCTCAACGCCGCCTGCGTTCCAGACGCCGAAGCTCTGGCCCGCGGTGCCGCTGAAGTGCGCGGTAATCGGATCGGCAGCCAGACCCTGGTCGCCGTGCGTCTGTGCGATATAACCCGAGAGGCTTGCGCCCACGGAACGGTCGGTGTTGCGAATATCAAACCAGAAGGTTTTGCTCTGCTTCTCATCCACAAACGACTTCGCCTGCTGCAACAGTTGGGCGTTCAGCACGCCATTGTCGAACGGCGGGTTGTTCTCGGTGCAGTACACCGCTTTGCCTGCCTTAGGCTCAGCCGTTTCCAGCAGACGGGACAGCTTCAGGTTCTGCTGTTTGGCGGTGAACCCGTCCAGCTCTTTCAGCAGGTCGGTACGGCCAATCAGATCCACCAGACGCGTCACGCCCAGCTGCGCCATCAGCTCGCGGGTTTCGCGGGCGATGAAGTCAAAGTAGTTAGTCACTTTGAACGGCAGACCGTGGTAGTGGTTCTTACGCAGCTTCTCGTCCTGGGTCGCAACACCGGTTGCGCAGTTGTTCAGGTGGCAAATACGCAGGTATTTACAGCCCAGCGCGACCATCGGACCGGTACCGAAACCGAAGCTCTCTGCACCCAGAATCGCCGCTTTAATGATGTCGAGGCCGGTTTTCAGGCCACCGTCCACCTGCAGGCGGATCTTGTGACGCAGACCGTTAGCCACCAGGGCCTGCTGGGTTTCAACCAGACCCAGCTCCCACGGACAGCCCGCATATTTCACGGAGGAGAGCGGGCTTGCGCCGGTACCACCATCGTAACCGGCGATGGTAATCAGGTCGGCATAGGCTTTCGCCACGCCGGTGGCGATAGTGCCCACGCCTGGCTCGGAAACCAGCTTCACGGAGATCATCGCTTTCGGGTTGACCTGTTTCAGGTCGAAAATCAGCTGCGCCAGATCCTCGATAGAGTAGATATCGTGGTGCGGCGGCGGGGAGATCAGCGTCACGCCCGGTACCGAGTAGCGCAGTTTGGCGATGTACGGGGTCACTTTGTCACCCGGCAACTGACCGCCTTCGCCCGGTTTTGCACCCTGAGCGACTTTAATCTGAATCACGTCAGCGTTGACCAGGTAGGCAGGCGTCACACCGAAGCGGCCGGAAGCAACCTGCTTGATGCGCGACACTTTATTAGTGCCGTAGCGCGCCGGATCTTCACCGCCTTCGCCGGAGTTAGAGTTCCCGCCGATGCTGTTCATCGCTTCTGCCAGCGCCTCGTGGGCTTCCGGACTTAACGCGCCGATAGACATCGCGGCGGTATCAAAGCGCTTGAACAGCTCGGTTGCTGGTTCAACGTCGTTGATGCTGACGGCGGTATCACCCGGGTTCAGCGCCAGCAGGTCACGCAGCGTGGCCGCCGGACGGTTGTTTACCAGCTCAGCATACTGTTGATAATCGCTGTACTCGCCGCTCTGAACGGCCTGCTGCAGGGTGCGCACCACATCCGGGTTATAGGCGTGGTATTCGCCGCCGTGCACGTACTTCAGCTGTCCGCCCTGATCCAGCGGCTTACGCGCCAGCCAGGCACGTTTGGAGAGGTTCAGCAGATCCTGCTGGAAGTCGCTGAAGTCCGCTCCGCCGATACGGCTGATCACGCCCTGGAAGCACAGATCCGCGACGTCATCATGCAGACCCACGGCTTCGAACAGCTTCGAGCAGCGGTAAGAGGCGATGGTCGAGATGCCCATTTTGGACATGATCTTGTACAGACCTTTGTTGATGCCGTTACGGTAGTTCAGCATCACGGTACGGTAGTCTTTTTCGATGGCGTTGGTGTCGACCAGTTTTGCCAGCGTTTCGTAGGCAAGGTACGGGTAGATCGCCGTCGCGCCAAAGCCCAGCAGCACGGCAAAGTGGTGCGGATCGCGGGCGCTTGCGGTCTCAACAATGATGTTGGCGTCGCAGCGCAGGCTCTTGTCCACCAGGCGAGTCTGGATTGCACCCACCGCCATTGGTGCCGGAACCGGCAGGCGGTTCTTCGCAATGTTACGGTCGGAGAGGACCAGCAGGACGGTACCGTTACGCACCATCTGTTCGGCCTTATCACACAGCGCTTTCACCGTCTCTTCGAGGCTCGCTTCGGTCACGTCAAAGGTAATATCGAGCGTGTCGGCGCGATAATGTTCCTCTTTCATGGTGGTCAGCTGGGTGAAATCGGAGTAGAGCAGAATCGGCGATTTAAAGGTCAGACGGTGGGCCTGGCCTTCGGCTTCGCAGAAGACGTTCATCTCACGGCCGATGCTGGTGGCCAGCGACATCACGTGTGCTTCACGCAGCGGATCGATTGGCGGGTTGGTAACCTGCGCAAACTGTTGACGGAAGTAGTCGTAAATGATACGCGGCTGGCTGGAGAGCACGGCGAATGGGGTGTCGTCGCCCATGGAGCCGACCGCTTCCTGGCCGTTTTCACCGAGCACGCGGATAACGGAGTCCAGCTCTTCCGCGCTGTAGTTAAACTGTTTCTGGTAGCTGGCAAGAGTATCATCATCCAGCTCGCGGCTGCCCACGTCCTGATCCGACAGATCTTCGAACGGCACCAGACGGCGGACGTTTTTCTCCATCCACTCTTTATACGGATGACGGCTCTTCAGATCGTTATCGGTTTCCGCAGAGTGCAGAATGCGACCGACACGGGTATCGATAACCATCAGCTCGCCAGGCCCAACGCGGCCTTTTTCCACCACTTCGTCAGGCTGGTAATCCCAGATACCCACTTCAGAGGCACAGGTAATCAGCTTGTCTTTAGTGATGACGTAGCGCGCAGGGCGCAGGCCGTTACGGTCCAGGTTACAGGCGGCAAAGCGGCCGTCGGACATGACGATACCGGCCGGGCCATCCCACGGCTCCATGTGCATGGAGTTAAAGTCGAAGAAGGAACGCAGCTCCGGATCCATATCCGGGTTGTTCTGCCAGGCTGGCGGAACGAGCAGACGCATGGCGCGGACGATATCCATCCCGCCGGCAAGCAGCAGTTCCAGCATGTTATCCATGGAGCTGGAGTCAGAGCCGGTTTCGTTCACGAACGGCGCGGCATCGTGCAGATCCGGGATCAGCGGAGTCTGGAATTTATAGGTACGGGCGCGTGCCCACTGGCGGTTACCGGTGATGGTATTGATTTCGCCGTTGTGCGCCAGGTAACGGAACGGCTGCGCCAGCGGCCAGCGTGGTACGGTGTTGGTGGAGAAGCGCTGGTGGAACAGGCAAATGGCCGATTCCAGACGCAGGTCCGCCAGGTCCAGGTAGAAGCGCGGCAGGTCAGCCGGCATACACAGACCTTTATAGATGTTCACCAGGTTCGAGAGGCTACAAACGTAGAACTCTTTATCGTCCTGCAGGCGTTTTTCAATGCGGCGGCGGGCGATGAACAGGCGGCGTTCCATATCACGCGGACGCCAGCCCGCAGGCGCGTTGACAAAGATTTGCTCGATACGAGGCAGCGAGGAGAGGGCGATTTCACCGAGGACCCCTTCGTTGGTTGGCACATCGCGCCAGCCGACAATAGACAGAGTTTCGCGTTGAAGTTCTTCTTCGACGATGCGGCGTGATACGGCTGCTTTTTCAGCGTCCTGATTCAGGAACAGCATGCCGACGGCGTAGTTTTTAGCTAAACGCCAGCCGCGCTCTTCCGCCACGATGCGGAAGAAACGATCCGGTTTTTGCAGCAGCAGACCGCAACCGTCGCCGGTTTTACCATCCGCGAGGATAGCGCCACGGTGCTGCATACGGGCCAGTGCGTGTATAGCGGTACGCACTACCTTGTGGCTAGGTTCGCCTTCTATGTGGGCGATCAGGCCGAAACCACAGTTATCCTTCTCAAGGGATTTATCGTACAACATATCAGTGAACCTCCCCAGGCTCGTCGGGCTTCCCACTGAACCGTGGCGCACAGGCACAGAAAGAGCATGGCGACGGGGTTTGCGTTTCATACGCGTACCTCGCATTCGCCCTCTTAATATCCTTTTCGCGCAGGTAAACAAGTTTGAGGACTTGCTTCAGAGGGAATCTCAATTACTGCATAAATATGATGAGCAGGCTGCTCATCCAGAAAGCTTCCAGCGGATTTCCAACTTATCGGGAATCGGTACACAGGTCAAATGGCAATCTTATTTATACAAAAATGTGCTAAAGAAAGGTTAGTGAATTGATTTATATGGATATTTAACCTCTTTCACATCCCTGTAACCTTGCTGTGGGCTTTGGGGTAGTGTGATCTGACTCACTATATGAAAGCGGTATTATCGCTGTAGCATGCTAAATAGTGCGATTTAAGCAGGATATAATGCCGCCGCATGGGAATAACCCGCATGATGTCACTGTTTTTTAGCGCGGACGATATAAATGAAAAAAACCATCAGAACATAAGGAAAAGTAATTAAGCAGGCGATGAATGAAATTGCAATTATCTTGGTTATTTATGCAAAGGATAAAAGCGCACCGTGGCGATTGATCCAGGTCATCGCCGACGGCGGTTAAAAATGGCAGGCTTGTCCCCTTTCTACGGGGCGGTCTAACAGATTATGCAGTTACAGAAATTAGTCAATATGTTTGGTGGGGATCTTTCACGCCGGTACGGGCAAAAGGTCCATAAGCTGTCGCTCCACGGGGGTTTTAGCTGCCCGAATCGCGACGGCACTATCGGACGCGGCGGCTGCACCTTCTGTAACGTGGCCTCCTTTGCTGACGAAGCGCAGCAGCATCAGTCCATTGCCGCCCAGCTTGCTCATCAGTCCACGCGGGTGAACCGTGCGAAGCAGTATCTGGCCTATTTCCAGGCTTATACCAGCACTTGGGCTGAAGTGCAGGTGCTGCGCTCGATGTATCAGCAGGCGGTGAGCCAGGCGAATATTGTCGGGCTCTGCGTCGGCACGCGCCCGGACTGCGTGCCCGAGGCGGTACTCGATCTGCTCAGCGAGTATAAAGAGCAGGGATATGAGATCTGGCTGGAGCTGGGATTGCAGACCGCGCACGATAAAACTCTGCATCGCATCAACCGTGGACACGATTTTGCCTGCTATCAACGCACAACCCGGCTGGCGCGGGAGCGCGGGCTGAAAGTCTGTACCCATCTTATCGTCGGCCTGCCGGGAGAAGGGCAGCATCACGCCCTGGAAACCCTGAATAAGGTAGTCGAGACCGGGGTGGATGGCATCAAGCTGCACCCGCTGCATATCGTCACGGGCAGCATTATGGCGAAAGCGTGGGAGGCCGGGCGACTGAACGGCATTGAACTGGACGAGTATGTCCTCACCGCCGGGGAGATGATTCGCCACACGCCGCCGGAGGTGGTGTATCACCGCATCTCTGCCAGCGCCCGCCGTCCAACGCTGCTGGCACCGCTGTGGTGCGAGAACCGTTGGACGGGGATGGTGGAGCTGGACCGCTATCTGAATGAGCAGGGTGTGCAGGGCTCGGCGCTGGGTACACCCTGGGCGCCGACGTTACCGGCGGCGTCCGCCCAATAAGCTGCCCAGCACACCGCGTATAATCTGATTCGTCACCTGACGCGCCGCGCTCTTCGCCATGGTTTGCACCACGCCGTCGCGTTTACCTCCGCGCGGCCCGGTGCTGCCAAACAAAATGTCTTTTAAGCCGCCGAGGATCCCGTCATCGACCGCCACGGTCTGGCCTTTAGCGGCAGGCGCCTGCTGCTGTTCCGTGGTGGCCTGCACCCCTTTCTGCAGCATTTCAAACGCCGACTCCCGGTCCACCTCATCTTCGTACTTACCGTAGACCGGCGAGTGGTTGATCAGCCCGTTACGCTCGTCGTCGCTGACCGGCCCCATTCTGGAGTTGGGCGCAATGACCATCGCGCGCTCGACCATGGATGGACTGCCTTTGGCATCGAGAAAAGAGATCAGCGCCTCGCCGGTGCCCAGCGCCTGAATGGCCGCTTCGGTATCAAACGCCGGATTGGCGCGCATGGTCTGGGCCGCGGCTTTCACGGCCTTCTGATCTTTAGGCGTAAAGGCGCGCAGGGCATGCTGGACGCGATTACCCAGTTGGCCCAGCACGTTGTCGGGAATATCAGCCGGGTTTTGCGAAACGAACCAGACGCCCACGCCTTTAGAGCGGATCAGGCGGATCACCTGCTCGATCTTATCCAGCAGCACCTGCGACGCATCGCTGAACAGGAGATGGGCTTCGTCAAAGAAGAAGACCAGCTTCGGTTTTTCCAGATCGCCTGCTTCCGGCAGTTGTTCAAATAGCTCAGAGAGCATCCACAGCAGGCTGGCCGCGTAGAGCTTCGGCATCTGGTAGAGCTTTTCCGCACTCAGGATGTTGATGATGCCTTTACCGCTGCTGTCGGTACGCATCCAGTCCTTGATATCCAGCATCGGCTCGCCAAAGAAGTGTTCGGCTCCCTGCTGCTCAAGGGAGAGTAATCCACGCTGGATGGCGCCAATGGAGGCGGAGCTGATATTGCCGTACTGCGTCTGGAAGGCTTTGGCGTTATCGCCGATGTACTGCGTAATGGCCCGCAAGTCTTTGAAATCGAGCAGCAGCAGCCCCTGGTCGTCGGCAATGCGGAAGATAATGTTCAGCACGCCAGACTGCACCTCGTTCAGATCGAGCAGACGCGCCAGCAGCAGCGGGCCGAGATCGGAAACGGTCGCCCGCACCGGATGCCCCTTCTCGCCGAAAATATCCCACAACACCACCGGATTGCTTTGCGGCTGCCAGTCGGTGACGCCGATGTTTTTCAGCCGTTCGAGTAATTTATCCGATGCGACACCCTCCCGGGCTACGCCGCTGAGATCGCCTTTTACGTCAGCCACAAACACCGGCACGCCAGTGTTCGAAAATGACTCGGCCAGCTTTTGCAACGTCACCGTTTTACCCGTACCCGTTGCGCCTGTGATTAGGCCATGACGGTTCGCCATCGCGGGCAGTAAAAACAGCTCAGTATCCGGCGTGCGGGCAATCAGCAGGGGTGTACTCATGATGCATTTCCTCGTGGGATCCTGCGTGGAGTATAGGCAACCTGACGGCAAATTGAATGTGTCAATTTCTTACTTTGCAGCGCATTACGCAACGCGGGCTATGCTTTTGCATACGGTAAACAACATATTGGAAAGCTATGTCCAGATTCTTCTTTAACGACCGCAAACAGCTGGTCAATGATGCCATTGAAGGTATGCTGATCTCCGCTCCACACGGCAATCTCGCCAGGCTGGATATCGATCCGGCTATCCGCGTGGTGGTGCGTGCCGACTGGGATAAAAGTCGCGTCGCGGTCATTTCCGGCGGTGGCTCCGGCCATGAACCGGCCCATGCGGGTTTTGTTGGTAAAGGGATGCTGACCGCAGCCGTCTGCGGCGATCTGTTCGCCTCACCGAGCGTTGAGGCGGTGCTCAGCGCCATTGTGGCGGTGACGGGGGATCGTGGCTGTCTGCTGATTGTCAAAAACTACACCGGGGATCGTCTCAACTTTGGCCTCGCGGCAGAAAAAGCCAAGCGCTACGGGCTCAAAGTGGAGATGGTGATCGTGGCCGATGATATCGCCCTGCCGGATAACAAGCAGCCGCGCGGCATCGCCGGAACCGCGCTGGTACATAAGGTCGCCGGATATGCCGCCGAACAGGGTAAGTCGTTAAACGAGGTGCGCGATATGGCACGCGAGGCCTGCGACAACCTCTGGAGCCTGGGTGTGGCGATGCAGACCTGCAACCTGCCGGGCAGCGACGATGAAGAGGGGCGCATCAAAAAAGGCCATGTTGAGCTGGGGTTGGGGATCCACGGCGAGCCCGGAGCCTCGGTGGTGGATACGCAAAACAGCAGGGAGATTATTGATACCCTGGTGCAACCGCTGCTGGCGCAGGCGGGCGAGGGACGGCTGGCGGTGCTCATCAATAACCTTGGCGGCGTGTCGGCCCTGGAGATGGCGCTGCTGACCAAAGAGCTGGCGCATTCCGCCCTGAAGGATCGGATTGCGTATCTGATTGGCCCGGCGCCGCTGGTGAGCTCGCTGGATATGAAAGGTTTTTCGTTATCCCTGCTGAAGCTGAACAAGACGTTTGAGCAGGCGCTCAACGCGCCGGTAGAGACGCTGGGCTGGCAAAAGCCCGTGGCCTTTGAGCCGCTGCGTACGCTGAAGCATACCCCGCTGCATGACAGCGTGGAATTTACCCCGTCGGCAAATGCGCGGGTTGCGCAGCACGTCGCTGCGGTGACGGAGCGGTTAATCGCCCTTGAAAACCGCCTTAACGCCCTGGACGCGAAGGTCGGGGATGGCGATACCGGTTCGACCTTTGCGCAAGGGGCACGGGACATTGCGCAATGGCTGGAAGAGGATCGCCTGCCGCTGAACGATCTGCCGCAGCTGTTGCTGGTAGTGGGCGAACGGCTGGCGACGGTAATGGGCGGGTCGAGCGGCGTATTAATGTCGATCTTCTTTACCGCTGCCGGGCAGGCGCTGCGTAGCGGCAAGCCGTTGCCGGATGCCTTGCTGACCGGGCTTGCGCAAATGAAACACTATGGCGGGGCCGATCTGGGGGATCGTACCCTGATCGATGCCCTCCAGCCGGCGCTGGAAGCGTTGCAAAGAGGGGATATCCAGGCCGCGTCAGAGGCCGCGAAAAAGGGTGCACAAGCGACAGCCAGTATGCAAAAAGCCGGAGCAGGGCGTTCATCGTACGTCAATAAAGAGAATCTGGCTGGGGTGACCGATCCGGGCGCGGTGGCGGTTGCAGAGGTGTTTGGCGCGTTAGTGCGGTAGTGGAGAAACGCCCGGTAAGGCGCAGCCACCACCGGGCAATAACGGCTTAAAAATCTGCTTTCAATACCACGCGGTAACGGGCTTTGCCGTCACGCACGTGCTGAATGGCTTCGTTGATTTTCGACATCGGATACGTCTCGATGGTCGGGGCGACACCGGTGCGTCCGGCAAACTTCATCAGTTTGCGCAGCTCGTACGGTGTACCCGTGGCGGAACCGGAGATGCTGCGATCGCCGCCAATCAGCGTAAAGGCAGGAACAGGCAGCGGCTTCATCACGGCACCCACGGTATGGAAGTTGCCGCCGTAAGCCAGCGCTTCAAAGTAGGGCTGCCAGTCGAGATCGACGTTTACCGTGTTGATGATCAGATCGAATTGCCCCGCCAGCGCGTTCAGTGCTTCAGGATCGCGGCTGTTCACCACTTTATCCGCACCCATCGCCAGCACTTCTTTCTCTTTGGCAGGGTTTGAACTAAACGCGGTGACTTCACAGCCCATCGCATGCAGCAGCTTGATGGCAATATGGCCCAGACCACCGATACCAATCACGCCCACACGGCTGGTGGCGGTGATATGGTGCATCAGCAGCGGTTTAAAGACGGTGATCCCGCCGCACAGCAGCGGACCGGCGGATTCAATATCCATCTGCTCAGGGAGAGGAATGACCCACTGCCAGTCGGCGCGCAGTTTATCGGCGAAACCGCCTTTATTCAGAATGGTTGGCGTTGAACCTTCCAGACAGTTGATCTGGTTGCCGCTGATACAGGCGTCGCAGTGACCGCAGCTACGGGCGGTCCAGCCGATGCCCACGCGCTGACCTATCTTCAGGCCTTTATCCTGCGCGGCATCGCCCAGGGCAACCACGCGGCCGATAACTTCGTGACCGGCAATCAACGGATATTGTGAGAAGCCCCATTCGTTATCGATCATTGACAGGTCGGAATGGCAAATCCCGCAGTAATCCACCTGCACTTCGACGTCTTCTGCTAGCAGCTCGCCCGCATCGTATTCGTACAGCTCAAGCTCTGCACCCGCCTGCGGTGCGGCGTAGCTTTTTATCTTTGACATCAGTATTCCCCCTCGTGGTGTTGAACTGAGAGTGTAGAGCATTCAGTTTACAGCCGCTTAACAGAAGGGGGCGGGAAGGGGAATTACAGCGTTTTCAGCATCCGCACTTCGCAATCGACGTGGCCGGTACAGCCCAGCGGCTGGTCGATGTGCTCAAAGCCGAGATGCTCATACAGCCTGATGGCCTCGGTCAGGAAGGCGGTGGTTTCAAGGTAGCAGCGCTTAAAGCCCTGAGCACGGGCGTGATCCAGCGACTGTAGCGCCAGTTTTTTCGCTAAGCCTTGTCCGCGGACGACGGGAAGGAAATACATTTTTTGCAGTTCGCAGATGTCCGGCTCGCTGCAGGCGAGCGGTGCAACGCCACCGCCACCCACAACCTGCCCGTTCTGCTCTACAACCCAATAGGCATGCCCCGGCTGGCTGTACAGAGCGTACAGTTCGTCGAGATTGGGATCCGCAACGGTATAACCTTTATCGGCCGTGAGGCCGTATTCGGCTGATACCCGGCGGATAACGCCGGCAATGGCCGGGTTATCCGTGGCGGTGATACGGCGCAGGTGCGCCGTTACAGGAGCATTTACACGCATTGCTTCACTCATTACAACGCACTAATAATGGCCTGCTGCTCAATCAGCTTCGCTTTCGCTTCCGCATAACCGGTCAGCTTTTCACGCTCTTTGGCGATCACCGCTTCCGGCGCGCGGGCAACAAAGCCTTCGTTGGACAGTTTGTTTTCGATGCGGCCAATCTCATCGTCAACTTTAGCCACTTCTTTCGCCAGACGTGCCAGCTCAGCATCTTTGTCGATCAGGCCAGCCATCGGGATCAGCAGCTCGGCGCCGTCGATGATTTTGGTCACGGAGACCGGACCTTTATCATCAGCAGGCAGCACGGTGATGCTCTCCAGACGCGCCATGGTCTGCAGGAAGGTGCTGTTTTCGTTCACGCGACGCTGTGCCGCTTCGCTGCAACCGCGCAGCAGCAGTTCCAGCGGTTTGCCCGGCGCGATGTTCATTTCGGCACGGATGTTACGCACGGCGACGATCGCCTGCTTCAGCCACTCGGTATCGGATGCAGCAGCTTCGTCAACCTGCGCGGCGTCGAATGCCGGGAACGGCTGCAGCATGATGGTGTCAGCGTTGATGCCAGCGATGACCTTCACGCGCTGCCAGATGGTTTCGGTGATGAACGGGATGATCGGGTGCGCCAGGCGCAGCAGACCTTCCAGAACGGTGATCAGCGTATTACGCGTGCCGCGCAGTTCCGCTTCAGTACCGCCGTTCATGACCGGTTTGGTCAGCTCCAGGTACCAGTCGCAGAACTGGTTCCAGGTGAATTCGTACAGGATGCCTGCCGCGATATCGAAGCGGTAGTTATCCAGCGCCTCGCGGAACGCTTTGGTGGTCTGGTTGAATTCAGCCAGGATCCAGCGGTCTGCCAGGGACAGGGTCATTTCGCCGCCGTTAAAGCCGCAATCCTGATCTTCGGTGTTCATCAGTACGAAGCGGCTGGCGTTCCACAGCTTGTTACAGAAGTTGCGGTAACCTTCCAGACGTTTCATGTCCCAGTTGATGTCGCGACCGGTTGAAGCCAGCGCCGCCAGGGTGAAACGCAGGGCGTCGGTGCCGTGCGGCTCGATGCCGTCCGGGAACTGCTTCTCGGTGCGCTTGCGGATCTTCTCAGCCAGCTGCGGCTGCATCATGTTGCCGGTACGTTTCTCCAGCAGATCTTCCAGGGAGATACCGTCAACCATGTCCAGCGGGTCAATGACGTTACCCTTGGACTTGGACATCTTCTGGCCTTCGTCGTCACGGATCAGACCGGTCATGTAGACGGTATGGAACGGAACCTGCGGCTTGCCGTTTTCATCTTTGATGAAGTGCATGGTCATCATGATCATGCGGGCGATCCAGAAGAAGATAATGTCGAAGCCGGACACCATCACGCTGGTTGGGTGGAACTGACGCAGCGCGTCGGTATTTTCCGGCCAGCCGAGGGTGGAGAAGGTCCACAGCGCGGAGGAGAACCAGGTGTCCAGCACGTCTTCGTCCTGACGCAGGGCAACGTCGGCGCTCAGGTTGTTTTCCTGACGCACTTCGTCTTCCGTACGGCCAACGTAGACATTGCCTTCGTTGTCATACCATGCCGGGATACGGTGACCCCACCACAGCTGACGGGAAATACACCAGTCCTGAATATCGCGCATCCAGGAGAAGTACATGTTTTCGTACTGTTTTGGTACGAACTGGATGTCGCCGTTTTCCACGGCTTCCACCGCAGGTTTCGCCAGCACGTCAGCACGAACGTACCACTGGTCGGTCAGCATCGGCTCGATCACCACGCCGCCACGGTCGCCATAAGGGACGGTCAGGTCGTGCGGTTTGATCTCTTCGAGCAGGCCCAGGGCGTCGACAGCGGCAACGACCGCTTTACGCGCGGCAAAACGCTCCAGCTTCTGGAACTCTGCCGGGATATCGCTTGAGTAAACGTCAGACTCTTCGCCTTTGGTGTCGTAGACCTCTGCGCTTTCACGGATATCGCCGTCAAAGGTCAGGATGTTGATCATTGGCAGGGCGTGGCGACGACCTACTTCGTAGTCGTTGAAGTCGTGTGCCGGGGTGATCTTCACGCAGCCGGTGCCTTTTTCCATGTCGGCGTGTTCGTCGCCCACAATCGGAATACGGCGGTTCACCAGCGGCAGAACCACAAATTTGCCAATCAGATCTTTGTAACGCGGATCTTCCGGGTTAACGGCCACGCCGGTATCGCCCAGCAGAGTTTCCGGACGGGTGGTGGCGACAACCAGGTAATCTTTACCGTCTGCGGTTTTCTCGCCGTCGGCCAGCGGATAGCGGATATGCCACATGGAGCCTTTAGACTCGCGGTTTTCCACTTCCAGGTCAGAAATAGCGGTGCGCAGTTTCGGGTCCCAGTTTACCAGGCGCTTGCCACGGTAAATCAGGTCTTCTTTATACAGACGGACGAAAACTTCTTTAACGGCGTTGGAAAGACCTTCGTCCATGGTGAAGCGCTCGCGCTCCCAGTCCACGGAGTTGCCGAGACGGCGCATCTGACGGGTAATGGTGCCGCCGGATTCTGCTTTCCACTGCCAGATTTTGTCGATAAAGGCGTCGCGGCCGTAGTCGTGACGGGTTTTACCTTCTTCAGCGGCAATCTTACGCTCAACCACCATCTGGGTAGCGATACCCGCGTGGTCAGTACCGGCCTGCCACAGGGTGTTTTTGCCCTGCATGCGCTGGTAACGGATCATGGTGTCCATGATGGTCTGCTGGAAGGCATGCCCCATATGCAAACTGCCGGTGACGTTCGGCGGCGGGATCATGATGCAGAAGGACTCTTTGCTTTCATCGCCGTTAGGCTTGAAATAGCCCTGCTGTTCCCAGTGCTCGTAAAGCGGCTGTTCGATATCGCGTGGGTTGTATGTCTTTTCCATTATTTCCAGGTTGCCGTATTCAGGTTAAAACCAGCCAGGCGATACGCTTTATAGCGTTCGCGCGCCAGTTGTTTTAAGGAGTCTTCGTAAGGGACAAAGTCTACCACTTCTGTGAAAGCGGTGGCAAAATCTGCAAAGCCGGTACGCAGGCTAATCAGAATATCGCGTGGGCTGCTGTTACGCTTTTGCGGCCAGGCGATCTCCACCGGAGCACCGCCGCGCGGTCCTTCTCCCGCCAGATTATGCGGAACAAAACTTTCCGCCGGTCGGGCCCACAGCGCTTCATCCAGACGGATGGCCTGCTGCTCATCTTCGCAGGCAATCAGCACGCGAAGACCCGCGCGCCAACGTTCTGCGGCAATTTCACACACCAGCTGTTCAACGGCGCTTAAGCCATCCTGTTGAGTGTCATTGTCCAGAAGATAGAACGTTGCGTTTTTCATATATGGGGTTTCTTGTTGTGGATTTAAATGCAAAACCGGGTGGCGCTGCGCTTACCCGGCCTACAAACGGCATCTTTCCGTAGGCCCGGTAAGCGTAGCGCCACCGGGCATCAGACGGCAATTACTCTTCGCCGTTAAAACCCGCACGATTCAGCAGGAACTGTGACAGCAGGGCAACAGGACGGCCGGTTGCGCCTTTGGCTTTACCAGAGCGCCATGCGGTGCCCGCGATGTCCAGGTGAGCCCAGTTGTACTTGCGGGTAAAGCGCGCCAGGAAGCAGGCCGCGGTAATGGCACCGCCAGGACGCCCACCGATGTTGGCCATATCCGCAAAGTTAGACTCCAGCTGCTCCTGGTACTCATCGGCCATTGGCAGACGCCATGCGCGGTCACCCGCCTGTTCGGACGCACCGATCAGCTCGTGCGCCAGCGGGTTGTGGTTCGACATCAGGCCGGTGATGTGATGGCCCAGGGCAATCACGCAGGCGCCGGTCAGGGTTGCCACGTCGATAACCGCTTCTGGATCGAAGCGCTCAACGTAGGTCAGCACGTCGCACAGCACCAGGCGGCCTTCGGCATCGGTGTTCAGCACTTCAACGGTCTGGCCTGACATGGTGGTGAGGACATCGCCCGGACGATAGGCGCGGCCACCCGGCATGTTTTCACAGCCCGCCAGCACGCCAATTACGTTGATCGGCAGCTGCAGCTCGGCCACCATGCGCATCACGCCGTAAACCGCCGCCGCGCCGCACATGTCGTACTTCATCTCATCCATGCCTTCGGCAGGCTTGATGGAGATACCGCCGGAGTCGAAGGTCAGGCCTTTACCCACCAGCACAATCGGACGCACGTCTTCAGCCGGGTTGCCTTTGTACTCAATGACCGACATCAGAGATTCATTTTGTGAACCGTTGCCGACGGCCAGGTAGGAGTGCATTCCCAGCTCTTTCATCTGCTGTTCGCCAATCACGCGGGTGACGACGTTTTTGCTGTAGGAGTCAGCCAGCTGACGCGCCTGTGACGCAAGGTAGCCTGCGTTACAGATGTTTGGCGGCATGTTGCCCAGGTCTTTCGCGGCCTTGATACCGGCAGCGATCGCCAGACCATGTTGAATGGCGCGTTCACCGCTGGTCAGCTCACGGCGGGTAGGGACGTTAAAGACCATCTTACGCAGCGGGCGACGGGGTTCGCTTTTTGTGGTTTTCAGCTGATCGAAGCTGTACAGGGTCTCTTTGGCTGTCTCTACCGCCTGACGTACTTTCCAGTAGGTGTTGCGGCCTTTGACGTGCAGTTCGGTCAGGAAGCACACGGCCTCCATTGAGCCAGTATCATTCAACGTATTAATCGTTTTCTGAATAACCTGTTTGTACTGGCGCTCGTCCAGCTCGCGCTCCTTGCCACAGCCAATCAGCAGGATGCGCTCGGACAGGACGTTAGGCACGTGATGCAGCAGCAATGTCTGTCCCGGCTTGCCTTCCAGCTCGCCGCGGCGCAGCAGGGCGCTGATGTAGCCGTCACTGATTTTATCGAGTTGTTCGGCGATCGGAGAGAGTCTGCGGGGTTCAAACACGCCGACGACGATGCAGGCACTCCGCTGTTTCTCCGGGCTACCGCTTTTTACACTGAACTCCATGAACTACGCTCCTGAATCTTAAAGACAACAGCGGCAGCTACGGATAGAATTGAAACCTTTCGTAACTCGTACCCGCTGTTGCGGTGACTTCGTGTTAATCTTACGTTATTACGGTTTCGGCACGTCATAATAACTCCTGAAGCGCGAATCCGTCGGGTGTTCTAATCTTAGCGATGATTTCGACGACTCAAGAGAATAAATGACGTTTAAGCCATGAAACAAGCGATTTTCCTGCAAAGAGACGGGTTTTTACGGGCGTATTTAATGTGATAATCATAAGATATCTGGTGCGGGAGACGCTCAAAAGCCAGCTGGCGATACTCTTCATCCTGCTTCTGATCTTTTTCTGTCAGAAACTGGTGAGGATCCTCGGCGCGGCTGTCGATGGCGAAATTCCCACAAATCTGGTGCTTTCTCTGCTTGGGTTGGGCGTGCCTGAAATGGCGCAGCTTATCCTGCCACTTAGCCTTTTCCTCGGACTGCTGATGACGCTCGGTAAACTCTATACCGAAAGCGAAATCACGGTCATGCATGCCTGCGGTCTGAGCAAAGCGGTGCTGGTTAAAGCCGCCATGATCCTGGCGCTGTTTACCGGCATCGTGGCCGCCGTGAACGTCATGTGGGCCGGTCCTGTCTCTTCTCGTCATCAGGACGAAGTGCTGGCCGAAGCGAAAGCCAACCCCGGCATGGCCGCACTGGCCCAGGGCCAGTTCCAGCAGGCGACTGACGGTAACTCCGTGCTGTTTATCGAAAGCGTGGATGGCAGCCGTTTCAACGAAGTGTTCCTCGCGCAGATCCGCACCAAGGGCAACGCCCGTCCCTCCGTGGTGGTGGCCGACTCCGGTCAGCTCGCCCAGGGTAAAGACGGTTCGCAGATTGTGACCCTGAACAAAGGCACCCGCTTCGAAGGTACGGCGATGCTGCGTGATTTCCGCATCACCGATTTCCAGAACTATCAGGCGATTATTGGCCATCAGGCGGTTGCGCTGGATCCTACCGATACTGAACAGATGAGCATGCGCACGCTGATCAATACCGATACCAATCGCGCCCGTGCGGAGCTGCACTGGCGCATCACGCTGGTATTCACCGTATTTATGATGGCGTTGATGGTGGTGCCGCTCAGCGTGGTGAACCCACGTCAGGGCCGCGTGCTCTCCATGTTGCCTGCGATGCTGCTTTATCTGGTGTTCTTCCTGCTGCAGACCTCGATCAAATCGAACGGTGGTAAAGGAAAAATTGACCCGGTTATCTGGACCTGGGTGATTAACGGACTCTATCTGCTGTTGGCCGTCGCCCTCAACATGTGGGACACCGTGCCGATGCGCCGTGTGCGGGCCCGGTTTACGCGTAAAGGAGCGGTGTGATGCAGGCGTTTGGCGTTCTTGACCGCTATATCGGTAAAACCATCTTTACCACCATCATGATGACGTTGTTCATGCTGGTGTCGCTCTCCGGCATCATTAAGTTTGTCGACCAGCTGAAAAAGGCCGGGCAGGGGAGCTACGATGCCATGGGCGCGGGGATGTATACCCTGCTCAGCATTCCAAAAGACGTGCAGATCTTCTTCCCGATGGCGGCGCTGTTAGGGGCGCTGCTGGGGCTGGGGATGCTGGCCCAGCGCAGTGAGCTGGTGGTGATGCAGGCCTCCGGCTTTACCCGCATGCAGGTAGCGCTGTCCGTCATGAAAACCGCGATCCCGCTGGTGCTGTTGACCATGGCGATGGGCGAGTGGGTTGCGCCACAGGGCGAACAGATGGCGCGTAACTACCGCGCCCAGCAGATGTACGGCGGCTCGCTGCTCTCTACCCAGCAGGGGCTGTGGGCAAAAGACGGGAATAACTTTGTCTATATCGAACGCGTCACCGGCGACAGTACCCTTGGCGGCGTGAGCATCTACAGCTTTAACGACCAGCGTCGTCTGCAGGCGGTGCGTTACGCCGCGACGGCCGCCTTTGATGCCGATAAAAAGGTCTGGCGTCTGTCGCAGGTGGATGAGTCAAACCTGCAGGATCCAAAACAGATCACCGGGTCACAAACCGTTTCCGGCACCTGGAAAACCAACCTGACGCCGGACAAACTCGGTGTGGTGGCGCTGGACCCGGATGCGCTCTCCATCAGCGGTCTGCATAACTACGTGAAGTACCTGAAGTCGAGCGGCCAGGATGCCGGACGTTATCAGCTCAACATGTGGAGCAAGGTCTTCCAGCCGCTCTCGGTGGCGGTGATGATGCTGATGGCGCTGTCGTTTATCTTCGGTCCGCTGCGTAGCGTTCCTATGGGCGTGCGGGTCGTGACGGGCATCAGCTTCGGCTTTGTCTTCTACGTACTCGATCAGATTTTCGGTCCACTGACCCTGGTGTACGGCATACCGCCGGTGATCGGCGCGCTGCTGCCGAGCGCCTCTTTCTTCCTGATCAGCCTCTGGCTGTTACTGAAGCGCTCCTGACCCTTCTCGCCTCGCTTCCCCGCCCGGGAAGTGAGGCGCATCCTCTGTTTTACCCCTCACTTTTTTGCACAACCTTCAACGTCTTGCCTGGAATTTGAGTATTATTGTGCGATGACGTCGTGAAGAGATCCCCTATGAAGCAAATTCGGTTACTGGCGCAATACTATGTCGATCTGATGATGAAGCTTGGCCTGGTGCGCTTCTCCCTGCTGCTGGCGCTGGCGCTGGTGGTGCTGGCGATTGTGGTGCAGATGGCCATTACCATGGTGCTGCACGGCCAGGTGGAAAGCATCGACCTGATTCGTTCCATTTTCTTTGGCCTGCTGATTACCCCGTGGGCGGTCTATTTTCTCTCGGTGGTGGTTGAACAGCTGGAAGAGTCCCGCCAGCGGCTGACCCGGGTAGTGGAGAAGCTGGAGGAGATGCGCGAGCGCGACCTGAAGCTCAACGTCCAGCTTAAAGACAACATTGCCCAGCTGAACCAGGAGATCTCAGACCGCGTGAAAGCGGAGGCCGAGCGCCAGACCACGCTGGAACAGCTGAAAATCGAGATGAAAGAGCGCGAACAGACGCAAATCCAGCTCGAGCAGCAATCTTCTTTCCTGCGCTCTTTCCTTGATGCCTCACCGGATCTGGTCTTCTACCGCAACGAAGACAAAGAGTTCTCCGGCTGTAACCGGGCGATGGAACTTCTGACCGGCAAAAGTGAAAAACAGCTCGTCAGCCTGCGCCCGCAGGACGTCTACTCCCCCGAAGCGGCCGCCAAAGTTATCGAAACCGATGAGAAGGTCTTCCGCCATAACGTCTCCCTGACGTATGAGCAGTGGCTCGACTACCCGGACGGGCGTAAAGCCTGCTTCGAAATCCGTAAAGTGCCTTACTACGACCGCGTCGGGAAACGCCACGGGCTGATGGGCTTCGGGCGTGATATTACCGAGCGGAAGCGCTATCAGGATGCGCTGGAGCGCGCCAGCCGGGATAAAACCACCTTTATCTCCACCATCAGCCATGAGCTGCGTACTCCGCTTAACGGCATCGTCGGCTTAAGCCGCATTCTGCTCGACACCGAACTGACCAGCGAGCAGGAGAAATATCTTAAAACCATCCATGTTTCGGCGGTGACGCTCGGCAATATCTTCAACGATATTATTGATATGGATAAGATGGAGCGACGTAAAGTCCAGCTGGATAACCAGCCGGTGGACTTCACCAGCTTCCTTGCCGATCTGGAAAACCTCTCTGGCCTGCAGGCGCAGCAGAAAGGGCTACGCTTTGTGATGGAACCGACCCTGCCGCTGCCGCACAAGGTGGTCACCGACGGCACGCGCCTGCGTCAGATCCTGTGGAACCTGATCAGCAACGCGGTCAAATTTACCCAGAACGGCCAGGTGGCGGTTCGCGTGCGCTACGGCGAGGGCGAGATGCTGCATTTCGAAGTGGAAGATTCCGGGATCGGTATTCCGCAGGAGGAGCAGGATAAAATCTTCGCCATGTATTATCAGGTCAAAGACAGCCAGGGGGGCAAGCCTGCCACCGGCACCGGCATTGGCCTGGCGGTATCGCGCCGCTTGGCGAAGAGCATGGGGGGCGACATTACGGTCTCCAGCAACCCAGGGCACGGCTCCGTGTTTAAGCTGAGCGTGCGTGCCCCGGCCGTGGCGGAAGAGGTTGAAGATACCTTTGCCCACGACGATATGCCGCTGCCCGCCCTGCACGTGCTGCTGGTGGAAGATATCGAGCTGAACGTGATTGTGGCGCGCTCGGTGCTGGAGAAACTCGGCAGCAGCGTCGATGTTGCCATGACCGGTAAAGCCGCGCTGGAGATGTTCACGCCGGGCGAGTACGACCTGGTGCTGCTGGATATTCAGCTGCCGGACATGACCGGGCTGGACATCTCGCGTGAGCTGACGAGCCGTTACGCCAGCGACGAACTGCCGCCGCTGGTGGCGCTGACCGCCAACGTGCTGAAAGACAAAAAAGAGTACCTGGACGCGGGTATGGACGATGTGCTGAGCAAACCGCTGGCGGTACCTGCCTTAACCGCCATGATTAAGAAGTTCTGGGACACCTGTGACGAAGAGGAGAGCACCATGACGACGGTAGATACAGAGAAAGCGAAGTCTTTGCTGGATATCGACATGCTTGAGCAGTACATCGATCTGGTTGGTCCGAAGTTGATCACCGACGGCCTGGCGATCTTCGAGAAGATGATGCCGGGTTATTTGAACGTGCTGGAGTCCAACCTGACGGCGCGGGATCAGAAAGGCATCGTGGAAGAAGGCCATAAGATCAAAGGCGCGGCCGGGTCGGTGGGTTTGCGTCATCTGCAACAGCTTGGCCAACAGATTCAGTCCCCGGATTTACCAGCGTGGGAAGACAACGTAGGTGAATGGGTTGAAGAGATGAAGCAGGAGTGGCAGAACGATGTGGCCGTGCTGAAAGCCTGGGTGGAGAGCAGAAAAAAATGACCCCGGCTAAACCGGGGTGCGCGAATACTGCGCCAACACCAGGGAAATCTTGGCTGCGCCTGAATATAAAGATGTTTTTGTCGTAGATGGCGTAGCCGGAAAATTTAGGCCGCACGCAGTTAAGATAGCAAATCTTAAATACTTTGTTACATGAATCAGTTAAATGTGTGAAGCACACCGTTTTAATCAGAATTTTTAATGCGCATTTAACATTTTTCGAGAGGGATCGCATGATGAAAAAGGTTGGTGTAGTCCTGAGCGGCTGTGGAGTTTACGACGGTTCAGAAATTCATGAGGCCGTTTTGACGCTGCTGGCCCTGGTGCGTAATGGTGCCGAAGCGGTCTGTTTTGCTCCGGATAAAGCCCAGTCAGACGTGATCAACCACCTGACCGGCGAAACGATGGCCGAAAGCCGTAACGTCCTCGTTGAGGCAGCACGGATCGCACGTGGAGAGGTTCGCCCGCTCAGCGAGGCCCTGGCCGCTGAACTGGATGCGCTGATTGTACCGGGCGGTTTTGGTGCGGCCAAAAATCTGAGTGATTTTGCCCGGCAGGGCAGTGCCTGCCAGGTAGATAACGATTTAAAAGCGCTGGCCCTGCAGATGCATGAGGCAGGCAAGCCGCTGGGCTTTATCTGTATCGCTCCCGCGATGCTGCCGGCCATTTTTGATAAACCGCTGCGCCTGACCATCGGGACTGATATCGATACCGCCGAGGTCATTGAGGATATGGGCGGTGAGCATATCCCTTGTCCGGTGGACGATATCGTGGTCGATGAAGAGAACAGGATCGTGACCACGCCCGCTTACATGCTGGCGCAAACCATCGCGGAAGCCGCGACGGGTATCGAGAAGCTGGTCACCCGCGTGCTGGTGCTTGCTGAATGAGGTTAAAGCGTCCTAAAGCTGGCTGGTTAAGACGGATCGTCATTCGCATTCTGCTGGTCATGGCGGTTTTCTGGGGCGGGGGTATCGCCTTGTTTAGCTTCCTGCCAGTGCCGTTTTCAGCGGTGATGGTTGAACGTCAGCTGGGTAACTGGCTGAGCGGCAATTTCAGCTACATCGCCCACTCTGACTGGGTGAGTATGGATGAGATCTCTCCCTGGATGGGGCTGGCCGTGATTGCCGCCGAAGATCAAAAATTCCCTGAACACTGGGGATTCGACGTCGGGGCGATTGAGAAGGCGTTAGCGCATAACGAGCGCAACGAGAGCCGCATTCGGGGGGCATCGACGCTTTCTCAGCAGACGGCGAAAAACCTGTTTCTATGGGACGGGCGCAGCTGGGTGAGAAAGGGCTTTGAAGCCGGGCTGACGCTGGGTATCGAAACGGTGTGGAGTAAAAAACGGATCCTGACGGTCTATCTGAATATCGCGGAGTTTGGCGAGGGTGTGTTTGGCGTTGAAGCCGCGTCGCAGCGCTATTTCAACAAACCAGCCAGCCGTCTGACGGCGTCGGAGGCCGCGCTGCTGGCGGCTGTGTTACCGAATCCGATCCGCTTTAAGGCCAGCGCGCCATCAGGCTATGTACGCAGCCGTCAGGCGTGGATCCTGCGCCAGATGCGCCAGCTGGGTGGCGAAGGCTTTATGCAGGCTAATAAGCTGCATTAATCTTCATCAAATCCGGCGTTGAACAACGCAATCACCGCCGCCAGCGCCTCGACTTCCTGCGGGCCGGTGGCTTCGATTTCAATCTGACGGCCCTTCGCCGAATCCAGCATCAGCAGAGCAATCACGCTGTTGGCTTCGGCTTCGGTGCCTTCGTCATTACGCAGCAGAACTTCCGCGTCAAACCCCTGCATCAGTTCAAATAACTTCATCGCCGGGCGGGCGTGCATGCCCAGCTTGTTGGTGATTTCAACGGTCTGCTTTACGGTCATGTTTTACGTTTTTCCAGCGTACGATGACGGGACTGCACGTTTTTACCGCGCGAGCGGAAATAGTCAGCCAGTTGCTCAGCAATATAGACCGAACGGTGTTTGCCCCCGGTACAGCCAATCGCCACCGTTAAGTAGCTGCGATTGTTTGTCTCGAGCATTGGCAACCAGAGTTCAAGATAGCTGCGCGTCTGATAGATAAAGTTATGCACTTCCGTATGTCTGTCAAGGAACGCGGCGACGGGCTTATCAAGGCCGGTCATCGGACGCAGCTTCGGATCCCAGTGCGGGTTCGGTAAGAAGCGCACGTCGAACACGTAGTCTGCATCGATTGGAATGCCGTGCTTAAAGCCGAACGATTCAAAGACCATCGTCAGTTCGCGTTCGCGTTTGCCCAGCAGACGGGTACGCAGCATCTCCGCCAGTTCATGGACCGACATTTCAGAGGTGTCGACGATCAGATCGGCGCGGGAGCGCAGCGGCTCCAGCAAATCGCTCTCCTGGTCGATGGCGCTTTCCAGCGACAGGTTTTTACTGGAGAGCGGATGCAGGCGGCGGGTATCGCTGTAGCGACGGATCAACGTGTTGCGATCGGCGTCAAGGAACAGAAGCTGAGGTGAAAATGCTTCCGGCAAGCTGCTCATCGCCTGCTCAAAGATCTCCGGTGATTCAGGCATGTTACGAACGTCGATGCTGACCGCGGCAGAAATCTGCCGATCCGCCAGCGAACGCGCCAGGTCGGGCAGCAGCACCACCGGCAGGTTATCCACGCAGTAAAAGCCCATATCTTCCAGCGCGCGCAGGGCGACCGATTTTCCGGATCCCGAACGCCCGCTGACGATCATCAGCACCATGTACCGTTTCTCCTCAGGACTACAGATGTCAAAGCCATCACCCGATTACGCATCATCCTGATTGCCTTCCGTTTCCGTAATAATTTGATAGAGCTCTTCGTCGCTCTGCGCCGCACGCAAACGGCGACAGATGGTTTTATCCGCCAGACGTTTGGCCACCAGCGAAAGCGTATGCAGATGCGTTTTAGTCTGATCGGCTGGCACCAGCAGGGCAAACAGCAGATCGACAGGCTGGTTATCAATGGCATCAAAGGCGATAGGTGTTTCCAGTTGAACAAACACCCCTACAGCACGCAGAGTATCCTCTTCCAGTTTGCCATGGGGAATGGCGATGCCGTTGCCGATGCCGGTACTGCCCATTTTCTCACGGGTCAGGATCGCTTCAAAGACCACTTGTGGCGGCAGGCTCAGCTGTTTTGCGGCCAGTTCACTGATGATCTCCAGCGCACGTTTTTTGCTCTGGCAGTGAACGGCACTGCGGGTACATTCCTGATTAAGGACACTGCTCAGTTGTAGAGTGGAATCGTTATTCATCATAATTTCACCTAAGCGCTAACTGTACAAAGGGCCCGTTGTGTTTCACAACAGGCCGACCTGCACCCGTTAACTGCCCGGACAATTAGTGTTGTTTCAGTTTATCTTTATGTTTGTTTAGCTGTCGTGCCAGCTTGTCGATCAAGCCGTCGATAGCCGCGTACATGTCCTGCCCTTCCGCACTGGCATGGATTTCGCCCCCGTTGACGTGCAGGGTAGCATCCGAGATATGAGTCACTTTTTCCACTTTTAACACAACGTAGACCTGGTTGATCCTCTCAAAATACTGCTCGAGCTTGGCGAATTTAGTATTCACAAAATCGCGCAGGGCCTCAGTGATCTCGACGTTATGTCCAGTGATGTTGAGCTGCATAGTGTCTTCCTTATCGGTTGTGTCAGACCAGTTGTTTACGCTGGTTTGACGGCGGAATGGATAAAGACTCTCGATACTTCGCAACAGTGCGGCGTGCCACCATGATACCTTGTTCGGACAGCATGGTGGTCAACTTACTGTCACTCAGTGGTTTCGCGGGGTTTTCCGCGGCGATTAACTTTTTCACCAGCGCCCGGATCGCCGTCGACGAGGCTTCGCCGCCGCCTTCGGTGTTGACATGGCTGGAGAAAAAATACTTAAGCTCAAAAATACCGCGCGGGCTGTGCAGATACTTCTGCGTCGTCACGCGTGAAATTGTCGATTCGTGCATCTCGACGGCCTGGGCGATATCGGCCAGCACCATCGGCTTCATAAACTCTTCACCCTGCTCAAAAAACGCCTGCTGCTGCTCGACGATGCAGCGGCTGACGCGCAGCAGGGTATCATTGCGGCTCTCCAGGCTTTTGATCAGCCAGCGTGCCTCCTGCAGATTGCTGCGGATAAACTGGTTATCCGAGTCGTTGCGGGAGCTGGTGCACATTGAGGCGTACTGCTGATTAATTTGCAGGCGGGGGATGCTGTCGGAATTCAGCTCCACGGTCCACAGACCGTTATGCTTACGCACCAGCACATCAGGAATGACATACTCGGGCTCGCTGGTCTGAATGGACTGCCCCGGGCGCGGATCCAGCGACTGAATCAGATTGACCGCTTCTTTCAGCACCTCTTCTTTCAGTCGCGTCACACGCATCAGTGAACGGAAGTCGTGGTTGGCCAGCAGATCCAGATGTTCGCTGATGATAAGCCGGGCCTCTTCCAGCCACGGGGTCTCTTTCACAAACTGCGAAAGCTGAATCAGCAGACAATCGCGCAAATCGCGCGCCGCGACGCCGATTGGGTCGAAACGCTGCACGCGTTTCAGAACCGCTTCGACCTCTTCAAGCTCAATCTCATCGTCGCCAATGCTCTCCAGGATGTCGTCCAGCGACACGGTCAAATAGCCGGTCTCATCGACGGCATCCACAATGGAGGTGGCAATGGCGCGATCGGTATCGGAAAACGGCGTCAGCTCCACCTGCCACATCAGGTAATCCTGCAGCGACTGGGTGGTTTCACCCTGATACACCGGTAACTCGTCATCCTGATAGTCTGCCCGCGTGCCGGATGGGGTTCCGGCGGTGTAGATCTCATCCCAGCTGGCATCGAGCGGGAGTTCGTCAGGCATCTCTTTCTGCTCTAACGCATCAACCGTGTCGAGGGTTTCGTTATCCTGGGTTTGCTGAGTTTCTACCTCGTCGTGAAGATCGGTTTGCTCGAGCAGGGGGTTACTGTCCAGCGCTTGCTGGAGCTCCTGCTGAAGTTCCAGCGTCGACAGCTGCAACAGACGAATGGCCTGTTGTAACTGCGGCGTCATGGCCAGCTGTTGGCTGAGCCTTAATTGCAAACCTTGCTTCATGTTCAGAGCATTTTTCTCCGTTTACGCGAGACTTAGCTTCTACCCTATCAGAGTCTGAAGTCTTCCCCAAGGTACACGCGCTTAACATGATCGTCTTCGAGGATCTGCTGCGGGGTACCGTGGGCGATAAGATGGCCCTGGCTGACGATATAAGCACGCTCACACACCGCCAGCGTTTCGCGCACGTTGTGGTCGGTGATAAGAACGCCAAGACCACTGTCCCGCAGATGCTCAATAATACGTTTGATATCAATAACCGAAATAGGGTCAACGCCCGCAAAAGGTTCATCGAGCAGAATAAATTTCGGATTGGCTGCCAGCGCGCGGGCAATTTCCACACGGCGGCGTTCACCACCGGAAAGCGCCTGACCCAGGCTGTCGCGCAGATGCTCGATATGGAACTCTTCCATCAGCTCGTTGGCGCGATCCTGACGCTGCTCAGAGGTCAAATCATCGCGGATCTGCAGTACGGCCATCAGGTTGTCGTAAACGCTCAGACGGCGAAAAATCGAGGCTTCCTGCGGCAGATAGCCGATGCCGCGACGCGCACGCGCGTGCAGGGGCAGCAGGCTGATATCTTCATCATCAATGATGATGTTACCCGCATCGCGCGGCACAATGCCCACAACCATGTAAAACGTGGTGGTTTTACCCGCACCGTTAGGACCCAACAGGCCGACAATCTCGCCGGAGTTAACGGTCAAACTGACATCTTCCACTACGCGGCGGCCCTTATAGGCTTTGGCGAGATTCTTTGCAGTTAATGTTGCCATAACGAATTAGTTACTCTTTTTCTGTGCCGGGGCCTGAGTGCTGTTTTTGTCCTGCAGCTGCGATGGAACCAGTACGGTAGTCACGCGTTTGCCTTTTTCACTGAAGGCCTGCATTTTTTGTTCTTTAACCAGGTAAGTGATCTTGTCGCCCGTGATGTTGCTGTCGAGCTGCTCCAGGTACGCATTACCGGTAAGAATCACAAAATCTTTCGCCAGCTCGTAGTGCATCTGGGAAGCGTGGCCTTTCACCGGCTTACCGTTATCCTGCATCTGGTAGAAGGTGGCCGGGTTGCCATAGCCATCGATAATCTCTTTTCCGTCCTCACCGCCAGGACGCGTCACCACGACTTTATCGGCGTTGATTTTGATGGTGCCCTGAGTCACGACCACATTGCCGGTAAAGGTCACCACGTTGCCCTGCATATCGAGTGATTGCGTGTCAGATTCGATATGGATCGGCTGCTCGGTATCACCCGTCACAGCAAGCGCAGGAAGGCTGAGGGCCAGCAGCGCGCCGGCTATAACACTATTAAGGCTGAGTTTGTTTGCTTGGAATTTCATAGGAGGTTCTAACCTTTTCAATCAGCTCTGCGTTCTTGCTGCGTAAGTTCCCGCGCATTCTCAGACCGCTGGAATTAAATGTTGTGCCGTATAACGTAACCAGATCCTGCGAGGTTACATCCTGCGTCACAAGGTTTATCTGTGCGTTATCGGTTGTGATTTTGCGCAGCTGCGAATCGGCGGTCAGCGCATTCACTTCAACATGACCATACAGATAAAGCATACGGTCATTCGTCAGTTTTGCCCGGTCTGATTTAATCGACCATGTCGGGATCTTATTGGTATCAAACGTGGTCATCACCGGTTGGGTAAACCACGAGACGCCCTGTTCGGAAAAATACTCAACGTGCTGAGCGATAAGGCGGTAATTCAGCGCCCCTTCGGGGCTGTAAACGACGGTATCGCTGTGATCGCTTTTATACGTCGGATCGTTCGTGTTGACCGTCGGCGCTTGTTCGTCGTCCCGGTCAGCGAGATTCACGCCAATCAGTACCAGTGCGACAAGCGTTAGCAGAATAATAACCCAACGTCTGGTTTTACTCATATCGATTGCCCTTTGGCCTCATCAAGCTTACCTTGCGCCAGCAGCAACAGGTCGCAGACTTCTCGTACTGCGCCACGGCCACCGTTGATACGGGTGACATAGTCAGCGCGCGGGATCAAAAGCGGATGGGCATCGGCCACGGCGATGCTGAGTCCCACTTCTGCCATTACTGGCCAGTCAATAAGATCGTCTCCGACATAGGCGATATTTTCCGGCGCAATGGCAAGTTTACCAAGTAAGTCCCTGAAAGCGACCATCTTATCGGATTGCCCCTGATAGAGATGTGTAATGCCCAGCGTTTCGCACCGATCTTCTACCAGTTTAGCCTTACGTCCGGTAATGATGGCAACTTCTATGCCAGACGTCAGGGCACAGCGAATGCCGTAGCCATCACGTACGTTGAACGCTTTCAGCTCTTCGCCATCATTGCCCATATAAACCAGACCATCAGAGAGCACGCCATCCACATCCAGGACCAGCAGGCGAATCTTTTCAGCCTGCGACATCATTTGCGCACTTACCGGGCCATAACAGGTTGCAAGGGAGGCACCCGTATTAATCATTGTCTTATCCTTCATTACACTACGCCTGCGCGCAGAAGATCATGCATATGTACCACACCCAGCAACTGGTCGCCATCTGCAACCATAACGGAGGTGATATGGCGGGACTGCATCAGGTTCAGCACTTCGACGGCAAGCGTGCCGGAACGCACCCGAATGCCGCCTGTGGTCATGACATCGGCGATACCCAGCTTGCGGACATCCACGCCCATATCAAATACCCGACGCAAATCCCCGTCGGTGAAGATCCCGTCAATCTTCCACTGGTCATTGCAGATGACGGTCATGCCCAGGTTTTTGCGGGTAATTTCCAGCAGCGCATCGCGCAGGGAGGCATCTTTACTGACGTGCGGAATTTCATCGCCAGTATGCATGATGTCATTCACGCGCAGCAGCAATTTACGCCCCAGCGCACCGCCCGGGTGGGAGAGGGCGAAATCTTCAGCGGTAAAGCCGCGCGCTTCAAGCAGGGCGACGGCCAGCGCATCACCCATGACCAGCGCGGCAGTGGTGCTGGAGGTCGGCGCCAGCCCCAGGGGGCAGGCTTCTTTTGGGACTTTGACGCACAGGTGAATATCCGCGGCGCGCGCCATGCTGCTCTCGGGGCGGCTGGTGATGCAGATCAGCGGGACCTGCAGGCGCTTTAGCACCGGGATCAGCGCCAGGATCTCATTCGATTCGCCCGAGTTGGATAACGCAATGACGATATCCTGGGATGAAACCATGCCCAGATCGCCGTGCGCCGCTTCGCCAGGGTGAACGAAAAACGCGGTCGTACCGGTACTGGCGAAGGTAGCGGCCATTTTACGGCCAATGTGGCCGGATTTGCCCATCCCCATCACCACGACTTTACCGGTGCAGTGGAAAAGTTTCTCACACGCCAGGCTAAAGTCATGATTAATATATTGATCTAACTGCGCCAGACCTTCACGTTCAATCTCCAGAACCTGTTTTCCTGCTTTCTGAAAGTCAAAACCCGGCTGCAATTCTATTTGCGACATAATGCGTTTCCGTTTACCCAGAGAGAAGCGGCGAGAGCCAGTACAGCATCGCCATCCATACGACAAATCCCACCGTCAGCAGCGCGCCAGCACCCTGACCAATCTGCCTTTTTCGCCGCCAGCAGAGCAGGGCGAAGATTGCGCTGACGACCACCATTACCCCGTAGTCTCGGCTGAACGCGAGCGGATTGAACGCGCCAGGGGCAATCAGGGCAGGCAGGCCAAGCACAATGGCAATATTGAAAATATTGGCGCCGATGATATTGCCAATCGCCATGTCGTCCTCGCCCTTACGCGCCCCGGCGATAGCCGTCGCGAGTTCGGGGAGACTGGTGCCAATGGCAATCACCGTCAGGCCGATAGTCAATTCGCTCATGGCGAAATAGTTGGCCAGCACCGTGGCGTTATCAACAATCATCTGCGTCGCCATGGGCATGATGATTAATGCCACGCCCAGCCAGAGCAGCGCGACGGGTAAATTTCCCTCACGCGGCAACTCTGCTACCTGTTCGCGGGTTAAGGTGTCACTGCCTTGCTTTTCTGCCGCCCGGGCAAGCTTGACGATATACAACAGCCAGATGACCGCCAGCGCCAGCAAGAAAATGCCGTCGCTAAAGGTTAACTGCCCGTCATATAACACGTAACCCGCCAGCAGGCTGACAATTAACATTAGCGGCAATTCACGCCGCAGAACATCAGAATGCACGCGAAATGGATGCAGTAGCGCAGCAAGGCCCAGGATGAGCAAAATGTTGACGATATTGGAGCCAATAGCCGTTCCCACGGCAAGATCGACCTGATCGTGCATCGAGGCGGCGGCAGAGACAATGATCTCCGGCAGGGAGGTGCCGACGCTGACCACCGTCATCCCAATAATTAGCGGGGGAACGCCCAATAAACGACAGAGTATTGATGCGGAGAACACCAGACGGTCGGCACTGTAGACCACCAAAAGTAAACCAATTATTAACAGTGCCGTTGCAAGAAGCATCAAAAGTCCTTTCTTCAGGTATACTCGCCGGTCCACCGAGAAAAAAATCTCTGCCGCTGCATACTGTCTGTGGGCGTAACGAATTCCTAATTTTGACTTTATGCGCTGTAAAAGTAAAACAAATGCCAGCTTTCGCTTACCCCCAGAGGTAATATTCTGTAAAAATGTTGGGTTTGCGGCGAAATCAGGCATCAAGCCGATCCTGAACCGGCAACAGAAAGGAAATGTACATGAGCCTGAATGAGGCGAATTTAGTCGATGTCCGTGGCGTCAGCTTCACGCGCAGCAGCCGGGTCATTTTTGACAATATCTCTCTCACCGTGCCACGCGGTAAAATTACCGCCATCATGGGCCCGTCCGGCATTGGTAAAACGACATTATTGCGCCTGATTGGTGGTCAGATCCCGCCAGCGCAGGGCGAAATCCTCTTTGATGGCGAAAATATCCCGGCGATGTCGCGCTCGCGCCTTTATACCGTGCGTAAACGCATGAGCATGCTGTTTCAGTCCGGCGCGCTATTTACTGACATGAACGTCTTCGATAATGTCGCCTACCCGCTGCGTGAACATACGCACCTGCCGCCGGAGCTGTTAAAAAGCACCGTCATGATGAAGCTCGAGGCCGTAGGTCTGCGCGGCGCGGCGAAACTGATGCCTTCCGAACTCTCTGGCGGGATGGCCCGTCGTGCGGCCCTGGCGCGCGCCATTGCGCTGGAACCCGATTTGATCATGTTCGACGAGCCGTTCGTCGGGCAAGATCCCATCACCATGGGCGTGCTGGTCAAACTGATCTCTGAGCTGAACAGCGCGCTGGGTGTAACCTGTATCGTAGTCTCTCACGACGTACCCGAAGTGCTGAGCATTGCCGACTACGCCTATATCGTAGCGGATAAGAAAATAGTGGCGCACGGTAGCGCCCAGTCATTGCAGACCAACAGCGATGCGCGAGTCCGTCAGTTCCTTGACGGCATTGCAGATGGCCCGGTGCCGTTCCGTTATCCGGCGGGTGATTATCATAAAGATTTATTGGGAATAGGGAGTTAAGCCACTCATGCTGTTAAATGCGTTGGCCGCTCTCGGACACCGTGGCATAAAAACCATCAGGACGTTCGGGCGTGCCGGGTTGATGTTATTCAATGCGCTGGTCGGGAAACCGGAATTCCGCAAACATGCCCCTTTGCTGGTACGCCAGCTGTATAATGTCGGCGTGCTGTCGATGCTCATTATCATTGTTTCCGGGGTCTTCATCGGCATGGTGCTGGGGCTGCAGGGCTATCTGGTTCTCACCACCTACAGCGCGGAAACCAGCCTCGGTATGCTGGTGGCGCTCTCCCTGCTGCGCGAGCTGGGGCCGGTGGTCGCTGCGCTGCTGTTCGCAGGGCGTGCCGGTTCGGCGCTGACGGCGGAAATCGGCCTGATGCGGGCCACCGAGCAGCTCTCCAGTATGGAGATGATGGCCGTGGATCCGCTGCGCCGGGTGATCTCACCGCGCTTCTGGGCGGGCATGATCTCCCTGCCGTTGTTGACTATCCTCTTTGTCGCGGTCGGGATCTGGGGCGGCTCGATGGTGGGCGTCCAGTGGAAAGGGATTGATGCCGGTTTCTTCTGGTCAGCAATGCAGGGTGCCGTTGACTGGCGTCTGGATCTGGTTAACTGCCTGATTAAAAGCGCGGTATTTGCCGTGACGATCACCTGGATTGCGCTGTTCAACGGCTACGATGCGATCCCGACGTCTGCCGGTATCAGCCGTGCAACCACTCGCACCGTTGTTCATTCGTCGCTGGCCATACTGGCACTGGATTTTGTGCTCACCGCACTGATGTTTGGGAAATGAGTTCATGCAAACGAAAAAAGTAGAAATTTGGGTAGGCGTATTTGTATTGCTGGCACTGCTGGCAGCGCTGTTTTTAAGCTTTAAAGTGGCCGATGTGACGACCATCCGTACCGAGCCGACATACCGCGTTTATGCCACTTTCGATAATATCGGTGGCCTGAAGAGCCGTTCACCGGTGCGTATTGGCGGGGTGGTAGTAGGGCGCGTTGCCGATATCACGCTGGATGAGAAAACCTACCTGCCGCGCGTCGCGCTGGATATCGAAGAGCGCTACAACCATATCCCGGATACCAGCTCCCTTTCTATCCGTACATCCGGCCTGTTAGGTGAACAATATCTGGCCCTGAACATCGGTTTTGAAGATCCCGAGCTGGGAACGACTATCCTGAAAGACGGTGGAATCATTCAGGATACGAAATCAGCCATGGTGCTGGAAGATATGATTGGTCAGTTCCTTTACAACAGTAACAGTAAAGGGGGTGACGAGAATCAGGCTGCGCAAACCCCTGCGCAGAGTGACATTACGCCGCCTGTTGGCACGACGAATTCATCTCAGGAGAAGTAATTCATGATTAAACGACTGTTAATGGTTGCCATGTTGATGATTGCCCCTCTGACTGCAGCTAACGCAGCCGATCAGAGCAATCCTTATCAACAGATGAATGAGGCAGCAAAGAAAACCTTCGATCGCCTCAAAAACGAGCAGCCTAAGATCCGTTCCAACCCCGATTACCTGCGTGACGTGGTCGATCAGGAGCTGCTGCCGTATGTGCAGGTGAAATATGCCGGTGCACTGGTGCTGGGCCGTTACTACAAAGACGCCACGCCAGCACAGCGTGAAGCCTATTTCACTGCATTCCGTGAATATCTGAAGCAGGCTTACGGCCAGGCACTGGCGATGTACCACGGCCAGACGTATCAGATCGCGCCGGAACAGCCGCTGGGTTCCGCTACTATCCTGCCTATCCGTGTGACCATCGTCGATCCGAACGGTCGTCCGCCAGTGCGTCTGGATTTCCAGTGGCGTAAGAACACCCAGACCGGTAACTGGCAGGCATACGACATGATTGCAGAAGGCGTCAGCATGATTACCACCAAGCAGAACGAATGGAGCGATCTGCTGCGTACCAAGGGTATCGATGGTCTGACTGCACAGCTGAACAGCATCGCACGTCAGAAAATTACCCTGGAAGGGAACAAGTAATATGTCGCAGCTGAGCTGGACCCGTGAGGGTGAGACGTTACTCCTCTCAGGCGAGCTGGATCAGGATTATCTGAATCCTCTCTGGGATGCGCGTGAAGATGCCATGAAGGGTGTTTCCCGTATCGACCTGAGCGGTATCTCTCGCGTGGATACGGCGGGTGTGGCGCTGCTGGTTCACCTGGTGTCAACGGGCAAGCGGCAGGGCGCACAGGTGACGCTTTCGGGCGTCAGCGACAACGTCGTCACGCTGGCCCAGCTCTATAATCTGCCGGAAGACGTATTGCCTCGCTAATTTTTTCAGTACGTTACTATCAAAAGCCCTGACAGTTTCATCGTCGGGGCTTTTTGCTTGTTTAAGACCGCGTCACTTTGCTCTAAGATGTTGGGCTTGTTTTCACTACCAGATGATATAGAACCCATGGAAAATCATGAAATCCAGACAGTGCTGATGAACGCACTCGCCCTTCAGGAAGCCCACGTCTCCGGCGACGGCAGCCATTTTCAGGTTATTGCTGTGGGTGAGATTTTTGACGGCATGAGCCGCGTGAAGAAGCAGCAGGCTGTCTATGCGCCGCTGATGGAATATATCGCGGATAATCGTATCCATGCCCTGTCGATCAAAGCGTTCACCCCGACTGAGTGGGCACGCGATCGCAAACTAAACGGTTTTTGAGCTGAGGGTGGTTTGCCCGCAGCACGGTTGAATTCATACAGAGAGTAATCACATGGACAAATTTCGTGTTCAGGGGCCAACGCGCCTCCAGGGCGAAGTCACAATTTCCGGCGCCAAAAACGCCGCGCTGCCAATCCTCTTCGCCGCACTGCTCGCGGAAGAGCCGGTAGAGATCCAGAACGTACCCAAGCTGAAAGACATTGATACCACCATGAAGCTGCTCGGCCAGCTGGGTACCAAGGTTGAGCGTAATGGATCCGTGTGGATCGATGCCAGCAACGTGAACAATTTCTCTGCGCCGTACGACCTGGTGAAGACTATGCGCGCCTCTATCTGGGCGCTGGGTCCGCTGGTGGCACGTTTTGGCCAGGGTCAGGTCTCTCTGCCGGGCGGTTGCGCTATTGGCGCGCGTCCGGTCGATCTGCACATTTTTGGCCTGGAGAAGCTGGGCGCAGAAATTAAGCTGGAAGAGGGCTACGTTAAGGCGTCCGTGAACGGCCGTCTGAAGGGCGCGCACATCGTGATGGACAAGATAAGCGTTGGCGCTACCGTCACCATCATGTCTGCGGCCACGCTGGCTGAAGGTACCACCATCATCGAGAACGCCGCGCGCGAGCCGGAGATCGTGGATACCGCAAACTTCCTGAACACGCTCGGAGCGAAGATCACCGGCCAGGGCACCGACCGTATCACCATTGAAGGCGTTGCACGCCTGGGTGGCGGCGTGTATCGCGTCCTGCCTGACCGTATCGAAACCGGGACCTTCCTGGTCGCTGCAGCTATCTCCGGCGGTAAAATCGTCTGCCGTAACGCCCAGCCTGATACTCTTGATGCGGTTCTGGCCAAGCTGCGTGAAGCGGGTGCCGATGTTGAAACCGGCGAAGACTGGATCAGCCTGGATATGCACGGTAAGCGTCCGAAGGCCGTCAACGTGCGTACTTCTCCGCATCCGGCATTCCCAACCGATATGCAGGCGCAGTTCACTCTGCTGAACCTGGTGGCGGAAGGGACGGGTGTGATCACCGAAACGATCTTTGAAAACCGCTTTATGCACGTGCCGGAACTGATCCGTATGGGCGCGCACGCTGAGATCGAAAGCAACACCGTGATTTGTCATGGCGTTGAAAAACTGTCCGGTGCTCAGGTGATGGCAACGGATCTGCGTGCATCTGCGAGCCTGGTGCTGGCGGGTTGTATTGCGGAAGGTACTACGCTGGTGGATCGTATTTATCACATCGATCGCGGCTATGAACGCATCGAAGATAAACTGCGCGCACTGGGTGCCAACATTGAGCGTGTGAAGGGCGAGTAATCGTCCTGGCAGCCCCCTGCCGTATCGACCGGGGGGTTGCTATTCCCGTCTAACAGAGCGTCACTCCTGGCGCTCTTTGTCTTCTCTTTTCTGCCGCATCATGCGCGTTCTGTCGACAAATTCGTGGGTGAGCGGATCGTGGTAGCGCGATGGCCAGATGATCCAGGGGTCGGTGCCGAGTGCCGTGGCAATGATCAGTTCTCCCTTCGGCCAGGGACGCGTCAGCGCATTAGCCAGGGTAGAAGAACTAAGCCCATTTCGGCGGGATTCTGCAGCCAGTGATGTTCCCTTTTTACGCAGCGCGGCGATAATATCAGCCGAGTGCCAGTCGGTAAATTTCTTATCCATTCAGCAATCCCTCTGTTCTGGTATGAGTACGTCATTTCCTCTTAAATGACAGTGTTACTATACCTACTTCGAACATCGGTTCTAAAAAGTTCGCATTACACGAAGCCACATTCGGATTTTGCCAGGGCTTTATTCATGCGGTCTGTAAGCGAATTATTTAACAATTTACCGGAATAAGATTTGGAACTTATTAGAACTCTCTTTTCACGTAAAAGAGAGTTCATGGGTAATTATCGATCGCGCTGAACAGCGATATGCGCGAGGCCAATCAGGGCATCTCGCCATGGACTGTCAGGGATAACCTGAAGGGCGGCAATGGCTTTATCAGCCTCTTCCTCTGCACGCTGGCGCGTCCACTCCAGAGAACCACAGGTTGCCATTGCTTCCAGTACAGGTTCCAGAAGGTGTCTGCCGTTTCCTTGCTCAATGGCTTCGCGGATGAGCTTTGCCTGCTCAGGGGTGCCGTTACGCATGGCATGCAGCAGCGGCAGCGTCGGTTTACCTTCGTTGAGGTCATCACCAACGTTTTTGCCGAGCGTCTCGCCATCGGCGCTGTAGTCGAGCAGATCGTCAATCAGCTGGAAGGCGGTGCCAAGGTAGCGCCCGTAATCCTGCAGCCCACGTTCCTGCTCGTCAGTACAGCCAGCAAGAATACCGGAGCACTGCGCAGCGGCCTCGAACAGACGCGCGGTTTTGCTGTAGATCACCCGCATGTAGTTCTCTTCGGTGATGTCCGGATCGTTGACGTTCATCAGCTGCAGAACTTCGCCTTCCGCGATAACGTTCACCGCTTTGGACATCACTTCAAGGATCTTCAACGATCCCAGGCTGGTCATCATCTGGAAGGCACGCGTATAGATAAAATCGCCTACCAACACGCTGGCGGCATTACCAAACGCGGCGTTGGCGGTGGCCTTGCCACGACGCATGTCGGACTCATCGACGACGTCATCATGCAGCAACGTGGCGGTATGAATAAATTCGATCAGCGCCGCGATCGTGACGTGGGCATTGTCCTGATAGCCGACCGCGCGAGCGGCCAGCACAGCGATCATCGGACGGATGCGTTTGCCCCCGCCGCTGACGATGTAATAGCCCAACTGATTGATTAGGGAAACGTCAGAATCGAGCTGTTCCAGGATTGCTGCATTCACACCCGCCATATCTTGCGCGGTTAACTCATTGATTTTTTCTAAATTCATCGCAAAAGCCGGGCTTGTAGTCCTGTTTACCACATATCAAATGGGCTAACGAAGGGTTCGGTTTATCAATAGTAGCGCTGATTGTACTGAAAAAACGCGGCAGATAAACGTTACCGTACGCGTTGTGTTTTTTTTCTTCATGTATTGACTGTAGCACTTGTCAAAGGCTCGCGTTTTGCGTAATATTCGCGCCCTATTGTGAATATTTATAGCGCACTCTGAATCACACGAGGATGTGCGCGGAAGCGGAGTTTATATGTACGCGGTTTTCCAAAGTGGTGGTAAACAACACCGAGTAAGCGAAGGTCAGACCGTTCGCCTGGAAAAGCTGGACATCGCAACTGGCGAATCTGTTGAATTCGCTGAAGTTCTGATGATCGCAAACGGTGAAGAAGTCAAAATCGGCGTTCCTTTCGTTGATGGCGGCGTTATCAAAGCTGAAGTTGTTGCTCATGGTCGTGGCGAGAAAGTTAAAATCGTTAAGTTTCGTCGTCGTAAACACTACCGTAAGCAGCAGGGCCACCGTCAGTGGTTCACTGATGTGAAAATTACTGGCATCAGCGCCTAAGACCTGAGGAGAGATTTAAATGGCACATAAAAAGGCTGGCGGCTCCACACGTAACGGTCGCGATTCAGAAGCTAAACGCCTTGGCGTTAAGCGTTTCGGTGGCGAAACCGTTCTGGCGGGTAGCATCATCGTTCGTCAGCGTGGCACCAAATTCCACGCTGGTAACAACGTAGGTTGCGGTCGTGACCACACTCTGTTTGCTAAAGCAGACGGTAAAGTGAAATTTGAAGTTAAAGGCCCGAACAACCGTAAATACATCAGCATTGTTGCTGAGTAAGGTTTTCTCGGTCCGGTAACGGATTAAAGCCCCGCAACCTGTTGCGGGGCTTTTTACATTGGAAACCCGGTAATTTTTTCTGTAGGGAAAACGGGCATGAAGCAGCAGGCCGGCATTGGTATTCTTTTGGCGCTCACGACCGCAATGTGCTGGGGTGCGCTGCCAATTGCAATGAAGCAGGTACTGGAAGTGATGGAGCCGCCAACGGTGGTGTTCTACCGCTTCCTGATGGCCGGCATTGGGTTGGGGATTATCCTGGCGATAAAAGGTAAGCTTCCCCCTCTGCGCATCTTTCGTAAGCCACGCTGGCTGGTAATGCTGGCGATTGCGACGGGCGGCCTGTTTGGCAACTTCATTTTGTTCAGCTCTTCCCTGCAGTACCTCAGTCCCACGGCCTCGCAGGTTATTGGTCAGCTTTCACCGGTAGGCATGATGGTTGCCAGCGTCTTCATCCTTAAAGAGAAGATGCGCGGCACGCAGATTATCGGGGCGCTGATGCTTCTCTGCGGTCTGGTGTTGTTCTTCAATACCAGCCTGATAGAAATTTTTACCCGTCTGACGGATTACACCTGGGGTGTGATTTTCGGCGTGGGTGCGGCGGCGGTGTGGGTGAGTTATGGCGTCGCGCAAAAGGTGTTATTGCGCCGTCTGGCGTCACAGCAGATCCTGTTTTTGCTGTACACTTTATGTACAATTGCACTGTTGCCGCTGGCGAAGCCGGGTGTGATTACCCAGCTTAGCGACTGGCAGCTGGCGTGTCTGATCTTCTGTGGTCTTAACACGTTAGTGGGCTATGGTGCCCTGGCAGAAGCGATGGCGCGCTGGCAGGCAGCGCAGGTGAGCGCGCTGATTACCCTGACGCCACTGTTTACACTGTTATTTTCAGATTTATTATCAATGGCCTGGCCCGATTTCTTCGTCAAACCGATGTTAAACCTGTTGGCTTATCTCGGTGCGTTTGTCGTGGTTGCGGGCGCGATGTATTCCGCCATTGGTCATCGTCTTTGGGGACGTTGGCGCAAAAGTGAAGCGGTCGTAGTGTCCCCCGCTCAGGCGAATGATTTACGGAGAGTAAAATGAAGTTTGTTGATGAAGCAACGATCCTGGTCGTGGCAGGTGATGGCGGTAATGGTTGCGTTAGCTTCCGCCGTGAAAAATACATTCCGCGTGGCGGCCCTGACGGCGGCGACGGCGGTGACGGCGGTGACGTATGGCTTGAAGCTGACGAGAACCTCAACACCCTGATCGATTATCGTTTTGAAAAATCTTTCCGTGCTGAGCGTGGCCAGAACGGCCAGAGTCGTGACTGTACCGGTAAACGTGGTAAAGACGTTACGGTTAAAGTTCCTGTCGGTACGCGCGTCATCGATCAGGGCACTGGCGAAACCATGGGTGACATGACCAAACACGGTCAGCGCCTGATGGTTGCTAAAGGCGGCTGGCACGGTCTGGGCAATACCCGTTTCAAATCTTCCGTTAACCGTACTCCGCGTCAGAAAACGATGGGTACGCCGGGTGACAAGCGCGATCTGCAGCTGGAGCTGATGCTGCTGGCTGACGTCGGTATGCTGGGGATGCCGAATGCGGGTAAATCTACCTTCATCCGCGCCGTCTCTGCAGCTAAACCGAAAGTGGCTGACTATCCGTTTACGACCCTGGTACCAAGCCTCGGCGTGGTGCGTATGGACAACGAGAAGAGCTTCGTGGTGGCCGACATCCCGGGCCTGATCGAAGGCGCTGCCGAAGGGGCGGGCTTAGGTATTCGCTTCCTGAAGCACCTTGAGCGTTGCCGCGTTCTGCTGCATCTCATCGATATCGATCCGATCGACGGTTCCGATCCGGTAGAAAACGCCCGTATCATTATTGGCGAGCTGGAAAAATACAGCGATAAACTGGCTGCCAAGCCGCGCTGGCTGGTCTTCAACAAGATTGACCTGATGGACAAAGCTGAAGCCGAAGCGAAGGCGAAAGCCATTGCTGAAGCGATGGGCTGGGAAGATAAGTACTATCTCATCTCTGCGGCAAGCCAGATGGGCGTAAAAGACCTGTGCTGGGATGTGATGACCTTTATCATCGAGAACCCGGTTACCCAGGCAGAAGAAGCGAAACAACCTGAAAAAGTCGAATTCATGTGGGATGACTACCACCGCGAGCAGCTCGAAGAGCAGGCGGAAGCAGAAGACGACGAAGACTGGGATGACGACTGGGATGAAGACGACGAAGAAGGCGTCGAGTTCATCTATAAGCGTTAAGACGGTCATGAGCCCCCTTATCAAGGGGGCTTTTTTTTAGTTCAGTTTTTCCGGTAGCCAGCAGGCGACAATTAATCCACCTTCAGGTCGATTCTCCAGCGTCAGCCTGCCGCGGTGCAGCTGCACGATACGCTGAACAATGCTCAATCCCAGTCCGCTACCGCCATAGCGTTGATCGATACGACGGAACGGCTCGGTAATTGACTGGCGATGGGCTTCCTCAATGCCAGGCCCCTGATCGCAGACACTCACCCACGTACCGCCGTCGACTTCCTGCATTCCCACTTCAATGGTGGTTCCTGCCGGGCTGTATCGCACCGCATTTTCCAGCAAATTGCGCAGCATCAGTCGCAGCAAGGTGGCGTCACCCTGCACGCTCTGCGGGCCCGCCTGCGGCCAGATGAGGGTATGGCTTTTCGCCTCATTCTCCAGCGCCAGCGGTGCAAAAATCGCTTCACTCCAGTTAACCGTGTCGTAGTGCCCACTGGCCAGAGCCTGGCCTGCGCGGGCGAGCATCAGCAACTGCTCCACGGTATGCATCAACTGGTCGATGCGGGCAACCAGCGTCGTCGCCTGAGGCGAGCCTGACTGCGCCATCAGTTCCAGATGCAGGCGTATGCCCGCCAATGGCGTGCGCAGCTCGTGCGCGGCGTCAGCGGTGAACAGACGCTCTTGCTGAATGGTTTGATCCAGCCGGGCAAGGAGTTGATTTAATGAGGTGGTGACGGCACCAATCTCTTCCATGTCGGAGTACATCGGCAGCGGGGTGAGATTGTCGGCAGATCGGTTTGCCAGGCTGGTGCGTAGCTGATTGAGCGGACGGGTGATCCAGCTGACGGCCCAGAAGGAGAACAGCAGCGTAAAGCCGACCATCACCAGCGAAGGGACCAGCAACGAGGCGATCGCCTCCCGGATCTCTTTCTCGACATGCTGATTACGGGCTTTTGCGGAGAGCGTCTCGCTCACCAGGAAGCTGATCTGCTCCCGGCTCTCATGCCACAGCCAGATGACGCTGACCAGTTGAAAGAACAGCAGAATGACTGCCAACAGCACCATCAGACGACGGCGCATGCTGTTCATTTTTGACTCTCAAGGCGATATCCCACGCCGCGCACCGTTTTGATCCGGTCTTTACCCAGCTTACGCCGCAGATTATGGATATGCACCTCCAGCGTGTTGGAGCCCGGATCGTCCTGCCAGGAGTAGATATCCTGCTGTAAGGTTTCCCGGTGGACGGTCTGTCCGGTACGCATGATCAGCCGCGTCAGCAGGGCGAACTCTTTCGGGGTGACTTCAACCGGCCGGGAGTGCTGTAAAACCTGCTGCGTTTGCAGATTCAGCGTGAGATCGCCATCGCTGAGCAGGTTGTCACTGTGCCCCTGATAGCGGCGTATCAACGCTCTGGCGCGCGCCTGAAGTTCTGCCAGCGCAAAGGGCTTAACCAGATAATCGTCGGCGCCGGAGTCCAGGCCGTTAATCCGGTCTTCCAGCGCGTCGCGGGCGGTCAGGATCAGTACGGGATTATCAAATCCCCGACGGCGCCACTGGCTCAGCAGGGTCGCTCCGTCTTTATCCGGCAGGCCAAGATCGAGGATCACCAGGCTGTACTCGCCGCTCTGGATAAGACCATCAGCCTCGGCGGCGGTGCCCGCACAATCAAGCGTGTAGCCCTCGGCCGAGAGCGCCAGGGCCAGCCCTTCCTGTAGCAGCAGATCGTCTTCAACAATGAGTAATTTCATCGCTAGTTATTCTGATAAATGTCCTTGTAAAGCCGGCTTTCAAAGCGCACCAGCGGGATACGGCGGTTACGTTGGTCAGCAGGTTCAACCGCATAGCCAGAAAGGTACTGCACGAATGCCATTCGCTGTCCGCTGGCGGTGGTGATAAACCCGGCCAGGTTATACACCCCTTGCAGGGAACCCGTTTTGGCAGAGACTTTGCCATCGACGCCCGCAGCGTGCAGGCCCGCACGGTACTGCAGGGAGCCGTCATAACCGGCAAGCGGCAGCATTGAGATGAAGTTTAGTTCAGTGTCGTGCTGAGCAATGTACTGTAGCACCTGCATCATGGTGGCAGGGGAGATCAGGTTATGACGCGACAGACCTGAACCATCCACCGCGATGGTATTGCCGAGATCGATGCCGGCCTGCTGGCGGAGGATCTGACGCACCGCATCTGAACCGGCACGCCAGGTGCCAGGTACGCCGAAGCGGGCATGGCCAATCATACGAAATACGGTATCGGCGATCATGTTGTCCGATTTTTTCAGCATGATTTTGAGCAGATCGTGCAGCGGTGCCGATTGCTTACTGGCAATCACGGTGCCGGGCTCGTTGCTCTGCGTCTGGCGCAGCAGGGTACCGCTGTAGGTAATGTTGGCCTGCTTCAGCTCATCTTTGAGGATCGCCCCCGCATAGCTTGCGCCGTCCTGAATAGCGAAGGCCAGCGGCAGCGGATCGGCACGCTGGGACAGGCAACCGGTCAGGGTAAAGCGGTTCAGATCGCCCGGGACTACATCCAGTTCGCAGTACTGCGCTTCCGGTGAGCCTTTCGCCAGCGTACGCACCTGGCTGAACATGTTGACCGGATAGTAAGACGCCACCCGAATAAAGGCTAAATCGTTGGGTTTTGGTGCGCTGTACAACGAAATGGAGAAGCAGTTGCGATCGACAATCGCTGCCGCAGGCGGGGCGCTGAAGCACTGGGTCATATCATTCCACGGCCAGCCGGGCGCTTTATCATGGCTGGCGAAAATGGACGTATCAATGAGCACATTACCTTCAATGCGCTGGACGCCAGACTTCTTCAACACGGCGACCATGTTGCGAATATCCTGACGCTTAAAGGTCGGATCGCCGCCAAAGCGGGCGATAAGATCGCCTTTCAGTACGCCACTCTCGATGTTGCCTTTGCTTTCAAGCGTGGTCGTGAAACGAAAATCAGGTCCCAGCTGCAGCAGGGCAGCCAGCGCCGTGATCACCTTTTGCGTACTGGCGGGCAGAGCCATCTGCTGGCTGTGATAATCAATTTCAGGCGCCTGGGCCCCCACCTTTTGCACGACCAGAGCAAGATTGGCGCCATCGGGCAGCTGATTAATATACTCGTCGACGTTCGCTGCCTGGACAGTGAACGCTATAGTGGTGGTCAATCCGATGATAAATCTGGAAAATCGCATAATCTCGCGCTAACAACCCGGAAACAAACCGCCATACTACGGCCCAACGCCCTGTAAAGTAAACGATGACCCATACTGAACTTCGCGGTAAAATGCGTATCAAATTGAAAAATTGCTGCTGACCTGGGAGTTTGCTTCCGGGTCAGTTTTCTTTTGCTTCTGACCTGTGCCAGGCTGTGATGCCTGCGGGGCCAGTCGTCGGGTCGGTTACCCGTACCCAACAGGAATGTCAAAGAGGTATAACAAATGCAAGCTATTCCGATGACCTTACGTGGCGCTGAAAAACTGCGTGAAGAACTGGATTTCCTGAAATCTGTTCGCCGCCCTGAAATCATTGCTGCGATCGCTGATGCGCGTGAGCATGGCGATCTGAAAGAGAATGCTGAGTATCACGCTGCGCGTGAACAGCAGGGGTTCTGCGAAGGGCGTATTAAAGATATCGAAGCCAAGCTGTCGAATGCACAGGTGATTGATATCACAAAAATGCCAAATAACGGGCGTGTGATTTTTGGTTCAACCGTCACCGTGATCAATCTGGATACCGATGAAGAGGTCTCCTACCGCATCGTGGGTGATGACGAAGCTGACTTTAAGCAGAATCTGATCTCGGTAAACTCACCAATCGCACGCGGCCTGGTGGGTAAAGAGCAGGACGATGTTGTCACCATCCGCACCCCAGGTGGCGAAGTGGAATTCGAAATTACCAAGGTTGATTACCTGTAATTCGCATCCACGGGCAGATGTTGATACATTGTAAAGATAGGAAAAAGGCCGCATAGCGGCCTTTTATCAACTCAAGGAGCATGGCATTTTGCTCACCTGCTAAAGAAAAACCCCTCGTTTTACACAGTAACTGTGTTCAATTCAGGATAATCTTAGCGTGGCAGCGAGATTTTACGCTCTTTAGATGGGCGGTAGAGCACCAGCGTTTTACCGATGACCTGTACATTACAGGCGCCGGTCTCGCGCACGATTGCTTCCACGATCAAGGTCTTGGTGTCTCTGTCTTCAGAGGCAATTTTCACCTTGATTAATTCGTGGTGCTCCAGCGCTTGTTCAATCTCGGCCAGTACCCCTTCGGTCAAACCATTGTTGCCAAGCATAACTACAGGCTTGAGCGGATGTGCCAGACCTTTAAGGTGCTGTTTTTGTTTAGTACTCAGATTCATCGTATATTTTTGCTTACGTTGGGATTGAAAACGGTTCATTCTACCGCCATCTCCCTAATATCGCCAAATTGCTGAGTGGAAATTTACACCACAGGCTACGATGAACCAGGACGGAAAGTTAAATGACAGGTAAAAAGCGTTCTGCTAGCTCGAGCCGCTGGCTCCAGGAACACTTTAGCGATAAATATGTTCAACAGGCACAGAAAAAGGGGTTACGTTCCCGTGCCTGGTTTAAACTTGATGAAATACAGCAAAGTGACAAACTCTTTAAGCCGGGGATGACGATTGTCGACCTCGGTGCAGCGCCCGGTGGATGGTCGCAGTATGCGGTAACACAAATCGGCGGAACTGGCCGAATTATCGCCTGCGATCTTTTACCTATGGATCCCATCGTTGGTGTGGACTTCCTTCAGGGCGATTTTCGTGATGAATTAGTACTGAAAGCGTTACTTGAACGGGTAGGTGACAGTAAAGTTCAGGTTGTCATGTCCGATATGGCGCCAAATATGTGCGGAACACCGGCGGTGGATATCCCTCGCTCCATGTATCTGGTAGAACTGGCGTTAGAAATGTGTCGTGATGTATTAGCGCCGGGTGGTAGTTTTTTAGTGAAGGTGTTCCAGGGCGAAGGTTTCGAGGAGTATCTGAAGGAAATTCGCTCCCTGTTTACGAAGGTTAAAGTTCGTAAGCCGGACTCTTCGCGTGCGCGTTCACGTGAAGTGTATATTGTAGCGACCGGGCGAAAATGATAGCCGGTGAATTTCAGGCGAAAGTTTGAAATAAATCGGATACAGAGTATCCTGACGCTGTTTTTAACACAGTTGTAATAAGAGGTTAATCCCTTGAGTGACATGGCGAAAAACCTAATACTCTGGCTGGTCATTGCCGTTGTGCTGATGTCAGTATTCCAGAGCTTTGGGCCCAGCGAGTCTAATGGCCGCAAGGTGGACTACTCTACCTTCCTGCAAGAGGTCAACCAGGATCAGGTTCGCGAAGCGCGTATCAACGGACGTGAGATCAACGTTACCAAGAAAGATAGTAACCGTTACACGACTTACATTCCGGTGAACGATCCTAAGCTGCTTGATAACCTTCTGACTAAAAACGTCAAGGTGGTCGGTGAGCCGCCGGAAGAGCCAAGCCTGCTGGCTTCTATCTTCATTTCCTGGTTCCCGATGCTGCTGCTTATCGGCGTCTGGATCTTCTTTATGCGTCAGATGCAGGGCGGCGGTGGCAAAGGCGCCATGTCGTTCGGTAAGAGCAAGGCGCGTATGTTGACGGAAGACCAGATCAAAACCACTTTTGCTGACGTGGCAGGTTGCGACGAAGCAAAAGAAGAGGTAGGTGAACTGGTCGAGTACCTGCGCGAGCCGAGCCGCTTCCAGAAACTGGGCGGTAAGATCCCGAAAGGCGTCCTGATGGTCGGCCCTCCGGGTACCGGTAAAACCCTGCTGGCGAAAGCCATCGCAGGTGAAGCGAAGGTGCCATTCTTTACCATTTCAGGTTCTGACTTCGTGGAAATGTTCGTGGGTGTCGGTGCATCTCGTGTGCGTGACATGTTCGAACAGGCCAAGAAAGCGGCACCGTGCATCATCTTTATCGATGAAATCGACGCCGTAGGCCGCCAGCGTGGCGCGGGTCTGGGTGGCGGTCACGATGAACGTGAACAGACGCTGAACCAGATGCTGGTTGAGATGGATGGCTTCGAAGGTAACGAAGGTATCATCGTTATCGCGGCGACTAACCGTCCGGACGTTCTTGACCCTGCGCTGCTGCGTCCAGGCCGTTTTGACCGTCAGGTTGTAGTGGGTCTGCCAGACGTTCGTGGTCGTGAGCAGATCCTGAAAGTGCATATGCGTCGCGTACCGCTGTCTCCGGACATCGATGCGGCAATCATTGCGCGCGGTACACCGGGCTTCTCCGGTGCCGATCTGGCTAACCTGGTGAACGAAGCTGCGCTGTTTGCTGCCCGCGGCAACAAGCGTGTGGTTTCCATGGTGGAGTTCGAGAAAGCGAAAGACAAAATCATGATGGGTGCGGAACGTCGCTCCATGGTGATGACGGAAGCGCAGAAAGAGTCCACGGCTTACCACGAAGCAGGTCATGCGATTATCGGTCGCCTGGTACCGGAACACGATCCGGTGCATAAAGTGACGATTATCCCTCGTGGCCGTGCGCTTGGCGTGACGTTCTTCCTGCCGGAAGGCGATGCTATCAGCGCCAGCCGCCAGAAACTGGAAAGCCAGATTTCGACCCTTTACGGCGGTCGTCTGGCAGAAGAGATTATCTACGGTGTGGAACATGTTTCGACCGGTGCGTCTAACGACATTAAAGTCGCGACAAACCTGGCGCGTAACATGGTGACCCAGTGGGGCTTCTCCGACAAACTTGGTCCGCTGCTGTATGCGGAAGAAGAAGGCGAAGTGTTCCTCGGCCGCAGCGTGGCGAAAGCGAAACATATGTCCGATGAAACAGCACGTATCATCGACCAGGAAGTGAAAGCGCTGATTGAACGTAACTACGGTCGCGCCCGTCAGATCCTGAATGACAATATGGATATCCTGCACGCCATGAAAGATGCGCTCATGAAATATGAGACCATCGATGCGCCGCAGATCGACGACCTGATGGCACGCCGTGATGTTCGTCCACCGGCGGGCTGGGAAGATCCAGGCGCTTCCAACAACTCTGACAACAACGGTACGCCACGTGCGCCGCGTCCGGTCGATGAACCGCGTACGCCGAACCCGGGCAACACCATGTCAGAACAGTTGGGCGACAAATAAGTCACCGCTGTAAATGAAGTTCTCTTTACCTGAAACCCTGGGGCTTGCCCCGGGGTTTTTCTTGTCTGCTTAACCAAAAAATCAGGGACTTGCCATGAAACTCTTCGCCCAGGATTCTTATCTCGATCTTTCTCATCCGCATGTGATGGGGATCCTGAACGTCACGCCAGACTCTTTTTCAGATGGCGGCACGCATAACTCGCTTATTGATGCGGTCAGGCATGCGAATCTGATGATAAATGCCGGCGCGACGATTATCGATGTAGGTGGAGAGTCGACGCGTCCAGGGGCGGCGGATGTCAGCGTTGATGAGGAGTTGTCGCGCGTCATTCCGGTGGTGGAGGCAATTGCCCAGCGTTTCGAAGTCTGGATCTCGGTAGATACTTCAAAGCCAGAGGTGATCCGCGAATCGGCCAGAGTGGGTGCTCACATAATTAATGACATTCGCTCCCTCACCGAACCCGGCGCGCTTGAGGCGGCTGCCGAGACCGGGTTGCCGGTCTGCCTGATGCATATGCAGGGTCAGCCGAAAACCATGCAGGATGCACCGAAATACAGTGACGTGTTTGCAGACGTGAACCGCTACTTCAAAGAGCATATTGCGCGCTGTGAACGTGCCGGTATCGCAAAAGAGAAATTGCTGCTCGACCCGGGCTTCGGTTTCGGTAAAAATCTCTCTCATAACTACGAACTTCTTGCTCGCTTATCTGAGTTTCACCATTTTGGCCTGCCGCTGCTGGTCGGAATGTCGAGAAAATCCATGATAGGGCAACTGCTTAATGTTGGGCCATCAGAGCGCCTGAGTGGTAGTCTGGCCTGTGCGGTGATTGCAGCGATGCAGGGAGCAAATATAATTCGCGTTCATGACGTAAAAGAAACAGCAGAAGCCATGCGAGTGGTGGAAGCCACACTGGCAGCTAAGGAAAACTCCCGCTATGAGTAATCGTAAATTTTTTGGTACCGACGGCATTCGTGGACGCGTGGGCGATGCGCCAATTACGCCTGAGTTTGTGCTGAAGTTAGGCTGGGCGGCTGGCAAGGTGCTGGCAAGCCACGGCTCGCGCAAAATCATTATCGGTAAAGACACCCGTATTTCCGGCTATATGCTCGAATCTGCGCTGGAAGCGGGTCTGTCAGCTGCCGGGCTGTCGGCCTCTTTCACCGGCCCAATGCCAACGCCGGCAGTTGCTTACCTCACCCGCGCTTTCCGTGCGGAAGCGGGCATTGTTATCTCTGCGTCGCATAACCCGTTCTACGATAACGGTATCAAATTCTTCTCCATTGACGGCACCAAGCTGCCGGATGATGTTGAAGAAGCGATTGAAGCGGAAATGGAAAAAGAGCTTACCTGCGTTGACTCCGCTGAGCTGGGTAAAGCCAGCCGTATCGTCGATGCTGCGGGTCGCTACATTGAATTCTGCAAAGGTACCTTCCCGAACGAGCTGAGCCTGGGTCATCTGAAAATTGTGGTCGATTGCGCGAACGGTGCCACCTACCACATCGCGCCTAATGTGTTCCGTGAGCTGGGCGCGCAGGTTGTGGCTATCGGTTGCGAACCAAACGGGCTGAACATCAATGCCGAAGTGGGCGCAACGGATGTCCGCGCCCTGCAGGCGCGCGTGCTGGCAGAAAAGGCCGATCTGGGTATCGCTTACGACGGCGACGGCGACCGCGTCATCATGGTCGACCACGAAGGCAATAAAGTCGACGGCGATCAGATCCTCTATATCATTGCCCGCGAAGGTCTGCGCCAGGGGCAACTGCGCGGCGGCGCCGTCGGTACCCTGATGAGCAACATGGGCCTCGAGCTGGCGCTCAAGCAGCTGGGCATCCCGTTTGTGCGCGCGAAAGTGGGCGATCGCTACGTACTGGAAAAACTTCAGGAGAAAGGCTGGCGCATTGGGGCCGAAAACTCCGGCCACGTGATCCTGCTCGACAAAACCACTACCGGTGACGGTATTGTCGCAAGCCTGCAGGTAGTAGCGGCGATGGTGCGTAACCATATGTCCCTGCACGATCTGTGCAGTGGTATGAAAATGTTCCCGCAGATCCTGGTTAACGTCCGCTTTACCGCAGGTAAGGGCGACCCGCTGGAAAACGAGAATGTGAAGGCGGTAATGGCCGAGGTGGAAGCGGCGCTGGGCTCCCGTGGGCGCGTCCTGCTGCGTAAGTCAGGTACAGAACCGCTGATCCGCGTAATGGTGGAAGGGGAAGACGAAGCGCAGGTCACCGAATTTGCCCATCGTATCGCTGATGCGGTCAAAGCAGCGTAAATCCGGTTAAGTGCTTAAAAAGGCGGCCTGTGCCGCCTTTGTTTTGTACAGTTGTGGCGGTTTTGCTGTTTTTTTCCGCACTTGATACAATGAGCCGAAATTGCCCTTGCGAAGGTCATTCGCTTTGGTTAGTATTCACACCCGCTTCAGTGGGAAAGCAAATTTCCTGCTTATTGGTTGAAGCATTGGTATGCGGCAAATCCGCAAGGAACAGGTTGATTATGTACGAAGCTCTTTTGGTAGTTTTCCTTATTGTAGCCATCGCTCTGGTAGCGCTGATCATGCTGCAGCAAGGTAAAGGCGCTGATATGGGGGCCTCCTTTGGAGCAGGCGCTTCTGGTACGCTGTTCGGTTCAAGTGGTTCTGGTAACTTCATGACCCGCGCAACGGCGATTCTGGCAACGCTGTTTTTCATCATCAGTCTGGCGCTTGGCAATATCAATAGCAACAAGATCAACAAAGGAAGCGAGTGGGACAATCTGAGCGCGCCAGCGAAATCTGAGCAGACTCAGCCAGCTGCACCGGCTAAGCCGACCAGCGATATCCCGCAGTAAGAGAAGTATCCGTGCTGAGGTGGTGGAATTGGTAGACACGCTACCTTGAGGTGGTAGTGCCCTAACGGGCTTGTGGGTTCGAGTCCCATCCTCAGTACCAATATTCCGAAAGAAAGACGTCGAAAGACGTCTTTTTTTTCGTCTGAAGTTTATGGTTTTGTCCGGCGGCGCGATGCTTGCCGGGCCTACGAAAACAGAAATAGCAGACATTAAAAAAGGCGCCCTCAGGCGCCTTTTGTCTTTGTTAATTCGCGATTACTTTTCCAGATTCTCAACCTGCGGCAGACCATTGCCGGTGGATACGGAAAGCAGACCGTTCTCGGTATAGGTGAACAGCTTGGCGCGAGTATCGGTGATATCCAGGTTACGCATGGTCAGTTGACCAATACGATCGTCCGGAGAGAAGACGGACTCGCCTTTTTCCATGGTCAGACGTTCTGCCTGGTAGGTCAGGTTGTCAGAGACGGTATTCAGGATCGAGTAGTCGTTGCCGCGACGCAGTTCCAGGGTCACTTCACCGGTAATGGCGCTTGCCACCCAACGCTGGAGGGCATCACGCAGCATCAGCGCCTGCGGGTCGAACCAACGGCCCTGATACAGCAGTTTACCCAACTGACGACCGTGAGAGTGATACTGCTCGATGGTATCTTCGTTATGGATACCGGTCAGCAGGCGCTCGTAAGCGATGTGCAGCAGCGCCATCCCCGGAGCTTCGTAGATGCCACGGCTTTTCGCTTCAATGATACGGTTTTCAATCTGATCGCTCATACCCAGGCCGTGACGGCCGCCGATGCGGTTAGCTTCCAGCATCAGCTCCACGTCGTCAGAGAAGGTCTGGCCGTTCAGGGCAACCGGGTGGCCGCGCTCGAAACGTACGGTCACTTCTTCTGCCTGGATTTTGACGTTTTCGTCCCAGAACTTCACGCCCATGATCGGGTTCACGATCTTCACGCTGGAGTTCAGGAACTCGAGGTCTTTTGCTTCGTGCGTGGCACCCAGCATGTTGGAGTCGGTGGAGTAGGCTTTCTCGACTGACATTTTGTAGTCAAAGCCACAGGCGATCATAAATTCAGACATTTCGTGACGGCCGCCGAGTTCATCGATGAAGTCAGTATCCAGCCACGGCTTGTAGATCTGCAGTTCAGCGTTGGTCAGCAGACCGTAACGGTAGAAACGTTCGATGTCGTTGCCTTTATAGGTACTGCCATCGCCCCAGATGTTAACACCATCTTCTTTCATGGCGGCAACCAGCATGGTGCCGGTAACTGCGCGGCCGAGCGGAGTGGTGTTGAAATAGGTCAGGCCACCGGTGGTGTTGTGGAAAGCACCGCACTGAATGGCAGCGATACCTTCGGCAACCAGCTGCTTACGGCAGTCAATCAGGCGAGCATTCTCTGCACCATACTCCATGGCACGACGAGGGATCGCGTCATAATCGTCCTCATCCGGCTGACCCAGGTTCGCAGTATATGCATACGGAACCGCTCCCTTCTGGCGCATCCACAGCAGTGCAGCGCTGGTATCCAGGCCGCCTGAAAAAGCGATGCCAATACGTTGTCCTTGCGGAAGATGCTTGAGAATCGTCGTCATAAAATAAAACCCTGCTTGATTGACTGATGAGTGATCGCTTCACCCTAAAATGCATTTTTATGCAGAATAAGTGAGTTTTCATTTAATCATCTTTTGGCAAGTACCGAAAGAGATTCGTGTATTTTTTGTAAAAATTTCCCGTCTGAATCGCTGCGGTTCACAGGGTTGACAGGGGGCCTACGCTATCAATATACTGTATGCCGATTTTACGTCCCGTCCTCGGTACCAAATCCCAGCATTATTTGCATTTTTTACCCACAGCGAGTAGAATTTGCCACGTTTCAGGCGCGGGGTGGAGCAGCCTGGTAGCTCGTCGGGCTCATAACCCGAAGGTCGTCGGTTCAAATCCGGCCCCCGCAACCACTTTCCTATAAAGTCCTTTTTCAAATATACTGTGAAGACTTAGCGCCTTCGTAGCTGGATTTGAAAAAATTCTTTTTGAAAGTGCTCCAGGCCACAGTTGTGGCTATAGGGTTCAGTTATCTAAAGCCCCGATTTATCGGGGTTTTTTGTTATCTGACTACAGAATAACTGGGCTTTATGCCCTTTTTTTACGTCTTGGGGGTGGGCTTGTCCACATTAGACCAAAAATTAACAGAGATGATTAAAGCGCCAGTCGAAGCACTGGGCTACGAACTGGTCGGCATCGAATTCATTCGCAGCCGTACATCCACGCTGCGCATCTATATTGATAGTGAAGATGGCATCAATGTTGATGATTGTGCTGATGTTAGCCACCAGGTGAGTGCGGTTCTTGATGTTGAAGATCCTATTACCGTCGCCTATAACCTGGAAGTTTCCTCGCCTGGTCTGCATCGCCCGCTGTTCACTGCTGAACACTACACGCACTACATTGGTGAAGAAGCGGCTATCGTTCTGCGCATGGCTGTACAAAACCGCCGTAAATGGCAGGGCGTTATTAAGGCCGTTGATGGTGAGATGATCACAGTAACAGTCGAAGGCAAAGATGAAGTGTTCGCGCTGAGTAATATCCAGAAGGCGAACCTGGTTCCCCACTTTTAACAGTCTGGATGAGGTGAAAAGCCCGCGATGAACAAAGAAATTTTGGCTGTTGTTGAAGCCGTCTCCAACGAAAAATCACTGCCGCGCGAGAAGATTTTTGAAGCGCTGGAAAGTGCACTGGCTACGGCAACCAAGAAAAAATACGAACAAGAGATTGATGTTCGCGTAAGCATCGATCGTAAGAGCGGCGATTTCGATACTTTCCGTCGTTGGGTTATCGTTGAAGAAGTGACTCAGCCAACGAAAGAGATCACTCTGGAAGCGGCACGTTTCGAAGATGAGAGCCTGAACGTTGACGATTACGTTGAAGATCAGATCGAATCCGTCACCTTCGACCGTATCACCACCCAGACTGCTAAACAGGTTATCGTCCAGAAAGTACGTGAAGCTGAGCGCGCTATGGTCGTTGACCAGTTCCGCGATCAGGAAGGCGAAATCGTCACTGGTGTGGTGAAAAAAGTTAACCGCGACAACATCTCTCTGGAGATCAAATCTGAAGGGCTGGCCGGTAACGCTGAAGCCGTTATCCTGCGTGAAGACATGCTGCCGCGTGAAAACTTCCGTCCGGGCGACCGTATCCGCGGCGTTCTGTACGCTGTGCGTCCAGAAGCGCGTGGTGCTCAGCTGTTCGTGACCCGTTCTAAACCTGAAATGCTGATCGAACTGTTCCGCATTGAAGTGCCAGAAATTGGCGAAGAAGTGATCGAGATTAAAGCCGCTGCCCGCGATCCGGGTTCTCGTGCGAAAATTGCGGTGAAAACCAACGACAAGCGTATCGATCCGGTCGGTGCTTGCGTCGGTATGCGTGGCGCGCGTGTTCAGGCCGTTTCGACTGAACTCGGTGGCGAGCGTATTGATATCGTTCTGTGGGACGACAACCCGGCGCAGTTCGTGATTAACGCGATGGCTCCGGCTGACGTTGCCTCTATCGTTGTAGACGAAGACAAGCACACCATGGATATCGCCGTCGAAGCAGGTAACCTGGCACAGGCTATCGGCCGTAACGGTCAGAACGTCCGTCTGGCTTCGCAGCTGAGCGGCTGGGAACTCAACGTAATGACTGTTGACGACCTGCAGGCTAAGCACCAGGCTGAAGCCCATGCAGCTATTGATACCTTCACTAAATACCTGGACATTGACGAAGACTTCGCCACCGTTCTGGTTGAAGAAGGTTTCTCAACGCTGGAAGAACTGGCCTACGTGCCAATGAAAGAACTGCTGGAAATTGACGGTCTGGACGAAGCAACCGTTGAAGCCCTGCGTGACCGCGCTAAAAACGCACTGACCACCCTGGCACTGGCTCAGGAAGAAAGCCTTGGTGATAACAAGCCGGCTGATGACCTGCTGAATCTGGAAGGTCTTGATCGTGCGATCGCGTTCAAGCTGGCTGCCCGTGGTGTTTGTACGCTGGAAGATCTCGCTGAACAAGGCGTTGATGACCTGGCTGATATCGACGGTTTAACCGACGAGAAAGCCGGCGAGCTCATCATGGCCGCACGTAATATCTGCTGGTTCGGCGACGAAGCGTAATAAACTGTAGCAGGAAGGAACAGCATGACTGATGTAACTGTAAAAACGCTGGCTGCTGAGATTCAGACTTCCGTGGACCGCCTGGTACAGCAATTTGCTGATGCAGGGATCCCTAAGTCTGCTGATGACTCAGTGACCGCGCAAGAAAAACAAACCTTATTATCGCACCTGAACCGTGAGCACGGCTCAGCGCCTGATAAACTGACGTTACAGCGTAAAACGCGTAGTACGTTAAATGTTCCAGGTACCGGTGGAAAAAGCAAATCGGTACAAATCGAAGTCCGCAAGACGCGCACCTTTGTAAAACGTGATCCGCAAGAGGCTGAACGCCTTGCAGCGGAAGAGCAGGCACAGCGTGAAGCGGAAGAACAAGCTCAGCGTGAGGCGGAATTAGCCGCCAAACGTGAGGCAGAATTAAAAGCTGAACGTGAGGCCGCAGAAAAAGCGAAGCGCGATGCCAGTGATAAAGCGAAGCGTGACGCGGCGGAAAAAGACAAAGTGAGCAATCAACAGACTGACGAAATGACCAAAACAGCCCAGACGGAAAAAGCCCGTCGTGAAAATGAAGCTGCCGAACTGAAGCGTAAAGCGGAAGAAGAAGCACGCCGTAAGCTGGAAGAAGACGCACGTCGTGTTGCTGAAGAAGCGCGCCGTATGGCAGAAGAAAACGAGAAGAACGGCGTGAATACCGCTGAACCGTCTGAAGACAACAGCGATTACCACGTAACTACTTCTCAGCACGCGCGTCAGGCAGAAGACGAAAACGACCGTGAGGTTGAAGGTGGCCGTGGCCGTACCCGCACCGCATCCAAAACTGCGCGTCCTCAGAAGAAAGGCAACAAGCACGCTGAATCCAAAGCCGATCGCGAAGAAGCGCGTGCAGCGGGTCGCGGTGGTAAAGGTGGCAAGCGTAAAGGTTCCGCGCTGCAGCAGGGCTTCCAGAAGCCAGCTCAGGCCGTTAACCGTGACGTTATCATCGGCGAAACCATCACCGTTGGCGATCTGGCGAACAAGATGGCCGTTAAAGGCTCTCAGGTCATCAAAGCAATGATGAAGCTGGGCGCTATGGCGACCATCAACCAGGTCATCGACCAGGAAACCGCACAGCTGGTTGCCGAAGAGATGGGCCACAAAGTTATCCTGCGTCGTGAAAACGAGCTGGAAGAAGCGGTAATGAGCGACCGTGACACTGGCGCAGCAGCTGAGCCGCGTGCTCCAGTTGTGACCATCATGGGTCACGTTGACCACGGTAAAACCTCTCTGCTGGACTACATTCGTTCCACCAAAGTCGCCTCTGGCGAAGCAGGCGGCATTACCCAGCACATCGGTGCATACCATGTAGAAACCGATAACGGGATGATCACCTTCCTGGATACCCCGGGCCACGCCGCGTTTACCTCTATGCGTGCTCGTGGTGCTCAGGCAACGGATATCGTTGTTCTGGTGGTTGCGGCAGACGATGGCGTGATGCCACAGACCATCGAAGCTATCCAGCACGCGAAAGCGGCGCAGGTGCCTCTGGTTGTTGCTGTGAACAAAATCGATAAGCCAGAAGCGGACATGGATCGCGTTAAAAACGAACTGTCCCAGTACGGTGTTATGCCGGAAGAGTGGGGCGGTGAGTCTCAGTTCATCCCGGTTTCTGCAAAAGTCGGTACCGGTATCGATGACCTGCTGAACGCAATCCTGCTGCAGGCTGAAGTTCTGGAGCTGAAAGCGATTCGCAACGGTATGGCGAGCGGCGCGGTAATTGAATCCTTCCTGGATAAAGGCCGTGGCCCGGTGGCTACCGTTCTGGTCCGTGAAGGTACCCTGAACAAAGGCGACATCGTTCTGTGTGGCTTCGAATATGGCCGTGTTCGTGCAATGCGTGACGAACTGGGTCGTGAAGTGCTGGAAGCGGGTCCATCCATTCCTGTGGAAATCCTCGGTCTGTCCGGTGTTCCGGCTGCCGGTGATGAAGTGACCGTTGTTCGTGACGAGAAGAAAGCGCGTGAAGTTGCGCTGTACCGTCAGGGCAAATTCCGTGAAGTTAAACTGGCTCGTCAGCAGAAATCTAAACTCGAGAACATGTTCGCCAACATGACCGAAGGCGAAGTTCACGAAGTGAACGTCGTTCTGAAGGCAGACGTTCAGGGTTCTGTGGAAGCGATCTCCGACTCTTTACTGAAACTGTCTACCGACGAAGTGAAAGTGAAGATCATCGGTTCCGGCGTAGGTGGTATCACCGAAACCGACGCAACCCTGGCAGCAGCGTCCAACGCAATTCTGGTTGGCTTCAACGTTCGTGCCGATGCTTCTGCGCGTCGCGTGATCGAAGCGGAAAGCCTGGATCTGCGTTACTACTCCGTCATCTATCACCTGATCGACGAAGTGAAAGCAGCGATGAGCGGTATGCTGTCTCCGGAACTGAAACAGCAGATCATCGGTCTGGCTGAAGTTCGTGACGTGTTCAAATCACCGAAATTCGGTGCGATCGCGGGCTGTATGGTTACCGAAGGTAACATCAAGCGTCACAACCCAATCCGCGTATTGCGTGACAACGTGGTTATCTACGAAGGCGAGCTGGAATCCCTGCGCCGCTTCAAAGATGACGTTAACGAAGTCCGTAACGGTATGGAATGTGGTATCGGCGTGAAGAACTACAACGACGTTCGCGTTGGCGATATGATCGAAGTGTTCGAGATCATCGAAATTCAGCGTACCATCGCGTAATCTTTGTGGGCTTTTGGGCCGCAACTGCGTAGGCCGGGTAAGCGAAGCGCCACCCGGCAATAATTTTAAAAAGGGGCTTTAGCCCCTTTTTTGTCTGGAGAATTTATTATGGCGAAAGAATTTGGTCGCCCTCAGCGCGTAGCGCAGGAAATGCAAAAAGAGATCGCAATCATCCTGCAGCGCGAAATTAAAGACCCACGTCTGGGCATGATGACCACCGTATCCGGTGTCGAAGTCTCCCGCGATCTTGCCTATGCCAAAGTGTTTGTCACCTTCCTGAACGATCAGGATGAAGCGGCGGTTAAGCTGGGTATCAAAGCACTGCAGGATGCATCCGGTTTTATCCGTTCCCTGTTGGGCAAAGCTATGCGTCTGCGTATCGTGCCGGAACTGACCTTCTTCTACGACAACTCACTGGTTGAAGGGATGCGCATGTCCAACCTGGTCACCAGCGTGGTGAAGCAGGATGATGAGCGTCGTGTGAACCCGGACGATAAAAAGGAGGACTGATGAGTCGTCCTCGTCGTCGCGGTCGCGACGTGCACGGCGTGCTGCTGCTGGATAAACCTCAGGGGGCTTCCAGCAACGACGTGCTGCAAAAAGTAAAACGTCTCTACAATGCTAACCGTGCTGGACATACCGGTGCGCTGGATCCGCTGGCGACCGGTATGCTGCCGATTTGCCTGGGTGAAGCGACGAAGTTTTCCCAGTATCTGCTGGATTCGGACAAACGCTACCGCGTGATTGCAAAGCTGGGCCAGCGTACGGACACCTCCGATGCGGATGGTCAGGTTGTTGAAGAGCGTCCGGTGACGTTCAGCGCTGAGCAGCTTGAGGCTGCGCTGGAGAGCTTCCGTGGCGATACCCAGCAGGTGCCGTCAATGTATTCGGCGCTGAAGTACCAGGGCAAAAAGCTCTATGAGTATGCGCGTCAGGGGATTGAAGTACCTCGCGAGGCCCGTCCGATTACGGTGTATGAGCTGCTGTTCATCCGTCACGAAGGTGATGAGCTGGAGCTGGAAGTGCACTGCTCAAAAGGCACCTACATCCGCACCATCATCGACGATCTGGGTGAAAAGTTGGGCTGTGGCGCACACGTCATTTATCTGCGTCGTCTGGCGGTCAGCAAATACCCGGCTGAGCGGATGGTGACGCTGGAGCAGCTGCAGGCGCTGGTAGATCAGGCGCAGGCGCAGGACGCTGAAGTCGCGGATTTGCTGGACCCTTTACTGATGCCGATGGACAGTCCTGCTTCGGACTATCCGGTGGTGAATCTGCCGTTAACCTCCTCCGTTTACTTTAAAAATGGCAACCCGGTGCGTACGGCGAGTGTGCCTGCGCAGGGGCTGGTACGCGTAACGGAAGGGGATGAGAACACCTTTATCGGTATGGGTGAAATCGACGACGAAGGTCGCGTCGCACCACGTCGTCTGGTGGTTGAATATCCGGCATAAGCTGACGCCTCACCTTGCGATAAGCAGGGGAGGCGGGTAGAATATTGCGGCTTAACGTCTGGAAAATTGTTTAACAATTGACATGCGTTATACATGGGAAAGCTGAATTAGAGATCGGCTTCCTTTCATTCTTTATATTTTGGAGTTTTAAAATGTCTCTAAGCGTTGAAGCTAAAGCTAAAATCGTTTCTGAGTTTGGTCGTGATGCTAACGACAGCGGTTCTACCGAAGTTCAGGTTGCACTGCTGACTGCACAGATTAACCACCTGCAGGGTCACTTTGCAGAGCACAAAAAAGATCACCACAGCCGTCGTGGTCTGCTGCGTATGGTTTCTCAGCGTCGTAAACTGCTCGACTACCTGAAACGTAAAGATGTTGCACGCTACACCGCGCTGATCGAGCGTCTGGGTCTGCGTCGCTAAGTCTTGCGAGTTTCAGAAAAGGGGGCCTTATGGCCCCTTTTTTCAACCAGACCGCAGCAATTCACTGGAAACTAATGTATTGTTGCTATAAATGATCTTCATTGCAGAGGTTCGCGCGGCTAATGAGAGGCTTCACCCATGAGGGTGTCGGTTGTCATTAGTCGCGAGGATGCGAAGAAGGTCCGGTAAAAGTCAGCACGCCTCTGGTGTGCTGTCATTCATTTAAGAAAGGACAGAATCTTGCTGAATCCGATTGTTCGTAAATTCCAGTACGGTCAACATACCGTTACGCTGGAAACCGGCATGATGGCGCGTCAGGCTACTGCTGCCGTTATGGTAAGCATGGATGACACCGCGGTATTCGTAACCGTAGTTGGCCAGAAAAAAGCAAAACCAGGTCAGGACTTCTTCCCACTGACCGTAAACTACCAGGAGCGTACCTACGCTGCCGGTAAAATCCCGGGTGGTTTCTTCCGTCGTGAAGGCCGTCCAAGCGAAGGCGAAACCCTGATTGCGCGTCTGATTGACCGCCCGGTTCGTCCGCTGTTCCCGGAAGGCTTCGTGAACGAAGTCCAGGTTATCGCCACCGTTGTTTCCGTTAACCCACAGGTTAACCCGGACATCGTTGCGATGATCGGCGCATCTGCAGCCCTGTCCCTGTCTGGTATTCCATTCAACGGTCCTATCGGTGCTGCGCGCGTTGGTTACATCAACGACCAGTACGTTCTGAACCCAACTCAGGACGAGCTGAAAGAGAGCAAGCTGGACCTGGTAGTTGCCGGTACAGAAGCTGCGGTACTGATGGTTGAATCCGAAGCAGAACTGCTGAGCGAAGACCAGATGCTGGGCGCTGTGGTATTTGGCCACGACCAGCAGCAGATCGTTATCCAGAACATCAACGACCTGGTGAAAGAAGCCGGTAAACCACGTTGGGACTGGCAGCCAGAAGCAGTAAACGACGCGCTGAATGCACGCGTTGCAGCCCTGGCAGAAGCACGTCTGAGCGATGCTTACCGCATCACCGACAAGCAGGAACGTTATGCTCAGGTTGACGTCATCAAATCTGAAACCATCGCTACGCTGGTTGCAGAAGATGAATCCCTGGACGCTAACGAGCTGAGCGAAATTCTGCACGCTATTGAGAAAAACGTTGTTCGTAGCCGCGTTCTGGCAGGCGAGCCGCGTATTGATGGTCGTGAAAAAGACATGATCCGTGGTCTGGATGTGCGTACTGGCGTTCTGCCACGTACTCACGGTTCCGCACTGTTCACCCGTGGTGAAACGCAGGCGCTGGTTACCGCGACCCTGGGTACTGCCCGTGACGCACAGAACATCGATGAACTGATGGGCGAGCGCACTGACAGCTTCCTGTTCCACTACAACTTCCCTCCGTACTCCGTAGGTGAAACCGGTATGGTTGGCTCGCCGAAGCGTCGTGAAATTGGTCACGGTCGTCTGGCGAAGCGCGGCGTACTGGCTGTAATGCCAGATGATGATAAATTCCCGTACACCGTTCGCGTGGTTTCAGAAATCACCGAATCTAACGGTTCTTCTTCCATGGCTTCCGTGTGTGGTGCTTCTCTGGCACTGATGGACGCGGGTGTTCCTGTGAAAGCAGCCGTTGCGGGTATCGCGATGGGTCTGGTGAAAGAAGGCGACAACTACGTTGTTCTGTCTGACATCCTGGGCGACGAAGATCACCTGGGTGATATGGACTTCAAAGTTGCGGGTTCCCGCGAAGGTATCTCTGCCCTGCAGATGGATATCAAAATTGAAGGCATCACCAAAGAGATCATGCATGCTGCGCTGAACCAGGCGAAAGGTGCACGTCTGCACATCCTGAGCGTAATGGAACAGGCGATTAATGCGCCGCGTGGCGACATTTCTCAGTTCGCACCACGTATCCACACCATCAAGATCAGCCCGGACAAGATCAAAGACGTTATCGGTAAAGGCGGTTCTGTTATCCGTGCTCTGACCGAAGAGACCGGCACCACCATCGAAATCGAAGATGACGGTACTGTGAAGATCGCAGCGACCGACGGCGAGAAAGCGAAATTCGCTATTCGTCGTATCGAAGAGATCACTGCAGAGATCGAAGTGGGCCGTATCTACAGCGGTAAAGTGACCCGTATCGTTGACTTTGGCGCATTCGTTGCCATCGGTGGCGGTAAAGAAGGTCTGGTTCACATCTCTCAGATCGCTGACAAGCGCGTTGAGAAAGTGACCGATTACCTGCAGATGGGTCAGGAAGTTCCGGTTAAAGTTCTGGAAGTTGACCGCCAGGGCCGTATCCGTCTGAGCATTAAAGAAGCGACCGAGCAATCCTCTGCCGCTGCGCCGGAAGCTCCGGCAGCAGAACAGGGCGAGTAAGGTTGCCTTTTGCCCTCCGCGCAAGCGGGGGGCTTGTTATCAGGCAGGACGCCTTGTTGAGCCGCCGGGGGACAGGACGTTCATCCAATAGTTGTCTTCGGGAGTGGGAAATGAAGCCTTTTCTGCGCTGGTGTTTCGTTGCGACAGCTTTGACGCTGGCAGGATGCAGCAACTCTGCCTGGCGTAAAAGTGAAGTCCTCGCAGTGCCACTGCAACCGACTTTGCAGCAGGAAGTGATTCTGGCACGCATGGAACAAATTCTTGCCAGTCGGGCTTTAACCGATGACGAACGCGCACAGCTTTTATATGAGCGCGGAGTGTTGTATGATAGTCTCGGTCTGAGGGCACTGGCGCGAAATGATTTTTCACAAGCGTTGGCGATCCGACCGGATATGCCTGAAGTATTCAATTACTTAGGCATTTATTTAACGCAGGCAGGCAATTTTGATGCTGCCTATGAAGCGTTTGATTCTGTACTTGAGCTTGATCCAACTTACAACTACGCGCACTTGAATCGCGGGATCGCCCTGTATTACGGCGGTCGTGACAAGTTAGCGCAAGATGATCTGCTGGCGTTTTATCAAGACGATCCTAACGATCCTTTCCGTAGCCTGTGGCTTTTCATTGTTGAGCAGAAGCTCGACGAAAAGCAGGCTAAAGACGCGTTAAAGCAACGCTTCGAAAAATCGGACAAGGAACAGTGGGGATGGAATATTGTCGAGTTCTACCTGGGCAACATCAGCGAAGCAACGCTGATGGAAAGGCTCAAGGCAGACGCAACGGATAACACCTCGCTCGCTGAGCATCTCAGTGAAACCAACTTCTATTTAGGTAAGTACTACCTAAGTCTGGGGGATATGGACAGCGCCACGGCACTGTTCAAATTAGCGGTCGCTAATAACGTACACAACTACGTTGAGCACCGTTATGCATTGTTGGAATTATCGCTCTTGGGCCAGGAGCATGACGACCTGGCAGAATCGGACCAGCAATAGCTGACGACATAAACATCAGCCCGTAATCATTTTTTTGATTGCCATCATCTTAACGGGTGAGGGCGTTGTTGTTCGTCAATACACCTACTTTGAGCCGGTTCACACTTTTAATGAAAATTACCGAAAATTTTCACGACGAGTTATGTAGACTGGCCGCCATTGACATTGAGGCACTCGTACTACATGGCTGAATTCGAAACCACTTTTGCAGATCTGGGCCTGAAGGCTCCTATCCTTGAAGCCCTTAACGATCTGGGTTACGAAAAACCATCTCCGATCCAGGCAGAATGTATCCCACATCTGCTCTCTGGTCGTGACGTGCTGGGCATGGCCCAGACTGGTAGCGGTAAAACTGCAGCATTCTCGCTGCCGCTGCTTAACAACATCGATCCGGACCTGCGCGCACCGCAGATCCTTGTACTGGCTCCGACCCGTGAACTGGCTGTTCAGGTTGCGGAAGCTATGACTGAATTCTCTAAACATATGCGTGGCGTAAACGTGGTTGCCCTGTACGGCGGCCAGCGTTACGACGTGCAGTTACGCGCCCTGCGTCAGGGCCCACAGATCGTCGTCGGTACGCCGGGTCGTCTGCTGGATCACCTGAAGCGCGGTACGCTGGATCTCTCTAAACTGAGCGGTCTGGTTCTGGATGAAGCTGACGAAATGCTCCGCATGGGCTTCATCGAAGACGTAGAAACGATTATGGCGCAGATCCCGGAAGGTCATCAGACCGCTCTGTTCTCTGCAACCATGCCGGAAGCGATCCGTCGCATTACCCGCCGCTTCATGAAAGAGCCGCAGGAAGTGCGCATCCAGTCCAGCGTGACTACTCGCCCGGATATCAGCCAGAGCTACTGGTCTGTATACGGCATGCGTAAAAACGAAGCGCTGGTGCGTTTCCTGGAAGCAGAAGATTTTGATGCGGCGATCATCTTCGTTCGTACCAAAAATGCGACCCTGGAAGTGGCTGAAGCCCTGGAACGTAGTGGCTACAACAGCGCCGCGCTGAACGGCGACATGAACCAGGCCCTGCGTGAGCAGACTCTGGAGCGTCTGAAAGACGGTCGTCTGGATATCCTGATTGCAACCGACGTGGCAGCACGTGGTCTGGACGTAGAACGTATCAGCCTGGTTGTTAACTACGACATCCCAATGGACTCCGAGTCTTACGTTCACCGTATCGGCCGTACCGGTCGTGCAGGTCGTGCGGGCCGTGCGCTGCTGTTCGTTGAGAACCGCGAGCGTCGTCTGCTGCGTAACATCGAACGCACCATGAAACTGACCATTCCAGAAGCTGACCTGCCAAACGCAGATCTGCTGGGCAAACGCCGTCTGGAAAAATTCGCCGCTAAAGTACAGCAGCAGCTGGAAAGCAGCGATCTGGATCAGTACCGTGCGCTGCTGGCGCAGATTCAGCCGACCGCCGAAGGCGAAGAGCTGGATGTCGAAACGCTGGCCGCTGCACTGCTGAAGATGGCGCAGGGCGAACGTTCTCTGATCGTACCGCCAGATGCACCGATGCGTCCTAAGCGTGAATTCCGTGACCGTGACGATCGTTTCGAACGTCGTGGCGACCGTAACGATCGTGGCCCACGTGGCGACCGTCCAGAGCGTGGTGGTGAAGACCGTCCACGTCGCGAACGTCGTGATGCTGGCGAAATGGAACTGTACCGCATTGAAGTGGGCCGTGATGATGGTGTTGAAGTTCGTCATATCGTTGGCGCGATCGCTAACGAAGGCGACATCAGCAGCCGTTACATCGGTAACATCAAGCTGTTCGGTACTCACTCTACCATCGAGCTGCCAAAAGGCATGCCGGGCGAGGTTCTGCAGCACTTTACCCGTACCCGCATCCTGAACAAGCCGATGAACATGCAGCTGCTGGGTGATGCTCAGCCGCGTCCGGACCGTGGTCCGCGTCGTGATGGCGATCGTCCTGCTGGCCGTGGTTTCGGCGGTGAGCGTCGTGAAGGCGGTCGTGGTCCTCGTCGTGAAGGCGCTGCACCGGGTGCAGGTCGTTTCAGCGGTGAGCGTCGCGAAAGCCGTGGCCCACGCCGCGAAGATGGCCCAAGCCGTCGCCGTGACGCGTAAGCCTTACGCTTCAGTCGTAAAGTAAAATATACAGCCCCGATATTCTTATCGGGGCTTTTTTTTATTCCCTTTGTACTATTGTACTGGTACAGTGCAGCACATTAAAATGCAGGTCCCAAATTATTGACTGGAGAAAAGGCTGTATGGCGACACTAACCACCACCCAAACGTCACCCTCACTGCTCGGCGGTGTGGTGATTATCGGCGGCACCATCATAGGCGCGGGGATGTTCTCTCTGCCGGTGGTCATGTCCGGGGCGTGGTTCTTCTGGTCGCTGGCAGCGCTGGTCTTCACCTGGTTCTGCATGCTGCACTCCGGCCTGATGATCCTTGAGGCTAACCTCAACTACCGCATTGGTTCGAGCTTCGACACCATCACCCGCGACCTGCTGGGCAAACGCTGGAATGTCGTCAACGGCATCTCCATTGCCTTCGTGCTTTATATCCTGACCTACGCCTATATCTCGGCGAGCGGTTCGATTCTGCATCACACCTTCTCAGAGATGTCGCTGGATGTGCCGGCGCGCGTGGCGGGGTTGTGCTTTGCCCTTGGCGTGGCGTTTATCGTCTGGATGAGCACCAAAGCGGTGAGCCGGATGACGGCCATTGTGCTGGGCGCGAAGGTCATCACCTTTTTCCTGACCTTTGGCAGCCTGCTGGGACACGTTACGCCAGCGACCCTGTTTAACGTGGCACAGAGCAACACCTCATACTCCCCGTATCTGCTGATGACCCTGCCGTTCTGTCTGGCCTCGTTTGGCTACCACGGCAACGTCCCAAGCCTGATGAAGTATTACGGCAAAGATCCGCGCACCATCACCCGCTGCCTGGTCTATGGCACGCTGCTGGCGCTGGGGCTGTATGTGATTTGGCTACTGGGGACAATGGGCAACATCCCACGTCCGGAATTCATCGGCATTGCGCAGAAGGGCGGTAACATTGATGTGCTGGTGCAGGCGCTGAGCGGGGTGCTGAACAGCCGTAGCCTGGATCTGCTGCTGGTGATCTTCTCCAACTTCGCCGTGGCGAGCTCATTCCTCGGCGTGACCCTGGGCCTGTTTGACTATCTGGCCGACCTGTGTGGTTTTGATGATTCAGCCCTGGGCCGTCTGAAAACCGCGCTGCTGACCTTCCTGCCGCCGGTGATCGGTGGCCTGCTGTGGCCAAACGGTTTCCTGTATGCCATTGGCTATGCCGGGCTGGCGGCGACCGTCTGGGCGGCGATTGTCCCGGCGCTGCTGGCACGCAAATCACGTAAGCGCTTCGGTAGCCCAAAATTCCGCGTCTGGGGCGGTAAGCCGATGATTGCGCTGATTCTGGTGTTCGGCATTGGCAACGCAGTGGTCCACGTGCTGTCGAGCTTTAATCTGTTGCCTGTTTACCAGTAAACACATTGCCCGGTGGCGCTTCGCTTACCGGGCCTACATGGAGCGCGTAGGCCGGATAAGGCGAAGCCGCCATCCGGCAAAAAGGCTACCCCACCAACTCTTCTTTCACCTGCATTGCCAGATCGAACGAATGCAGGCGCGCCTGATGATCGAAAATCTGCCCGTTCGCCATGATCTCATCGGCCTGCGTCTCGCGCAGCACCGCTTCAAGCCCGTGACGCACCTTCGCTTTGTCCCCCACCAGCGACATGCTTAACGCCTGCTGGACGCCATACTGCTCTGAGGCCGACCACAGCTGATGGATATTCTCCACCGGTGGTGGTAGCTGCCCCGTCTCGCCGCGACGCAGCTTCATAAAGGCCTGCTGCATGGAGGTAAACAGGAATTCCGCATCGCGATTGCTGTCGGCCGCAATGATGTTGATGCACACCATCGCGTACGGTTTTTCCAGACGCGCCGAGGGCTTAAAGTTGGTGCGATAAAGATGCAGCGCCTGATGCAGCATGTCCGGCGCAAAGTGTGAGGCGAAAGCAAACGGCAGGCCCAGCTGTGCGGCCAGCTGCGCGCTGTAGAGGCTGGAGCCTAAAAGCCAGACCGGGATCTGCTCGCCGTAGCCCGGCACCGGACGCACCTGAGGGTTCGGGTCGTGGGCGTCAAACCAGTCCACCAGCTCTGCCACGTCGCGCGGGAAGTTATCGATATCCCCGCTCATATGGCGACGCAACGCGCGCATGGTCGGCTGATCGCTGCCCGGCGCACGGCCCAGACCCAAATCGATGCGGCCCGGGTAAAGGGTGTTGAGGGTGCCAAACTGCTCGGCAATCACCAGCGGGGAGTGGTTAGGCAACATCACGCCGCCAGAGCCTAAATGCAGCGTGGTGGTATTCGCCGCCAGATAGCCGAGCAGCACCGAGGTGGCCGCACTGGCGATACCGACCATATTGTGATGCTCCGCCAGCCAGTAGCGATGGTAGCCGCGCTGTTCAGCCAGGCGGGCGAGATCAAGAGAGTGTGAAAAGGCTTCCCGTGCCGAGGAGCCTTCAGGGATCGGCGCCAGGTCCAGCACCGAAAACGGAATGGATTTATCAGTCATAACAGCTCACTTTGTCGACGGTGAATCTTTAATAGTGCATTAAAATTTCACAGTCATTGTTAACAAAGTGAGCTTTTTTTAGTCCTGCAGCTCCAGCCCGGCCAGACGTCGCCAGTAGCCGTTACATTCGTTGTTCGCAGTCAGCGGCAGCGGGGCAGTACCATTTTCATTGGCGCGGAAGGCGTCAATCATCGCAAAGGTGTCAGTGCCCAGCGGCGACAGACGCACCATATCTACCAGCCCTTTCATCGAAGCCAGCTCGTTGCCGAGGTTGTAAACGTAGCCGCTCATGGTCTGAATACCGTTCAGGACAAACACCTGCTGGTTCTCCTGGGACAGCATGCTGCGCCCGTTCGGGTATTTGATGCAGCAGGTTTCGCACTCGTCTTTCGGCAGATCCTCTGAACGCGCGGTAAAGCAGCGGGCGGAGTAGGCCAGCGGCAGATGCCCGTAGCTGAGCACCTCCACCTCGAACTGATTGCGGATCCCCAGCTCGTCACACTGCGCCAGAATGTTCACCAGCCAGTCGCGGGAAAGCTCCACCGGCATGCACCAGCGCGTCATGCCCTGTTTGAGCAGCAGGCGCAGGGTCACGGCGTTGTAGCAGTTCAGCGCATGCCCGGCGACAAATGGCAGCTTGCGCTCGGCGCACAGGTTCACTACGCCCAAATCGCTCGCTTCCAGCAGAAATTCGCCGTTGTCCACGTAGCGCTTCAGCTCGTTCAGTTCCGATGAGGCCTGCACCAGCGCCAGCGTTGACAGCACCACCTGCTTGCCGCTGTCGGCCAGGGTTTTCGCCATCTCCAGCCAGTCGCCCACTTTGGTGGCACGACGCTTACTGCACACCGCCTCGCCGAGGTAAATCACATCGGCCTGGCTGGTTGCCGCCTGCTGATAGAAGTCTTCCAGCGTCTCTTTTGACCAGTAGTAGAGCACCGGTCCTAATGAATATTTCATGCTTTATCTCACTGCCATTTACGGTGATACGCACCCAGCGTGGTTTGCGTGCCTTCGGACATCGCGCCGAGGGTCTCCATCCACGCCGTTTGCGGGGCATAGTTCTGCGGGTTTGCCATGCAACGGTCGATCGCCTGACGCCACACTTTTGCCACCTGGCTGACGTACGCCGGGCTGCGCTGGCGGCCTTCGATTTTCACCGATGCGATGTTGGCGGCCAGCAGCTCCGGCAGCAACTCGAGGGTGTTGAGGCTGGTGGGCTCCTCCAGGGCATGATAGCGCTCGCCATCCACCAGATAGCGGCCTTTGCACAGGGTTGGATAGCCGGCGTTTTCACCGTCCTGATAGCGGTCGATCAGCACCTCGTTCAGACGCGATTCCAGCCCCTGCGGCGTCTGCTGCCAGCGCACGTAGCGCGCAGGGGAGCAGGCACCCACCGTATTGGGGGATTCGCCGGTGAGATAAGAGGAGAGGTAGCAGCGCCCTTCAGCCATAATGCACAGGCTGCCAAAGGCAAAAACCTCCAGCGGAACTGGCGTGACCCGCGCGAGTTGCTTAACCTGATGAATAGAGAGCACGCGCGGCAGCACCACGCGCGACACGTCGAAATGACGATGGTAAAAACGAATGGCCTCTTCGTTGGTGGCTGAGGCCTGCACGGAGACATGGCGCTCAATGTGCGGATAGCGTTCCGCGGCGTACTCCAGCATGGCGAGATCCGCCAGAATCAGCGCGTCGGCACCCAGCTGGGCCGCCATATCCACCGCGCGCTGCCAGCGTTGATAGCCGTCGGGGTGGGCAAAGGTATTAATAGCGATATGCAGCTTGCGGCGGTGTTGGTGTACGAAGCTCACCGCTTCCTGCAGCTTTTTCTCGGTAAAATTGAGACCAGCGAAGTGACGGGCATTGGTATCGTCCTTCAGCCCGATATAGACCGCATCGGCGCCGTTTTCGATGGCCGCCTTAAGCGCCGGTAAGTTCCCGGCAGGGCAGAGCAGCTCCATAATTTATCCTGACGTTCGCAGCCCCACGGGGATGCAAAATTGTTATCGAACAGGGATTTTAGTTAACCATCCGGCGACAATTTTTGATTTAAGGCAGCTAATGGCGTATTGATGGCACCAATAATGGGTTACATCGAAAGTCGGTTTGTTGATTTACGCCGCTATACCGACGACTGGATATGGCAAAATATCAGGACTATAGATATCAGGGAGTATTGCTCGTGCTGGATAAACTGCGTTCACGTCTCGTACAATTTGGCCCGTCGCTGCTGAGCGTGCCGGTTAAGCTGGCCCCCTTTGCGCTGAAGCGCCAGGTGCTGGAGCAGATGCTAAGCTGGCAATTCCGCCAGGCGCTGGCGGATGGCGAGCTGGAATTTCTGGAAGGGCGCTGGTTAAGTATCGAGGTGCGGGACATTGGTCTGCGCTGGTACACCTCCGTTGAAAATGAGCAGCTGGTGGTGCGCGAATCCGCTGAGGCGGACGTCAGCTTCAGCGCTGACGCCAGCGACCTGCTGATGATCGCGGCACGCAAGCAGGATCCTGACACGCTCTTCTTCCAGCGTCGTCTGGTGATTGAAGGCGATACCGAGTTAGGTCTGTATGTCAAAAACCTGATGGATGCGATTGAACTGGAACAGATGCCGAAGACGCTGCGTGTAGCGCTGATGCAACTAGCCGATTTTGTCGAGGCGGGTCTGAAAACGCCGCCGGAAAGTAAACACACTTCTGTAGGTGAGCCATGTTGATTCGAGTAGAAATTGGGATCGATGCCCCGGGTATTGATGCCTTATTACGCCGGTCGTTCGAAAGTGAGGCTGAAGCGCAACTGGTTCGCGATCTTCGTGAAGACGGCCTGATTACGCTGGGCCTGGTCGCCACCGATGATGAAGGGCAGGTTATCGGCTATGTCGCCTTCAGCCCGGTCATCGTGCAGGGTGAAGATCTGCAGTGGGTTGGCATGGCACCGCTGGCGGTGGATGAAAACTATCGTGGACAAGGTCTGGCGCGCCAGCTGGTTTACGAAGGACTGGATTCACTCAATGAGTTCGGCTATGCCGCCGTGGTAACGCTGGGCGATCCGGAATTCTACAGCCGTCTGGGCTTCGAGAAAGCGGCGCACTACGATTTGCGCTGCCGCTGGCCGGGCACCGAGTCGGCGTTCCAGCTCCACCGTCTTGCCGACGACGCGCTTAACGGCGTCAGCGGCCTGGTGGATTACCACGACCACTTTAATCGCTTTTAATCAGCGACGTTTGCAGGCTCTCACGTAGCGCCTCAAACGACCCGTCTCCGCTGACGAGGCGCTCTTTCTGGCGCTTCGTCAGCTGTTTTATGCGGTACTCCAGCCGGAGCGCCAGCGAGCGATCCCCGACGATCGCGGAAAACGCCAGCGTCAGCTCCCCTTTGCCACGTAACGCCTTCGCCCCTTTTCCCGTTTGATGTTGCAGGAAGCGGCGCGGCACATCGGTTGTGATGCCCGTATAGAGCGCATTATCAGCGGTTCGAACCAGATAGAGAAACCAGCACACGGTGACAGATTCAGTATGTTAAGGTGAACGCACCTTAGCATGAGAGAGAAGCGAAATGGAAACTCTGGCCGCCATCAATCGCTGGCTGGCGAAGCAGCACGTGGTCACCTGGTGTGTGCATCATGACGATGAGCTGTGGTGCGCCAACGCCTTTTACTATTACGATCCGCAGCGCGTCGCGTTTTACGTGTTAAGCGAAGATAAAACCCGTCACGCGCAGATGACAGGCCAGCAGGCGAAGGTCGCAGGCACGGTCAACGGCCAGCCCAAAACCGTGGCGTTGATCCGCGGTCTGCAGTTCAAAGGAGAGATCCGTCGTCTGGAAGGGGAGGAAAGCGACGCGACGCGTAAACACTACATTCGCCGCTTTCCGGTTGCCGCCGCGATGTCAGCCCCGGTCTGGGAAATCCGTCTGGATGAACTGAAGTTCACTGACAACACGCTGGGCTTTGGTAAAAAACTTCACTGGCTACGCGCCGAGCAGGCGTAATGCCTCGCGGTTAAAGGCGGGCAGATCGTCCGGCGTCCGGCTGGTAACCAGCTGATCCTTATCGACCACCACTTCCTGATCGAAGAATTCGGCCCCGGCGTTTTTCAGATCGATAACGATCGGTTTCACGGCGGTGAGCTTACGCCCGCGCACAACCTCAGCGCTGATCAGCAGCTGTGGGCCGTGGCAGATGGCAAACACCGGTTTCCCGCTGGAGACAAAATCGCGGGTAAAGGTAACGAAACGATCGTCGCCGCGCAGGGAGTCCGGGGAGTGGCCACCCGGCAGCAGCAGGGCGTCAAAGTCCGACGGACTCACCTCATCGATGGTTTTATCGATGGTGACGCTGGCTTCGCCCTTATGGCCTTTTACCGTTTTGCCCGCTTCTTTCTCGATTGTAATCACCTCGTGTCCCGCTTTACGAAACGCCTCGGCGGGCGAGGTAAATTCTGAATCTTCAAACTCGTCGGTGATCAAGACCGCAATTTTCTTGCTCATGCTTCCTCCGTTGTTTTGGCTTCAGACAGCTTTTTCTCAGCTTGTGGTAAATACTTAACGTTCAGACCACTAAGTGTGGTAGAGCAGCGTGAAATCGCATACGGACTAATCTGCAAAGGAGGAGTAATGAGTCAGGTTTTAATTACCGGCGCGACCGGCCTGGTGGGCGGACACCTGCTGCGTATGCTCATCCAGGAGCGGAAAATTAACTATATCGCCGCCCCGACGCGTCGTCCGCTTGGGGATATCGAAGGGGTGTTTAATCCTCACGATCCACAGCTGACCGATGCCCTGGCGCAGGTCCAGGATCCGGTCGATACCGTCTTTTGCTGTCTGGGCACCACCCGGCGTGAGGCGGGCAGCAAAGAGGCCTTTATTCATGCCGATTACACCCTGGTGGTGGACACGGCGCTGACCGGGAAACGGCTCGGGGCGAAGCATCTGCTGGTGGTGAGCGCCATGGGTGCCAACGCGCACTCGCCGTTCTTCTACAACAAGGTAAAAGGCAAAATGGAAGAGGCGCTGATCGCCCAGAAGTGGGAGCGGCTGACCATCGTGCGCCCGTCAATGCTGCTTGGCGAGCGGGAAAAGCATCGCTTCAGCGAGTCGCTGTTTGCGCCGCTGTTTAGCTTTTTGCCTGGTAACTGGAAGTCTGTCGAAGCGCGGGATGTGGCGGAGGTGATGCTGCAGGAGGCGCTCAGCGCGTCACCGGCTGGGGTTAACATTATTCCCTCAGCGAAGATCAGGGAGAGGGCAAAGGGAGAGGGATAACAGCCCCCTGCCGATGGCAGGGGGCGGGGGAGCTTACTTGATGTAGGTAAAGGCGGTGGTGACGTGTTTCACGCCGCTCACCCGGCTGGCGATATCCGCCGCCGCTTTGCCTTCGCGATCGGTCACCAGGCCGAGCAGGAACACTTCGCCGTTCTCGGTAGTCACCTTCACGTTAGAGGATTTCACCTGATCGCTGCCCAGCAGCTGGGAGCGCACTTTGGTGGTGATCCAGGTGTCGTTTGAGGCCTCGCCCAGGCCAATCGGCTGGCCCTGACGCACTTCGTTAAACACTTCGGTCGCGCCGTCTACGCCCATTGCGATCTGCTTCGCGCGGGAGGCAAGTTCGGTATTCGGTGCCTGTCCGGCCAGCAGAACTTTGCCCTGATAAGCCGTGACGTTAATGCGCGCTTCTTTCTTAATCTGTTGGTCTTTGGACAATGCGCTGTTCACGCGCAGTTCCAGGGTGCTGTCATCCACCTGTGTGCCCACGGTACGCGGGTCAGTCGCGGCCTTGGTGCTCACAGCGGCGGTACCCACTACCGCTGCAGCGACACATCCCTGAAGCAGCAGCGCAGAAATAAGGACTGCGAGGGGCGAAAGTGCCTTCATGTATACTCCTTAATCATCCTGGTGAGGGAAAAGCGTGTTATCGATCAGATCGCATAAACAGTTCACCGTCAGCATGTGCATCTCCTGAATGCGCGCGCTGCGGTGGGAAGGAATACGGATCTCAACATCATGCGGACCCAACAGCCCCGCCAGTTCGCCGCCATCGTAGCCGGTCAGCGCCACGATGGTCATATCGCGGGTCACCGCCGCTTCAACGGCTTTGACGATGTCGCGGCTGTTGCCGCGCGTGGAGATCGCCAGCAATACATCACCGGCATGCCCTAACGCGCGCACCTGTTTGGCGTAGATCTCATCATGAAGACGATCGTTGGCAATCGCCGTTAAGACCACGTTATCGGTGTTGAGTGCAATGGCAGGTAAACTTGGACGCTCTGTCTCAAAACGATTGATCATACTGGCAGCAAAATGCTGTGCGTTGGCGGCTGAGGTGCCGTTGCCACAACAGAGGATTTTGTTGCCGTTAAGCAGGGACTGAACCAGGGTCATCGCCGCGCGGGAGATGGCGTCCGGCAGCGCTTCTGCTGCTGCAATCTGAGTCTGAATGCTTTCCGTGAAGCAAACCTTAATTCTTTCGAGCACGGTATCCCTTAACGATCTGATTTACGCGTCTGCGCCGAAGGCGTTTTTGAACCATTCGATGGCGTTTCCGGTGAAGGCTACCACATCGAACCGGCAATCCACAGTGTCAAAGCTGCCATTATGCCGGGCAAGCCACAACTGGGCGGTGTGTAATAATTTATGTTGCTTGGCCCGGGTCACGCTGGCGGCGGCACCGCCGTAACGGGATGACTGGCGGTAACGCACCTCAATGAAGACGATAGCCGGGCCATCCTGCATGATAAGGTCAATTTCGCCGCCGCGTCCGCGGACGTTGGCGGCGATAAAGCGCAGTCCTTTGCTCTCAAGCCAGCGACGCGCCTGTAATTCACGCGCGTCGCCGGTCTGTTTGCGGGTTAACTGGCCGGAACGATCTGCCCCTGCTGGTATTTGAGCCATGATAACTTCCTGTTAATCACGCAGTCCTGGGTGGCGGTGAGATCGCCGGTGTTGCCGTTAAGGGTAAAGCCCGGCACCTGGCGCATCTGGGTGAAATGGTTCGCCAGCGCCCAGGCATCCACGCCCATGGCATACAGGCGCGCCAGGGAGTAGTCGTTACGCACGCTGCTGAGCGCCTGCTGCATCAGCTCAGGATTCGCCCCGGCGAGCATCGGGATTTCGCTGTACTGCAGCCCTTCCATTTCGAGACGGAAGTCCGGACCGGCGGTGCCCTGCGCGCTGCGGGAGCTGGCATACAGCGACACGCCCGCCTGGCTGCCGTTACGCATGGCGATCATCGGTTTGATAAAGGCGATCTCTTCCGGGGTGGCGACGATGTAGGCCGCATCCACGTTTCCGCCGCCGCTAATCTGCGCATCCGTTGGCGGTGCCGGAATGGTCAGGCCGCCGATGGTCACGCCCTGCTGCTGTGGCAGGCTGGCCGTAACCGGGCTGCCGCTGAGGGCAATACCCGCTCCGCCGTTAACGCCCGCGCGAAGTTCTGAGGTTGAGCCAAATTTCTGCTGCAGAACGATGCCGCCGCCCAGCTGTTGCCACTCCTGGGCAAAGGCGGTAGCAACGCGATCGCCCAGTTGGCTACGCGGGGTCAGCAGCAGGGGAGCCTGCTTACCCTGCTCATGGATATGGCGCGCCGCATCGCGAGCTTCGTCTTCCGGTGACAGGGCGAAGTAGCAGACGTTCGGGCGATTCTGCACCTGCTCCGGCTGGTTCAGCGCCAGCACGTTCAGCGGGGTGTTACTTCTCACCAGCTCTTCTACGTTATTTTTCAGCAGCGGGCCGACCACGATGCTGGCCCCATCCTGCTGCACCTGATTCAGCACCTGATCGAGCGGCTGGGTGCTGGTGTCATACACTTTTATCTCGGCAGACGGATTAGCCGTGGCCTGTGGCTGGGCGACGGGCTGAGTTGTGTCTGTCGTCGCCGGAGTCTGTACCGGCTCCTGCACGCTGCTTTCCGGCGCGGCGACAGGCTGCGGAGTGGCAGGTGCCTGAACCGGGTTCTGCATTGTGCCTTCCGGCGCGGCGACAGGCTGGGCGGTGGTCAGATCGGTGGTTTCAGCGGCGGACGGGCTCACCACATCGCCGGCGTTAGCCGCCTGGGCGACCTGGGCGGGAACCGCGCTGCCCGCGACGGCGGCGGTACCGTTTCTCGCGGCTTCAAAACCTTGCTGGATAGTGCGGCCAAAGACGGCGGCCTGGCCACCTAACGGCAGCAGCAGGGCGATTTTGCTGGTGGAGGCAGGCTTGAAGTTCTGCACGTTAACCAGCTGCGTGGGCAGCATGGTGGCACCCGGATTGTTCGGGTAGCGGGTCTGCCAGTCTTTGATCCCGGCTTTCAGCATGTTCGGATCGTTGCGGTTATCGAACCAGACGCGCTGCAGATCCAGCCAGCCCTGGAGGACATTTTCGTCAGCGTTGATCACCAGCGCATTGGCCTGATCCGGATTCATGGCAGAGAGCGTCTGCCAGGTGGCGTCGATATTTTTCTGTTTTTCCGCAGCGGAGAGCAGCGGCTCCTGGGCAATCAGCGCCCGCAGCAGCGTCAGGGAAGGGCGCCCCTGTTCCGCGGCGATACCGGCCTGCCAGAAACGCGCCTGCTGGTTTTTATCCAGCGTACCGATGTCGATACTGCCGAGGATCTTTTTCGCGCCGGCAGCGTCGTTCTGGGCAATTTTCAGCTCGGCGGCCAGCAGCGACTGCTCGCGGCGCTGGGTATCGTTCAAATCCTGCGGCAGCTGGTTAAAGAGATCGGCGGCGTGCTGGGTTTTACCTTCTTTAAGCAGTGCACGAATGGCGAGTAATTGCCAGTTGATCCGGGTATCATTCGAGCTCTGCTCCATCTGGTGCAGATAGAAGCCGGAGTCAGCCTGCGCTGTACCCTCCATATGGGCAGCACTTTGATCGGGCGCCTGTGTGCCACAGCCTGCAAAGAACAGGGCTGCCAGCACCAGCGGAAGGCTGCGCGCGACTTTATTATGAAGAAACGTTAAGGGTACCATACTGTATCCAGTGATATTTTTTACGCAATGCTCAATATTAAATCGGCAATACGGATGAAACAATGAAACAACACGAAACGGCAGATAATTCTCAGGGTCAGCTTTATATTGTACCTACTCCTATCGGGAATTTATCTGATATTACCCAACGTGCCCTCACCGTCTTGCAGAGCGTTGATCTTATTGCGGCTGAAGATACCCGCCATACTGGCCTGCTGCTGCAACATTTCGCCATCAACGCCCGAATGTTTGCTCTGCACGATCATAACGAGCAGCAAAAAGCGGCCATGCTGGTGGCGAAGCTGAAAGAGGGGCAGAGCATCGCCCTGGTGTCCGATGCCGGAACGCCGCTGATTAACGACCCGGGTTATCACCTGGTGCGCACCTGCCGCGAGGCGGGCATCCGTGTGGTGCCGTTGCCGGGGCCGTGCGCCGCCATTGCCGCCCTGAGCGCGGCGGGCCTGCCGTCGGATCGCTTCTGCTACGAAGGCTTCCTGCCCGCTAAATCCAAGGGCCGTCGCGACGTGCTCAAGGCGCTGGAAGCCGAGCCGCGCACGCTGATCTTCTACGAATCCACCCACCGTCTGCTGGAGAGCCTGGAAGACATGGTCGCCGTCTGGGGCGAAGCGCGTTACGTGGTCCTGGCCCGCGAGCTGACCAAAACCTGGGAGACTATTCACGGCCTGCCGGTGGGCGAGCTGCTGGCATGGGTAAAAGAGGACGAAAACCGCCGCAAGGGCGAGATGGTGCTGATTGTCGAAGGGCACAAAGCCGAGGAGGACGCCCTGCCTGCCGATGCCCTGCGCACCCTCGCGCTGCTGCAGGCCGAACTGCCGCTGAAGAAAGCGGCGGCGCTGGCGGCGGAGATCCACGGCGTGAAAAAGAATGCGCTGTATAAGTACGCCCTGGAGCAGCAGGGGGAGTAAGTGGCTTTGCCGGGTGGCGCTGCGCTTACCCGGCCTACAGAATAATCGTAGGCCCGATAAGCGAAGCGCCATCGGGCATTTTCACCGCGCGCAGTTAAACCACAATGAGCTCAACTGACGTTTGTTTCAGGTTCTTCAGCTCTTTCTCACCGATCCCTTCGTCGGTAATCACGCAGTCAATCTTCTCCATCGGCAGCACCTGGTTAAACCCGCGACGGTTGAATTTGCTCGCGTCCAGCACCGCAACTACCTTATGCGCGGCTGCCGCCATTACGCTGCTGATCGAATAGCCTTCGTTGAAGGTGGTGATACCGTTGGTGGTGTCGATCCCGTCGGCGCCGACAAACATCAGGTCGGCGCTGATGCCTGCCAGCGAGCGTTCGGCGATGGTGCCATGCATGGAGTGAGTCTTGTGGCGCACCGTGCCGCCGCACACCACCAGGGTGATGTCTTTATTGTCGGAGAGCGCAAAGGCGGCGGGCAGGCTGTTGGTGATCACCGTAATATTGGCCTTCTTCGCCAGCGCTTCAGCGATCAGCATGGTGGTGCTGCCGCTGTCTAAAATCACCGTCATCCCCTCTTCAATCATTGCCACGGCGGCAAGGGCGATGCGTTTTTTCGGGTCGCTGGCGAGGCTGTAGCGATCTTCCAGCAGCACCTCCTGGCTTTCGTTCTCGGCCAGATTGCTGCCCGGCCTGGCGGCCCCCCCGTGAAAGCGGGTCACCAGACCTTTCTCTTCCAGCAGACGCAGATCGGCGCGGATGGTCACCTCGGAGATGCCAAAAGAATTCGAAAGGTCGAGCACCAATACGCTGCCGTTGGTATTCACCAGATCGACGATTTTGTTCCTTCGCTCAAATGAGTTCATTTTGTTTTGCCTGATTATTAACTCGCTCCAGTTTAATCGAAGGGATGCGAAAGTTGAACGCTAGCGTTCGAAAGTAAATGTGAGCCAGCTCCGGTTGCTGGCTCGTGGGCTCAATCCAGCCGTAGCAGGATTTTGCCCTGCATCGGGGATCCATTCAGTGCCTGAATGGCGCTGGCAAAACTTTCGCTGTTGCCGGTATGGGCGATCAGGGGCGCGAGCTGCAATTTTTTCTCGTTGAGAAGACGGGCCGCGGTTTCCCACTCTTCACCCGGCCAGGGCGCGGAGTAGTTCATCCAGCTGCCCAGCAGGGTCAGCTCTTTACGCAGGATCCTGCCGAAGGTTGCGGAGGAGAGCGTCAGGTCGTGATGCAGGGTGCCCACCAGCGCCACCTGGGCGCGGGGCCCGGCAATGTCGATAGCAAGGGCGACGGTTTGCGGCGTACCGGCCGTCTCCAGCACCAGCTGATCGAAACGGGTGTCGTGAAGGGCTGCCAGTATCTCTTCCGCGCTCAGGGTTTTGCTGTTGTAGACCTGCGTCGCCCCCAGGGCTGTCGCCAGCGCCAGCTTGTCGTCATTGATATCAATGGCGGTAACGCTTGCCGCACCTAACGCCAGGGCGCACTGCATGGCCAGCAGGCCAATGGTGCCCGCCCCGACGATGATAACGTTTTTACCTTCGCAGCCCTGGGCAAGATGGAACGCATGCAGCCCCACGGTGATGGGCTCGATAAACGCCCCGTCCTCTATGGTCATCTCTGCGGGCAGGCGGAACAGGTTGGCGCGCTTCACCACGATATACTCCGCGTTGCCCCCCTCGCTGCGGGAGCCGACAAACTGATACTGCTTACAGAGCGAGAAGAAGCCTTTTTCACACTCCGGACAGGTAAAGCAGGGCAGCAGCGGCACGCAGGCCACCGCATCGCCAGCCTGCAAATCGTTAACCCCAGTACCGCAGGCTTCAACATAGCCGCTAAATTCATGGCCCAGGGTGATGGGGTAGTAGTGCGCTCCTTTGGCAAAAATACGCGGGATGTCCGACCCGCAAAGCCCCGAGCAGACGACGCGCACCAGCACGTCGTCCTCAGCCTGAATGTGCGGGACAGGGCGCTCTTCTACGCGCACGCGCCCCTCAGCATGAATTACCACTGATTTCATGATTCACTCCAGAAAAAAGAGGGGAGCAGCGCTCCCCGGATATTAAGAAGCCGTCTGGCTCTGTAGCGCCCGTGCTTTTTCGGCCGCCGTAAAGGCCCGGGCGCGACGCCAGGTGAGCAGCACGCCGCTGGTGTAGATGGCGCCAATCACCACGAATCCCACGACGTTTTGCCAGGTGAAGAGCTGGATCAGCAGCCAGGTGACGGGCGAGCCGCCCTGGTCCATGGAGGCCACCATCCCGCCCGCTTTCAGCGCCCCGGCATTCTCCGCAAGCTGCGTGTGCAGGCCGATGGTCTGGGTGGCGATCCACAGGGTGATGCCCATGATGATGACGCCTGAGATCAGGGTGCGGAACAGGTTGCCCTGATGCACCGCCACGGCCATGGCGACGAAGAAGCCGATGGTCGCGAGGTCGCCAAACGGCAGGACCTGGTTACCCGGCACCAGCACCGCAATCAGGATGGTGAGCGGGATAAAGATCAGGCTGGCGGAGACCACCGAGGTGTGCCCCAGCAGCAGCGCCGGATCGAGGCCGATCAGGAACTCCCGGCCGCCAAACTTCGCCTGCAGACGTTTACGGGCATGTTTGGCAATCGGCGTTAGACCATCCATGATGGGCTTGATGACGCGCGGCATCAGCAGCATCACGGCGGCGGTTTTCACCGCCAGCTGCAGGACGTTTTTCGCGTCGTATCCCGCCAGCAGGCCGATGACCAGCCCCATCACGAACCCGACGGTGACCGGCTCACCAAACGGGCCAAAGCGTTTTTGCACATCGTCGGCGCTGAAGTGAATGTTCCTGAGCCCCGGGATCTTCTCGATAAGGGTGTCGACCAGCACCGCGATGGGGCCAAGGTAAGCGGATGACCCGTGCGGAATGGCGATCCCGTCGAGACCAAAGAAGTCCCGCGTGTCCTTCGCAAACCAGTCGCCCAGCTTGTAGACAAAGGCCGCGTGAACCACCACGCCGAGAATGCCGAGCCAGTAAGAGCCGGTCGCCAGGTGCAGCATCGCCCCGGTAAAGGTCATGTGCCAGATGTTCCAGATATCGACGTTCACCACGCGGGTCATGCGGGTGACCAGCATCAGCACGTTAACGCCAATCGCCACCGGGATCGCCACCAGCGCAATCTGCGAGGCCCAGGTCATGGGGGATGAGCCCGGCCAGCCGACGTCCACAACGTGAAGATTGATCTGGAACTGCTCGGCCATCGCTTTGGCCGCCGGGCCGATGGAGTCGAGCATCAGGCCGATAACCAGCCCGATCCCGACAAAGCCAATCCCGATATGCAGGCCGGATTTAAAGCAGTCGCCCAGCTTCATCCCCAGCAGCTTCGAGAAGATGATGATGACGATGGGCAGCATGACCGTCGGCCCAAGATCGAGGATATACCGCATGATTTCGGTAAACATGATCTTATCCCTCGAGGATGGTCAGGTTTTTTTGCTGCAGGGCTTCAATGCCGACGCCCGACACAAACGGCATGCCGTGGACCACCGGGATGTCGCCAAAGGTGCGATTGACTTTCGCGGTGGTGCAGATCAGATCCGCCCCGTCCATATAGGTCTCAATTTCGGTGACCCGGCACTGGACCAGATCCAGCGTGATGTTGTGGGCTTCACACAGCTCTTTGATCTCTTCTGCGGCCATGGTGGAGGTCGCGACGGCACCGCCACAGGCAACGATAACTTTGCGTTTCATAGGGTACTCCTTCTTATTATCAGTATGTTATGAGGCCTGCTTGCAGGGTTCCGCCATCATGATGGCCTCTTCAAACAGCGCCCCCAGTTGGTGATCCGGCGCGTTAAGCAGCGCTTCCAGCGTGGTTGGGTTTTGCAGCTCACTAAATAACCGGCGCAGGAGAACGAGCTGCGCCGCAGGGTTTTCAACGATCAGGGCGATAATCAGCGACACGGCGATCTCTGCATCGTCGTCCGCCTGTTGAAAATTCACCGGCTTGTCCGGTCGAATCAGGTAGATAGCCGGTTCTTTTGCATGTACCGCCTCACAGTGCGGGATCGCCACGGCATGTTTTTCAAGGGCGATGCCGGTCGGGAATACCGCTTCCCGTTCTACCAGCGCGGCGGGGTAGGTGGCATGCACCACCCCTTTCGCCAGCATCTCCTCGCCAATATGGGCCAGCGCCTGCTGGCAGGTGGCAAAATCAATGCCGGTACGGACAAACAGTTTGCTCATAGCGTCTCCGGGGTTCCATGGGCGTCAGGGGCGCAGCCGTAGCGGTACGCGCGTAACACGTCCTGTATTTTGTCGATGACAAGATCCTGTGGCGTCGTGGCGATAGTGCGGGCCGTGACGCGTTCGAACTGCACGGGCAGATACTGGCTGATCAGCCCCAGCGGCAAAGTCTGGGTGCCGAGATTCGCGAGCAGTTTCTCCACGCTCTGACGGATACGCGGGTGCGGCCAGTAGTAGCGAATGCGGTCGGACAGGCTAAAGTGAATGTCCACCATCGCCTGGCTCCAGGTCGGGCGATAGTATTTTTTCCAGTAATCCGGCTCGTTGAGCATCACCTCGTCGATCACCTCCAGCACCCGGCTGCGGTTTTCCGGGGCGATCAGCGCCGCTTCCATCTGCGCCAGGGCAAAAATCGCCTCGCGCAGGGCGAAGGTGAGGGCCGGGCCGACCTTCAGGATCGCAAAGTGATCCCGCACCAACTCCCGGTAGGCCTGACGGGACTGATAATCGGTAGAGTGAGCTTCATAGACCATCGGCGTCTGGCGGATCCAGCCCGAGAGCGCTTTGGCGGCCTGCGGCTGATAGTGGATGATCTGGGTATGGTCGAACTCCACGCCGGGCTGTACCACGATGGCAATCACCCGCGTCATCGCCTCATCCAGCCCCAGGGCGTGGAACGCGGTCTGGTGCGTTTCAAGAGTGCGGGCGGCGTCTTCTACGCGGGTGACGTGCACGCTGTCGATGCTGCTGACCTCCCCGCCCGGCACCGGCACTTCGGTGCCAATCACGTAGGTCAGCGCCGCCTTCTGCGCGTCGGTGGCGGTCTCTTCCGCCGCCCGGCACAGCCGCGCCGCACGCTGCGCCACCACCACCGGATCTAACGGCACCGGATCGTCGGCGCAGGACATCGACGCGTCGAGATGGATTTTGCTGAAGCCCGCGGCCACATAAGCCTTAATCAGCGCGACGGCTTTCTCCATCGCCGTCTCTGCGGGCTCGTTCTGCCAGCAGTTGGGGCCCAGATGGTCGCCGCCGAGGATCAACCGCTGCTGCGGGAACCCGACTTTTTCGGCGATGTTGAGCACAAAATCGCGGAAATCAGCCGGTTTCATGCCGGTATAGCCGCCGTACTGATTCACCTGATTGGACGTGGCTTCAATCAGCACGCTGTTGTCAGTGTCCAGATCGAAGCGCAGGGCCGCCTCGATCACCAGCGGGTGCGCTGAGCAGACTGAACAGATGCCGAGATGCTCTCCCGCCTTGTGGCGGGCAATAATATTTTTCACCGTTTCCTCCGGTTCGCGTGGTTTACAGTTTGCCTTCGCAGCCACAGTCGTTAATGACTTTGCGCACCACCTCTTTCATGGCGGCTTTGGCGGGGATCATGTAGTGACGGGGATCGCTGGCCTCGGGGTGTTCGGCCAGCCAGGTTTTCAGGGCGTCGGAAAAGGCAATTTTCAGCTCGGTGGCGACGTTCACTTTGCAGATGCCGAGATCGATTGCCCGGCGGATATCAGCGGCTGAAAGGCCAGAGGCACCGTGCAGCACCAGCGGCACCTCCACCTGACTGCGGATCTCCGCCAGGCGCTCAAAATCGAGTTTTGGCGTGGCGGTATAGAGGCCGTGGGCGGTGCCGATGGCGACCGCGAGAGAGTCGATACCGGTCAGCGCCACGAACTCGCGGGCCTGCTGCGGATGGGTGTAGAGGGCGTCTTTGCTGTCGACCACCAGGTCATCTTCCTGCCCGCCCAGACGGCCCAGCTCCGCCTCCACGCTGACGTCATACCGGTGGCAGTAGTCGGTGACCTGCTTTACCAGCGCCACGTTGTCGGCAAAGGGCAGGTGCGAGCCGTCGATCATCGCCGAGCGCACACCGGCCTGCACTTTCTGTGCAATATCATCGAGCGTTTCGTGATGATCGAGGTGGATCGCCAGCGGCTGGTTCCAGGTTTTTGCCAGCGCGTCAGCGATGGCTACGATGTTGCCGATCCCGGCGTAGCTGAAGGTGCCGGGCGTACCGGCGACGATCAGCGGCGAGCGCATCTCGGCCGCTGTCTCGACAACCACCTGCAGCGTTTCGAGGTTATGAATATTGAAAGCCGGCACCGCATAACCTTCCCGCTGGGCTTTGGTGAGCATCGCTTTGGTCGAAATGATGTACATCCTTCCTCCGAAACCTTTCGTTTGTTTTCTTCGAAAGAAGATATAGTGTTTCGGAATGCTTTTTTGTGATTGATATCGTAAAAACGAAAGAAGCGAAAGTGAAAGGAAGGTTGCGAAAGAACGAAAGGCAAAAAAAAAGCATGGCCGAAGCCATGCTAAAGTGAGGTTTACTGCAAAACTCAGGTCACCGGTGCCGGGTTGAATACCGCCAGCTGGTTATGTAATCCCCATTGATCGGAGAACGTCTTCTTACGTCCACTCGCCACGTCGAGGATGAAGTGGAACAGCTTCCAGCCCACGTCCTCAATGCTCTCTTCCCCGGTGGCGATGGTGCCCGCGTTAATATCCATCAGATCGAACCAGCGATTAGCCAGCTCGGTGCGGGTTGCCATTTTGATCACCGGAACCGCCATCAGGCCGTACGGCGTGCCGCGCCCGGTGGTGAACACCTGAACGGTGATCCCGGAGGCCACCTGCTGGGTGCCGCAGACGAAATCGCTGGCAGGCGTGGCGGCGTAGATCAGGCCGCGTTTGGTTGGACGCTGGCCCGGGGAGAGCACCTCAACGATGGCGCTCTGGCCCGATTTGGCGATAGAGCCCAGCGCTTTTTCCACCACGTTCGCCAGGCCGCCTTTCTTGTTGCCCGGAGAGGGGTTGGCGCTGCGGTCGGTTTTACCCATATCGAGATAGTTATCGTACCAGGCCATCTCTTCCAGCAGGCGTTTACCCACCTCTTCGTTGATGGCGCGTGGCGTCAGTAGGTGGATCGCATCGCGCACTTCGGTCACTTCGGAGAACATCACCGTGGCGCCGCAGCGCACCAGCAGGTCCGAGGCATAGCCCACGGCCGGGTTAGCGGTCACGCCGGAGAAGGCGTCGCTGCCCCCGCACTGCATGCCTACCACCAGCTCGGAAGCCGGGCAGGTTTCACGCTTGCGCTGATTGAGTTTTGTCAGATGGCGCTCCGCGACCTGCAGAATGTCATCCACCATGGAGCGGAAGCCGACGTGCTGCTCGTCCTGCAGACGCACGATGCTGGCGCTGTCGACAGGAATGGCCTGGGTATCTTCGGTCCCCTGCAGCAGTTTCTCAGGCACGAGTTTTTCGCAGCCGAGGCCGACCACCATCACTTCACCGCCAAAGTTCGGGTTCAGGGCGATATTGTGGACGGTACGGATCGGCACGATGGCCGCCGGGGCGTTGATCGCCACGCCGCAGCCGTAAAGGTGGTTCAGACCCACCACGCCGTCGACGTTCGGGTATTTTGGCAGCAGATCGCGCTCGATGATCTTCACCACGAAATCGACCACCCCCGCCACGCAGTGCACGCTGGTGCTGATGCCAAGCAGGTTTTTGGTGCCCACGCTGCCGTCCGCATTGCGATAGCCTTCAAAGGTGTATCCTTCCAGGGCTGGCATTGGCTCCGGTACGCGGGTTGCCAGCGGCAGGGTATTCAGCGGCGGGGCTTCCGGCAGGGCGACCAGCGATTCATCAATCCAGCTGCCCTGCGGGATCGCCCGCACGGCATAGCCGATGACTTCGCCGTAACGCACGATTTCGCCCTGCGCCGGGATATCGACCAGCGCCACTTTATGGCCCTGCGGAATATGCTCGATCAGCTCAAGCCCGTCCGGGAAACGCGTTCCGGCTTTTAACCCCTGATCGTTAACAATAATCGCCACGTTATCGGTGTCGTGCACCTTAATATAAAACGCGGTCGGCGACGTTTGTCGAATTTCAATGTCGGCCATTGTCCAGTATTCTCCAGCGAGTGGGGGATAATTAATGGGTAAAAGAGTACGTCTATTTTCTTGTTATAGGAAATAAAGACTCTGCTCAGTGGAATAAAGAATGTCAGGCGCTGGAAATTAATAATGTGATCGCGATCACTCATTTTTGACCTTCGCCTGCGCATAAGGGGGGCAATGGTGAAATCTGTGCATCAGCGCCCAGGGGGTTGTGCATATGCTCAAAATAATATTCATCACGCCGCCGATAATTGAGCGTTGCCACAATGCGCGGTGCAGGGCGCTTGATTATACTCATTAACGCTTTCATGGATTCGGTTAATTAACCGTGATTACCTGTTATTAGCAAAATAATCAGGAATGCCTCGCTCTAAAAATAATAAAAACACTTTCATTGATGTACCAGAGGAAATAAATATGTTGCTGGATACTACCGTTGAAACAAAAAAGGGTGCCCCTACCCGTTATTTAATATTGCTCATTATCTTTATTGTTACCGCAGTCAATTACGCTGACCGCGCCACGCTCTCTATTGCCGGAACGGAAGTCGCCAAAGAGCTCCAGTTAAGCGCCGTGTCGATGGGCTACATCTTCTCCGCCTTCGGCTGGGCCTACCTGCTGATGCAGATCCCCGGCGGCTGGCTGCTGGATAAGTTCGGTTCGAAAAAGGTTTATACCTACAGCCTGTTCTTCTGGTCGCTGTTCACCTTCCTGCAGGGCTTTGTGGATCTCTTCCCGCTGGCGTGGGCAGGCGTTTCAATGTTCTTTATGCGCTTTATGCTCGGCTTCTCCGAGGCACCGTCCTTCCCGGCTAACGCCCGCATCGTGGCGGCCTGGTTCCCGACCAAAGAGCGCGGTACCGCATCGGCGATTTTTAACTCCGCCCAGTATTTCTCGCTGGCGCTGTTCTCCCCACTGCTCGGCTGGCTGACCTTCGCCTGGGGCTGGGAACATGTCTTTACCGTGATGGGCGTGATTGGCTTTGTGCTGACCGGCCTGTGGGTGAAGCTGATTCACAACCCAACCGACCACCCACGCATGAGCGCTGAGGAGCTGAAGTTCATCAAGGACGGCGGCGCGGTGGTCGACATGGACCACAAAAAGCCGGGCGACAAAGCGGCCAGCGGTCCGAAGCTGCATTACATCAAACAGTTATTGTCCAACCGCATGATGCTGGGCGTGTTTTTCGGGCAATACTTTATCAACACCATCACCTGGTTCTTCCTCACCTGGTTCCCGATTTACCTGGTGCAGGAGAAGGGGATGTCGATTCTGAAGGTGGGTCTGGTGGCCTCCATCCCGGCGCTGTGCGGTTTTGCCGGTGGCGTACTGGGCGGCGTCTTCTCGGATCACCTGATTAAGAAAGGGAAGTCGATTACCCTGGCGCGTAAGCTGCCGATTGTGCTGGGTATGCTGCTGGCCTCCTCAATCATTCTGTGCAACTACACCAACAACACCGCGCTGGTGGTAGGGCTGATGGCGCTGGCCTTCTTCGGTAAAGGGTTTGGCGCTCTGGGCTGGCCGGTTATTTCCGATACCGCGCCAAAAGAGATTGTCGGCCTGTGCGGTGGTGTGTTTAACGTCTTTGGCAACGTAGCGTCAATCGTCACTCCGCTGGTGATTGGCTATCTGGTCAGTGAACTGCATTCGTTCAACGCGGCCCTGGTATTCGTCGGGTGTTCGGCGCTGATGGCGATGTTCTGCTACCTGTTCGTAGTGGGTGACATCAAACGTATGGAATTGCAGAAATAAGCAAAGGTATAAGCGATGAGTAACGATATTTTCCCGAACAAATTTAAAGCGGCCCTCGCGGCGCATCAGATTCAGATCGGCTGCTGGTCCGCGCTGGCAAGCCCAATCAGCACCGAAGTGCTGGGGCTGGCAGGTTTTGACTGGCTGGTGCTGGACGGTGAACATGCGCCGAACGACGTCACCACGTTTATCCCGCAGCTGATGGCGCTGAAAGGCAGCCACAGCGCGCCGGTTGTGCGCGTCCCGACCAACGAGCCGGTGATTATCAAGCGCCTGCTGGATATTGGTTTCTACAACTTCCTGATCCCGTTTGTGGAGAACGTCGAAGAGGCGGTGCAGGCGGTGGCCTCTACCCGCTATCCGCCGGAGGGTATTCGCGGCGTGTCGGTCTCCCATCGCGCCAATATGTTTGGCACCGTGCCGGACTACCTGGCCCAGTCGAACAAGAACATCACTATCCTGGTACAGATTGAGAGCCAGCAGGGCGTGGACAACGTCGATGCGATTGCCGCCACTGATGGCGTAGATGGCATCTTCGTCGGCCCAAGCGATCTGGCGGCGGCCTTTGGCCACCTGGGTAACGCTAATCATCCGGAAGTGCAGCGCGCCATTCAGCACATCTTTGCCCGCGCCAAAGCGCACGGGAAGCCGTCCGGTATTCTGGCGCCGGTTGAGGCCGATGCCCGCCGTTACCTGGAATGGGGCGCGACCTTTGTTGCCGTTGGCAGCGATCTTGGCGTGTTCCGCTCCGCCACCCAGAAGTTAGCTGATTCCTTCAAGAAATAACCACCACCACTGAATAAAGAGAGACGCAAATATGACACTGAAAGTTGGTTTTATTGGCCTGGGTATCATGGGTAAACCAATGAGTAAAAACCTCATCAAAGCAGGTTACTCACTGGTGGTTGCAGACCGTAACCCGGAAGCCATTGCCGACGTGATTGCCGCAGGCGCAGAAACCGCCGCCACGGCAAAAGCCATTGCCGAGCAGTGCGATGTGATCATCACCATGCTGCCAAACTCCCCGCACGTCAAAGAGGTGGCGCTGGGTGAAGGCGGCATCATCGAAGGGGCCAAACCGGGCACCGTGGTGATCGACATGAGCTCCATCGCACCGCTGGCCAGCCGTGAAATCAGCGAAGCGTTGAAAGCGAAGGGCATCGACATGCTGGATGCGCCGGTCAGCGGCGGCGAGCCGAAAGCCATCGACGGTACCCTCTCGGTGATGGTGGGCGGCGATAAGGCGATTTTCGACAAGTACTACGACCTGCTGAAAGCGATGGCCGGTTCTGTGGTGCATACCGGTGAGATTGGCGCGGGTAACGTAACCAAGCTGGCAAACCAGGTGATTGTGGCCCTGAACATTGCGGCGATGTCCGAAGCGCTGACCCTGGCGACCAAAGCGGGCGTGAACCCGGATCTGGTTTATCAGGCCATTCGCGGCGGCCTGGCGGGCAGCACCGTACTGGATGCCAAAGCGCCAATGGTGATGGATCGTAACTTCAAGCCGGGCTTCCGTATCGATCTGCACATCAAGGATCTGGCCAACGCGCTGGACACGTCTCACGGCGTGGGCGCGCAGCTGCCTCTGACCGCGGCGGTGATGGAGATGATGCAGGCCTTGCGTGCCGACGGGCTGGGGACGGCGGACCACAGCGCCATCGCCTGCTATTACGAAAAACTGGCGAAAGTGGAAGTCACTCGCTAACAAAGACGGGCGCGGGAACGCGCCCGCTATTTTTGCCTTAAGCGGTAACAGGCTATAACTATGAAAATCGTAATCGCCCCTGACTCTTACAAAGAAAGCCTGTCTGCCACCGAGGTAGCGCGGGCGATAGAAAAAGGCTTTCGGGAGATCTTTCCCGATGCAGAGTATGTTTCGGTTCCCGTGGCGGATGGCGGGGAGGGAACGGTTGAAGCGATGATTGCCGCCACCAACGGCACAATGCAGCACGCAGTTGTGACGGGCCCACTGGGCGAAAGCGTCAATGCCTGCTGGGGGATCTCCGGCGATGGCGTGACGGCATTTATCGAGATGGCGTCTGCCAGCGGTCTGGCACTGGTTCCACCGGCACAGCGCAACCCGTTAATCACCACCACCCGCGGGACGGGGGAGCTGATCCTCGCGGCACTGGATAAAGGCGCGCGCAATATCATTATCGGGATTGGCGGCAGCGCGACCAACGACGGCGGCGCGGGAATGGTTCAGGCCCTCGGCGCAAAACTGACGGATGCCAACGGCACCGAGATCGGCCACGGCGGCGGCAGCCTGATGGCGCTGAACAACATTGATATTTCGGCTCTCGATCCGCGCCTTAAATCCTGCGCGATCCGCGTGGCCTGCGACGTGAGCAATCCGCTGATCGGCGAGCAGGGCGCATCCCGCATCTTCGGCCCGCAGAAAGGGGCGACAGAAGCCAACATCCTGGAGCTCGACAACAATCTTTCCCACTACGCAGACGTGATTAACGCCTCGCTGCGTATTGATGTCAAAAATGTCCCTGGCGCAGGCGCGGCAGGCGGTATGGGCGCCGCACTGATGGCGTTTCTCGGTGCGGAGCTGAAAAGCGGCATTGAAATCGTCACCCAGGCGCTCAATCTCGAAGAGCATATTCACGACTGTACCTGGGTGGTGACCGGTGAAGGGCGCCTGGACAGTCAAAGTATTCACGGCAAGGTGCCGGTGGGCGTGGCGCGCGTCGCCAGCAAATATCGCAAGCCGGTGATCGGCATTGCCGGCAGCCTGACCACGGATGTCGGCATTGTGCATCAGTACGGCATCGACGCGGTGTTCAGCGTCCTGACCAGCATCAGCACCCTGGAGGAGGCGTTCCGCGGCGCGTTTGACAATATTTATCGCGCCTCGCGCAATATTGCCGCCACCCTGCAGGTGGGGATGCGCACGGAAGGGTGACAGCGGCGTACAAACCCTCTATACTGCGCGCCGAAGCTGACCAGACAGTCGCCGCTTCGTCGTCGTCCCTTTCGGGGGAGACGGGCGGAGGGGAGGAAAGTCCGGGCTCCATAGGGCAGGGTGCCAGGTAACGCCTGGGGGGGAAACCCACGACCAGTGCAACAGAGAGCAAACCGCCGATGGCCCACGCAAGTGGGATCAGGTAAGGGTGAAAGGGTGCGGTAAGAGCGCACCGCGCGGCTGGTAACAGTCCGTGGCACGGTAAACTCCACCCGGAGCAAGGCCAAATAGGGGTTCACATGGTACGGCCCGTACTGAACCCGGGTAGGCTGCTTGAGCCAGTGAGCGATTGCTGGCCTAGATGAATGACTGTCCACGACAGAACCCGGCTTATCGGTCAGCTTCAACTCTTTATAAAACCCCGCTTCGGCGGGGTTTTTGCTTTGTAGCTGGCAGGAGTTACTTCGTCATTTCAATTTTTGGTGGCTGCCAGGTGCCATCAAGAATGGCTTTTTCACCCCAGTAGGCGCGGATATAGAGTGAGAAAACTCCGTCAGGCGCCGGAAGCCAGTTATTCACTTTTGCCTCACCCGGATTGGTTTTACTCACATACAGCGTCAGCGAACCATCGGCGTTATATTTGAGGTTTTGATTTTTTGTCCCCAGCGAATAACGATTCAGTTCGTTCGGGCTGAACAGATGCTTACTGTTGTACAGCGTCAATGACCAGAATCCCTTAACAGGCGGAAGACCCCCTTGCGGGAATGTCACCGTGTAATCATGATCGCCTGAAAGCTGGCTGCCGTTACCCGCATTGTCCGTGTAGAAATATTGGGTTTCATCAGGCTTATTATCGAACATATTCGATTTTGACGTCCCGGTACGGTTGTAATAATCGACCCCGAACTGGGCATTATTCTTCGAACGGTTCCAGCCGTTGCCCGCCGGTACGCCATTATTTTTCCATTTAAAGAAATCGGCGATGACGGTTTTATCCGTTTGAACTGCGGCTTCGTCCATCCATTTACGAATTTGCGGATCCTTTTTACCGGCCTCAACCAGATGACGATACTGGGTATACATGGCCTCTTCACCCGGCAGTGGCGGAACTTTATTCAACACGTTAGCAAACTGGTCAAAGAATTTTTCTGGAACAACCCACCGGGTTTCACCGGAATTTGGATCCGGTTTATCACCAATCGCCGGGATTGTAGAGTATTCATATGACTTCATTTTGCCTGTGAATTCGCTGAGCGGGTACGTCATCACCTCTTTGATGGGGGCCTGAATTGCGGCGCGATCGTCTGGGGTATCATCCATCTGAATGCGCGGGATAACGTTCGCCATCTCAGTGGATGAATGTATTACGCCTTCGAAGCCTTTTGGCGTCTCCCCTTTCCAGTTAGGCCCAACCAAAAGGTAAAAGCCCGGTTTGGTCCCGTAGGGTTTGCCCACATTACCAATCTGATTCGTACGCGCGTCATAGATAGCATAGACCCAGAAGCGCTCGCCAAAATCAGGAACCTGAATGACCGCCGGCTCTTTATCCAGTTCAAAGAAGCCCAGGCCGTAAGCCACATCCTGGTTTGGACAGGTCACAAAGGTCTCCTGCGGCTTGATATAGTCGGTCAGCATGCTCAACTGACCCATCGGCGCGACGGGTACCATGCCGCCATTCAGCGCAGGATACGGCGCTTTGGTGATCGTCTCGCGACGGTTAAACTGGTTTACCATCGGCCAGCCCCAGATATAGGCTTGCTGCGCGATGGCTTTGACATAAGATTCCGGCATCGTCACTTCTGCCGGTGTGGTTGCCAGTTCATCAAACTTTGTCGCCTGAGGAATGGTTAAAGGAGCGGACTGTGCCGTTACGCCAGCGCTGAATATCAGGGCGATCGCTACTGTCAGATATTTAAGTTTCATAATTGAACACCTTACTTATTTGTTTGTACCAGGTCGTCAGGGGCCCGGATATCGTCATTAAAATTCAATTAAGCAATGGGTTAAGGTCGATAATGAGCACGCCTCACTTTTGTCAAAGAAAGGCATAGCGGCGCTCTCGTTTTTAACAATAAAAACGGTTAAGGTATTTGAATGCGTGTTGCTTAATCTGGTTTATTAGTTTACGCGCATTTTTTGTTTGCGATAGTCCATGCCGGGACTTATGCCGAAATTGACGCCCGGTGTTGCCCTGAGGACTATAATGTCAATTTGCATTATTACTAACGGAGAGTTCGATGCAGTTTGTCTTTGAAAAAATTCATGAGCACTACCGGACTCTTGACCTTAATAAGCACCAGGAGGACGTTATTGCTTGTGCAAAAACTTTTTCACTCAACGCAAATGAACCACTTATTATAGAGCCAGGTTCAATTTATTATGTTTCGGAAGGCGTCTTATCAATCGCAATGGATGAAGATCCCAGAATCATTGGCACTACTATCGAATTTATGCCCGTCGGCCTACTGGAGTGGATGTGCCCGGTCATCTCCTTCAACTATATGACGCTTACTTCTGCAACAATATTACAAATAAGTGTGGATGATTTTGAACGGATATTTTACGACACATCTAAGAGTTATATGAAAGAGCTGACGACAATTCTTTCCTATATGCTCATTGTGGCTTTAGATGTTCATGTCGAGAGAAGAACAGATTCTGGCTATCACACTATCAAAGCCATGTTACGGCGCTATCTTTACCGAAGAAGCGTGAATGCCAAGGAAAATGAGGGGATTGCGAACTTTATCATTCGCAGAACCAATCTCTCCAGAAGTTATGTTTTTCGGGTGCTTGCAGAATTAAAGGAAGGGCAATATATCACCGTTAAAAAAGGGAAACTGATTTCAATCGACAGGACCCTGCCACATGATTTTTAGTACTGGCAACTATCAGGCGTAAGGCTCGTAAGATCCCTGTGCTTACATACAAAATTGTTTATATACTTCCTCACAGATCCTCATCCGTAATTGAAAAATACTCCCCGGGTTCTTCCCTGACAGATAATTAAGGATTGTGAGATGAAAAAGATTTTCCGTATCGCGCTGCTGACGGCATCGCTGACAGGCTTTGCTGGCGTGGCACAGGCGGCAGAGGTGACAACTGCGCCGCAGCCTGCCCAGGATCCTGTCGTTCAGCAATTGAAACTCAGCAGTGAGCAGACCGCGAAGATTAAGGCTCTGCACCAGCAGCTGGAAGAAAACGTCAATAAGATCCCGACCAACGACGTGAAAAATGGCACGCTGATCGACGTGATCCAGTCTGGTAAATGGGATGAGAAAGCGGTGAAGGGCCAGCTGGCTGCGATCGGCCACATTGAGGAGCAGGCGCGTTACTATCGCGTGAAATATTACTTCGATGTGAGCCAGGTTCTGACTCCGGAACAGCGCGCCGAGGTACGCTCACAGATCGCCCAGGCCATGAGCCAGTAAGCCATTCGTGCAGGCCGGGTAAGCATGCGCAAACCCGGCAGCATGGACTCAGACAGGCAAATCAATCAGCAGCGCACGCAAAGGCGTGTCGGCTACCAAGGTGATATTCGCCTCGTCGCGGATAAACGCCCCATCCCCGCAGGTTAACGCTTCACGCTCCTCTGCTGGGGTCTGCGCATGTACCGTGCCGTGAATAGATTGCAGGTAGGCGCGCGGGCCGTGCAGCTGAAAACTCAGACGCTCCCCTTTATCCAGCTCGATATGGTGCAGCCACACCTGCTGGCGAAGTTGCAGGCTGCCTGAACTGCCATCCGGCGAGGCCAGCAGCTGCTGTTTCGCATCCAGCAGGTCGATCTTCTGTAGCAGCGGGTTTTCCCGCTCCGGGCAGGCATCCAGCCACAGCTGCAGACGCGTCAACGTCTTGTCTTTGCTGAGGTTATGTTCGCTATAGCTGATGCCGGGCTGGGTGGCTATCAGCAATGCTTCACCGGCTTTCGCCTGGACATGGTTGCCCTCGCTGTCGCGGTACTCTGCTTCGCCTTCAAGGATCAGGTTCAGGATATCCACTTTTGGATAGGTACGCGGCTGGAACGAGGCCCCCGGTGCGAGAACTTCCTGGTTCAGTACACGCAAAGAGGCATAGCCCAGCAGTTTCGGGTCAAAGTAGTGTCCAAAGGAAAAGGTGTAGCGGGCCTGCAGCCAACCGAAATCGGCTTGTCCGCACTGTTTAGCTGTTCTTGTCGTAATCATAAAACTTGACCTCTCTTTACACTAAAACAATGGTAAAGGTATGGACGCTGCATTGTTAGCCAGATATTCTGCCCGGTATGTTCAAATTTCCTGAATGAGAACGCCATGGCTAAAGAGAGAGCATTGACCCTTGAAGCGCTGCGCGTGATGGACGCCATCGATCGTCGCGGTAGCTTCGCTGCAGCAGCAGATGAACTGGGGCGCGTGCCATCTGCCCTGAGCTACACCATGCAGAAGCTGGAAGAAGAGCTGGATGTGGTGCTGTTTGACCGTTCCGGTCACCGAACAAAATTCACTAACGTCGGGCGAATGCTGCTGGAGCGCGGGCGCGTGTTGCTGGAAGCGGCGGATAAGCTGACCACCGACGCCGAAGCGCTGGCCCGCGGCTGGGAAACGCACCTGACGCTGGTCACCGAAGCGCTGGTACCTACTGCGGCACTCTACCCGCTGGTGGAGCGTCTGGCGGATAAAGCCAATACCCAGCTTTCCATTATCACCGAAGTGCTTGCCGGGGCGTGGGAGCGTCTGGAGCAGGGCCGGGCGGATATTGTGATTGCGCCGGACATGCACTTCCGCTCTTCGTCGGAGATCAATTCCCGCAAGCTCTATACCGTAATGAACGTGTACGTTGCCGCGCCGGATCACCCGATTCATCAGGAGCCCGAGCCGCTGTCTGAAGTAACCCGCGTTAAATACCGCGGCGTGGCGGTGGCCGATACCGCCCGCGAGCGTCCGGTGTTAACCGTTCAGCTGCTTGATAAGCAGCCGCGCCTCACCGTCAGTACGCTGGAAGATAAGCGTCAGGCGCTGCTGGCCGGATTGGGCGTGGCCACCATGCCGTATCCGTTTGTCGAAAAAGATATTGCCGAAGGGCGTCTGCGGGTTGTCAGCCCGGAGTACACAAGCGAAGTGGATATCATTATGGCGTGGCGTCGTGACAGCATGGGCGAAGCCAAATCCTGGTGTCTGCGCGAGATCCAGAAACTCTTTACCCAGAAGTAACCTGTTGGCCCGGCAAGCATAGCGCCACCGGGCAACCTGTCATTTGTTCAGCAGTGGATCCGGCCCAAAGCGGTTTTCACCTTCCGTACCGCGCTGGCAGTTGAAGATCACAATGATCAACCAGCCGATAATCGGAATGAGCGCCAGCAGCAGCCACCACGCCGTCCGGTCGGTATCATGCAGCCGGCGAAACAGCACGGCCCATGAGGGCAGCAGCACCAGCAAGCCATACAGGGTGGTCAGAATGCCTTCGCCGCCAGCCCGTTCCCAGCCCAGCATCTTGTCGATCAGCCCCAGCACGCAAATCAGAATGAAGTTCACCAGGGTGAACATCCAGAACTCTTTGCGCCGGGCGCGACCTTTAAACCCAATATAATTCCGCAGTACTTTCAGATACCAGTCCATGTTTTTGACCTCAATAGCAATTAATCACTTGTTTTTTAAGCGATCCACTAAAGCATAGACGGGAATAAAGGGGTGTAAAGGGCGCCGGAATAGCGCCCCTGAGGCTTAGCCGAAGCGGACGTCGCGCCCGTGCGGTTCGTTCAGATCCTGCCACGGGCCAATGGAAATAATGCCCGTCGGATTGATGGTTTTATGGCTGCGATAGTAGTGGTTACGGATGTGGTCAAAATCCACCGTCTCCGCGATCCCCGGCATCTGATAAATGTCGCGCAGGAAACCGTACAGGTTGAGGTAATCGCTGATCCGGTGTTTGTCGCACTTAAAATGGGTGACGTAAACCGGGTCAAAGCGCACCAGCGTGGTCCACAGACGAATATCCGCTTCGGTCAGCTGGTTGCCGGTCAGATAGCGGTGCTGGCCCAGGATCTGCTCCAGACGCTCCAGCGACTTAAAGACGTTAGTCACGGCTTCATCATAGGCTTCCTGACTGGTGGCAAAACCGGCCTTATAGACGCCGTTATTGACGTTGTCGTAGATCCAGCTATTCAGGTCATCAATCTTATCGCGCAGCGCAGGCGGATAATAATCGCCCGCCCGGGCTCCGTGGGCATCAAACGCGGTGTTAAACATGCGGATGATTTCGGCGGACTCATTGCTGACGATGGTCTGATTTTTCTTGTCCCACAGTACCGGAACGGTAACGCGGCCGGTGTAGTGCGGATCGGCGCGCAGGTAGAGCTGGTAAAGAAAATCATGGTGATAGAGCGAGTCGCCGCTGGCCGCCGGGAAGTCATCGCCAAAGGTCCAGCCGTTCTCCAGCATCAGCGGATGCACCACCGAGACGGGGATCAGCGAGTCCAGCCCCTTCAGGGCGCGGACGATCAGGGTACGGTGCGCCCACGGACAGGCCAGAGAAACATAGAGGTGATAACGATCTTTCTCGGCCGCAAAGCCGCCTTCGCCGCTCGGGCCAGGCGCACCGTCGGCGGTGAGCCAGTTACGGAAGGCCGAAACAGAACGTTTGAAACGTCCCCCGGTTGATTTGGTGTCATACCAGGTATCCTGCCAGACGCCGTCTACGAGTTGTCCCATTTATTCCTCCTTAGATAGCAAAAGCGAGGAGAGATCTCCTCGCTTTTTGATTCAGTATAGCGTGCTTACCACTTCTTATTCAGGACGCGGTCGATACTGAACGCACCCGGACCGGTGATAGCCAGCAGCAGGTAACCGCCCGCGATGGTCAGGTTTTTCATGAACATCAGAGAGTTCACGCCTTCCGCAAAGTTGCTGTGGAACAGGAACGCGGTCAGAAGAGTGAAGCCTGCGGTGAACAGCGCGGTCGTACGGGTCAGGAAACCGAACAGGATTGCCAGACCACCACCCAGTTCAAGCAGAATGGTCAACGGCAGCAGGAACCCCGGAACGCCCATTGCTTCCATATACTGCTGGGTACCGGCATAACCACCGATTTTGCCCCAGCCTGCAGTAATAAATAGGATTGGCATCAGAACGCGCGCTACCAGTACACCAACATCTTCTAATTTTTTCATCTTACTCTCCAGGGAACCATTTGGGCTGTGAAACCTATTTAATGTGCAAAATCGGGCGGATGCCGCGGTCTCGCTGTCGATGGAGAGAATCATAAACGGGGCGAATGCCGATTGTTAGCAAGGAAAACTGTCAATCTTTATCAAAGATATTGAGCAAGCAGAGGGGGAGGGGATAAAAATAAAGCGCCCTCAGGCGCTTTACGAGTGGAGCAGGCTAAACGTCAGTGCGTTTCGGATTTGCGAAGCTGTTGCTGGGTAAGTGTGGTTTTAACCAGCTTCCAGGCGCTCCAGATACCAAAGCCACGACGCGCCCAGCGGATCAGCCTGTTCGGATGGCGGACAGCTTTCACCGCCAGGATACTGCTCCCTACCAGCGCCCAGGCGCGCAGGTTGAGGAACATCGTCCATCCGCGATCGTAACTGTGCGTCGCTTCCAGCCAGTCACGGCTGCCGGCCGACAGATCCAGCCTTTGCTGCTGGATCTGGCTCAGCAAAAATGCTTTTTCTCGCTCACGTTCCGATCGGCTTCTGCTCACTTTTTGTCATCCTCCAGCAACGACCGATCGTTGGCCAGTTCCTTACGGGTATGATGTAACAGGGTGGAGTGGCGCACTTTGCGCATCGTCCATATTCCCCCAATCAGGGCGGCAAGCAGCAGCACCACGGTGGTGCCAATCATCACATTAAGACGATACTGCGGATCGACTGCCCAGATAATCAATACCATCAGGCTCATCAGGCCAAAGGCGGCGAAGAGCATGGTCAACCCCAACATCAGTAGCAGCTGGAAGAGGTTAGCTTTCTCTTCTTCCAGTTCAACCACTGCCAACCGGATTCGCGTCTCAGCGATGCCGACAAGTGTGGTTAAAATCCGCTGTCCGATACCGAGGACGTTTTTTGCGGGCCCTTGTGGTTGACGTGAATCTTCCATAATTAACGTCGCGTAAGCAGCATGCCGATGACAACGCCCACCGCAGCACCAATGCCTACGCCGGCCCAAGGATTCTCACGCACGTACTCATCAGCGCGCGCGGCGGCCTCACGGGTCTGTTTTGCCAGCACGTCGCTGGTTTCACCCAGGCGATAGCGGCTCTCGTGCAGGGCCTTCTCCGCTTTATTGCGCAGTTTGCTCAGCTCTTCTTTCGACTTGTCGCTTGAGGAGCTCAGCACCTCTTCCAGGGTATCCGCCAGGGACTTCAGTTCAGCGCGTAAATGGTCTGACGTGGTATCTTTTGACATGATTCTCTCCTGTTACGATGTCCATTAGATCAGTAGTCGCGAGACTCAAGCGCTTTCAGTTCGTTCTGCGCTTCTTGCAGTTTATGCTCACGTTTGGCAACTTTATCCGCATCGCCTTTCTCTTTTGCTTCCGTCAGATCCCGACGGCGTTCAGCAATCTCCTCTTTCTGCTCGTCAATCTTGCGCTGATGATCGGCGCGCAATTTGCTGTCGGAGCAGTTAGCTTTGACTTCGCTCAGAGCTTTTTTCAATCCATTGATTCTGCTCTGATTGTTATGCTTTTCAGCGTAACTGATCTCGCGTTGGATATCCTGTTCCTTCTCCTGACAAAGAGATGAAGCGAACGATGCTGTGCTCAAAGAAAAAAGGGCGAGGCCCAGGGCGATGCGGTATTTCATTGTTGAAACCTTCCATTGTTTTCGACATAACCTGCGGGAATGTCGATTTCCAGGGTCGTGCGGAGTACGAATGAGAGGTGCTCCGCGTACTTAAGCATAGTAAGTAAACGGTGATATCACCAAAGTGAGTGAAAAGATTCAGAATAGTGGAAATTTAACCTAACAGGCGCGACGTATCTCGCAGACGCGTCAGCCATGCTGCCGTCTGACTGTTGTCATCCTGCTGAGCAATGATGTAGCCATGCGGCAGGCTGCGATCGAGCACCTTCTTCGCGGCAGCGCTCTCTACGCTGGAGTCGAAGGTGATCAGCAGCACGTCGTTCTGCGGAGTAATGCTTTTGAACTGAATGCCGTTGGCATCCAGATGATGCCAGATGGAGAAACCATCCGGCATGCTGACGCCCTGACTGACGGCGCGGATAGCAAGCGTCGACTCCTGCTTTTGCAGAGCAGACCAGGCCAGCAAGAGCGCGCTGAACATCACCAGCGCGATCATGGCATAAGAGAGACGACGCAGTGACGCGTTTGAACTGGCCATTACGTTAGCCCTGACTTCCATGTTTTTTCTTCCAGAGAACAACCAGCGAACCAATCAGACCGAACACCAGCAGCACAACCGGCAGCAGCATCAGGCAGGACATCAATTGATCTTCATACTTCAGGAACACCGGCGTCTTGCCGAGCAGATACCCAAGCGTGGTGAGGATCAGCACCCACAGCAGGCCGCTCATCCAGTTAAAGAACTGGAAACGCGCGCTGCTAAGACCGGAAAGACCGGCAATCGTTGGCAAAAGGGTGCGGACAAAGGCGATAAAGCGGCCGACCAGCAGCGCAGAGAGCCCGTGCTTGTGGAACAGGTGATGCGCCCGCTGGTGATAGTGCGCCGGTAAATGCGACAGCCAGTTCTGCACGATGCGCGTATTGCCAAGCCATCGCCCCTGGATATAGCTCAACCAGCAGCCGAGGCTGGCCGCGATAGTCAGCAGCAGCACGGTTTGCGGAAACTGCATTGCCCCTTTTGCACAGAGCACGCCAACCAGCACCAGCAGACTATCGCCTGGCAGGAAAGCGGCCGGCAGCAGACCGTTTTCAAGAAACAGAATCATAAACAGGACAAAATAGAGCATGCCAATCATGGAAGGATTGGCCAGCGTTTCGAAATCCTGAGCCCATAAGGCATTAAGTAGTTGGGTCAAAAGTTCCATTCAGTGTTCCTGGAAATCGGTTAACGACGCACCTGTCAACCGGGTCAAACAGCACGGCGACATTTTTTATGATTTCATTATGGTCGCTCGCGGACACAGTGTGTGGCCAGAACTGTTCCCTGTTAAATGGCTAGGTAAGCAAGCACTAACTAACAAGCTAAACGGCAATTTGCATCTAATTGTAACAAACCCCAATGGGATCCGTCACAGAAATTGCGTATGTCGAAGAGTGATTTTGTCTTAACCCAGGGAGAGGACGCGAGGCTATTTACAAAGGCTGACACTATAGATGTTTACTTACCCACCGGGTGCGGAAGGCGCAGCGAAGCGCCTGCCAGAGGAAGAAGGAAACTATTTTGCGTGACTGACGGCGCTATCGAGGTGAACGACCGGATTCTCAGCAAAAAGATAGCGGTCGGCATTAAATTCGAAGTCATCACTGGTTTCATTGAACAGCATCTGTTTGGTGTTCTCGAGATGTTGCCACATCGCCAGTTTTGCCGCATGCGGGTCTTTACGAATCAGCGCTTTAAGAATTTGGTCATGATCGTCGCACCAGTTATCCACGGTACGGGAATCGATGTGATCGTGCAGTTTTTTCCAGTACGGGTTATGAACGCGCTGAGTCCACATTTTTTCCACGATTGCAGCCAGGGCGGTATTCTGCGTCGCTAAAGCCACCTGAACGTGAAACTGCAGGTCCCATTCGGAATCGCGGAAGCATTTCTCTTTGCGCGCGTTATCCTGGATCTCCATCAGCTTCATGATGTCCTGCTTGGTCACCTGGGTCGCCGCAAACTCGGCGATATTGCTCTCGATAAGCTGACGAGCCTGGAGCAGCTCGAACGGGCCGTAGTTAGCAAATTCCAGATTTTCGTCCGGGGCCGGGGAGTGTTTTGCCTGGCTGGAGATCACATGAATGCCGGACCCTTTACGCACCTCAACATAGCCTTCCACTTCCAGCATGATAATGGCTTCCCGAACCACGGTGCGGCTGACGCTTTTTTCATCAGCAATAAAGCGCTCGGCAGGCAATTTGTCACCCACCAGATAAACGCCTTGCTCGATGCGAGTTTTCAGCTCAGCGGCAAGTTGCTGATAAAGACGACGGGGTTCGTTGATTTCCATATGCGCTCCAGGCAGGGTACGGCGAATTATTTGTTATACCACTTTTACCCATTTGTCTCCAGATTTGGCTCGCAAAAAAGCCGCCCGGAAGCGGCTTTTTGGTTGTATGGCGGCAATAAATCTAACTCTGCGTCGCCGGCCTTCCGAGGGACTCTTTCTGCAGCTCTTCAGCGGATTTGCTTTTCAGCACCGTCCAGATAAGCACCGCGCCCATCAGGTCGAAGACAGCCAGAACCGCGAACAGCGGGCTAAAGCCGATGGTGTCAGCCAGCGCACCGACGACCAGGGCAAACAGGGTGCTTGCGGTCCAGGCAGCCATCCCGGTCAGGCCGTTCGCTGTCGCCACTTCATTACGACCGAACACGTCGGAAGAGAGGGTGATCAGCGCACCGGACAGGGACTGGTGAGCAAAACCACCGACGCACAACAGGGCAATAGCAATATACGGGCTGGTGAACAGGCCGATCATGCCCGGGCCAATCATCAGCAGGGCGCCCATGGTGACAACCATTTTACGGGAGACAATCAGGTTCACGCCAAACCAGCGCTGGAACAGCGGTGGCAGGTAGCCGCCGACGATACAGCCCAGGTCTGCGAACAGCATTGGCATCCAGGCGAACATGGCGATCTCTTTCAGGTTAAAGCCGTACACTTTAAACATGAACAGCGGGATCCAGGCGTTGAAGGTCCCCCATGCTGGCTCAGCCAGGAAACGCGGCAGGGCGATACCCCAGAACTGACGGGTGCCGAGGATCTGCAGCACGGACATTTTCTTGCCGTTATTGGTCTGGTGCTGGGATTCCTGGCCGTTAATGATGTAGTCGCGTTCTTCGTCAGAGAGCTTCTTCTGATCGCGCGGGTGTTTGTAGAAGATGAGCCAGGACATCGCCCAGGCGAAGCTCAGCACGCCGGAGAGAATAAACGCCAGCTGCCAGCTGTGCATCACGATAGCCCATACCACCAGCGGCGGAGCAATCATCGCGCCAATAGAGGAACCCACGTTGAAGTAGCCTACCGCAATGGAACGCTCTTTCGCCGGGAACCACTCGGAGGCCGCTTTCAGGCCCGCCGGGATCATCGCAGCTTCAGCTGCACCGACCGCGCCACGTGCCAGCGCCAGGCCACCCCAGCTCCCTGCCAGCGCGGTTGCGCCGCAGAAGATTGCCCAGGTGACGGCAAACACCGCGTAGCCAACTTTAGTCCCCAGGATATCCAGCACGTAGCCCGCTACCGGCTGCATGATGGTATAAGCCGCGGAATAGGCCGCGATGATATAGGAGTATTGCTGTGTGGAGATGTGCAGCTCTTCCATCAGCGTTGGCGCAGCCGCCGCTATGGTGTTACGCGTCAGGTAGCCCAGCACGGTGCCAAGCGTCACCAGTGCGATCATGTACCAACGTAACCCTTTAATTTTACGCATGTAAAACCTCATCGTTATGTTATTGCCGCACCGGAGTACGGGCATCTCTACGCATGGCGTGAGATGTTTTTAACGGGAGGGCGTAACCGGAAATACTCCCGGTACGGCCCGAACCTTGCCATAAGTAACTTGCATAATTCGGTATCCTTACCGCTGAGTCCGACGCCTGAGGCACCGGTAATGCATTCCGTCGGCTTATAATTTGCGACGGCAGAACGATAACTTGTCATACAACTTTAAAAGGTGAGTGACATCACAAAAGTGTCAATAATTGTAAGGGTAATGTCGAGGCTCTGTCAGGCCAGAGCTGGCGCGGGGTTAGGCGTTATTTAACACTTTAGATGTAGATTATTTGTCGACGTTTATTGATCTAACTCACGAAAAAATCATCGGCCTCTGGAAATTGGTGTGATAACTTTGCAGCATCTAAACATTGCTTTCTGACGTGCCCGTTAAGAGGATAACGACATGACTCCGTTTATGACTGAAGATTTCCTGTTAGATACTGAATTCGCCCGCCGCCTGTACCATGATTACGCGAAAGACCAGCCGATTTTCGACTACCACTGCCACCTTCCGCCGCAGCAGGTTGCCGAAAATTACCGTTTCAAAAACCTGTATGACATCTGGCTGAAAGGTGACCACTATAAGTGGCGCGCCATGCGCACCAACGGCGTAGCGGAACGCCTGTGTACCGGCGATGCGTCCGACCGTGAAAAATTCGACGCCTGGGCCGCGACCGTGCCGCACACCATCGGTAACCCGCTGTACCACTGGACCCACCTGGAGCTGCGCCGTCCGTTTGGCATCACCGGCAAGCTGCTCTCGCCGTCCACGGCGGATGAGATCTGGAACGAATGCAACGAGCTGCTGGCCCAGGACAAATTCTCTGCCCGCGGCATCATGAAACAGATGAATGTGAAGATGGTCGGCACCACCGACGATCCGATTGACTCCCTGGAGCATCACGCCGTTGTCGCCAAAGACGCCTCTTTTGACGTCAAAGTGCTGCCAAGCTGGCGCCCGGATAAAGCCTTCAACATTGAGCAGGCGACCTTTGCCGACTACATGGCGAAACTGGCCGAAGTCTCCGACACCGAGATCCGCCGCTTCAGCGATCTGCAGGCTGCGCTGACCAAACGTCTGGACCACTTTGCGGCTCACGGCTGTAAGGTTTCTGACCATGCGCTGGACGTAGTGCTGTTTGCCGACGCCAACGAAGGCGAGCTGGACAGCATTCTGGCGCGTCGTCTGGCGGGTGAAAGCCTGAGCGAGCACGAAGTGGCGCAGTTTAAAACTGCGGTACTGGTCTGGCTGGCGGCCGAATATGCCCGTCGCGGCTGGGTGCAGCAGTACCACATCGGCGCGCTGCGCAATAACAACCAGCGTCAGTTCAAACTGCTGGGCGCCGACGTCGGTTTCGACTCCATCAACGACCGTCCGCTGGCGGAAGAGCTGTCAAAACTGCTGAGCAAACAGAACGAAGAGAACCTGCTGCCAAAAACCATTCTTTACTGCCTGAACCCGCGCGATAACGAAGTGCTGGGCACCATGATCGGCAACTTCCAGGGCGAAGGGATGCCGGGCAAGATGCAGTTCGGTTCCGGCTGGTGGTTCAACGATCAGAAAGACGGCATGGAGCGTCAGATGACACAGCTGGCGCAGCTTGGTCTGCTGAGCCGCTTTGTCGGGATGCTGACCGACAGCCGCAGCTTCCTTTCTTATACTCGCCACGAATACTTCCGCCGCATTCTGTGCCAGATGATTGGCCGCTGGGTCACCGCGGGCGAAGCGCCGGCCGATATACAGCTGCTGGGCGAAATGGTGAGAAACATCTGCTTTAACAACGCGCGCGACTACTTCGCTATTGAACTGAACTAAGGCCGTCTGAGGTTGATATGCAATACATCAAAATCCATTCGCTGGACAACGTTGCGGTCGCGCTGGCCGACCTGAGCGAAGGGCTGGACGTGACGTTTGGTAACCAGACCGTCACGCTGCGCCAGGACATGGCGCGCGGGCACAAATTTGCCCTGCAGCCCATTGCCAAAGGGGAGAACGTTGTTAAATACGGTCTGCCTATTGGCCATGCGCTGGCGGATATCGCGGCGGGTGAATTCATTCACTCCCACAATACCCGCACCAATCTGAGCGATCTGGATGAGTACAGCTATCAACCTGAGTTGCAGGCTGAGAGCAGCCAGGCGGCAGATCGTGACGTCCAGATCTACCGCCGCGCCAGCGGTGAGGTGGGGATTCGCAATGAACTGTGGATCCTGCCCACCGTCGGCTGCGTTAACGGCATCGCCCGTCAGATCCAGAGCCGTTTCCTGAAAGAGACCAATGAAGCAGAAGGCACCGACGGCGTGTTCCTCTTCAGCCACACCTACGGCTGTTCCCAGCTGGGTGACGACCACATCAACACCCGTACCATGCTGCAAAACATGGTCCGCCACCCGAACGCCGGGGCGGTGCTGGTGATCGGCCTCGGCTGTGAGAACAACCAGGTGGATGCCTTCCGTGAAACGCTGGGCGATTTCGATCCTTCCCGCGTTCACTTTATGGTGTGCCAGCATCAGGACGACGAAGTGGAAGCCGGTCTGGAACACCTGCATCAGCTGTATGAGGTGATGCGCCACGACCAGCGCGAGGCGGGCAAGCTGAGCGAGCTGAAGTTTGGTCTGGAGTGCGGCGGTTCGGACGGCCTGTCCGGCATCACCGCGAACCCGATGCTGGGCCAGTTCTCCGATTACGTCATCGGCAACGGCGGCACTACCGTGCTGACCGAAGTGCCGGAGATGTTCGGTGCCGAGCGCATTCTGATGAGCCACTGCCGCGATGAAGCGACCTTTGAAAAAACCGTCACCATGGTGAACGACTTCAAGCAGTACTTTATCGCCCACAACCAGCCGATTTACGAGAACCCATCCCCGGGCAACAAGGCGGGCGGGATCACCACGCTGGAAGAGAAATCCCTCGGCTGTACCCAGAAAGCGGGTGCCAGCCAGGTGGTGGATGTTCTGCGCTACGGCGAGCGGTTGAACACGCCGGGCCTGAACCTGTTAAGCGCGCCGGGCAACGACGCCGTCGCCACCAGCGCCCTGGCGGGTGCGGGCTGCCATATGGTGCTGTTCAGCACCGGTCGCGGTACGCCGTACGGCGGCTTTGTGCCAACGGTGAAAATCGCCACCAACAGCGAGCTGGCGGCGAAGAAAAAGCACTGGATTGATTTCGATGCCGGTCAGCTGATCCACGGCAAAGCGATGCCGCAGCTGTTAACGGAATTCGTGGATGTGATTGTGGATATCGCCAACGGCAAGCAGGCCTGCAACGAGAAAAACGACTTCCGCGAGCTGGCGATCTTTAAGAGTGGTGTGACGCTGTAAGCGGTGCGGCCTGATGCCCTCACCCTGACCCTCTCCCACGCGGAGAGGGCACAAACACTAAAAACGGCAACCTCAGGGTTGCCGTTTTGCTTTTATCCTGTAGGCCCGGTAAGGCGTAGCCGCCACCGGGCTTTTTTATTAATTACGTAAGGCGTTCTTAGCCAGACGCGCGTCTTCAGCCTGACAGGCCGCAGCGGTAAACAGCACGTCGGTGGAGGAGTTCAGCGCGGTTTCGCAGGAGTCCTGCAGCACGCCAATGATGAAGCCCACCGCCACAACCTGCATCGCCACTTCGTTCGGGATGCCGAACATATTACAGGCCAGCGGGATCAGCAGCAGAGAACCACCCGCCACACCCGATGCGCCACAGGCACACAGCGAGGCCACGACGCTCAGCAGCAGCGCGGTTGGCAGATCGACCGGCACACCCAGAGTATGTACGGCGGCCAGGGTCAGCACGGTGATGGTGATCGCCGCGCCCGCCATGTTCACCGTCGCACCCAGCGGGATGGAGACGGAATAGGTATCACGATCCAGGTTCAGCTTCTCGGCCAGGGCCATGTTCACCGGAATGTTCGCCGCGGAACTGCGGGTGAAGAAGGCGTAGACGCCGCTCTCACGCAGGCAGGTCAGCACCAGCGGATACGGGTTACGGCGGATCTGCCAGAACACCAGCAGCGGGTTGATCACCAGCGCCACCAGCAGCATGCAGCCCACCAGCACCACCAGCAGCTGGGCATAGCCCCACAGGGTTTCAAAACCGGTGGTCGCCAGGGTGGAGGAGACCAGACCGAAGATACCGATCGGCGCAAAGCGAATAACCACTTTCACCATAAAAGTCACGGCGTTGGAAACGTCATTCACCAGATTTTTAGTGGTGTCGTTACCGTGGCGCAGGGCAAAGCCCAGTCCAACGGCCCACACCAGAATGCCGATGTAGTTGGCATTCAGCAGGGCGTCAATCGGGTTAGAGACCATGCTCAGCAGCAGGCCGCGAAGCACTTCCACGATGCCCGATGGCGGGGTGATATCGCCTGCGGCAGAGGTGAGATGCAGCGTGGACGGGAACAGGAAGCTAAAGACTACCGCCGTCAGCGCGGCAGAGAAGGTGCCCAGCAGATAAAGGAACAGAATAGGGCGAATGTTGGTTTTTTGTCCGTGTTGGTGGTTGGCAATGGAGGCCATCACCAGCATCAGCACCAGGACCGGTGCGACGGCCTTTAACGCGCCAACGAACAGGGTGCCGAGCAGGCCGGTGGCGATGGCGGCGGGTTTAGAGACCAGGGCCAGTAAAATACCCAGCACCAGACCTACCAGTATTTGTTTAACGAGGCTGCCCTGCGCCAGGCGCGCGAGCAGACCAGGGGATTGCATGGTCATAAAAATTCCTTCAGTGAGATTGCGTTCCGTCCCGGAGATGCTCTGAGGCACTTATATTCCGGTTAGAGGTGTGTGTTTGTCAGGATGAGTATATTGAATGCGCGAAGCCTGGGAAGAGCAAAATGCTGGAATTTACGTGTTGCGTCATATTTTTTAACTGTGCGTTTACATTTTTGCTGAGTGGTTCGCTTAAACCCCTCTGCGCAAGGTAGTGCCGGGTGGCGCTACGCTTACCCGGCCTACAAAACCGTAGGCCCGGCAAGCATAGCGCCGCCGGGCGATTGTTACCCGAGCTGCCGTTTCTTATCGTTCTGGTGATTCACCCAGGCGTTGATGACCAGAGTCAGAACCAGGATACCAAACACCACGCCCAGCGAGATGGCGATCGGGATATGGTAGAAATCGACAATCATCATCTTGATACCGATAAACACCAGGATCACCGACAGACCGTACTTCAGCATTGAGAAGCGCTCCGCCACGCCCGCCAGCAGGAAGTACATGGCACGCAGGCCAAGGATCGCAAACAGGTTTGAGGTCAGGACGATGAACGGGTCAGTGGTCACCGCGAAAATCGCCGGAATACTGTCGACCGCAAAGATCACGTCGCTCAGCTCCACCATGATCAGCACCAGCAGCAGCGGCGTGGCGAACAGCAGGCCGTTCTTACGCACGAAGAAGTGCTCGTTTTCGATGGTGTCGGTCATGCGCAGATGGCCGCGCAGCCAGCGCACCAGCGGCTTTTCGCCAATACCGGTTTCATCTTCTTTCGCCAGCGCCATCTTCACGCCCGTAAACAGCAGGAAGGCACCGAAGACGTACAACAGCCATTCGAACTGGGTAATCAGCCAGCTACCGGCGAAGATCATGATGGTACGCAGCACGATCGCGCCCAGCACGCCATACACCAGCACCCGACGCTGCAACGCTGCAGGTACCGCAAAATAGCTGAACAGCATCAGCCAGACGAAGACGTTATCCACCGCCAGGGCTTTTTCGATCAGATAACCCGTCAGGAACGCCAGCGCCTGGGGATCGGCCACCGCGCGGCCTTGCGTAACGGAGAGATACCACCAGAAGGCGGCACAGAAGAGCAGGGAGAGCGTGACCCACACCAGCGACCAGGCGGCCGCCTGCTTCATGGTCATGCCATGTGCGCCGCGTCGACCCTGCAAGAAGAGGTCGATCGCCAACATGATGACCACCACGACTGCGAATCCACCCCACAGCAGCGGAGTACCGACAGTATTCATACAATTTTCCTTCCACAAAAAAAAACGACTAACGTCAGAAGACGATAGTCGTTGCTTTTTTTGTGCATAGACCTCGCCTTCCGGCAAGGTCTCACTTACAACAAGAAAGGAATACGCTCATCGTATTCCTTTTTCGTTGCCCGGCGACCGGATGCGGTATTACACGCATCGTAATGACGATCCACCGACCAGGAAGTTACTCCCCTTTGCAGGTAACAAAATATGTCAGGTCATTGGTTTCGTCAATGACCTGCACTGATTCATTACACAGCTTTACGCGGTAACTTCTGCGTTAAGGCCGTCCGCCGGGAAAACCACCCCCGTCTGGCGACGGATTTCGGTTTGCAGCTTCGCAGTGGTACGGCTCACCGCAAGGCCCGGATGGTTAACTTCCTGGGTTTCGACCAGACGCGCGAACACCTCTGCCTCATAAAGCATAGTGTTGATATGCTGAGGCTGCGTCAGCTCCTGAGGCTTGCCGCCGCGCGGCACGAAGCTCAGCTTCTGGCACTCGGAGATCTTCTCGATAACCAGCGCGCCGTTCTCGCCCTGGATTTCGCTCGGCAGCACCGAGTCACTCACTTTGGAGTGCTGCAGCGTCACGCTGAAATCGCCGTAATCCAGCACCACCAGACCGTGGGCATCGACGCCGCTTTCCAGCAGGCTGGCGGTTGCCTGAACCCGGTGCGGCTCGCCCCAAAGCGCCACCGCCGAGGCCAGGCAGTAGAAACCGATATCCATAATCGAGCCGTTAGAGAACTGCGGATTAAAGGTGTTTGGGTTCTCGCCGTCCAGATAGCGCTGGTAGCGTGACGAATACTGACAGTAGTTGATGAAGGCTTTGCGGACGCGGCCCACTTTCGACAGCGACTGCTGCAGCAGCAGGAAATTCGGCAGGCTGGCGGTTTTGAACGCTTCGAACAGCACCACCTGATTTTCCCGCGCAAGGGCAATGGCGGCTTCAACTTCATCGATATTCGAGGCCAGCGGCTTCTCGCAGATCACATGCTTTTTATGGCTGAGGAACAGCTTCGTTTGCGGGAAGTGCAGGGAGTTGGGGCTGGCAATATAAACCGCGTCAATGGCATCGCTCTGCGCCATCTCCTCCAGCGAGGTAAACAGATGTTCGACGAGGTAGTCGTTCGCAAAGGTCTGCGCCTGTTCAAGGCTGCGGGAATAGACTGCGGTAAGTTTATATTTGCCGGTCTCATGGGCGGCATCGACGAACTGACGGGTGATCCAGTTCGTCCCAATGACTGCGAAACGTATCATAAACGTTCACGAACTCCGTTAAGGGAACCTGATGCCACTGTAGCATGTCATGATGACAAATCGAGTGCGCTAATTCTCATTACTCTTTAACGATAAATGCGTCAGCCACAGCCGGGTATCAAACTCCAGCTGGTGGTACTGCGGCTCCATATGGCAGCACAGGGAGTAGAACGCTTTGTCGTGCTCTTTCTCTTTCAGGTGCGCCAGCTCATGCACCACGATCATGCGCAGGAAGGCTTCCGGCGCGTTGCGAAACACGGTTGCCACGCGGATCTCGGCCTTGGCCTTGAGCTTGCCGCCCTGCACGCGCGAGATGGCAGTGTGCAGGCCGAGCGCGTTCTTCAGAACGTGGATCTTGTTGTCGTACATCACCTTATTGATGGGCGGCGCGCTGCGTAAATACCGGTTTTTCATATCCTGCGTATACTGCCAGAGGGCTTTATCGGTGGCGAAATCGTGGGTGCCCGGATAGCGTTTTTCCAGTACCGCCCCCAGCTTTTGCTCGGCAATTAAGGTGCGGACCTGGGAAAGCAGATGCTCCGGGTAGCCCTGGAGGTAAGTCAGCTGGTTCATCAAAACCCCAAAATAATTTGAAAACGGGTATACTCACGCACCCTTTTCAGGGATAACGCCGAAATTTTACCACTCAGGAGGGCCGATGAGCCACTTAGACAACGGTTTCCGTTCACTCGACTTAAAACGTTTCCCGGAAACGGACGACGTTAACCCGCTTCAGGCGTGGGAAGCGGCGGATGAATATCTGCTGCAGCAGTTGGATGACACTGAAATCAGCGGCCCGGTTCTGATCCTGAATGATGCTTTTGGCGCCTTGGGTTGCGCACTGGCCGAACATACGCCTTACAGCATCGGGGATTCATACCTGAGCGAGCTGGCGACGCGCGAGAACCTGCGTCACAACGACATCGCCGAATCCAGCGTCAAGTTCCTCGACAGCACCGCGGACTACCCGCAGGCGCCGGGCGTGGTGCTGATCAAAGTGCCGAAAACAATGGCGCTGCTGGAGCAGCAGCTCCGTGCGCTGCGCAAGGTGGTGACGCCAGAGACGCGCATTATCGCCGGGGCCAAAGCGCGTGATATCCATACCTCCACGCTGGAACTGTTCGAGAAAGTGCTGGGGCCAACCACCACTACGCTGGCGTGGAAAAAAGCGCGCCTGATCAACTGTACTTTCACGGCACCCGAGCTGGCCGACGCGCCGGAGACCCTGAGCTGGAAGCTGGAAGGCACCGACTGGACCATCCATAACCACGCGAACGTCTTCTCCCGTACCGGGCTGGATATCGGCGCGCGCTTCTTTATCGAGCATCTGCCGGAAAATCTGGAAGGGGAGATCGTCGATCTCGGCTGTGGTAACGGGGTGATCGGTCTGACGCTGCTGGCGAAGAACCCGGAAGCCAGCGTGGTCTTCAGCGATGAGTCGCCGATGGCGGTGGCCTCCAGCCGTCTCAACGTGGAAACCAACATGCCGGAAGCGCTGGATCGCTGCGAGTTTATGATCAACAACGCGCTGTCGGGCGTGGAGCCGTTCCGCTTCAACGCGGTGCTGTGCAACCCGCCGTTCCACCAGAAACACGCCCTGACGGATAACGTCGCCTGGGAGATGTTCCACCACGCGCGCCGCTGCCTGAAAATCAACGGTGAGCTGTACATCGTGGCTAACCGTCATCTGGACTACTTTCACAAGCTGAAGAAGATCTTCGGTAACTGCACCACCGTGGCGACCAACAACAAGTTCGTGGTGTTGAAGGCGGTTAAGCTGGGTCGCCGTCGTTAAGATTGTTGTGCGGCCTGATGCCCGGTGGCGCTTCGCTTACCGGGCCTACGGTCTTGTAGGCCGGGCAAGCGCAGCGCCGCCCGGCAATGTTCTAGATCTCCAACGCTAATTTCGTCCCCTGGGCAATCGCCCGCCGCGCATCGAGCTCCATCGCCACGTCGCACCCGCCAATCAAATGCACCGTTTTGCCCGCCTCGCGCAGCGGCTCCGCCAGATCGCGCTTCGGCTCCTGCCCGGCACACAAAATCACATTATCCACGCGCAACAGCTGCGGTTCACCGCCGATCAGCACATGCAATCCTTCGTCGTCGATCTTCTGGTAACTCACCGCCGGGATCATCTTCACGCCGCGGGCGAGAAGGGTGGCGCGGTGGATCCAGCCGGTGGTTTTACCCAGCCCTTCGCCCGGCTTGCTGGCCTTGCGCTGCAGCATCACGATCTGGCGCGGGCTTTTCGGCAGTTGCGGTCCTTCCGGGCGCAAACCGCCCACCTGGTTCAGGCTGGTGTCGATGCCCCATTCCGCGCAGAACTCCGCGATATTCTGGCTAGTGGCCTCGCCCGCCTGGCTCAGGTACATGGCGGTATCAAAGCCGATCCCGCCGCAGCCGATAATCGCCACGCGATCTCCCACCGGCGCCTTGTCGCGCAGCACGTCGAGATAGCTCAGCACTTTCGGGTGTGAGACGCCCTCGATCTCAGGCGTTCGCGGGGCGATCCCGCTGGCGAGGATCGTCTCGTCAAAGTCGAGCAGATCTTCCGCGCCCACCCACTGGTTGAGCCGCAGATCCACGCCGGTAATGTCGATCATCCGCCGGTAGTAGCGCAGCGTCTCGTAGAACTCCTCTTTGCCGGGGATCTGTTTGGCGATATTAAACTGCCCGCCGATCTCAGGGAGCGCGTCAAACAGCGTCACGCTGTGGCCGCGCGACGCGGCATTCACCGCAAACGCCAGCCCCGCCGGGCCTGCACCCACCACCGCCAGCCGCTTTTTATTCACAGCAGGCACGATCGGCATGCGGGTTTCGTGACAGGCGCGCGGGTTGACCAGGCAGGAGGTGACTTTGCCGACGAAAATCTGATCCAGGCAGGCCTGGTTGCAGCCAATACAGGTGTTGATCTCATCCGCCCGACCGCTCTGCGCTTTCGACAGCAGCTCGGCGTCGGCAAGGAACGGTCGCGCCATCGACACCATATCGGCATCGCCGCGTGAGATCACATCGTCTGCCACCTGAGGATCGTTAATGCGGTTGGTGGTCACCAGCGGGATCGACACCTTGCCCTTCAGCCTGCGGGTGACCCAGCTGAACGCCGCGCGCGGCACCGGGGTGGCGATGGTCGGGATGCGCGCCTCGTGCCAGCCGATCCCGGTGTTGATGATGGTTGCCCCTGCCGCCTCAATGGCCTGCGCCAGCTGGACGGTTTCGTCGAAGGTGCCGCCGCCCTCCACCAGGTCGAGCATCGACAGGCGGAAGATAATAATAAAATCGCTCCCGGCGCGCTCGCGCACGGCACGCACCACTTCGACGGCGAAGCGCATCCGACGAGCGTAGTCGCCGCCCCATTCGTCGTCGCGCTGGTTGGTGCGGGCGGCGAGGAATTCATTAATCAGATAGCCCTCGGAGCCCATCACCTCCACGCCGTCGTAGCCTGCTTCCCGCGCCAGCGCCGCGCAGCGGGCAAAGTCGTCGATCAGGGTCAGGATCTCATCGTGAGTCAGGGCATGGGGCTTAAAGCGGTTGATCGGAGCCTGGATCGCCGACGGGGCCACCGGGTTTGGCTGATAGCTGTAGCGCCCGGTATGCAGAATTTGCAGGGCGATTTTGCCGCCCTGCTGGTGGACGGCATCGGTGACGATCCGGTGGTGGGGCAGTTGCGCCGCATCGTTCAGCACCGCGCCGCCCTCCATCCCGACGCCGGAGGGGGCAGGGGCCACGCCGCCGGTGACGATCAGCGCCACGCCGTGACGGGCGCGCTCGGCGTAGAACGCGGCCAGCCGCTGTGCGCCGTCTGGCCGCTCCTCCAGCCCGGTATGCATCGAGCCCATTAACACGCGGTTTTTGAGCGTGGTGAACCCCAGATCGAGGGGGGCGAATAACGACGGGTAGCGGCTCATAGTCTCTTCCAGTGTAAAATTATTGTTATGTGGTCGGATGAGTTAGTAATTTAGCCAGCACGGAGTAAAAGGGAAAAGGGGAATGCGGTGATTGTGATGGGATTCAAAGATTACCCCTCACCCTAACCCTCTCCCCATAGGGGAGAGGGAACAGGCGGGTGCGGTCTTACAGAGTGGGCCCGGTCGGTATTTCTCCCTCTGACAGTCGGGTGCGGTCTTACAGAGTGGGCTCGGTCGGCATTTCTCCCTCGCCCCTTTGGGGAGAGGGCCGGGGTGAGGGGGATGTCCGCACCAGCCCCGGCGCCTGCCACATCGAAGTGGTCAGCCCGCTGTCCACCAGTCCGAGCTGATCGGCGTACACCGCCTGCCATTTCTGCATCATGCCGTCGTACAGCTCCCGGTGCGCCGGATTCGGGGTGAACTCCCGGCTCCATTTCACCAGCTTCTCCCCGGTGGCGGCCATATCGCTATACAGCCCGGCGCCGGTTCCGGCGGCAATAGCGCAGCCGAGCGCGGTAGCCTCTTTCACTTCCGGCACGCGCACCGGCAGGCCGGTGACATCGCTTAAGATCTGGCTCCACAGCGCCCCTTTCGCGCCGCCGCCGGCAAACACCAGGCCGTCAAAGACCACGCCGGAGAACTGCGAAATCTGCGCCAGGTTGCAGGCGGATACAATCGCCGCGTTCTCCTCCAGGGCGCGGAACAGGGTGGTCTTGTTGCATTTTTCCGGGTCGATGGAGAGGTTAATGAACGACGGCGCAGCGTGATACCACTGCTTAAAGTGCATGGCGTCGGAAAAAATTGGCATCACCCCGTGAGAGCCCGCCGGCACCCGGCTGGCCATCTCCTCCATCAGGGCGTAAGTGTCCATCCCCATCCGCTCGGCGATCAGTTTCTCTTCGGCGCAGAAGGCGTCGCGGAACCAGCGCATGGTCAGCCCGGTAAAGAAGCTGATCGATTCCGCCTGCGCCATGCCCGGGATCACGTGCGGGTTCACGCGGATGTTCATCTGCGGATCGGTGCGCACCTGCGGCAGGTTAACCACCTGCTGCCAGAAGGTCCCCCCCAGCACCGCAGTTTGCCCGGCACGCACCACGCCCAGTCCCAGACAGCCCAGCTGCACGTCGCCGCCGCCCATCACCACCGGGGTGCCTTCCCGCAGGCCCGACTGCTGCGCGGCTTCGTGGGTGACAGCGCCGAGCAGGGTACCGGTCTCTTTTACCGGGGAGAGAATATCGGCCCGCAGCCCGGCCATATCCAGCAGCGCTGGACGCCAGTCGCGGGAGAACAGATCTAACATGCCGGTGGTGCCCGCGTTGGAAGGGTCAACGGCAAGCTCGCCAGAGAGCTTCGCCGCCAGCCAGTCGCTGATCATGGTGATGGTTGCGGCTTTGCGGTAGATGTCCGGGCGATGGTGCGCCAGCCACAGCAGGCGCGGCATGGCGCTCAGGGCCAGGGTCTGGCCGGAGACGTCATAGACTTCGGATTCAAAACGGTAGTCGTGGATCTCTTTGAGTTCAGCCACTTCGCGGCTGGCGCGGGCATCGACGTTGGCGCAGGCCCAGATGGCTTCGCCGTTGCGGTCGTACAGGACAATCCCCTCGCGCATTGAGCAGCAGGCGACGGACTGGATATCCGCCGCGCCAAGGTGCGCCCGCTCCAGCGCCTGATGGATACACTGGCAGGCCAGCCGCCAGTTGGTGTCGAGATCGAACTCCATCGAGCCGGGGACGTTCTCCACGCTCAGGTGCTTCCACTCGGCCTGGCCGACGGCTATCTGGTTGCCCTGCAGATCGAAAATAACGGCGCGAACGCTGCCTGTCCCTGCATCTAACGCTAAAAGGTAACTCATGAGCTTGCCTCAATGTTAGCGCAGGGCCGGGCCTTAACTCGCCAGAGCCAGCACCGCGCGGGCTGTCGTCTCTTCCGTCACCAGGCCATTGATACGGTGACCCTTCAGTGCGGCATAAATCGCATCGGCTTTCTCTTCTCCTCCGGCGACGCCAACGATGGTGGGCAACTGCGCCAGTTCATCGAGGGTGACGCCCAGTAATTCACGGTGGATCTCCAGTTCAGGGACCCGTTCGCCCTCGGCATTAAGGAAATAGCCCAGAATGTCGCCCACCGCCCCCCGGCGGGCAAACATCAGCTGTTCCCCTTCGCTGATATAGCCGGAGCGCAATATGGTGGCATCCCGGCGCTGGTTCACGGCGCCAATCCCGACGACCGCCGCATCGGCGGCGGTGGCGGCGAGGATCACATCCCGCACGCTGGTTTCCCGTTTCAGGATCCCGGCCACTTCCGCAGACGACACCCGCAGCGGGGCGGGGATCATGCTGACGCTGCAGGCGGCATCCAGCTGGCCGATGCCGGTCATATAGGGCCCGACGCCGCCGGAAAGGGTCACCAGCCGCACCTGCTGGGAGCTGATAAAGCCGCTTAAGTGCTGAATACAGCTCATGGTGGTTTCACCAAATCCCACCGCCAGCAGCTGGCCGGGTTCCAGCACGCCCATTAACGACTGCGCGGCGCCAATGCCTAAGCGCACGCTCATCGCCGGGGTATTCAGCGCAGGCAGCACGCGCACCAGCTTCAGGCCAAAGCGCTGCTGAAGTTCGGTCTCCAGCCCCAGACATCCTTCGTAGCGGGAGTTAATCTGCACCCGGATCACCCCGGACTGTCGGCCCTTCTCCAGCAGACGCGAAATCTTGAGCCGCGGCAGACCCAGCCGCTCGCCGATATCGTTCTGCGTCAGGCCATCGTGGTAGTAGCACCACGCCACGCGCGCCACCAGTTCTTCTTCCGATAGCGCCAGTCCGGCAAATCGTCCCTCTTCGGCAACGCGTTTCTCGCCCATATTTGAACTCTTATCAAAATTTAGATCATATGTTCGCTTTGCCGCGGCTTGAATCTGTGAGCCACACGGCAAAACGGATATTCCGGAATGTTTCAGCTTTATCGGGATCCTATCGATAAAACTGTGATCCCTGCACGGTTGTAAATATAGTTCACCGTCTACGCTTTTGAACATTATTAATTTCAAAAATCATTTGTTCAATAGCGGAGCGATAATGACAGCACTTATCGAGGCGCGCGGGATCCAGAAGCAGTTCTCCGGCGTTCCAGTATTGAAAAACATTGATTTCACTCTGCTTGCAGGTCAGGTGCACGCCCTGATGGGCGGCAACGGGGCCGGGAAATCCACGCTGATGAAGATTGTCGCCGGGGTCGAAACACCCGACAGCGGTGAACTTTCTATTGCCGGCCGTCCTTTTGCTCGTCTCAAACCGGGTCAGGCGCATGCACTTGGCATCTACCTGGTGCCGCAGGAGCCGATGCTGTTTCCCAACCTCAGCGTGCGCGAGAACATTCTCTTCCGCCTGCCGCGCGGCCAGGCCACCGCCCAGCGTCTGGCCGAGAAGCTGGCGCAACTTCAGTGCCAGCTCAATTTAGATGCCGCCGCCAGCACTCTGGAGGTGGCGGATCAGCAGATGGTGGAGATCCTGCGCGGGCTGATGCGCGAGGCGAAGATATTGATCCTCGATGAACCCACCGCCTCGCTGACGCCGGGGGAGACGGAGCGCCTGTTCCGCCAGATCCGCGCACTTCAGGGGACGGGCGTCGGGATTGTCTTTATCTCCCACAAACTGCCCGAGATCCGCCAGCTCGCCAGCCACGTCTCGGTGATGCGCGACGGGGCCATCGTGCTGAGCGGCGAAACCGCAGACTACGACGACAACGCGCTGATCGCCGCCATGACCCCGGTCAGCCGTGACAGGAGCTTAAGCGACACGCAAAAGCTGTGGCTGGCGCTGCCGGGCAATCGCCGCACTCAGGCCCAGGATTTCCCGGTGCTGCGGGTGGAGGCGCTCACCGGGGAGGGGTTTATCGACCTGAGCCTGGAGATCTACGCCGGGGAGATTGTCGGCCTCGCCGGATTGGTGGGCTCCGGGCGCACCGAGTTCGCCGAAACGCTGTACGGCCTGCGCCCGCCTCGTGGCGGGAAGATCTGGCTCGAGAACCAGCAGATCGATAAAGATCCGGTCAGCGCCCGGCTGGAGAAGGGGCTGGTCTATCTCCCGGAAGACCGGCAGGTGTCCGGCCTGTTCCTGGATGCACCGGTTCGCTGGAACACGGTGGCGCTGAACGAACCCTCCCTCTGGCAGCAGCGCAAACGCGAGGCGGCGGTGGTGGAGCGTTATCACCGGGCGCTGGGGATCAAACTCAATAGCCCCGATCAGACCGTGCGCACCCTGTCGGGGGGTAATCAGCAGAAGGTGCTGCTGGCGCGCTGTCTGGAAGCCAATCCGCTGCTGCTGATCGTCGATGAACCGACCCGCGGGGTGGACGTCTCCGCCCGGGCCGATATCTACCAGCTGATTAAAAGCGTGGCGGCGCAAAACGTGGCGGTGCTGATGATCTCCAGCGACATGGACGAGTTCCCGGGTCTCGCGGATCGGGTGCTGGTGATGCATCAGGGGGTGCTCAGCGGGGAACTGCCGCGCCACGCCGTCAGCCTCGATCGCATGATGGCCCTGGCCTTCGGAGGGCAGGCATGAAAACACTTCTGAAAAACCGCGAGCTCAGCGCGCTGCTGGCGATCCTCGCCCTGTTTGTGGTGCTGGTGGCGCTCAACCCGGCCTACCTCAGTTTGCAGACCCTGGGGATGATCTTCGCCAGCTCGCAGATTCTGATCCTGCTGGCCCTCGGGGCCGGGCTGGTGATGCTTACCCGCAATATCGACGTGTCGGTCGGTTCCATTGTCGGGCTGTGCGCCATTGCCGTGGGCGTGGCGCTGAACAACGGCTACGGCCTGCCGGTGGCGATCCTGTTTGCGCTGGCTATCGGCGCGCTGGCCGGGGCCTTCAACGGCCTGCTGGTGGTGGGGCTGCGCATTCCGGCGATTGTCGCCACCCTCGGCACGCTGGGACTCTATCGCGGGGCGATGCTGCTCTGGACCGACGGGAAGTGGATCGAGGGCCTGCCGGTGAGCCTGAAATCCCTGTCGGAGCCGGTGGCGCTCGGGATATCCCCGCTGGGGATGGTGGTGCTGGCCTTCGCCGCCGTTGGGGCCTGGACACTGTCGCGCACCGCCTTTGGCCGGGACTTTTACGCCGTCGGGGATAACCTCGCCGCCGCCCGTCAGCTGGGCGTGGCGGTCAACCGCACCCGGATGGCGGCCTTTACCCTAAACGGCGTGCTGGCGGCCTGCGCCGGGATCGTCTTTGCCGCGCAGATCGGCTTCGTGCCGAACCAGACCGGCAGCGGGCTGGAGATGAAAGCCATCGCCGCCTGCGTGCTGGGGGGCATCTCCCTGCTCGGCGGCACCGGCACCTTAATCGGCGCCCTGCTGGGGGCCTTCTTCCTGACCCAGATCGACACCGTGCTGGTGCTGTTCCGCCTACCGGCCTGGTGGAACGACTTTATCGCCGGGCTGGTGCTGCTGGGGGTGTTGGTGCTCGACGGACGGCTGCGCCAGGCGCTGGCGCGTCATCAGCGGGCGCTGAAGTACAGTCGATTCCAGCCGGGAAACAAAGGGGGAAAGCACGTCACCCCGTTTCCCAAACGCAAAAAAGAGGTGGCGTAAATGAAGCTTAACTGGGAGTGGGCGCTGCTGCTGTTACTGGTGCTGGAGATCCTGCTGTTCGGCACCCTCAATCCGCGGATGCTCGACATCAACATGCTGCTGTTCAGCACCAGCGACTTTATCTGCATCGGCATCGTGGCCCTGCCGCTGACATTAGTGATCATCAGCGGCGGGATCGACATCTCGCTCGGCTCCACCATTGGCCTGTGCGCCATCGCGCTGGGGGTGATGATGCAGTCCGGCGTGCCGATGGTGGCGGCGATCCCGCTCACCCTGCTGCTCGGGCTGCTGTGCGGGCTGTTTAACGCGGCGTTGATTCACTACACCGGGATCAGCCCGCTGGTGATCACCCTCGGCACGCTCTACCTGTACGGCGGCGGGGCGCTGCTGCTCTCGGGCATGGCCGGGGCCACCGGGTATGAAGGCATTGGCGGCTTCCCGGAGAGCTTCACGGCCTTTGCCAACCTCACCGTGCTGGGGCTGCCGATCCCGCTGGTGCTGTTCGCGGTGATTACCTTCTTCTTCTGGCTTATTACCCATCGCGGGCGCTTTGGCCGACATCTGTTTCTGATTGGGCAGAACCCGCGTGCGGCGCGCTATGCGGCGCTGTCGGTCAACGGCATGCCTTACGCGCTGTATGGCCTGGTGGGGATAGCCTCGGCAATTGCCGCCCTGGTGATGGTCTCCTATTTCGGCTCGGCGCGCTCCGATTTAGGGCGCGATCTGCTGATGCCGGCGCTCACCGCCGCGGTGCTGGGTGGGGCGAATATTTATGGCGGTTCAGGTTCGGTATTAGGTACTGCGCTGGCGGCATTGCTGGTGGGGTATCTGCAACAGGGGTTACAGATGGTCGGCATCCCCAACCAGGTGTCGAGCGCGCTGTCAGGGGCGCTGTTGGTTGTGGTGGTGATGGGACGTTCACTGAGTCTGCACCGTGAATGGGTGCGATCTCTCTTCACAAAACTACCCGGAGCGTAAGATGAAAATAAAACTGATGGTGCTGGCAGTGGCGTTAAGCGTGGCAACGGCCCAGGCGGCGGATCGCATCGCGTTTATCCCGAAACTGGTGGGCGTCGGCTTCTTTACCAGCGGCGGCAACGGCGCGAAAGAGGCGGGTAAAGCGCTGGGAACGGACGTCACCTACGATGGCCCAACCGAGCCGAGCGTCTCCGGGCAGGTGCAGCTGATCAATAACTTCGTCAACCAGGGCTACAACGCCATTATCGTCTCGGCGGTGTCGCCGGACGGGCTCTGCCCGGCGCTGAAGCGCGCCATGCAGCGCGGGGTGAAAGTGCTGACCTGGGACTCCGACACCAAACCGGAGTGCCGCAGCATCTACATCAACCAGGGCACCCCGGAACAACTCGGCGGCCTGCTGGTGGAGATGGCTTCGAAGCAGGTGACCAAACCGGATGCCAAAGTGGCGTTCTTCTACTCCAGCCCCACCGTCACCGACCAGAACCAGTGGGTGAAAGAGGCGAAAGCCAAAATCGCCAAAGATCATCCCCAGTGGCAGATCGTCACCACCCAGTTTGGCTATAACGACGCCACTAAATCCCTGCAGACCGCCGAAGGGATCTTAAAAGCCTATCCGGATCTGGATGCGATCATCGCCCCGGACGCCAACGCCCTGCCAGCGGCCGCCCAGGCGGCAGAAAACCTGAAGCGTGAAGGGGTGGCGATTGTCGGCTTCAGCACGCCAAACGTGATGCGTCCGTACGTGGAGCGCGGGACGGTAAAAGCCTTTGGCCTGTGGGACGTGGTACAGCAGGGCAAAATTGCGGTCAATGTCGCCGATCGTTTGCTGAAAAAAGGCGATCTTAACGTGGGCGACAGCGTGGAGATCAAAGATATCGGCGCCCTGAAGGTCGAGCCGAACAGCGTGCAGGGCTATCAGTATGAAGCGAAAGGCAACGGCATCGTGCTGCTGCCCGAGCGGGTGGTGTTCACCAAAGAGAACATCAACAACTACGACTTCTGACGGGAGAGAACATGGCTGATTTAGACGACATCAAAGAGGGTAAGAACTTTGGCATCGACCGACCGCAGCAGAACGTGCCTTTCACCCTGAAAGGGTGCGGGGCGCTGGACTGGGGGATGCAGTCCCGCATGGCGCGGATCTTCAACCCCAACAGCAACCGCACGGTGATGCTGGCCTTCGATCACGGCTATTTCCAGGGGCCGACCACCGGGCTTGAGCGTATCGATCTCTCCATCGCGCCGCTGTTCGGTGAAACCGACGTGCTGATGTGTACCCGCGGGATCCTCAGGAGCACCGTGCTGCCCGCCACCAATAAACCGGTGGTGCTGCGCGCCTCCGGGGGCAACTCGATGCTCGGCGAGCTCTCCAATGAGTGCGTGGCGGTAGCGATGGAGGATGCCCTGCGCCTCAACGTCTGCGCGGTGGCGGCGCAGGTCTATATCGGCAGCGAGTATGAGCATCAGTCGATCAACAACATCATCAAGCTGGTGGATGCAGGCAGTCGCTACGGCATGCCGACCCTGGCGGTGACCGGGGTGGGCAAAGAGATGGCCCGGGATGCGCGCTACTTCTCCCTCGCCAGCCGTATCGCCGCCGAAATGGGGGCCCAGTTCGTCAAAACCTATTTTGTGGAAGAGGGATTCGAAAAAGTGACCGCCAGCTGCCCGGTGCCGATTGTGATCGCCGGGGGGAAAAAGCTGCCGGAGCAGGAGGCGCTGGAGATGTGCTTCCGCGCCATCGACCAGGGCGCGTCGGGCGTCGATATGGGACGCAATATCTTCCAGTCCAGCGCGCCGCTGTCGATGCTGAAGGCGGTGAAGAAAGTGGTACACGAGAAGATGAGCGCCCGCGAGGCGTATCAGTTCTGGCAGGAAGAAAAACAGGGAGAAGGGCAATGAACGTGACGTTAGTGGAGATCAACATTAAGCCGGATAAGGTGGATGAGTTTTTGCAGGTGTTTCGCGCCAACCACGAAGGAGCGATCCAGGAGCCGGGCAATTTGCGCTTCGACGTGCTGCAGGATCCGCGGGTGAAAACCCGGTTCTTTATCTACGAAGCCTATAAGGATGAAGAGGCGGTGGCGGCGCATAAAAAGACCCCGCACTATCTGGCATGCGTGGAACAGCTTGAGGATTTGATGTCGGAGCCGCGTAAAAAACGGTGTTTCGTCGGGTTGATGCCGGAGTAGGGGTTGTGCGTGCCCGGTGGCGCTGCGCTTACCGGGCCTGTGGGATTGTGCGGTCTGTTGCCCGGTGGCGCTTCGCTTACCGGGCCTACAAAGGCCACAATGTTCGGGTTTTGTAGGCCGGGCAAGCGCAGCGCCGCCCGGCGTTTTTCAGGCCAGCTCCAGCAGCTGCACCTGCGCCGTTGCCCCCGGCATCAATTTTTGCAGATGGCTGACCAGCTCATCCCCCGCCGCCTCCAGCGCCGTTAACGGCATCTCGGGCAGGCTTTCAAGAATAAACCACATGGTCTGCGCCTTGCTATCCAGGCGGGTACGCACCCCTTGTCGCCAGTTCCAGCGGCGGCAGGTCACCCCCAGGTCATCGCGCCAGATAACCTCTCCCGCATCGGGATGTTCCACGCTCGGCTGCCCCTCTTTGAAGGTATCAAAAGGTTCGCTGCCGTCGGCCAGCGTCAGGCGCGGGGCCCCGGTATACGCGGCGAGATTCTCCCCGCCCACCGGAATGGCGTAGCGGATGCTGATGGCATTGTAGATATCCACCACCGGATCGAGCGGCGGCAATGTGCCGTCTTTCAGGACCCGCTTGCGCAGGGCGCTGGCGGAGCAGGGCGTGCGTTTCGGTTTGGCGCCAAAGGCCTTGAACACCTCATCCCAGGCGGCGAGATGGGCATCGGCCCAGGCCACGTCATCATTTAATACCTGCTGGCAGGCCTGGGCTAACACCGCAGGCGCAACCTCCGGCGCGGTAATCGGCGCAGCTTCAACCACAATGCTCAGTGCGCGGAACCCCGGTACGATCCCGGCAAAGCGCGGGTCTATTGACGGCGTGAGAAGGGACATAAATAATCCTGTATTGACTGTTTTATACCATGGTAATGACCAATGACTGATAAAGTCAATATAATGACTGCAACGGGTGCCGATGTCGCCCAGGTAAGCCTGGCGGTGGCAAACCGTATCCGCAACTGGCGGAAAGAGAAAAAGCTGTCGCTGGATGAGCTGTCGCGCCGGGCCTGCGTCAGCAAAGGGATGCTGGTGGAGATCGAGAAAGGGGCGGCTAACCCCAGCATTGCGATCCTCTGCAAACTGGCGGCGGCGCTGGGGATCTCGGTGGCAGACATCGTTAACGTCGCCAGCGAGCCGCAGGTGCACATTATCGAAGAAGCGGCGATCCCGGTGCTCTGGCAGGGTGAGAAGGGCGGCAGCGCCCGACTGCTGGCGGGCACCACCGGCCCGGACATGATTGAGCTCTGGCGCTGGGAGATGCAGCCGGGAGAAAGCTTCAGCTCGCCAGGCCATCCGGCAGGGACGTTTGAACTGCTCCACGTGGAGGCGGGCGTATTAACCCTGAAGGTGGAGGAGAGCGTTAATCAGGTGATTGCCGGTGCGTCGGCGGTGGCGAAAACCGACGCGGCGCATAGCTATGCGAACGACGGGGAGAGCGTGCTGCGGTTCACCATGACCGTGGCGGAGTTTCACCGGTAACATTTGACATGCCGGGGGCGCTACGCTTGCCCGGCCTACAAAAACCAACGTCGTTGTGGCAGTTGTAGGCCCGGTAAGCGAAGCGCCACCGGGCAACAACAGGCACAGACTCGTAGGCCGGGCAAGCATCGCGCCGCCCGGCGTTTTTTACGCTTCAGTCACGCTCACCCGCAGCGCTGCCAGCGCCTTGCGGGCCGCTTTCAGCACCAGCTCACACTGCTCAATGGTCAGCGTCAGCGGCGGTTCGATGCGGATCGTTTTCGAGTTGTTCAGCGTGCCTGCAACCAGCACCCGCTGGCGGAACATCTCGCTCGCGAAGCTGTAGCCGGTTTCGTTATCGACAAACTCAATCGCCATCAGCATCCCTTTACCGCGCGCATCCTGCACCAGGTCCGGGTACTCACGCCCGAGCTGGCGGAAGCCGTCCAGCAGCATGTCGCCTTTCTGCTCCGCCTGGGCGGGCAGGTTCTGCTCCAGCAGCACGTTGATGGTCGCCAGCGCCGCGGCACAGGCCAGCGGGTTGCCGCCAAAGGTGGTGGTGTGTAGAAAAGGGTTGTCGAACAGCACCGAGAACACCTCTTCGGTGGCGACCGTGGCGCCAATCGGCATCACGCCGCCGCCCAGCGCTTTGGCGAGACACAGGATGTCCGGCTGCACGTTCTCATGCTCGCAGGCGAACATCTTGCCGGTGCGGCCCATGCCGGTCTGCACTTCGTCCAGGATCAGCAGCGCGCCAAACTCATCGCACAGTTGACGCACCGCAGGCAGGTAGCCCTGCGGTGGCAGGATCACGCCCCCTTCGCCCTGGATAGGCTCGAGGATCACCGCCGCCACGTCATCGCCGGTTTTACGGCATTCGCTCAGCATGGTGCGCATGGCGTTGATATCGCCGAACGGCACATGGCGGAAGCCCGGCAGCAGCGGCATAAAGGGTTTGCGGAAGGTGGATTTCGCCGTGGCAGAGAGGGCCCCCAGCGACTTGCCGTGGAAAGCACCGCTGGTGGCGATAAAGGTGAATTTCCCGCGCGGCGACTGGTACGCTTTGGCGAGTTTGATCGCCGCTTCGACCGATTCCGTGCCGCTGTTACAGAAGAAGCTGTATTTCAGTTTCCCCGGCGTCAGTGCCGCCAGCGTTTTTGCCAGCATCGCCCGTAAAGGGTCAAGCAGTTCCTGGCTATGAAGGGGTTGTTTTGCAAGCTGATTTTGTACGGCGGAAACCACTACTGGATTACGGTGCCCCACGTTGAAAATACCAAATCCACCCAGGCAATCTATAAACTCCTGTCCCTGGGTGTCGACAAGCGTATTCAGACTTCCTGCTTGCCACTCTACGGCTCCGTAATCCCCGCCTGCAGTAACAGATTTTCTGTATTCCAAAAACCCGGGATTTACATGCTCTTTGAAGTAATCAATCACCTCGCGGTTAAGTTGTTTCATCTCCTCATGATCAAGCGTTCGCTTCTCAATGAGATTCAGGGCGTGCGCGGTACAGGCAAGGGCCGACGCGCTGGAAGGTAACCTGTTCAAAATATGCTCCCGGGTATGGCGTATCACATGATACTGGATTAAGTATTGCAGGCTTTACGCCACATCCGGGGACTTAACAAAAATCGGGATAAACGCCAGGTTAAAATAATGTTACACAATATTTAATCATGCAAAACGGCAGCATGGCCGCTGCGACATGGAACTTTCAGATGCAGAGATGCCCGCTGGCAGTGCATTTGCCCTGTTTTAGGGCGGATATAGGCTGTATTGGGGGCAGACAGGGATCCTCCTTCAGGAGTAGTTGCGAATTGAAATCATTAGATATCAATAAATTAAAAAAACACACAAAAAATGCGGTTTAGTTGCGTTTTGCGATCTCAGGCATGTTTAACATCTAAAGATATGTTCGTTACCGCCGTAAAATATTTACGCCACAAAAATAACATTCAAGTAACCTGCAAGGGATGCCTATGTCGCCTCAACCGTTTGTCACGCAGTGTGAATATCCGCTGCAAGATGACACCACCCTGATGTCCACCACCGATCTGCACAGCTACATTACCCAGGCCAATGACACCTTTGTTCAGGTGAGTGGCTACACGCTGGCCGAACTCGTCGGGCAACCGCACAACCTCGTTCGCCACCCGGACATGCCAAAAGCGGCCTTTGCCGACATGTGGTCCACCCTGCAACAGGGTGAGCCCTGGAGCGGCATCGTCAAAAACCGCCGTAAAAATGGCGATCACTACTGGGTGCGCGCCAATGCGGTGCCGATGGTGCGCAACGGCCAGACTACCGGGTATATGTCCATTCGCGTGAAGGCCACGCCGGAGGAGATTGCCGCCGTGGAGCCGCTGTATAAAGCCCTGAACGAAGGGCGCAGCAAAAAGCGGGTGCATAAGGGGCTGGTGGTTGCCAGAGGCTGGGCCGGTAAACTCCCGGCGATGCCGCTGCGCTGGCGGGTGCGCAGCGTGATGACGGCGCTGTTTGCCGTGCTGGCTGCGACCCTGTTCGCCACCGGGGCGGGCTGGGCGGCACTGGGCGCCAGCGCGCTGGTGATGCTGCTGGGAACCCTGCTGTTTGAACAGCAGATCGTGCGTCCGGTTGAAAACGTGGCGCGCCAGGCGCTGAAGGTGGCGACGGGCGAGCGCAACAGCGTGGAGCACCTTAACCGCAGCGACGAGCTGGGGCTGACCCTGCGGGCGGTCGGGCAGCTCGGCCTGATGTGCCGCTGGCTGATCAACGACGTCTCAAGCCAGGTGGTTAACGTGCGCGACGGCAGCGACCAGCTGGCGCGGGGCAACGACGACCTCAACGATCGCACGCACCAGACCGTCTCCAACGTGAAGCAGACCGTCGAGACCATGAACCAGCTGGCGATGACCGTGCAGAGCAACACCCGAACCGCCGTCGATGCCGATAAGCTCTCTATCGCCGCCAGCGACGCCGCCACCGAAGGCGGACACGCGATGCAGACGGTGGTCAAAACCATGGACGAGATTGCCGACAGCACCCAGCGTATCGGCTCCATCACCAAGCTGATTAACGACATCGCCTTCCAGACCAATATTCTGGCGCTGAATGCGGCGGTAGAAGCGGCCAGGGCAGGGGAGCAGGGCAAAGGCTTCGCGGTGGTGGCCGGGGAAGTGCGTCATCTGGCCAGCCGCAGCGCCAACGCCGCCAACGATATCCGCAAGCTGATCGACGCCAGCGCCAGCAAAGTGCTGTCCGGCTCCGAGCAGGTTCATGCCGCCGGACGCACCATGGATGACATCGTCGAGAAAGTGCAGAACGTCACCCGACTGATCGCCGAGATCAGCCAGTCCACCTCCGAGCAGGCATCCGGCCTGTCGGAGCTGACCCGGGCGGTCGCTGAACTGGATTCGATTACCCAGAAAAACGCGGCGCTGGTCGAAACCAGCGCGCAGGTGTCGGCGATGGTGAAGCATCGGGCGAAACGTCTGGAAGATGCGGTCACCGTCCTGCACTGAGTCAGTCGTGTTCCAAAAAAGCCGTTTGCTCTGCGAGGAGCAAACGGCTTTTTATTTATGAGCTGTATTTCTTTTTATCGTTAGTTGTTAATTGAATATTAAATAACTAAAAAAAATCGCCTCAGTTTATTCTTCCTGCCTGAGTCTGTTTTCCCTAATGCGGTGTCAAAAAAGCCTGTTCTGGTGGTCGCGTAACGATCGATGAGCCAAAATTAATAGCCTGCGCCTATCTATTGGTGTGGTTATGAAATAAAAAAGCGATCAAAGTCATAAAGTTAGCGATGAAGTTACCGATAACGCTGATCGTCTGAGAAATAATCACATCGATGGAGTAAATATGTTCTTACATGACGTAAAAATCGGCACGAAATTATTTCTGGCGTTTGGATTCTTTATTGTCCTGATGGGGATAAGTGCGAGTTTATCCCTGATGAGCCTTAACCGGGCAAATAACGGGATGCAATCCATCATCACCAGCGATTATCCCACCACGGTAAAAGCCAACCAGTTAATCGAAAACTTCCAGGAATTTATTAGCACTCAACAGCTGATGCTGCTGGACGACCAGGGCAAGTACACGGCGCAATCAGAGCAGCATCTGAAAGAGATCAGCGAGCGTATCACCCTGATCCTGGGTGAGCTGAACACGGCCCTGCAGGATGCTAAATCCCAGCAGGTTCTGAGCGATATCCGCGGGGTCCGCCAGCAGTATCTCGACTCCCGCTACCGCATCCTGCAGGCGGTGCAGAGCAACGATCGGGCCGGGGCGATTCAGGAGATGATGACCAACACCCTCACCCTGCAGCAGGCCTATAAGGCGAAGGTGCAGGAGCTGATTGCGATCCAGGACACCGAGATGCAGCGCGCGGGCGTGGAGGTGGACGGCGATTTCAAAAGCAACCGCCTGCTGCTGATCCTCATCACCCTGTTCAGCGTGGCGGTGGGCAGCCTGATGGGGTGGTTTATCGTGCGCTCGATTACCCGTCCGCTGGGCGAGGCGGTGGATTTTGCCCAGGCCATTGCCGAGGGCGATCTGACCCGCAGCATGGCCTCCCACGGGAAAGACGAAACCGGCCAGCTGCTGACGGCGCTGATGGAGATGAAAGTTCGTCTGCTGGAGATTGTTCAGCAGGTGCAGACCGGCTCGGAGAGTATCTCCAGCGCTGCGGCGCAGATTGTGGCGGGCAACCAGGATCTGGCTGCGCGAACCGAAGAGCAGGCCAGCTCCGTTGAGCAAACGGCGGCGTCGATGGAGCAGATCACCGCGACGGTGAAAAACACCGCGTCACATACCGGGGAAGCGACGACCCTCTCGGCCGATGCGGCCCGGGTGGTGAAAAACAACGGCGAGATGATGCTGCAGGTCACCAGCAAAATGCGCCTGATCAACGAGACCTCCAACCGGATGTCCGACATCATCAACCTGATCGACTCCATTGCCTTCCAGACCAACATTCTGGCGCTCAACGCGGCGGTAGAAGCGGCCCGTGCGGGTGAGCATGGTCGCGGCTTTGCGGTGGTGGCCGGTGAGGTTCGCCAGCTGGCGCAGAAAAGCGCTACTTCGGCTAGCGAAATTCGCCAGCTGATTGAGAGCTCAACCAGCCAGACGCAGGACGGGATGGCGCTGGTGGAAAAAGCCAGCGGGCTGATCAATGGCATGGTGGGGAACGTGCAGGAGATGGACGTCATCCTGCGCGAAATTCGTCAGGCGAGTCACGAGCAGACGGAAGGCATTTCGCAGATCAACAGCGCCATTGGCCTGATTGATGCCACCACCCAGCAGAACTCCGCGCTGGTGGAAGAGTCCGTGGCGGCGGCATCCTCCCTTAACGATCAGGCGATGAACCTGAAAGAGCTGGTGAAGGTGTTCCGCGTTAGCGGGGAAGCCATCGCTTAATCCAGCTGATTGATCTCCAGCGACGCGCGGTCAATAACCGCAATAATCTGTTTAAGCTGCGCGTCGCTCAATCCTTCCTGATTGACCTTCAAATCCAGCACCGCTTTAAAATTGTCGAGTGCCCGCTTCATCTGCGGGTTTTTACGCAGCTGGAAGCCCACGCAGCGTGCTTTGATGCGCGCCTGGATGTTCTCAAGCTGTTCCAGGTTCTCATCCAACCAGCGCTGCCCGGCTACGGTGATGGCAATCTGTTTGCGCCCGTTCTCTTCTTCGGTGAAGGTGATGAACTGCTGATCCTGCAGGAAATCCAGCGTGGGATAAATCACCCCAGGGCTCGGCGTGTAGTTTCCCTGGGTCATGCTTTCAATGTCTTTAATCAGCTCATAACCGTGGCTGGCATTGCGGGTCAGAAGGTCCAGAATCACCAGCCTTAACTCACCGTGACCAAAAAAGCGCTGACGGCGTCCGCCGCCTTCGTGTGCCTGTCGCATAGGGTTTTCCTTTAATTTGATATATCTAATTTATATCTAAATTAGTTTTAGATGCAATCTAAAACATCTTGCATTTTTGTTTATTAGCAATCATTATCATTTAACTTTCATTTTCGATATATCGTTTTCACATCACGAAGGCAAATTATGACTACTACCCGCTACCCACAACGTGTCCGCAACGACCTGCGTTTTCGCGAGCTGAACGTGCTCCGCGTTGAGCGCGTCAGTGCCGGTTTTCAGCGCATCGTGTTAGGCGGCGAGGCGCTGGAGGGCTTCAGCTCCCGCGGCTTCGACGACCATTCCAAAGTCTTTTTCCCGCAACCGGGCACGACCTTTGTGCCGCCGGTGGTGACGGACGAGGGCGTTAACTGGGGCGACGGCGTGCGTCCGCAGGCGCGGGATTACACTCCGCTGTATGACGCGGCCCGTCACGAGCTGGCGCTCGACTTCTTTATCCACGACGGCGGGGTGGCAAGCCAGTGGGCGGTAGAGGCAAAGCCGGGGGATACGCTCTCCATCGGCGGCCCGCGCGGTTCCCTGGTGGTGCCGGAAGATTACGCCTGGCAGCTCTACGTCTGCGATGAGTCAGGAATGCCCGCCCTGCGCCGCCGTCTCGAGGCGCTGCGCGCCCTGCCGGTGCGCCCGGAAGTGCATGCCGTGGTGACCGTCGGGGATGCCGCCTGTCAGGACTATCTGGCGCACCTGAGCGAGTTCAACATCACCTGGGTGGTGGGGCATAACGAGCAGGCGGTGGCGGATCGTCTGGCAGCGCTCAGCGTGCCGGGGCAGGATTACTTCATCTGGCTGACCGGGGAAGGGAAGGTGGTGAAAAACCTGAGTCGCCTGTTTGAAACCGACGCCATCGATCAGAAGCTGGTGCGTGCCAGCGCTTACTGGCACGCCAAATAGTCAGGCCACGTCGTCGAGCTGCGCTTCGCTGACCTGATGTTCCAGCGAGGCGCGCACCTCACGTAAGGCTTTCTCCTGCTGGGCAAAATAAGTTTCCATATTGCTCAGCGAGGAGACCAGCAGCCAGGACTCCTCTTTTTCCAGCTCCGCCAGTTCGCTCACCAGGGTGTCGATCTGTTCGCGCACCTGGGCCATCTTTTTGCGGATACGCGTCAGATCGTTCAGCCTGTCGCTGGCCATCAGCGGCTCCAGCCCCTGATGCAGGCGGGCCACCAGGGAGCGGATCGCCTTCACGTCGCCACGCTGCTTCGCCTGGTTCAGCTGCACCATCATGGCGTTCGCCTCTTCTTTCAGCTCATCCGCCACCAGATCCGGATGACAGAGCTTGCTCGCCTGACGCCAGAGCCGTTTTAACTCGTTCTGATCCTCTTCTGAGAGATCCTGGCCCTTGCGCAGGCGGATCTCCGCCTCGTGCTGCTGTTCGCGGTATTTTTCATACTCGTCGTTGGCTTCATCCCGCGCCTGGCGGGCGGGCTCCTCTTCCCGGGTTAAGCCGGTTTCCAGCTCCTGGGCTTCGGCCAGCAGGTTGGCAATCAGGTTGCTTTGCTGCTGAAGATGCTTGCGCGCGGCGGTGGCCTGCACCGAGTCGGCGGGCAGATCGCGCCAGTGTTGGGTCAGGGTGGTCAGCACCTCCACCGCCTGGGCAACGTACTGCTGGCAGCGGCGATAGTCCGCTTCCCGACGGCGGGTTTCCGCCTGCTGGCGGCGCAGATTGAGCTCTGCCAGGGTTTTGCGCAGGGCGAGGATCTGGCTCATCAACGGGCCGAGGCGGGTGAGGTAGAGGTCGTTAAATTCATCCAGCTGCTGGACGCGGGCGTTGCGGCGATCGATTAAATCACGCAGGCGCTCCTCCAGCGCCTTCAGCTCCAGCTTGCTGGCGGCAAGCTGCGGGTCGCGCCACGGGGCGACGGCGCGCTGGCTCTGTAACCAGCTGGCGATAGCGGTTAACGCCGCGGTGTAGTTTTTCTGCTCAAGCGCCACGACGATCGCCCGAAGCTCATCGTCAAAGGCTTCGCTTTTTAACCGTGCCAGCTGGCTCTCGATGATGTCGTCATCTTCAAGCTCAATGGCGTTTTTAATGATTTCCAGCCGTTTGATCGGTGTGCTCATGATGCTTTTCGCTTTGGCGCTTAAGTATTTGAGTTAAGGATAGTTGTCAGGAAAACAACAGGGAATAATACACATGTCTGATGAATGGCGCGACGACGACGTGCGTTAAATTTGCGCGGGCGCATTTCGCATTCATTTCCTGAATAAATTCCTAAAAGAGCAAAAAAAGTCTGAAAAAAACCCTGTCGACCTTTTACGTGCATTTACACAGGTTACTTTTTGACATATTTTGCTCCTTTTTTGTACGCCAGTCTGAAAACGGACAGAAGGCAGGGATGTAGTGAAGGTAAGGATGACCAGATTAACAGGGCTTTTTGTCACTCTCATTTTATGGCCACTCGGTAGCGTCCACGCGGCGTTGCTGTCGCCAGCGGATCGCAGCGCCGTTCAACAGCAGCAACAGCAGCTGCTGGATCAAAACCAGCGCCAGCGCGACGAGCTGGAACGCAGCACGGTCCTGCCCGCGGCCTCTTCATCCCCCGTACAACCTGCCGCTGGCGGCCCCTGTTTTGTTATCAACCAGATCGTGCTGGACGGTGCCACTGCCATGCCGGACGTTGCCGAGCGCCGCCTTACCGCGCCCTGGCGCAACCAGTGCCTGAATATGGCGGGCCTCAGCGCCCTGACGCACGCGGTCTCCGACTGGTATATCAGCCGGGGGTACATCACCAGCCGCGCCTTTCTGACCGAGCAGGATCTGAGCCGTGGCACGCTGCATATCGCGGTGCTGGAAGGCAAGCTCGAGCAGATCCGCCTGGAAGGGGTGCCGGAGCGGACGCTGGATATGACCTTCCCCGGACGGGTGGGCAAGATCCTTAACCTGCGCGATATCGAACAGGGGATGGAGCAGCTGAACCGGGTGCGTCAGACCCCGGTTCAGATTGAGATCCTGCCCGGCGAGCGCCAGGGATACTCGATCGTTAATCTCACCGCCGACCCGGAATTCCCGCTTAACGGCTCGATAAGCTTCGATAACAGCGGGCAAAAGAGCACCGGCACCGGCCAGCTCAGCGGCGCGCTCACCGGTAACAACCTGCTGGGGATCGCCGATAAGTGGTTTATCAGTGGCGGGCGCAGCAGCGATTTTTCCAGCAGTAAGGATGCGCAGAACTTTGCCGCAGGCGTCAGTGTGCCCTACGGCTATGGCCTGCTCGATTACAGCTACAGCTGGAGTAACTACCTCAGCACCATCGATAACAATGGCTATCGCTGGCGCTCGACCGGCGATAACGAAACCCACCGGCTGAACGGCTCCTGGGTGCTGTTCCGTAATGGCGATATCAAGACCAGCGCCGCGGTGGGCCTGACCCACCGTATCAACCATAACTACCTCGACGATGTCCTGCTCGCCACCAGCAGCCGCAAGCTCTCGAGCTTTTCGCTGGGCATTAACCACACGCAAAAAATCGCGACCGGCGTGGCGACCTTTAACCCGACCTTCACCCAGGGCGTGCCGTGGCTGGGGGCCGAGGATGACAACGACAAGCACGGCGATGTGCCAAAAGCGGAGTTTCGCAAATGGAGCCTGAACGCCAGCTATCAGCAACCGCTGGCCGACCGGCTATGGTGGCTCTCCAGCGCCTATTTTCAGTGGTCCCCCGACCGGCTCTACGGCAGCGAGCGCTTAACCCTCGGGGGCGAGACCTCGGTACGCGGCTTTAAGGAGCAGTATCTTTCCGGCGATAACGGCGGCTACTGGCGAAATGAGATCAACTATTCGCTCTTTACCCTGCCGTGGCTCGGGCAGATCGGCGCTCTGGCGGCGCTGGACGGCGGCTGGCTGAAAAAAGACGGTTTCGACCGCTACGCCTCCGGCACCCTGTGGGGCGCGGCGGTGGGGTTGAACAGCGTGAACCGCGTCTTCTCGAGCCAGTTGACGGCGGGCACACCGCTTGCGTATCCGGACTGGCTGGGGCCGGATCGTCTGAATATTTATTACCGCGTGTCGGTGGCGTTTTAAGGGACAGGGATAATGGACAAGGAACAGGTGAGTTTACCCCGGCGCGTACTCAGCGCCTTACTGAGCGTGCTGCTCGCCACGCAGCCGATGCTGCCCGCCGTGGCGGCAACGCTGACGCCAACCGGCAACACTCAGCAGGACAAGGCCGCTAACGGCGTGCCGGTGGTCAATATCGCCACCCCGAACGGCGCAGGCATATCGCATAACCAGTATCAGGATTACAACGTCGGTAAAGAGGGGCTCATCCTCAACAATGCCACCGGCAAGATGAATCAGACCCAGCTTGGCGGGCTGATTCAGGGCAACCCCAACCTGACGGCGGGCAGGGAAGCGACGGGCATTATCAACGAAGTCACCGGCACCAACCGGTCGCAGCTGCAGGGCTATACCGAAGTGGCGGGCAAAGCCGCCAACGTGATGGTCGCCAACCCCTACGGCATCACCTGTAACGGCTGTGGGTTCATCAACACCCCCAACGCGACGCTGACCACCGGCAAACCGGTGCTCGACGCCAGCGGCAAACTGCAGTCGCTGGACGTCAGCAAGGGCAGCATCCTGATTGAAGGCCAGGGCCTGGACGCAAGCCAGAGCGATGCGGTGTCGATCATCTCCCGAGCCACCGACATCAACGCCCAGCTGCACGCCAAATCCCTGACGGTGGTGGCAGGGGCGAACCGGGTTGCGGCCGATGGCAGCATCAGCGCCATCCCGGGCGAAGGCCCTGCGCCGAAAGTAGCGGTGGACACCGGGGCGCTGGGCGGAATGTACGCCAACCGTATTCGCCTGGTCTCCAGCGAAAAAGGGGTGGGCGTTAACCTCGGCAACCTGAATGCCCGCGAAGGGGATATCACCCTTGATGCCAGCGGCAGGTTGACGATGCATAACAGCCTGGCCAGCGGCGCGATTACCGCGAAGGGCGAAAGTATGGCGCTGACCGGCGACCATAAAGCCGGGGGCAACATTACCCTGAACAGCCAGAGCGAACTGGCGTTGCAGGATGGCTCGCTGAACAGCGACCGTGACCTCGTGCTCGACGCCAGGGGGACGCTGTCGCACGGTAATGCAAAACTGACCGCCGGGCAGGATGTCTCCCTCACGGCGCAACACCTCAGCCAGGACGCCCGCAGCGAAACGGATGCCGCCCGGCATATCAGCGTGACTGCCCGTGACAGCGCCACCCTCAACGGGCGCATGACGGCCGGGCAAAACCTGTCGCTCAATGCCACTACCCTGACGCATAACGGCGAGCTGGTGGCGGGGAATACGCTCTCTCTCAGCGCCGCCAGCCAGACGCTTAACGGAGCGATGAACGCCACCGGCGATCTCAGCGTGTCCGGACAGCAGATCGCCACCACCGGGGCCTCGCAAATTCAGGGCCGTAACCTGAGCATTACCGCCAGACAGGCAGATCTGAAGGGGACGCAGGCCGCCAGAGAGGCCCTGACCGTTAACGCCAGCGAGACGTTATCCCACAGCGGCAAAAGCAGCGCGAATACCCTGACCCTGAGCGCGCCGACGCTGGAAAACAGCGGCGTCGCCATCGCGTCAGCACTTAATACGCAGTCGCAGACGCTTATCAACGCCGGGCTGTTGCAGGGCGACACGTCCCTGCTGCTGAATACCGGGACGCTGGACAACCAGCACAACGGCACCCTTTACAGCGCCGCGAATCTGACCCTGGCTATCCCGAATATCACTAACCACGGCCTGATCGCCAGTGACGGTGCGCTGGCGGTTGCGGCCAGCACCCTCAGCGGCGAAGGGCTGTTACAGGGCACCGATGCGCTGACCCTTTCCGGAGATAACCTTTCCCAGGGAGCGGCGGGACGCTGGCTGACCGCAGGCTCGCTGGCGATCACCGCCGGACAGCTCGCTACCGCAGGCATCGTCCAGGGGCAGGATCTTAACGTTAATGCTGGCGACTGGCAGCATGATGGCTTCGCGCTTGCTGCAGGCCAGTTTGATACCCGCTTAACCGGCTCGCTGCTGAACAACGGCGACCTGATGAATCAGGGCAATCTGAGGTTCCACGTACCGCACCTAACCAACAACGGTAATCTGCTCGCCGCAGGCGACATGCAGTTGACGGGCGTGCGGCTCACCAACACCGCCACGCTGCAGGGGAATACCCTCAGCCTGACGCAGGGCAGCATCGACAATGCCGGAACAGTCATTGGCCTGAACGGACTGGGGCTGGAGACCACCGGCTCCCTGAACAACCGGGGAGATCTGTTGAGCCAGCAGGCCCTGACGGTGAACGCCCGGGACATCACCAACAGCGGCCGGTTGCAGGGGCAGAACCTCTCCCTTGCAGGCACAAATCTGACCAACAGCGGTGCCATCCAGAGTGCCCAGGATCTGGCGCTGACGTTAAGCGGCGACATGGCCGCCGTCACCGGCAGCAAAATTACTGCCCTGAACAGTGTCCGGATCAGTGGAAAAGCCCTCGACAACCAGGGGCTGTTGAGCGCGAAAAACCTGAATATTGACGGAGACTCGCTCAGCAACAGCGGGGAAATCAGCGGCGTCAGCGGACTTAATCTGCACCTGACAGGCGACCTGATGCAGGCAGGGAAAATGCTGAGCGGGGCAGGCCTTACCGTCCGGGCGGGCGACATCAGCAACAGCGGCCAGATGCAGGGGGATAACACCCGGCTTGATGCCCGCACGCTTAACAACGACGGACGTTTACAGGGCGACAGCGGCCTGACGCTTACGCTGCTGGATACGCTGACCAACCAGACCAACGGCGTCCTTCTCAGCCAGAATGCGCTCAGCGTGACCGCCCCAGTGGTGAGCAATAACGGTACGATTCAGGGGAAAGGAAACTCCACGCTTACCAGCATCACGCAGGTCCGCAATAACGGCAATATCCTCACCGGTGGCGACCTGACGCTCTCCACGGCGGATTACAACGGCGCGGGCTGGCTGCAGGCGACGAACCTGCTGATGAATGTGGCGAAGCTCGCTAACAGCGGCACGATGATGGCGACGCAACACGCCACCTATACCGGCAACAGCCTGACTAACGCCGGTACTCTGCAGGCGGCACAGCTGGTGGTGAATGCGCAGACGCTGACCAACAGCGGCACGCTGCTCGGCAACAGCAGCCTGACGCTGAACAGTGACAGTATCAGCAACGATAACGGGAACCTGTTCAGCGGGGGCGATCTGCTTACCGAAGCGGCCTCCCTCAGCGGCGTGGGCCAGATTGTGGCGCTCGGCAACCTGACGCTGAAGCTGGTAAACAGCTGGACGGCGCAGGGCGTGGTGGCGGCCAACGACCAGCTGACCATTACCAGCCAGGGCGACATCAGCAATGAGAGCACCCTGCAGGGCAACGGCATCACGCTGAACGCCGCGGGCAAGGTGACCAATAATGGCCTGATTACCGCAGGAGGCGGCACGACTTCGCTCTCCGGCAGTGAGATTGCCATGAACAGCAGCGGCTCGCTGCAGGCAGGCGGCGATGTCAGCCTGACCAGCCTGGGCGATATTACCCTTGATGGCTTTACCGGCACCGCCGGAAATATGGCGATCTCCGCCGCCGGGTCGGTGATCAATACCGCGCTGCTCTATGCCGGAAATAACCTGTCGCTGTTCGCGGATCGTATTGCGAACCTGCGGGGCGATATGCTGGCGGGCGAAGACCTGGTGATGCAGAAGGATGCCTCCGGGGCGGCGAATACAGAAATCATCAACATCTCGGGCAATATCGAAACCACGAAGGGGGATATCACGCTCAGAACCGGGCATCTGCTGAATACCCGCGATGGGCTGGCCGCCACGACCACAACCACCCAAAATCCTTCATCCATTGCCGGGTTGGGGAATGCGACCATCGATATCGACCTCTCTCAGCTGCCTGACGGCAGCTACGGGAAATATATCGCAAGGTATCCCGCGGAAATCTGTACCGGGGCCGTTAACACGCACTGTACGGTGAATAAAGGCAGTACCGCCTGGGGTATGCGAGCCGATCAGAACGAGCAAAAATTTGCCCTCAGCCAGACGGTGACCGCCGTTTCAGCTACTGGTGGTGTGGCTGGCATTCGCTCTGGCAACGATCTGTCCATTAACGCCGGTCGTCTTGAGAATAATGCCAGTGCGATCCTTGCCTCCGGTGATATTTTCCTGACGGGCAATACACTTTCCAGCCAGTCCTGGCAGAACTCAACCACCTCAGAATACTGGAAATATGTCTACCGGGGACAGGTGGGTTATGCAGACCCTGACAGCATCATTACCTCCAAAGTCGAAGGTAATATTGATATTGGAACAGTTATTCTGCCCGACCCGGTTTCGAAGAAGATTCGTTTTACGCTCGACGGGAAAACCACTGAAACTGAACTCGGCGACATTTACCGCGCAGTCATTCAGGCGGGCGGCATTGTCACCGCCAGGTTCGACAATGACATCAGCAACACAAACACCACGTCAAACGCGGGAACCATCAGCAATACCCTTGTTGCGCCGGACCTGAATACGCCATCAACACAGAGCATCGCAGGTGGCGCGAATCAGCAGTCACTGGCTGATGCCAGCACAACGGCCATCACCGCACCGGACTGGCAGAACGCTGCTGAGGGTCAGACAATTGCCGATGGCGTAAACCTCGTACCTGGCGGCCTTGAAGGCAATTATCCTCTGCCTTCCGGTAAGAACGGCTATTTTGTCACCTCTACCGATCCTGACAGCCCGTACCTCATCACCGTCAATCCGAAACTCGACGGGCTGGGGCAGCTCGATCCCTCCCTGTTTGGCGACCTGTGGAAGCTGCTGGGTGTCAATCCAGGCGCCGCCCCGCGTGAAACGGGCAGCCAGTATACCGACAGCAATCAGTTCCTGGGTTCCGCGTACATGCTCGACCGCCTTGGGCTGGATCCGGAGAAAAATTACCGCTTCCTTGGCGATGCCGCCTTTGATACGCGGTACGTCAGTAACTACGTGCTGAACCAGACCGGAACACGCTATATCAGCGGTCTGGGCTCCGATCTCGACCAGATGCGCTATCTGATGGATAAGGCCGCCGAAGCGCAAACCTCGCTGGGGCTGAAGTTCGGGGTGGCGCTGACGGCAGACCAGATAGCCACTCTCGACCACAGTATTCTGTGGTGGGAATCCGCCACCGTTAACGGCCAAACCGTGATGATCCCGAAGGTGTACCTGTCGCCAAAAGACGTCAGGGTGCAGAGCGGCAGCGTCATTTCCGGCAATAACGTGCAGCTGGCGGGCGGCAATGTCACCAACAGCGGAAGCTCGCTGCTGGCGCATAAGGGGCTGTCCATCGACAGCAGCAACAGCATCAACAACCTTAACGCCGGGCTTATCAGCGCAGGCGGCGGGCTGAACCTGAGCGCGCTGGGAGATATCAACAACATCAGTTCCACCCTCAGCGGTAAAACCCTGGGGCTGGAGAGTGTGACGGGCAGCATTAACAACATCACCCGCACGCAGACGTGGAATGTGGACGCGGGCCGCATGCGCTTAAGCGGTACGGATGTGGGCATCACCTCTTCCATTGCGGCAACGGACGGGCTGACGATGCGTGCCGGGCAGGATATCAATATCACCGGCGCCAGCGTGGCGGCGGGTGGCGGCCTCGGCATGGCGGCGGGCAACGATATTAATATCTCCGCGAATGAGATTAGCGAGAGCCGGTATGAGCGCAACAGCGCGACAACAGAGACGGCTTCCGTTACGCAGCAGCGCAGCACGCTGACGGCAGGGGGCGATCTGACCCTGCTCGCTGGCAACGATCTCAACGCGCGAGCCGCAGGGATCGCCGCCGAAGGGGATGTGGGCATCCGGGCCGGTCGCGATGTGAACCTGCTGGCAGAAGCCAGCACCGAAAGCGCCAGCAGCAAAACGAAGAAAAAAACCGCTGTCGATGAGTCCGTGCGTCAGCAAGGAACGGAGATCGCCAGCGGCGGCAACACGGTGATCGTCGCCGGGCGCGACATGAACGCGCAGGCGGCAGAGGTGACGGCGCAGGGCGATATCGGCGTGGCGGCGGGCCGCGATGTCAGTCTCACCACGGCCACCGAGAGCGACTACCGCTACCGGGAGAAAACCAAAACCAGCAGCGGGTTCCTGAGCAAAAAGACCACC
>NZ_VCBB01000008.1:0-135939 GCF_005843915.1 Enterobacter sp. MF024 | reverse complement strand
ACCGTTTCCAGCGGTGGCTTCTTGAGTAAAAACACACCATTCAGGAAGACAGCGCGACGCGGGAGAAAGGTTCCCTGCTGAGCGGCGATAACGTGACGGTGCAGGCGGGCAACAACCTGCTGTTGAAAGGCTCGGCGGTGGCGGGCGACGGTGACGTTGCATTGTCGGCGGCGAACAACGTCGACATCGTGGCGGCCACCAACACCGACACCTCCTGGCGCTTCAAGGAGACCAAAAAATCCGGCCTGATGGGCACCGGCGGCATCGGCTTCACCGTCGGCAGCAGCAAATCCACCCACGACCTGCGCGAGCAGGGCACCACCCAGAGCGGGAGCTTCAGCACCGTCGGCTCGACGGGCGGGGACGTCAGCATCACGGCAGGGAAGCAGGCGCATATCGCCGGGGCGGATATCATCGCCCGGAAGGATATTGCGGTTCAGGGCGACAGCGTGGTGATTGAACCGGGCCACGACAGACGTACCCGCGATGAGAAGTACGAGCAGAAGAGCAGCGGCCTGACGGTGGCCCTGTCCGGCACGGCGGGAAGCGCGCTGAACAGCGCGGTCACCACGGCGCGGGATGCGGCAAACGAGAGCGACGACCGGCTGGCGGCCCTGAAGGCGACGAAGGCGGCGTTGTCCCTGGTGCAGTCCGACCAGGCAGTGGCGATGGACCAGGCGAAGGGGGCCTCTGACAGCGGCAACACCAACACAGTGGGCATCAACGCCTCGCTGGGGTCGCAGTCGTCAACATCCTCCTCGCACATGCAGAGCGAAACATCGGCGGGCAGCAGCCTGAACGCGGGCAGCAACGTCACGATTAAGGCCACCGGGAGCGACATCACCGTGGCGGGCAGCCAGGTTAAGGCCGGTAAGGACGTACTGCTTGATGCGGCCCGGGACGTGAACCTGCATGCCTCGCAGGACACCCAGCAGACGACGGGTAAAAACAGCAGCAGCGGCGGCAGCGTGGGCGTCGGGCTGGGAGCGGGCTCCGGCGGGACGGGCATCAGCATCTCGGCGAACGCCAGCAGCAGCAAAGGGCACGAGAAGGGCAACGGGGTCCGGCAGAACGAGACCACGGTGGACGCGGGCCGTCAGCTCACGATTAACAGCGGTCGCGATACCACGCTGGCCGGGGCGCAGGTGAGCGGCGAAGCCGTGAAGGCGGATATCGGGCGCGACCTGACCATTGCCAGTACGCAGGACAGCGACCACTACAACAGTAAGCAGGGCAGCGTCAGCGGCGGGGTGGGGTACACCTTCGGGGCGGGCGGATTCTCCGGGAGCATCAGCGCCAGCCGGGACAAAATCGCCAGCGACTACAACTCGGTGCAGGAGCAGAGCGGGATCTTCGCCGGGAAGGGCGGCTTTGACGTGACGGTGGGGAACCACACGCAGCTGGACGGCGGGGCGATTGCCTCGACGGCGGAGGCGGAGAAAAACCGCCTCGACACCGGCACGCTGGGCTTCAGCGATATCCACAACCGGGCGGACTTCAGGACCGGACACCAGGGGGCGGGGATCAGCTCCGGGGGCAATATCGGGCAGCAGTTTGCCGGGAACATGGCGAACGGCCTGATTGCCGGGCTGGGCAGCAGCGGCCATGCGCAAGGCACCACCCGGGCAGCGGTGAGCGAGGGGACGATCACCGTCCGCGATACCGCAAACCAGCAGCAGGACGTGGCGGACCTGAGCCGCGACACGGAGCATGCCAACGGCAGCATCAGCCCGATCTTCGACAAGGAGAAGGAGCAGAAGCGGCTGCAGGCAGCGCAGCTGATCCTTGAAATTGGTGCGCAGGCGGCCGATATCGCCCGGACCCAGGGGGAAATCACCGGTCTGAATGCGGCCCGGGACAAGCTGGCGAAAGAGGGCAAATACGAGCCGGGGCCGGGGGCCACAGAGAAGGATAAAGCTGACTATCAGAAGGCGCTGCGTGAGACGTCCGAATACAAGGCGGCCATGGAGAAGTACGGCACCGGCAGCACTATCCAGCGGGGTATTCAGGCGGCCACGGCGGCGCTGCAGGGACTTGCGGGCGGGAATATCGCCGGGGCGCTGGCAGGTGCAGCGGCCCCGGAGCTGGCGTATGCCATCGGCCACAGGTCGGGTCTCAGTGAGGATGACGTCGCGGGCAAAGCCATTGCCCACGCCATTCTGGGCGGGGCAGTCGCAGCCCTGCAGGGGAACAGCGCCGCAGCAGGTGCCGCGGGCGCCGCAGCGGGTGAGCTTGCGGCGAAAGCCATCGCGGGCGTGCTGTATCCGGACGTGAAAGACCTGTCGAAGCTGAGCGAGGAGCAGAAGCAGACGGTCAGCGCCCTGGCCACGATTTCGGCGGGAATGGCGGGTGGTCTGGCGGGTGACAGCACGGCGGGAGCGGCAGCGGGTGCGGGGGCCGGGAAAAATGCGGCGGAGAATAACTCGCTGGCCGGAGACCAGGCCCGTGCAGCGGCGAAGCAGGCTGCTGAATCCCTGAAAAATCAGATCAGGGAGAAGCTGGGTGAAGGTACAACGTCTGCCATCGCGAACGCCATTATTAATGGCCTTGCTGATACGGGAGACGCGGCATTAGGTTCAGCAGACTACGCTGCTGATGCAGCAATGGCGCTGGCATCATGCGCTGCGGGTGACAGTTACTGCAGCAAAGCCATGAATGACCTGGCCGGGAAGAATCAGGCGGTGGCGGACACCGTTACTGCCCTGATGCAGGGTGAAACCTGGTCAGCGGTAGCCGATACGGTTAAGCAGGCGGCTGACGGAAATCAGGCGGCGCTGGAAGCCACGGGCGGGTTGCTGGCAAGTATTATGTTGCCGGGTAAGAAAGTACCTGCGGCTGGGAAATTGGTTGATCCAACTGTAAAAATTGCTACAGGGAATACAGTTGGTGCTTTTGAAGCGAGCCTGTCTAGGCTTCCACCAGGAGAACGAGTAGCTATTGTAAAAGAAACGGTTAATAAAGTTATCGTTGAACAAGGCATGGTGAAAGACAATAAGCTGACCAAACTAAATAATCGAGATGTCTATCGAGGAGTCGATGGCAATTTATATGCACTTGATACTCAGCATGGGCGATTTGAGGCTGTCAGCCCGAAAGGTAAGCATTTAGGCGAAGTTGATTTCTCTATGCAAAAAATCCCTAACAGCATAGATAAGTCAGGCGGTCATGATCTGAAGGTGAAATGATGAAACTTATTGATTATAAAAATAAATATATTAAGCGAGGATCTGTCTTTAGGTTACCTGCTGTTTGGCCATATGAAGAATGGGTTGATTTTATGGTCATAGATTTATTTGAAACTCATGGCTTAGTTGTATCTTCTGGTCACAAAGCTGGTCTGATTTTGATATCTTTGCCAATCGAAAGTATGTCAACCGAAGGTAGAGCATTAAGTACCGAATGGATTATTAATAATTGGGCCAAATGGATCTACCCAGAATGTAATGTTGAAAATGTTCATATCCTTGATGAATATGTAGCAACGCCTATTGAATAAACAATGATCCCGGCCACCGCGCCGGGATCTTTTTTACCCGTCAGCCCTTAACCGGCTCGATCACCAGTCTTCCCTGTCCACACTGGCCATGACCGGGGTGTCGGTGCTTAATCCCGCCTCTTCCAGGCTGTTATCGTTCAGGCGCAGGTTCGGGCTGGCGACCCGCTGAAAGGTGGAGGTGGAATAGGTAAAGGCGTTATCCCATTGGGCCGAGGTTCAACGGGCAGAACCACGGCAAACTCTTTAAAAGAGAAGTTGTCGATGGAGCAGGCATTATCTAATCCTGCAGCAGGTCTTCAATTGCCCATACCTATGACGGACCCAAGGTGGCCCAGAACCGATGGTTGGGTGAAAATGGCTCAATACATCAATGGTGTTGAAGTGCATTATGTTCGTAATACAAAAACAGGCCAAGTTGATGACTTCAAATTCAAATAGGACCTTATAAATGTTAGTGCTATGTCGCTCAATTTCAGGGAAATCATTACCTGAAAATGTAAGAACTATGGGGGAAACGGATGAAACTGATTTCTCACCTTTGCAACCAGACCAACAATATAAGGTTTATGGGTTAATGTTCTACGCATCCAGAATTGATTTTTTAGTTTGCCCATCTTCAGGTGGCCCGATGTGGGTTCCGTCAGGCCTTTTTGATGTTGTAGATAACGAAATTCCCAATGGGTGGGGATGCGTCCTTACTGAAAGAAGTGCAGGTTATATCGATTTATATGAGGCTTTTGGTATTCATTCTATCTGTGGATATCTCGAGCTTACCAGGTCGTACTCACATTACATCGGAATACTTGAACGTGATTCGGAAGAGCTAAAAATTTTTTACTCTCAATAGCAAAAAGATCTAGGCACACAGTACCGAGAACTGCTTTTCACCTGACAACTCTTGAACGACTTGAACACTCGTCTTCTTGCTCAACTCTACAGTGACCAGGGTATCGGTCACTGTCAGTTGTCGTTTTGGCGCAGGTTGGGGGGGAAATGTCCGGTGGCTGGGTTCATAATCAAAAAAAGCTATTGCGGACAACAACCTGCGGGTGTTGGGCTTGGCGATAGTGGGCGACCGCGCTTGCTACAAATGCTAAAATCATCATAGGAAGAGGCCCTTCAATACTTGTGGCGATAAAATCATTATTAGATATCCAACTCAATGAATTTTAAAGAAAAATATCCATCACTAGCATATCTTTTAAAGTGTTATTTTAACCAGGATTTTGATGTGTTATTTGGTAATGCAGATAAAACATTGACTGCTTACCAATCTACTGAGATTGCGGAAGAGCAGTTGCAGTTGAAATCTGAAATAGAGCGGCTGCTAGCTCTTTCGCTATCAGATAATGAATTACAAAACATACTGCTTAACGAAATTGATTGTAATTACTATTACCCTAATGATTGGCCTTCGGCTGAAGAATGGCTTAGGCATATATGTAAGCAAATAAAATAATGCATCTCTGCCTCCGCGCCAGAGTCTTCTTTTACCAACCAACCTTCCACCACTTCGATCACCCGTCCACCACACTGCCCCCCAATCCCACCTAAAAAAACATTAAAATCAGTCTCCTAAAACTAAAATACCTCCCCCCTAAATAAAACCCCAAAGCACCACCGCCATCCCACGACAACTCCCACGAAACACAAAATCCTTGAACACGCCGTTACCTCTCTCACCAACATCACAACCTTTGCGCGGAAACGCTCTTTCAGTCAGACGAACTGTTTGAAAGCGAAAAGCACAAAGCCGACTTCCAGCAGCTCTGGTTTGAACTAAAAATCATCAACGCGCTGGCAGTGGGAAGAAGAGGATTGCCCTGCAAACTGGGAAGCGCAGTGGGCGTCAGGGTATAAAGACGAGGCTGCCCGGCTTATGAAAGATCTCCTTAACCATCTGAAGTAGCGTGGAACGCGTCAAACCCCAATATAGTCTGAAAAGGCGGTTTCCATGCGGCACTTCAATCTCTTACCTGTCATAATAAATACCGCAATGCCCGTTTTTAATTGTCCTTAAAAATATCCACTGTAAGTAGGCTGGGAAAACCAGCCTCTTGTCGTTTGCTACACCAAAAATAAAGTGAGTCAGGAAAGGGAATTATATTTTAATTGCCCGGTTTATTATTATAAGGAAATTTAAATAGCATGATAACTAAAGGAATAGTCGGTTCGCTGTGCCTAAGCGCGTTATTACTTGCAGGCTGCGCAACGGAATCCTCCCGGTCCGTTGAAGTGGCGAAAGTTGCCACCTATAACACCTCGTGGCAGGGACAGCGCAGCCCGATATCGGTCGGGAAATTTGATAACCGCTCCAGCTACATGAATGGCATTTTTTCAGATGGCGTCGACCATCTGGGTAATCAGTCAAAAACCATTTTGATCACCCACCTGCAGCAAACAGGCCGCTTCAACGTGCTGGATCGCGCAAATATGGAAGAGATTAAAAACGAGTCCGGCATCAGCGGAAAGCGTCAGCAGTTGAAAGGGGCGTCGTACGTCATCACGGGTGATGTGACGGAGTTTGGTCGCAAAGAGACCGGCGACAGGGCGCTGTTTGGCATTCTGGGGCGCGGCAAGTCGCAGGTGGCCTATGCGAAAGTGGCTCTCAACGTGGTTAACGTCAGCACCTCCGAAGTGGTTTATTCATCCCAGGGAGCGGGTGAATACACGCTGTCTAACCGTGAAGTGCTCGGCTTTGGCGGCACGGCCAGCTACGACGCCACGCTGAACGGCAAAGTTCTCGATCTCGCGATCCGCGAAGCGGTTAATAACCTGGTTGCTGGTACTGAAAATGGCAGCTGGAACCCGTCAAATACACATTAAAAGGAATTAATGATGGCAAAGATAAAAAGCCTGCTTTCCGGCGCAGCTGTGCTGCTGCTGGCCGGGTGTGCAACGAAATCACCGCAGCAGATCTATACCTGGGGTGATTATCAGGACATTGTTTATGACTACTACACCAGTAAAACCAGCCCGCAGGAGCAGATCGCCTCACTGCAGAAACTGATTACGGCATCGCAGGCCAGCAGCAAACCAGTGCCGCCTGGCGTGCATGCCCAACTGGGGATGCTCTACAGCAATACCGGGAACAGAGATCTGGCGATGGCCGAATTTAACGCCGAGAAAAAACAGTACCCGGAATCGGCTTCTTATATTGATTTCCTCACCACGAAAAAATAACGGAACGTAAAATGAAAGGAATCTCCGCTCTTCTGACCCTGGCATTGACGCTGGTCGTAACGGGTTGCACAACCAATAAGACGCCCCCGGCCGATTATTCCGCTTTTAAAGAAAGTAAACCGCGCAGCATTCTGGTGCTGCCGCCAGTAAATAAGTCGCCGGACATCAACGCGACCCACGGCTTTTTGAGCAACGTAACCCAGCCGCTTGCCGAGTCCGGTTACTATGTGTTCCCGGTGGCAGTGGTGGAAGAGACGTTTAAACAAAACGGCGCGACCCATCCTGACGACATCAGCGCGATCCCGCTGAAAAAGCTGCACGATATCTTCGGCGCGGATGCGGTGATGTATATCACCATCACCGACTACGGTACCTCTTACCAGGTGATCAGCAGCGATACGCGGGTTATTGCCTCGGCGCGTCTGGTGGATTTGCGCACCGGAAAAGAGCTGTGGACAGGCGCTGCCTCGGCTTCAAGTAATGAAGGCCAGACCAATAACAACGGTGGCCTGCTGGGAATGGTAATCAACGCGGCGATCACCCAGATTGCGCATTCGGCTACGGACAAAGCCTATGACGTTGCCCGCATCGCCAGCGCACGTCTGTTTAGCCCAGGGCCGCGGGGTTTGTTATATGGCCCGCGTTCGCCGAAATACGGGCAGACTGCTCAGTAACCTCTTCAATCCCGGCCCCTGTGCCGGGATTAATTTATTGCCCCTCTTTTTAACCTGCCCGCAAACACCGGTTAACCCGGAGCGCTCACCGATATATCCTGTTTTTCATAACTCATGTTTATAGTTACCTGTCGATATTAAACGTCACATGTTATATTTTCGCTGGATTAATCTGTTGTAGGGATAACGAAGAGCAAGATTTTATCTTTATGTTATGGGTTCTGCTGGCGGATAGTGGAGAAATTACGCGATCTGTCGATAAGCTTGTACATAGTATTAGCTCTACGTAATATGCATTAGAACATTTACTAAACAAATATGACCACGCGTAAAGGGAAGTACTTTATGACGGTTGTTAATCACTCATCCCCTTTACATGTTCGTATTCCCATAAAACTGTTGTCCCTGGCAAAGTCATGCAGGAAACAAAAAATACTGACTTGTGAATCACGAGTAATGCCATGAAAAATTATGATGATTTGCAGCGTTTCAAGGATAAAACGCGCACCGGTGACATCAATTTCAAGGACTTGTCTGCGCAAAACAAGCAGGCTTCCGCCAGCGGCTGGGCGATCATCAACCAGCTGGCAGGTGTGGATAACGATTCGGCGCTGGCGAAAGCCGGCAGCGTCGCCGTTCCTGTTCCACAGGCGGTGAAACCCGGTGAACTGGATGTTGCCCTTGCCAGCCTGACGAAAGCTCCTGTGGCCGGGCCCGCGGGTGCTGCGCCGTCGATCATGCAAAGCATGAATGCCGTTAGCGCAGAAAAAGGGGAACAATCGCCGATTAACCCGGCTGCACCTTCGTTCTTTGACCAGCTAAAACCCGAGCCGACAAGCCCGCCGCCGGTGAAAGAGGTGCCAGCCCTGGTGCCGCAGGCTGAGCTGCGGGCAACGCCTGCGCCCGTGGTGCCCATTGCTGAGGCCGTCCCTGCGCCGAAACCGGCGGAGCCGGTGCGCTTTGAACAGCTGTTCGCGACCAAAACGTCCGAACGCGCCAGCCATCCGGTGAAAGATCTTCCGTTACAACCGCTCCTGGAGAAAATCGCTTCATGCCGTTAGTGTGTATTTGCTCGCCAAAAGGCGGAGTAGGGAAAACCACGGTCACGGCCAACCTCGCTTATGCTCTGGCTCGTTCCGGCAATAAAGTTCTGGCCATTGACTTCGATGTACAGAACGCGCTGCGTCTGCATTTTGGCGTACCGTTGTCCGACGGCCGCGGCTACGTTGCCCGTGCCAATGAGTCGGCAGACTGGAGCCAGTCGGTGCTGACGGCGGGCAACAATATGTTCGTCCTGCCCTATGGCGAAGTGACGGAAGAGCAGCGCCTGATCTTTGAACACAACCTCACCAGCGACAGCAATTTCCTCGCGCGCGGGTTAAGTTCTCTGCTGAGCTACCCGGGGCTGGTTATTCTGGCCGACTTCCCGCCAGGGCCGAACCCGGCGCTGAAGGCGATCTCCCCGCTGGCCGATTTGCACCTCGTGACCCTGCTGGCCGACACCGCATCGCTGTCGCTGCTGCCCCACATTGAAAACCACCGGCTGACCGGCGGCGCACCGCCAGATAACAAGGCCGGATACTATTTCCTGGTGAACCAGAGTGATAACCGGCGCCATATCAGCCGTGACGTCACCGCCTTCTTACAGCAACGCCTCGGCGATCGCCTGCTTGGTGTGATCAACCGGGATGAAAGCGTGCCTGAGGCCAATGCCTCACAGCAGTCGATACTGGATTTCAGCGCCACCTCGGCGGCGGCGTTCGATATCGAGCTGGTGAGTAAGCGTATCGCGGCTATTTTGGGTATTCAGGTCGGTGACGGCGCCGTGCACGCCAGTCTGAGAACCTCCAGTTTCTGACGACAATTTCCAGGACGTCCTATGAAAAAGGCGCTGTTTTATTTACTGCTATTGGTCTTAGCACCTATTGCAGTGCTTATTATTATTACCCCGATGGATAGCCAGAAGCAGTATATCTTCGGCTTAATCAGCATCGGGGCGCTAATGCTGCTTGGTTTTAGCAAACACCACCGCGTGTCGGTAATCATGATGATTGTGGCGGTTTTAATGTCCACACGATATATCTGGTTTCGGGCCACGCAGACGCTGCATTTTAATTCCGAAATAGAGGCCATACTGGGGATCGGGTTATTTCTCGCCGAGCTCTATATCTGGATAACCATTATTTTAAGTTATCTGCAAAACCTCTTTCCGTTACAGCGCAAGATCGTCCCGCTGCCCGATGATATGGCCCAGTGGCCGACGGTGGATATCTATATCCCGTCGTATAACGAGAGCCTGGACGTGGTGCGCGATACCGTGCTGGCGGCGCAGTGCCTGGATTATCCGGCGGATAAACTGAAGATCTACCTGCTGGATGACGGCAAGCGCAGCGAGTTTGCGGTGTTTGCCGCCAACGTCGGGGTAGGGTACATCACGCGTAACGATAACTCCCACGCCAAAGCGGGCAACCTCAACCACGCCATGAAGCTCACCAAAGGCGAGCTGATCTGCGTCTTTGACTGCGACCACGTGGCGACGCGTATCTTCCTGCAGGCGACGGTGGGTGCCTTCCTGCAGGATCCGAAGCTGGCGCTGATGCAGACGCCGCACTACTTCTACTCGCCGGATCCGTTCGAGCGTAACCTCTCTGCGGGCCGCGATATTCCTAACGAAGGCCAGCTATTCTACGGGCAGATCCAGCGCGGAAACGACAACTGGAACGCCACCTTCTTCTGCGGCTCCTGCGCGGTGATCCGCCGCAGCGCCCTGGAAGAGATTGGCGGCTTTGCGGTAGAAACCGTCACCGAAGATGCCCACACCGCGCTGAAGATGCAGCGCCTGGGCTGGAAGTCGGCCTATCTGGATATTCCGCTGGCGGCAGGGCTGGCGACGGAACGTCTGGTGGTGCACGTGATCCAGCGTACCCGCTGGGCGCGCGGCATGACCCAGATTTTACGCGTCGATAACCCACTGCTGGGCCGGGGCCTGAAGTGGCAGCAGCGTCTGTGCTATCTCAACGCCATGCTGTCGTTCCAGTTTGCCTTGCCGCGCGTGGCGTTTCTTACCGCGCCGCTGGCTTACCTGCTGTTTAACCTGAACATTATCCACTCCTCGGCGAGCCTGATTTTCGCCTATATGCTGCCGCACCTGTTCCTCTGTATCTATGTGAACTCGCGGGTCAACGGGCGCTTCCGCTACAGCTTCTGGGGTGAGATTTATGATCTGGTGCTGGCCTTCCACCTGGTGCTGCCGACGGTAATCACCCTGATCTTCCCGAAACGCGGCAAGTTCAACGTGACCGATAAAGGCGCGCTGCTGGATGTGGGCTACTTCGACTTCAGCATTGTCCGTCCGCACCTGATTATCGCGGTGCTGCTGGCGGCGGGGGTGATCGCCGGTATCGTGCGTGCCGTCGCCCATGACTACTTCAGCGTCGACCCGATGGTTATCGCCCTTAACGTCGGCTGGGGCGTCTACAGCCTGATCTTCCTGCTGGCCGCCATCGCCGTAGCGCGGGAAACCCGCCAGACGCGTAAAACCATCCGTATCGATGCCAGCGTGCCGGTGGTGATCCACTACGCCAGCGGCATCTCCTCGCGCAGCCATACCCTGGATTTATCCATGGGCGGCTGCCGTATTGCGGTGGTGGATGACCGCCACCTCACCGACGAGATCGAAGAGATTGAGCTGCAGCTGCAGTCGGGGGCGATCAGCATCCCGGTGAATGTGATTGCCCACGATGAGCAGTACATTCGCCTGATGTTTGACGAGATCCCGCTGGACCGCCGCCGCGAACTGGTGCGCGTAGTGCTGGCCCGCGCCGACGCGTGGATCAACCCGCCTAAACGCCAGGACAACCCGTTCCGCTCGTTGTTTATCATTATTCGCAGCGTATTTGATCTGTTCTGGCTGACCTGGAAAGACCGTCGTAACAAGCGTCGTCAACGCCATGAGGATGCAGGGCGCAGGAATAACGCCACCGAGGATACCGCTGTATGAAAGGGATGACCCGCAAAGCCCTGCAGTTGCTGTTTATATTTGGCGTACTGGCGCAGCCGGTGACGGCGGAAGAGCCGACCACCGTGGAATCGCTGCTGCCGACAGATCTCCCGCCCCCGGTGACGGAGGCGGCGCAGCCCGCTGCGGACACGGCGCCGGCTTCACTGCCAGCTCCCGATACGCTGCCCGCGTTCCAGACCCCGTCTGCGGCTGAGGCGGCCGCAGAGCCTGCCAGCCCGATGCCGGATGCGGTGCCTGCGACCCCGGCACCAGATGCCGCGCCTGCTTCTCCGGTGCCGATGGGGATCACCCCCGGCACCACCAGCAGCATCACCGTCGCCCAGATGGGGCAGCCGAATGGCGTGGTGCTGAGCGGTGGGCAGCTTCAGGGCGGGATCGACTTTACCCTTTCGGCGGACCAGGTGATCACCAATGCCCAGCTGGAGCTGAACCTGAAGGTTTCTCCGGCGATGGCGGCGCGCAACACCACGCTGCAGCTGATGCTCAACGGCCAGCCGCTGGGCACGGTGCCGCTGGGCTCCGCCGACAGCAACGTGTCCAACTATCAGCTGGACATTCCGGCGGCGATGGTGGTGTCACGCAACAACATCAGCTTCAAAATCAACGACGGCGACGCGCTGCTGTGTCAGCGGGATCTGTCCGACAGCTACCAGGTCACCATCATGCCGAACACGCGGCTCGATCTGGAGGCGCAGCAGCTGAACATTGGCGCGGATCTGAGCCATTTCCCGCGTCCGTTCCTCGACGAAATGCAGATGACGCCGACCACGCTGACCTTCGCTTTCCCGGCCAAAACCCTGCCGGAGCAGGTGGGGGCGGCGGCGCTGATCGCCTCGTGGCTGGGGATCGAAGCGGACTACCGCGGGATTTCGTTTGATGCCCTGCATGACCAGCTGCCGGAGAAAAACGGCATCCTGCTCGGCAAGCCTGGCGAGTCGATTGGCGGCTTAACCCTGCCCGCCTCGAACGGGGCGATGCTGCAGGTGGTGGATAACCCGGCCAACCCGATCTACAAGCTGCTGCTGGTAGTGGGCAATAACGAGCAACAGCTCAGGAGTGCGGCATGGCGTCTGACCCGCGGCCAGTTCAACGGCCAGACCACCAGCCTGCCGGTGGAAGCCCAGAACATCCCGGTCAGCAAACCTTACGATGCGCCGCGCTGGATCGCCACCGATCGCCCGGTGCTGCTGAGCGAGCTGATGCGTAAAGATCAGAGCCTGACGGTGACCGGTATCTGGCACGAGCCGCTGACCCTGGCATTCCGCGCCGCGCCGGATCTGTTTATGTGGGATGGCGACACCATTCCGCTGAAAATTGCCTACCGTTTCCCGTCCGAAAGCTGGATCGACGAGCAGCGCTCGTACCTGTCGATGACCTTCAACGGCACCTTCCTGCGTAACCTGCCGGTCAACAAACAGGGCCTGCTGGAAGGGCTGTGGCACAAGCTCGGCGGCGATGCGCGTCAGGAGAACTTTGTTATGCCGCTGGAGCCGTATCTGATTTACGGCGACAACCAGCTGCAGCTCTATTTCAACATCCAGACCCAGGAGAACGCGCCGTGCAGCGTACTGCTCAATAACAACATCAAGAGCCGCATCGACGAAGAGTCGAGCATCGATCTGAGCAATTCGCGCCACTTCACGCTGCTGCCGAATCTCTCTTACTTTGTGGGGGCTTCGTTCCCGTTCACCCGCCTGGCGGACTTCTCGCAGACGGTATTACTTCTGCCGGAAAACCCGAGCGAAAGCGAGATCAGCACCCTGCTGGATCTCTCCGCCCGCTCCGGTAACGCCACCGGTACCGCGCTGAACAACAACCGCGTGATGTTCGGTCTGCCGTCCGGCGGGGCTAACCTGCTGCGCCTCGGTGAAAGCGACGTGCTGGCGGTTTCTTCGCTGAATCAGACCGCCTTCAACCGCGCTCTGCTGGCCCAGTCACCCTTTATCAGCAACGAGCACACCTTTGGCGTGCGCGAGCCGAAGATGCTGGACAGAGTGCAAAACCTGCTGGAAGGAAACTGGAACACGACCGCCGTCGATGCCGACCGCTACTTCTCGTCGAACGAGTCCTGGCGCGGCTTTGTCAGCTTCCGCTCCCAGTGGAACCCGCAACGTCTGGTGGTGATGGCGATTGGCAGCAACGACGAGCAGCTTTCGCGTCTGCATAACGACCTGAACTCCGCCCGCATTAACGCCGGGATCAGGGGCGACACGGCGATCATCACCGATGAAAACGGCGTGCGCAGCTTCCGCGTCGGCCCGCAGTTCCCGAGCGGCCAGATGCCCTGGTACATGATGGTGGTGTGGTATGCCACGCAGCACTCCGCCATGCTGGCAATTTTTGGCCTGCTGTTTGCGACGATTATTGGTCTGAGCCTCTACTCGTTACTGAAAAAACGCGCGCATAAACGTCTTAACCCACAGGATTCAGATCGTGAGTAAGGGTGGTAACACTATGGAAAATAAAAACAAAACCGCCAGACATCTGCCTGTGCTGTGCCTGTTCAGCGGGCTGGCGCTCGGGGGAATTCAGGGTGCCCAGGCGGCGGATGCCGCGCAGTCGGCTAATAACCCGGCGCTGAAAGCCCTGTTCGACCAGGCGAACTACTGGCACGAAAAGTCTCACGATAACCTGGCGATGGAATCGCTGAAAAAAGTGCTGATGGTGGACCCTAATAACACCCAGGCGCTGTACCTGATGGCCTTATGGTCACAGCAGGCCGGTGACGTGAAGGGGGCGGCCCAATGGCGCGAGCGCTTAACGGCGGTCTCGCCGCAGGATGCAAATCTGCAGGCGCTGGATAACGCGAAGCAGATGCAGCAGGTGCCGCGCGGGCAGCTGGAGCTGGCCCGTCAGCAGGCGCGCAGCGGCAACATTCCTGCCGCCCTTGCCACCTGGCAGAGCCTGTTTACCGGCAACCAGCCGCCGCCGAGCCTGGCCCCGGAATACTATCTGACCATGGCCGGGGACAAATCCCTCTATCCGCAGGCGGTGAGCGAGCTGCGTCAGCTGCGCGTGCAGTATCCGCAGGATAACAACGTCAAAATTGCGCTGGGCAAAGTGCTGACCTATCAGGAGAACACCCGCCGTGAAGGGATGAACATCCTGCAGGATCTGGCGAGCGGCAGCCAGGATGCGGATAAATCCCTGCGTCAGGCCCTGCTGTGGCTGGGGCCGCAGGCGGGCGACGAAGCCTATTACCAGACCTATCTGCAACGCCATCCCACCGATACCGCGGTGCAGGACTATTTCCGTAAAAGCATCGGCGGAGCGGCAAAAGGCGAAGGCTATGTGGCGCTGAACAGCGGCAACACCGACACCGCCCGCAGCCAGTTTGAGCAGGTGCTGAAAGCGAACCCGGAAGATGCCGACGCGCTGGCCGGGATGGGCTACGTTGCCCTGCGCAAGGGCGACTACGCCGCAGGGGCGCAGTACCTGAACCGTGCGGCAAGCCTCGGCGGCGCGGCCTCTGAGGAGCGCAAGCAGCAGGCGCAGGATGCCGAGTTCTACGGTCAGCTGGCTCAGGCTCAGGCGGCTTACAAGCAGGGCAACGTCAGCCAGGCGCTGGCCCTGAGCGCGCCGCTGGCCCAGCGCAGCGGCGAGCAGGGGGCGGCGGCGAAGCTGTTCCGCGCCGATGTCCAGCGGCATAACAAAGATTACACCTCGGCGGAACAGACCCTGCGCGGCCTGCTGAACGAGCAGCCAAACAACGGCTCTGCCCGGGAAAACCTCTACTACGTCCTGCGCGAGCAGAACAAAACCGCCGAAGCTCAGGCGATGTTGCAGACCCTGCCGGCCAGCCTGCAGGCGAGGCTCCAGCCGCGCGTCTCCGGCGGCAATCCGACCGATCCGCTGCGTCGTCAGGCTCAGCAGGCGGCAGCCAGCGGCGATCAGATGCGCGCCATCGCCCTGTTGCAGCAGGGAACGGCCCGCTATCCGTCCGATCCCTGGCTGCGCCTGGATTTAGCCCGTCTCCTGCAGAAGCAGGGGCGCAGCGCGGAGGCGGCCAACGCCATGGCTCCGGCGTTCCGTCCGAACGCCAGCAACAGCGAACTCTATGCCGCCGCGCTGTTCGCCAGCGAAAACAACGCCTGGCAGCAGTCGCAGACGCTGCTGTCGCGCATTCCGGCCTCCAGCCAGAACAGCGATATGCGCGAGCTGTCCCAGCGGGTGAACTACAACCTGCAGATGAACGTCGCCGAGCGCTATCTGGCGTCGGGGGATCGTACTGCGGCGGCCAACACCCTGAAAGCGCTGGCGGCGCGTCCACCGCAGAGCCCGGCGGATGCCGGCAAGCTGGCGCGGATGCTGGCCCAGAGCGGGGACGTCACCACCGCGGTGAGCGTGGTCCACGACAACATGCGCCGTGGCGTGCAGGGTAACGCCGGGGATTATGCCGATCAGGTGGCGGTGCTCAACCAGGCGGGACTGGGCGGCGAAGCCCAGGCCTGGCTTGCCAACCCGGAGCTGCAGTCGCGCAGTACCCCAACCCAGCTGGCGAGCATTCGTAACGGCTACGTGATCAACGAGGCCGATCGTCTGCGCACCCAGGGCAACTACGCCGCGGCCTACGACAAGCTGATCCGCGCCATGCAGAACGATCCGCAGAACACCGATCTGATGTTTGCCATGGCGCGCGTCTATCAGTCCGGGAAGATGAACAAAGAGGCGGGGGTGGTCTACGACTACCTGATGACCCGCGACACGCCGCAGCAGGATGCGCGCGCCGGGGCAATCGACGTGGCCCTTGCCAGCAAAAACGTCGATAAGGCGAAGCAGCTGAGCACCGGGCTGACCAACGACGGCACGCCGGAACGCCTGCTGCTGCTAGCCCGGGTCTCCGAGGCCGAAGGCAACCATCAGCAGGCGATGAGCTATCTGCGCACCGCGCGCGGCAAGCTGCTCGGCCTGCAGGATAACAGCGGTGAAACCGCCCCGATGCTGGGCGGTCTGGCCTTAGCCGACAACCCGTTTGTCGGCACCTCCAGTACCGGCGCGGTGGCGGATTCCCCGTCGCTCTACGGCCAGGCGATGCCGTGGCAGGTGGCCCAGTTGGCGCGTAATCCACAGACCGCGCCGCCGGGCACCGTGCGCACCGACCTGCCGGTAGAAACCGCTCAGGCCGGGACGCTGCGCCAGGTGGATAACATGATGGAGATGCTGGTGGATAAAACCGCCACCTGGGCCCGGGGTTCAACCGCCCTGCGCGCGCGTGACGGTGAAGAGGGGCTCAGCAAGCTGACCGAAATCAAGGCGCCGCTGCAGTGGTCCACCGTGCCATTCGGCGATTCCCGCCTGGACGTGAACGTCACGCCGATCAGCCTCGATGCGGGCACCTCGTCCGACGAATCCAGCCGCCGGTTTGGTACCGGGGCGCTGATCCAGGGTGGGGTTGCCGAGGAGCTGTACAACGCCTCCACCACCACGCCGCCTGAGCTGCCGAACATCGACAAGATCAAGGTGCCGTCCCAGGGCTCGCAAAGCGCCCAGGGTGTGGAAGTGGCGATGGCCCTCACCGGGGATCAGTACAAAATTGATGTCGGCTCCACGCCGCTGGGCCAGGATCTGAATACCGTTGTCGGTGGGATCCAGTGGTCGCCGCAGCTGACGGACTACCTCAAGCTGGTGCTCACCGGCGAGCGTCGCGCGGTGGTGGACAGCCTGCTCTCCTATGTCGGTGTGGAAGATAAATACAGCGGCAAGAAGTGGGGTCAGGTCACCAAAAACGGCGGCAGCGCGCAGCTGAGCTACGACAATACCGATGCGGGCTTCTACGCCGGAGTTGGCGTGTATGACTACGTCGGGGAGAACGTGCCGAGCAACACCAGCGTCAACGGCTCAGCGGGGGTCTATTTCCGCCCTTACTACGCCGCCGATCGCGAGCTGAAAGCCGGCATCAACATGAACTACATGAACTTCGACAAAAACCTGAGCTACTTCAGCTACGGGCAGGGGGGCTACTTCAGCCCGCAGGACTACATCAGCGTCTCCTTCCCGGTGGATTACACCCAGAAATACGACAACTGGAAGCTGGGGCTAGGGGCGTCGATTGGTTATCAGTCCTACTCTCAGGACGAGAGCCCGTACTTCCCGACGGATTCCGCGATGCAGCGCCAGCTGGAAGATTACGTCTCCCGCGGTTTTGCCAAAGAGGCGTTTTACAGCGGCAAGAGCGAGAACGGTCTGGGCTACAACCTGCGCGCGTCGACGGACTACAAGCTGAACAAAGATATGACCATCGGCGGGCAGATCGGGTATGACACCTTCGGTGATTACAACGAAAGTAGCGCCAATATCTACTTCCGCTACCTTCTGGGGAACAAGTGATGAATGATCAACAGCTTTTGCAGTATTACCAGCATCAACAATCGCAGTCGGGCTGGTTTGCGCTGATCCACGTGATGATTGAGAGTATGGTGGCCAACGTCGGCGAGGCGCAGAGCCGCTCGTTCCTCGTGCAGATGGGCGACTCGCTGGGCGAGCGCTTCCCGCTGGGGCTGGCGCACACGGTGGGCGAGCTCGAAGGGCAGATCAACGCCCGGCTCGCGGCCTTTAACTGGGGCTATATTGATATCGACGCCAGCGACACGGCGCTGCGCATCTGCCACACTGCGCTCCCGGTACCGCCGGAAGAGGCAAAACAGATGGCGTGGAACCACGCCTTCAGCGCGGTGCTGGAAGGGCTCTACGCCCGCTGGCTGCGCGAACAGGGCGGAAAATCACACGTATCGCTGTGGCGGGAGGCATCCCCCTCGGCTACGGTTATCCATTTCAGATACCAAAATAATCAATAAGGATCGGCCATGTGGCAGCGAGCTAAAATCGTGGTTCTGGCGCTGGGGCTGATAGTCAGCCAGCAGGTCTTCGCTGGAAGCGCATGGGACAGTTACAAGGCGCGTTTTTTGATGCCGGACGGTCGCATCATTGATACCGGCAACAACAGCGTGAGCCACACCGAAGGGCAGGGCTTCGCCATGATGATGGCGGTGCGCAACAACGATCGCGCCGGTTTTGACAAAATCTGGACCTGGACCAAAAAGAACCTGCAAAACCCGCAGACGGGGCTGTTTTACTGGCGCTTTAACCCGGTGGCCGCCGATCCGGTTATGGATAAAAACAACGCCACCGACGGCGATACTTTTATCGCCTGGGCGCTGTTAAAGGCGGGCACCCAGTGGAACGACAGCAGCTATCTGAACGCGTCGGACGCTATTACCAAAGAGCTGGTGGCCCGCAACGTCATCAGCTTTGCTGGCTATCGCGTGATGTTGCCTGGAGCGAAAGGCTTTAACCTCAACAGCCATGTGAATCTGAACCCGTCGTACTTTATCTTCCCGGCGTGGGAAGATTTCGCGAAGCGCAGCCATTTAACGGTGTGGCGTGACCTGATTAACGACGGGCAGAAGCTGCTGGTGAAAATGCGCTTCGGCAACACCCAGCTCCCGGCGGACTGGGTTTCACTCTCCGCCGACGGTCGCGTCACCCCGGCCAAAGAGTGGCCTGCGCGCTTCAGCTACGACGCGATCCGCGTGCCGCTGTACGTGAAGTGGTATCAGCCAACCAGCCCGCTGATGGCGCCGTATACCGCGTACTGGGGACGTTTCTCCCGGACCCAGACGCCTGCGTGGGTGAATGTCACCACCGGCGATCCGGCACCCTATATGATGGCGGGCGGGTTACTGGCGGTGCGTGACCTGGCGATGGGCCAACTCCCGGCGGGCGAGCCGCAGATCACGGCGCAGGAGGATTATTACTCCGCGAGTCTGAAGATGCTGGTGTCGCTGGCACGATAATTTTCCCCTCTTATCGTGGGATTCTGGAAAGCGCCTCGCAAGAATGACTTGCGGTGGCGCTTTTTTCTTTCTGTGGGACAAAACAAGGCATAGAGTCTCCTCGTTGCGGTAGAAGCTGCAACCGGGCGTAGGAACCCGCTTTAGTATAAGGTGACCCGGATTTACGATCCGGTGTGCTGCCAGCGCGTATGCCGATATGATTACGGTGGCGCGGGCGGAGCAGTCGAAAGGCTGGCCGATCCCCTTGTACGTCGGCATTCCTACCTCCGTCAGCGTCACCCCCTGAGCGTAGGAACTCTGGTAGTGATCTCATTTTTCGTACAAGGAGGATGCCTTATGGCTACGATCCCAACCCTGTCTTACCCTGAATCTGACGAAAGCATTATCCACCATCTGCTCACCGCACCGCTGCCTGTCTCTGCTGACCTGTTTGAGGTCACGGATCGTTGCGCGGCCCTGGTGACCGTCCTGCTGGAAACAAAAGAGACTGCCCCGCGTCTGGCGTTATGCGAACGGCTGTCGCACGTGCTCACCCGGCTGGCGCACCTGTGCGATGAAGACTTGCCCCCGCACCTTATCGCCCAGCTCACCGTCGATGACGTGGTGGATTCCGCTATGCCGCTCTGTTGGCAGGAAACCTACCGGATGGTGGAGTATCTCCAGTCGCTGAACCTGGCGTTACTGGGCAATACGCTGCCGGATAAGGTGGCGCAGGACCTGACCGGGCTGCTGCACGACATGGTGTATATCTTGCGGGACTATGTAAGGGAGCCGTACCGGACGCACTGAGCGTAGGGAAGGAGGCTGGCGGCGACGCCAGCCGGGATTAAGTCACTCTGTACCGCTGGCATACAGTTCGATAACCGGGAATACAGCGTTACCCTTTGATAAATACATCACCGAATTGGTGAAATTGTAGACTTTACCTTTCACGCGAACCGTCAGCAGCCGCCCAATTTTTGTCACGGTGGCTGTACCCGTATCCGCCGTTAAAAAGGGTTTCATTTCCTTCACGGCTTTAAGGGGATCTTCAGAATATTCGCCCGATAAATAGTAACGGAAGACATCAGAAACGGTCGCATTACCACCCTGGTATTGTGTGATATAAAGCCAGGTATTTTCATTCAGCTGCTTTGATGCGTACAAGCGATCGTCATAAGCATTACTCTGGCTGTAATGGTAGAACGCAAAACAGACCACCAGCAGGAGCAGTACGAGAGTTAATGTACGGTGCCCGTATTTAATAACCGTGCTGTATCGCATAATCAATACCTTGCTTTATCCATTTCTGATCTTCTGGATCGTCTCCGTAGGGAGGTATTTCCCACCAGTGCCCCCACTCTTCTACATTGGATGTGCCTGCTCTGGACTGCGCAAATCCCGCACCTTTTAATAAAATTGCAGGGGGTATGCCGCTTACATAGCCTGTAGCACCATAATTAAAATTGCCGAAATCTGCCCATAACCTGTTTTTCTGTTTGTAATCCCACGGACCGCCATTTCTGACTTTATTATAAAACCAGTAAGGAGTGGTTGGGGTCGCCATGCCTCTGCACATTCCCAGTGCTTTGGCTTCCATTATATTTTTGCGCAACAGGGAAAAACCACCGAGAGGCATGATTGGAATAATAGCCATTGCATATCCTTATGCCGTTTTACGTTCATTCCATGAATCTGAAAAAATAAGATTACCATCACAGTGCTTCCACGTGATTTTTTCGTAACGAAATTCGACTTGCTCGATATGGTTTTGGTGGAGAGTGGCAGGATCTTTACAGTCATGCATTATGGGAGCAACGGAGACAACTTTGACATTCTCAAGTAACATATTGAAGTACTCAACCTCCTGCCCGCCATCATTGATTTTGTACCATTTTAATTCTGCGGATTTTAATGTTTGTCCGGTGGCGACCGCTTTATACAGGTACGTTGATGAGCTATCAAACTCTTTTTCGATGATAAAAGAACCGTGGATACGATTGCCTGTAATCCTTCCCGTATTGTTATCGGTTGGGGTATATAATCGGTGACTAAAACCAATAACCTCCACACTGCCTTCACGATCCCGTACGTCAGACGATCCTTTGATTAACGCACCGCCATCATCCTTTAAAAATAAGTACGCGGGTATAGCCATTCCGGTTAACTCCATTCAGGTAAGAAATTATCCAGACAATACGATGACATGATTTTACAGAATGTAATTTTTTATATCTCAGCAGTTACCTTAATAGATCCCTGTAATAATTAAATCTAAGAAATTTAATTTTTATATGTTTTATTTTTTCTGGCGTTACCGGGGAATACGCTGCCGGATAAGGTGGCGCAGGACCTGACCGGGCTGCTGCACGACATGGTGTATATCTTGCGGGACTATGTAAGAGAGCAGTACCGGACGCACTGAGCGTAGGGAAGGAGGCTGGCGGTAATGCCGACGTCCGTATGACGTCGGCACTCAATGACTTAACCGCGCGTGACCTGCTGTAAAATCGTCAGCGCCTGGTTGAACTGCGCCTCCGGGATGGTCAGCGGATAGAGGAAGCGGATCACGTTGCCATATTGACCGCAGGTCAGCAGCAGCAGACCCTGCTCCAGCGCTTTCTTCTGGATGGCTTGCGCCAGTGCGGCAGAGGGCTGGCCGCTGTCGGGATCGTTGAACTCCGCGGCGATCATCGAGCCCACTCCGCGTACCGCCACAAGTCCAGGGCACCAGGCTTTGCTCTCCTCGAGCGTAGCGGCGAGGCGTTCACCCAGCTGCTGGGCACGGGCGCACAACCCCTCACTGTCGATGATCTTCAGCACCGCGTGCGCGGCGGCTACGGCCAGCGGATTACCGGCGTAGGTTCCCCCCAGTCCGCCCGGGGCTGGCGCATCCATGATCTGCGCGTTACCCACCACGCCGGAGAGCGGCATCCCGCCCGCCAGACTTTTCGCCATGGTCATCAGGTCGGGTTTGTCAGCGTAATGATCCATCGCGAACAGCTTGCCGGTGCGGGCGAAGCCGCTTTGCACCTCATCGGCAATCATTACGATACCGTGCTCATCGCAGATGCGGCGGATGGCCGCCACCAGCTCAGGTGGCGCGACGTTGAACCCGCCTTCGCCCTGCACCGGTTCGAAAATAATAGCCGCTACCTGCGTCGCCTCGATATCCGCTTTAAACAGACGTTCGATGGCCGCGACGGCATCCTGCGTGGTGATGCCATGCAGCGCTGACGGGTAAGGCACGTGATAGACCGAGCCCGGGAAGGGACCAAATCCGATTTTGTACGGGGCGACTTTGCCGGTCAGGGCCATGGTCATGTAGGTACGGCCATGGAACCCGCCGCTGAAGGCGATAACCCCAGGACGACCGGTGTGGGCGCGGGCAATTTTGACTGCGTTTTCAACCGCTTCGGCGCCGGTCGTAAAGAACGCCGTTTTGGTTGGGCCGCGTACCGGGGCCAGTTCGTTCAGTTTCTCCGCCAGCGTCACGTAGCTCTCGTAAGGGACGATCTGGTAGGCCGTGTGGGTGAAGTGGTGCAGTTGTTCTTCAACCGCCGCCACCATTTCCGGGTGGCGATGGCCGGTGTTCAGCACCGCGATCCCGGCGGCGAAGTCGATATAGTCATTCCCCTCCACGTCGGTCAGCGTGGCGTTTTCCGCTGAACGGGCGAAGAAGTTACACATCACGCCCACGCCACGTGGGGTGGCGGAAAGACGACGCTGATGGAATTCATTGTTACTCATGATCTGTCCCCTTGCTGAAAATGGTTTACTGGAATGGTGTGATTACATACCGAGACGATCGCGCAGGCTGTAGTAAGCCGCCCCCATCGCGGTGAAGGGAATGCGCAGGCTCCGGCCACCCGGGAAGGGGTAGTGCGGCAGATTCGCGAAGGCGTCAAAGCGCTGCGCATCCCCGCTCAGCAGCTCGGCAATCAGCCGCCCCGCCAGATGGGTACAGGTCACGCCGTGACCGCTGTAGCCCTGCATGTAATAGATGTTGTTATCGAGGCGGCCAAACTGCGGCATCCGCGACAGCGTCAGCAGGAAGTTGCCGGTCCAGCGATAGTCAATTTTCACCCCCTGCAGCTGCGGGAAGGTTTTCAGCAGCTTGGGCATCACCAGCCGCTCCACGTCGGCAGGATCGCGGGCGCCATACACCACTCCGCCACCGTAGAGCAGGCGGTTGTCGGCGGTCAGTCGGTAGTAATCCAGCAGATAGTTACAGTCTTCGACGCAGTAGTTTTTCGGGATCAGCGAGCGGGCAAGATCCTCAGAGAGCGGCGCGGTAGTGACCACCTGGGTCCCGCAGGGCATGCTGCGCTTCGCCAGCTCAGGCTCCAGCTTATCGCCCAGATAGGCGTTGCCGGCGACGATCACATAGCGTGCCGTCACCTGGCCCTGGGCGGTACTGACCACCGCCGGGCTGGTGTGCTGAATGCGGGTCACCGGGGATTGTTCAAACACCCTTCCGCCGTTCAGACGGATAGCGTCGGCTTCACCGAGGGCCAGGTTCAGGGGATGAATATGGCCGCCGCTGTGATCCAGCAGGGCACCCGCGTAGCGATCGCTGTCCACTTCGCGACGGATCGCGCGGGCATCCAGCAGCTCCAGCTGGTTGTTGCCGTAGCGCTCCCAGTTCTCCTTTTGCTCTTCCAGCGTATCCAGCTGCTTGTTGTTGAGCGCCACGAACAGGCCGCCGGGGCGGTAGTCGCACTGGATCTGGTAGCGTTTAATGCGTTCGCGAATGATATTCCCGCCTTCGAACATCATGTCGCCGAGCATTCTGGCGGTGTCCGGGCCGTAGGTTCGCTCTATCACGTCGATGTCGCGGCTGTAGGAGTTAACCAGCTGGCCGCCGTTGCGCCCGCTGGCACCATAGCCGATCCGCGCCGCCTCCAGCACGACAACGTCAAAGCCCATTTCCGCCAGATGCAGGGCGGAAGAGAGGCCGGTGTAGCCGCCGCCAACGACGCAGACGTCGCAGGTGATGGATTCGCTCAGCGTCGGATAGGGCTCATGCGGGTTGGCGCTGTCTGCGTAATAACTGGTGGTATGTTCGGTCATGATCAAAGCTCCAGAGCAATCCAGATGGTTTTCAGTTCGGTGAATTTTTCCAGCGCGTGCAGCGACTTATCCCGCCCGTTGCCGCTCTGCTTGTAGCCGCCAAAAGGCACGGTCATGTCGCCGTCGTTGTAGTTGTTCACGAAGACGGACCCGGCCTTCAGGCGGCGGCTGAGTCGGTGGGCGCGGGAGAGATCCCGGGTCCAGACTGCGGCACCCAGGCCGTACTGGCTGTCGTTGGCCAGCGCCAGGGCTTGGTCTTCATCTTTAAAGCGTGTGACCACCAGCACCGGGCCAAAGATCTCCTCTTTATGCAGAGGGGAATTCGCAGGGAGATCGACAAATACGGTCGGGCCGACGGCGGCAGACAAGGACGTGTTGCGCCCGTCCAGCAGCAGCGTGCCGTGCTCGCTGCCCGCCCGGATGTAGCCGTGGACCGTATCTGCATGGCTGGCGTCGATCAGCGTTCCGAGCGTGGTGTTGGGATCGAGCGGGTCGCCTGGCTGCCAGTTGCGGGCCTGCTGTTTGAGCTTTTCGAGGAATGCGTCGGCGATGCTCTCTTCCAGCAGCAGGCGCGTTCCGGCAATGCAGACCTGCCCCTGGTTGTAGAAAATGCCCGCCGCCGTGGCGCTCACCGCCTGGTCCAGATCCGGGCAGTCGGCAAAGACGATGTTGGCGCTTTTGCCACCCGCCTCCAGCCAGACGCGCTTCATGTTGCTCTCGCCCGCATCTTTTAACAGCTGCTTGCCGGTGCGCGTGGAGCCGGTAAAGGTCATCACGTCCACGTCCGGGTGCTGCGACAGCGCCTGGCCCGCCTCGTGACCAAAGCCGCTGATAACGTTGAATACTCCGTTGGGCAATCCAGCCTCTTTTGCCAGTGCGGCGAGGCGCAGGGCGGTGAGGGGGGATTTTTCGGAAGGCTTCAGGATGATGCTGTTGCCCGCCGCCAGCGCCGGGCCGAGCTTCCAGCAGGCCAGCAGCAGGGGGAAGTTCCACGGCACCACGGCGGCCACCACGCCGATGGGCTCCCGGACGATCATCGCCAGTTCACCCGCGCCGGTAGGGGCGACTTCGCCATAGACTTTATCCAGCGCTTCGGCGTACCAGCGGATGGCCCGCGCCGCGCCGGGAACGTCGTCGCGCAGGCTGTGGCGGATGGGCTTGCCGGTATCGAGGGTTTCCAGCAGGGCTAACTCTTCCCGGTGTTGCTCCATCAGTTCGGCGAAGGCGTAGAGCACCGCTTTGCGTTTTGCCGGGGAGGCCTGGGACCATGCGCCGTCATCAAAGGCCTGGCGGGCAGCCTGCACCGCCCGATCGACATCGGCTTTTTTGCCCCGGGCTACCTGCGCCAGGGGTTGCGCCGCCGCCGGGTTGAGGGTCTCAAAGGTGCTATTATCGGCGGCGTCGCAGTAGTCGCCGTTAATAAAAAGTCGGGTCTCTATTTCCAGACTTTTGGCTTTATTCTGCCAGTAACTCAGGTGCTGAAAATCCATATAAACTCCTTCGTAGCGTAACCAGATAAAGTAAATTCGGCCTGTTCAGGCAATACACAGCCGTGGGGCGTCCCAGGATGAATAACCTGTCTGTGCCGGATTAAGCGCTAAGTTATTTGCGCGTATTATTCGGGGCCGCCGGGAAATACATTTCCCGCCGCGAGAACGTGTTTATTTGCGTTTTCTTCACGCCGCCGGAAATAATAAACCCGGCGGCGTTGGCCTGAAGAAAGCCTGAGAATATCTCAGGCCAGAAATCAGAATGTGGTAGGGGTGTGGGCACTGATAATTCGGCAAATCCCTGCCGAGGTGTTGCTGAAGCTGTGCGGTATGCCGGTGTTAATGGCATAGCTTTGTCCGGCAACCAGGTGATAAGTCTGACCGTTAAACGTCAGCATAATTTCACCCTCCAGTACGGTGCCTATCTCTTCACCCTGATGCTTGATCCTCTCTCCGGTTGTGGTTCCTGGCTGGTACGTTTCAAAAATCATTGCCAGCGTACGGTTCGGATCCCCGTTATGAACCAGCTTCATCGAAACACCCTGACTGCCCATTTCGATAAGATCGTCCTGATCGATCACCACCTGCGGTGCATCAGGTTTTTCTGGCTCAGAAAAGAATTCCGAGAGCGACAGCCCATAAACCTTCAGCAGCTTTTGCAGCGTACTGATGGCAGGACTGACTTTGTCCTGCTCTATGGTGCTGATGGCACTATGTGTTAAACCAGACAGTTCGGCGGCACGACGCTGTGAAAGACCCAGTTGCTGGCGGATCTCTGACAGACGTTTTCCTGGCGCCAGGCCGTCATCGCTCATATTTGCATTTCCTTAACGGTAGTGGTCAGAGCCGCTGCTTTTCGGCGGCGTAGCGCTGACAGGCGGTGATAAATCCTTCGAACAGCAGTCGAGACAGGGCATATTCGCTGCTGTTCCATTCGGGATGCCATTGCACACCCAGGGCGAACGGATGCTGATGTACGCTAATCGCCTCTACCAGCCCGTCCGGAGAACTGGCCTCTACGCGCAGGCGATCGCTCAGGGTTTTGGCTCCTTGTCCATGAAGAGAGTTTACCCAAAACGTGTTGCAGCCCGGTATCAGCTGAGAAATCAATCCCCCCTCATTGACCTGAACTTCATGAGAAGGGGCGTACTGCAATTCCACCGGCAGCTCAGGATCCTCGCGGTGTTCAAGCAGGTCGGCCTGCTCGAAGAGACGACGATACAGAGTCCCACCCGTGGCGACAACCAATTCCTGCAACCCGCGGCAGATGGCGAAAATGGGGATGCGCCTTTCCAGCGCCGCGCCAATCAGCGCCATGCTCAGAAGATCTCGCCCGGGATCGGCGTAAGGCTCATCGCCGTTTTCACCATAAAGGTGCGGCTGTACGTTGCTTGGACTGCCCGGCAGATAGATGCCGTCCAGAGTAGGGAGCAGAGCTTCAAGCAGCTCGGGTTCCGCCAGGGCATGCGGCAGGGCGATGGGCAGTCCGCCTGCATGAATAATGGCATTCAGATACTTTTCTTGCAGGGTCTGGGTCTCGTGACCCTTCAGCCTGTTTCGACACATCACCACGCCGATGACGGGTTTGTACATTATATTTTCCATGATCGCCTTCACAAAGTGGACTAAATTATGACCGCGCTAGCCGTAAAAGCGGCCATTTCGTTCAATATTTTCTCAATCTAGCAGTGAGATCTGCCCTTTGCAAACTTAATTTAACATTTGACAAACAATTTATTTGCATACTAAGTTGGGTCATGGACATTATATTTAACAGTGAAAGTCAGAGTCCAAACTCAACACAACGGCGGTGAATGATGGAAACCAGTATCCTGGAAGTAGAGAATTTTGTGCAGAAGTCGGAAGAGCGATGGGTTAGCGCCTTTAGCCATGAGGTGAGGCGCTATCTGGAGCGTTATCCAAACACGCAGTATGTCGATGTGCTGCTGACCGATCTGAATGGCTGCTTCCGGGGTAAACGTATTCCCGTCGCCGGACTGAACAAGCTGGAAAAAGGGTGCTACTTCCCGGCGTCGGTGTTTGCCATGGATATTCTGGGGAATGTGGTTGAAGAGGCCGGGCTTGGGCAGGATATGGGTGAACCGGACTGCACCTGCGTTCCTGTACTGGGGACCTTAACGCCCTCCGCGGCTGACCCGGAGTATATCGGTCAGGTGTTACTGACCATGGTTGATGAAGATGGCGCTCCCTTTGACGTTGAGCCCCGGAACGTGCTGAACCGCCTCTGGCTGCAGCTTCGCGAGCGCGGCGTGTTCCCGGTGGTAGCGGTAGAGCTGGAGTTCTATTTACTCGATCGTCAGCGCGATGCCGAAGGGTATCTGCAACCGCCGTGCGCACCGGGCACTGAAGATCGCAACACCCAGAGCCAGGTTTACTCCGTTGATAATCTTAACCACTTTGCCGACGTGCTGAACGACATCGATGAACTGGCGCAGCTGCAGCTCATCCCGGCGGACGGGGCGGTGGCGGAGGCCTCGCCTGGCCAGTTCGAAATCAACCTCCACCATACCGATAACGTGCTGGACGCCTGCGACGATGCGCTGGCGTTAAAACGTCTGGTGCGTCTGATGGCCGAGAAGCATAAGATGCACGCCACCTTTATGGCCAAACCCTATGAAGAGCATGCGGGCAGCGGGATGCATATCCACATCAGCATGCAGAACAGCAAAGGGGAAAATATCCTGGCGGATGAGGATGGGGAAGATTCTGCCCTGCTGAAGCGGGTGCTGGCGGGAATGATCGACCTGATGCCGGCGTCCATGGCGCTGCTGGCCCCGAACGTTAACTCTTACCGTCGCTTCCAGCCGGGCATGTATGTGCCGACCCAGGCTTCATGGGGCCATAACAACCGCACCGTGGCGCTGCGTATTCCCTGCGGCGATCGCCATAACCACCGCGTCGAATACCGGGTGGCAGGCGCGGACGCCAACCCTTATCTGGTCATGGCGGCGATTTTCGCCGGTATTTTACACGGGCTCGACAATACGCTGCCGCTGCATGAAGAGGTGGAAGGCAACGGGCTGGAGCAGGAAGGCCTGCCATTCCCGATCCGCCAGAGCGATGCCCTGTGGGAGTTTATGCAAAACGATACCCTGCGCGAGCGCCTGGGGGAACGTTTCTGCCACGTGTACCACGCCTGTAAGAACGACGAACTGCTGCAATTCGAACGGCTGATCACCGAAACCGAAATCGAGTGGATGCTTAAAAACGCCTGAAAAAGCGCCCCGCGGTCTGCATATGGCGCTGCGGGGTTCTGTTAACAACACATTGTGTGATGAGGAATTGAGATGATGCAGATATCTGTCTATCCGCAGGGAGAGGGGGGCCATGAGTGCGAACGCGCCGCCCGCCGGTACGCTGTCCCCTTCTATTTATGCTTTACCCCCTTGCTAAGCAGGTTTGTTGTCAGGACGACGCGCCGACAGATCCCCGCCAGCATGGGGGTGAACCTCTATGGCTATTAACACCTCATTAAATATCGCCTCAGAAGCGAGTAAGCCCCGGCTGCGTAAATCGCTCAAGCTGTGGCAGGTGGTCATGATGGGATTGGCCTATCTGACGCCGATGACCGTGTTTGATACCTTCGGCATTGTGTCCGGCATCAGCAACGGTCATGTTCCGGCCTCTTATCTGCTGGCGCTGGCGGGGGTGCTGTTTACGGCCATCAGCTACGGCAAGCTGGTGCGCCAGTTCCCGGAGGCGGGCTCCGCCTATACCTACGCGCAAAAATCGATCAGCCCCCACGTCGGCTTTATGGTGGGATGGTCATCGCTGCTGGATTATCTCTTCCTGCCGATGATTAACGTGCTGTTGGCCAAAATTTACCTCTCAGCGATGTTTCCCGAAGTTCCGCCGTGGATCTGGGTGGTCTCTTTTGTCGCCATTCTGACCGCCGCGAATCTGAAGAGCGTCAGCCTGGTGGCGAACTTTAATACCCTGTTCGTGCTGGTGCAGGTCTCCATCATGGTGGTGTTTGTGGTGCTGGTGGTGCAGGGGCTGCACAAAGGGGAAGGGGTCGGGACCGTCTGGTCGCTCAGGCCTTTTATTAGCGAGAATGCGCACCTGATCCCGATCATCACCGGGGCGACCATCGTCTGCTTCTCGTTCCTGGGTTTCGACGCCGTAACTACGCTTTCCGAAGAGACGCCGGATGCCGCACGGGTGATCCCGAAAGCGATATTTCTGACGGCACTGTACGGCGGGCTAATTTTTATCGTCGCCTCTTTCGCAATGCAGCTCTTCTTCCCGGACATCAGCCGCTTTAAAGATCCTGATGCTGCGCTGCCGGAGATTGCCCTTTATGTGGGCGGCAAGCTGTTCCAGTCAATCTTCCTGTGCACGACTTTCGTTAATACCCTGGCCTCCGGGCTGGCATCACACGCCAGCGTATCGCGCCTGCTGTACGTGATGGGACGTGACAACGTTTTCCCGGAGCGCGTGTTTGGTTATATCCATCCCAAATGGCGTACCCCGGCGCTGAACGTGATCATGGTGGGCATTGTGGCGCTGTCGGCTCTGTTCTTTGATCTGGTGACCGCCACGGCGCTGATCAACTTTGGCGCGCTGGTGGCCTTTACCTTCGTTAACCTGTCGGTTTACAACCACTTCTGGCGGCGTAAGGGCTATAACAAAACCTGGAAAGATCGCTTCCATTATCTGCTGCTGCCGCTGATTGGTGCGGTGACGGTAGGGGTGCTGTGGGTCAACCTTGAAGCAACGTCCCTGACGCTGGGGCTGATATGGGCTGCGCTGGGCATGCTGTATCTGGCGTATCTGACTCAGCGTTTCCGTAAACCGCCGCCGCAGTATGAGGCGAGGAACGCCGAACAGGGGTGATGGCTTACCTGAACCCATAAAAAAGGGCTTAGATAATTGCTTATCTAAGCCCTTGTGTTTGGTGGCCCCTGCTGGACTTGAACCAGCGACCAAGCGATTATGAGTCGCCTGCTCTAACCACTGAGCTAAGGGGCCGTGGCGGAGGATTATAAAGTAACTCCTCGCGGCAATCCAGCCATACGCACCTGCCTGCTGTTTTTATAAACAACGCATTTTCAATCTTTTATACTTTCAAAGTGATCTATGCATCGGGAGTAAAAATGATCAGCGATATCCTTGCGCCAGGCCTGCGGGTTGTGTTCTGCGGCATCAATCCGGGCAAGTCCTCTGCCCACACCGGTTTTCACTTTGCGCACCCCGGTAATCGCTTCTGGAAGGTGATCTACCAGGCTGGCTTTACCGATAAGTTACTCAAGCCGGAAGAGGAGCAGCAGCTGCTGGATACCCGCTGCGGCATCACTATGCTGGTGGAGCGCCCGACGGTGCAGGCGAGCGAGGTGGACCTGCATGAGCTGCGCAGCGGCGGACGGGAGTTAATTAAGAAGATTGAGGACTATCAGCCCGCGGCGCTGGCGATCCTCGGCAAGCAGGCGTACGAGCAGGCGTTCAGCCAGCGTGGGGTGCAGTGGGGGAAGCAGAAGATCACTATCGGCGTGACGCAGGTGTGGGTGCTGCCGAATCCGAGCGGGCTTAACCGGGCGACGCTGGAGAAGCTGGTGGAGGCGTATCGGGAGCTGGACCAGGCGCTGGTGACGCGGGGGCTTTAGGTCCCCCTCACCCTGGCTCTCTCCCCGTAGGGGAGAGGGGAAAAAAGCCCAAAAAAAAGCTCCCGGCTGGGAGCTTTTTGCTGTTTACCTGGATTAGTCGTCCAGGAAGCTACGCAGCACTTCAGAGCGGCTTGGGTGGCGCAGTTTACGCAGCGCCTTCGCTTCGATCTGACGGATACGTTCGCGGGTAACGTCGAACTGTTTACCCACTTCTTCCAGCGTGTGGTCGGTGTTCATATCGATACCGAAACGCATACGCAGGACTTTCGCTTCACGGGCGGTCAGGCCAGCCAGAACGTCGTGGGTGGCGGCACGCAGGCTCTCGGTGGTGGCAGAGTCCAGCGGCAGCTCGAGGGTGGTATCCTCGATGAAATCACCCAGATGCGAATCTTCATCGTCGCCGATTGGCGTTTCCATGGAGATTGGCTCTTTAGCGATTTTCAGCACCTTACGGATCTTGTCTTCCGGCATCAGCATGCGCTCGGCCAGCTCTTCCGGCGTCGGCTCGCGGCCCATCTCCTGCAGCATCTGGCGAGAAATACGGTTGAGCTTGTTGATGGTCTCAATCATATGCACCGGAATACGGATGGTGCGCGCCTGATCCGCGATAGAGCGGGTGATAGCCTGACGGATCCACCAGGTTGCGTAGGTGGAGAACTTGTAACCACGACGGTATTCAAATTTATCAACCGCTTTCATCAGACCGATGTTGCCTTCCTGAATCAGATCCAGGAACTGCAGACCGCGGTTGGTGTACTTCTTGGCGATAGAGATAACCAGACGCAAGTTCGCTTCAACCATCTCTTTCTTCGCACGGCGGGCTTTCGCTTCACCGATGGACATACGACGGTTGATGTCTTTAACCTGCTCGATGGTCAGGCCGGTCTCTTCTTCAATCTGCTGCAGCTTCTGTAGGCCACGATGTACATCGTCAGCCACGTCGCGCAGTTTTTCAGACCACGGCTTGTTCATCGCGATAGCCGCGTTGAACCAGGTTTCGCTGGTTTCGTTGCCGGTGAACAGGGTGATGAAGTTCTTCTTCGGCATTTTGCACTGTTCAACGCACACTTTCATGATGATGCGTTCCTGGGTACGTACGCGATCCATCATCACGCGCATGCTGTTAACCAGGTAATCGAACTGTTTTGGCACCAGACGGAACTGTTTGAATACTTCAGACAGCTTCAGGATCTCTTCCTGAGCGGCTGCGTGGCTGCGGCCTTTAGCTTTGATGGTGTCGCGCGTGACTTCATACTGCGTGCGCAGTTCACCGAACTTCTCGCGAGCCAGTTCAGGGTCGATGCTGTTGTCGTCATCGCTGCTGTCGTCATCGCCATCTTCGTCTTCTTCGTCTTCATCATCATCCATCTCTTCCTGAGACAGTTCAGAACCGACGTGCGTCGCCGTAGGGGCCATGTCTTCTTCCGCGTTCGGATCGACAAAACCGGTGATCAGATCGGACAGGCGAGCTTCTTCAGCTTCCACACGATCGTACTGCTCGAGCAGATAGGTGATCGCTTCCGGGTATTCGGCAACGGAACACTGAACCTGGTTGATCCCGTCTTCGATGCGTTTTGCGATGTCAATTTCGCCTTCGCGGGTCAACAGTTCAACGGTACCCATTTCGCGCATGTACATGCGAACCGGGTCGGTGGTGCGGCCGATTTCAGATTCAACGCTCGACAGAACCTGTGCAGCAGCTTCTTCTGCATCTTCGTCGGTGTTGTTTGAGTTTTCAGCAAGTAACAGATCATCGGCATCAGGGGCTTCTTCCATCACCTGAATACCCATGTCGTTGATCATTTGGATGATGTCTTCGATCTGATCGGAGTCGACGATATCTTCCGGCAGATGGTCATTGACCTCGGCATAGGTCAGATAGCCTTGCTCCTTACCACGTTGGACAAGAAGTTTCAGCTGTGACTGCGGGTTTTGCTCCATAAGACGGTATCCACACTTATTCGTTTGATTGGTGTCGGCGGTGCTGCAGCCAACCTTTAAAGCGAGGGCGTACTTGTATTTTTGCCGCTGCCTCTCAGTGCGGCTGTCGGGATCTACCCGAACGATATTCGGCACTTAAGCCGTTAAATTTATTTCTTCGCCAGTTCCTGGTTAATCATCCAGAGCTCCCGGCGTTCTTCGCTGCTTAAACCCTGTGTGCGCTCGCGAGCTATCAACTCTTCCTGGCGCAGTTCAAGCATCGAATCAAACATATGGTTGAGCGAGTCGGTGAAGGTCTCTTCAGCAATCTCTTTATCTGCTATATCGTCCCACATCGACAGTTTTTCAAGGGTTGCGGACGCTTTTGTTCCGCGATAGTGCTCTAAAAGTTGTCCGGTGGTCAGACCTGGCTGTGACAAACAAGTGTTGACCAGTTCTGCAAATAAGCCAAGTCCGGGCAGCTTTTCATGGTTTAAACCCTCAAGAGACGGCACGCGTGGGGCCAGTTCGGGGTTTTGTACCAGCAGTCCTATCAGTATACGCATGGTTGTGCGTTTTAGCTGAGGGGCAGGGCGAACCGCTCCGCTTTCAGCCTGTTTTGGCATTAAACGTTCAAGCTGGCTGTCATCCAGGATGCCGAGTTTCTTACCCAGCTCCTGGCGTAGGTAGATGCGTAACGTTTCGCCGGGCACCTGAGTGATTAACGGCAGCGCCAGCGTACTGAGCTGCGCACGGCCATCCGGGGTGCTCAAATCCACCTGCGGCATCAGGCTGTTAAACAGAAACGTGGAGAGCGGCTGAGCCTGCTCCATCCGCGCTTCAAATGCCGCTTTGCCCTCTTTACGCACCAGCGTATCCGGGTCTTCGCCGTCGGGCAGGAACATAAAGCGCAACTGGCGCCCGTCGGTCATATAAGGTAATGCAGTTTCCAGTGCTCGCCAGGCGGCTTCGCGTCCGGCCCGGTCGCCGTCATAACAGCAGACGACCGTATTGGTCACCCGGAACAGCAGCTGAATATGGTCAGCGGTGGTGGAGGTACCCAGCGACGCGACGGCATAGTTAATGTCGAACTGCGCCAGTGCCACCACATCCATATAGCCTTCGACCACCAACAGCCGCTGCGGTTCAGCGTTATTCTGCTGGGCTTCATACAGGCCGTACAGCTGGCGGCCCTTATGGAAAATATCGGTTTCCGGGGAGTTGAGGTATTTCGGCAGGGCATCACCCAGCACGCGGCCACCAAAACCAATTACCCGGCCACGCTTGTCGCGAATGGGGAACATCACCCGCTCGCGGAAGCGGTCATAGCTACGTCCCTGGTCGTTGGTGACCAGCATGCCCGCGTCGATGAGGGATTTACGATCTTCGCTATTGCCGCCAAAACGCTTTAACACGTTATCCCAGCCGGGAGGGGCGAAACCAATAGCGAAACGCGCAATAACATCGTCGCTCAGTCCGCGCTTGTTCAGATACTGACGCGCAGGCTCAGCAGCAGGTTGCTTAAGAGACTGTTGGTAAAACGAATTCAGGCCGTCCATCAGCTGATACAGCGTTTGTCGCTGATGACGCTCTATCTGACTTGGCCCACTGCCTGCTTCATACGGCACTTCAAGGTTGTGCATGGCAGCGAGCTCTTCGACGGTTTCAACAAACTCGAGCTTGTCGTAGTTCATCAAAAAGTCGACGGCGTTGCCGTGCGCGCCACAGCCGAAGCAGTGGTAGAACTGTTTTTCACCGTTCACGGTGAAAGAGGGGGTTTTTTCGTTATGGAATGGACAGCACGCGTGATAGTTCTTGCCCTGCTTTTTCAGCTTTACCCGCGCGTCGATGAGATCGACGATGTCGGTTCTTGCCAGCAGATCATTAATGAAAACGCGTGGGATTCGTCCAGCCATAGGCCCCATGAATTTTTAGTGACTCATAAACGAAAACAAGCCGCGCATTCCTTCCGGAAGCACGGCCTTACGACTACTACTCTGTCTGACAATTGAGGACGTGCGTCCTCAATAGATTAGTACAGACGAGTACGGCGTGCGTTTTCGCGAGCCAGTTTCTTCGCGTGACGTTTCACAGCAGAAGCTTTAGCGCGCTTACGTTCAGTCGTTGGTTTTTCATAGAACTCACGACGACGAACTTCAGCCAGAACACCTGCTTTCTCGCATGAACGCTTGAAGCGACGCAGTGCTACGTCGAACGGCTCGTTTTCACGTACTTTAATTACCGGCATGTAACTCTCACCTTTATAAATTCGGTTTGCCGCTGGCATCAACGCCAGCTTATTTCAAAATGGTGCGGAATTTTACTGCAATTGCTGCTGCTTTGTAAAGCACCGCGGCCGTTTTTGAAAGGGACTTTTATAAGGGTGAGGAGTATACACGAAGAGAACTCCAGGGGTGAGGAAAGTTTTACATCAACCCGCCCAGGCTCTACACTGCGCGGTATCTGAGTGAGGTAAAACAAGTCATGCGTGTACTGGGTATTGAAACATCCTGCGATGAAACCGGCATCGCGATCTACGACGATGAAAAAGGGCTGGTCGCCAACCAACTGTATAGTCAGGTAAAATTACATGCCGACTACGGCGGCGTGGTGCCGGAACTGGCTTCCCGCGACCATGTGCGTAAAACGGTGCCCCTGATCCAGGCGGCGCTGAAAGAGGCAGGCTTTACGGCGAAAGATATCGACGCCGTGGCCTATACCGCCGGTCCGGGGCTGGTGGGCGCGCTGCTGGTGGGCGCCACCATCGGGCGTTCGCTGGCGTTCGCGTGGGATGTACCGGCTATTGCGGTTCACCATATGGAAGGGCATCTGCTGGCGCCAATGCTGGAAGATAATCCGCCTGAATTTCCGTTCGTGGCGCTGCTGGTTTCCGGCGGCCATACCCAGCTGATTAGCGTGACCGGTATTGGTCAGTATGAGCTGCTGGGCGAATCCATTGACGATGCGGCGGGTGAAGCCTTCGACAAAACCGCCAAGCTGCTGGGACTCGATTACCCGGGCGGCCCAATGCTGTCGAAGATGGCGGCCCAGGGCACGGAAGGGCGCTTTGTCTTCCCGCGTCCGATGACCGACCGGCCAGGGCTGGATTTCAGCTTCTCGGGGCTGAAAACCTTCGCGGCAAATACCATCCGTAATAATGAAGGCGACGATCAGACCCGCGCCGACATCGCCCGCGCATTTGAAGATGCGGTGGTGGATACGCTGATGATCAAGTGCAAGCGCGCGCTGGATCAGACCGGCTTTAAGCGCCTGGTGATGGCGGGCGGCGTGAGCGCCAACCGTACGCTGCGCGCGAAACTGGCAGAGATGATGCAAAAACGCCGCGGTGAAGTGTTCTATGCCCGCCCGGAATTTTGCACCGATAACGGGGCGATGATCGCTTATGCCGGAATGGTGCGCCTGAAATCGAACGCCACGGCAGATCTTAGTGTTTCAGTGCGTCCGCGCTGGCCGCTGGCGGAGTTACCCGCCGCCTGATGTCAGCCTTGCCCGGATGTCAGAGAGCGATATCAAACATCCGGGTTTTGGCGAGCAGGCAGTAAAGCTGGCAGCTGTTACTGACCCCCAACTTCTCCATCGCCCGCATTTTATGCGCGCTCACGGTTTTGATGCTCAGATGCAGACGCCGTGAGATATCCGTCAGGCTAAGCCCCTTGCAGATCAAACGCAGCACTTCCGTCTCCCGCGGCGAAAGGGCTTCGTTGGCCGCTCTTTTGTGGAATAGCGTGTTCATCAGCGAGTGCTCAACAAAGACTTCGCCGCTTATTACCGACTGAATCGCCTGGCGGAGGATGGTCTCATTGATATGCTGGCTCAGATAGGCGCTGGCTCCCGCCTCCAGCGCCAGGCGGATGATCAGCGGGTTGGTGTCGGGCGAAAGCATAATGATTTTAAGCGTCGGATAGTGATGCCCTAACCATTTCACCAGCGTCAGCCCCTCCATATCATTTAGTGAACGGGTGAGCGTATACCCCAGCAGTAAAATATCTGTTGGATGCCGGGCAAGCAGGGTGAGTAACTCGCTCGTCGCCGCCGCTTCACCCGAGATGGAAAAGATCCCAGGGACGGTATCGTCACCGTGCGTGGTGCGGTTTATGATCATAGCGTGAAGTCCCCGGCGAATAAGGGTATGTTCATCCGCAATTGCAATTTTAATAGTCATTGGATTCCTGATGTATTCACGCGACATTAATGGAAATAGCAGGCAGATATTTTACAGGAAGAGAATAGTAACTTGCTGGTGATGTAAAAACATTAATAGCGTAAACTGGACTTGCTTTATCTTTTTTTAAATTCCGCACAACGAATTTGGTTATTTTTATCCTCGCTTCACGTTGACATATTCTGGCAGGCTGTTATTAACGGCTGAAAATTTCATAGCGAGAGTATTCTTATTTTTTAAAAGAAGGCTCTCATTGGCCATGGGGTATTTTTCATTCATGCTGAAAATCAGGAAGGTTATTAATTATATGTCATAAAGGAACGTTGGCTAAAATGAAAAAAAGTATTCTCTCACTGTTAATTTGCGCAGCAGTCACCTCTTCAGCCTGGGCCGAAACGGCACCGCAGGCTGAACTGGCTCAGACAGGTGAATCCTATGTAGCGATTGTGGTAAAGCTTAAGCCCAGCAAGCCACTGCTGAAATCGACCAGCACGCCTGCCACCACGACAGCGAGCAAATTAACCCTTAGCGACCCTACGCTGGTGCCTACCACCATGTTCCGGTCCAATAATTTACGCAGCAGCCAGTCTGATGAATTATCAGAGCTTAATGCACGATATGGCTTCGATCGTTATCTGCGTATCGAGTTGCCGGAAAACAAAAGCACCGATAAAGCCTATATTAATAGCGTGATCGCTGAGCTGGAGCAAAACCAGAATATCGAACTTGTTTATCCCGAAACGCTGCCGGTCTCGCTTGATAAATACAATAAAGATGAAGGGCAAACGCAGCCGTTACTGACATCCTCATTGCAAAATACCGTCGGTGATGCCGCTGTACCCGATTTTCGTCAGCTGCAGGATTATGCAAAATCGCCAACTGATAAACGCCAGGGTTATTATGTGGGGGGCGTTAACCGCGACAGCGTAAACCAATATGCGGGTAATGCTGGCGACGGTGTGACGATTATTTCCATGGAGAACTATATCTGGAATACCAGCCATATTAACCTGCCAACCCCGGCCCTGACCAAGGGCGACAGCCGCTATCGTGTCGGTGACGACCACGATACTGCGTCCGTCGGCATCATGGCGGCGAAAGACATCGGCGCAGGCGTGCGCGGTCTGAGCTGGAAAAGCCGGGTAGGTTTCTCCGCATGGCAATATAACAACCTCTACAACATGATCCCCCTGCTGAAAGCGGGCGACGTGGTGCAGATGGGGATGCAGACCGGCGGTGGCGAAATCACGGGCTGTAACACTAACGCCTGCTATGTGCCGCAGGAAAACGTTCAGAGCTATTACGACATCATCAAGGCGTTGACCGACAAAGGCGTGTACGTGATCGAAGCGGCAGGCAACGGCAGCGTTAACCTTGACCATCCGGCATTCAACGGCAAATTTGATGTGAATACGCGCGATTCCGGGGCCATCATTGCCGGGGCATTCTGCGCCAAAGACGGTAAGAAAGCCTACTTCACCACCTACGGCTCCCGCGTCACCAGTTCATCCTGGGGATGCTGGGACGTCGCGACCACGGGCGGCGGCGATCTGTACAAAAGCACCAATGCGGAATACACCGCTACCTTCTCCGGCACCTCTTCCGCTAACCCTATTATTGCAGGCGTAGTGGCAAGTCTTTCTGGTATTGCCCAGGCGCACGGCATTACCGTGACGCCGGTGCAGATGCGCCAGATCCTGCAGGAAACTGGCACGCCGCTGGCAGGGGATAATTCGTCAAAAATTGGTACCCAGCCTGATATGGAACGTGCCGTAGCCCGCATTCTGGCGCTGAAGGACGGCGATAAAGTCCTGCCAGCACCGACCGCAGCGGCAGGTGCCGATCACACCATGGTTTCCTCCACCACCGGCGTAAGTACTTATCCGCTGGACGGCAGCCAGAGCCTGAACGCGAAGTCCTTTACCTGGAGCGTGACCAAAGGTTCCGGTACGTTCTGGCTGCAGGAGAAGCTGAACGGCAGCCTGGTCAGCAGCGTGAACAATGCTCACGCTTATGCGGTCATCCCGGCTAATACGGAAGGCGAGGTCACCTATACTCTTACCACCACCGGTGAAGACGGGCGTACTGCCCAGGACAGCATGACCATCAAGGTAAGCAAACCGGCGGCACCTGCCAGCGATGTGGCGGCCTATAACCCGAAAATCGCCTACCCGAAAAAATGCACCAAAGTGTCGCACAACGGCAAAATCTGGTTTAACCAGTGGTACGTGAACCCGGGCCAGGAAGAGCCGGGCAAGGGCGGTACCTGGGGCGCATGGCGCGAGCAGGGCGCATCAGGAAACAGCTGTAAATAACAGCTGTTAATAACGGAAGCAGCCTGGCGTAATGCCAGGCTTTTTTATTACACCTTCAGCATTCCTTTCTCTTCCAGGAAGCTAATGATGGTCGCCAGCCCGTCACCCGCCTTCAGGTTGGTAAAGGTCCACGGGCGGTCGCCGCGCATGCGGTTGGTGTCGCGCTCCATCACCTCCAGCGAGGCACCGACGTAGGGGGCGAGATCCGTTTTGTTGATCACCAGAAAATCGGATTTGGTGATCCCCGGCCCGCCTTTGCGCGGGATCTTCTCCCCTTCCGCCACGTCGATCACGTAGATCGTCAGATCTGCCAGCTCCGGGCTGAAGGTGGCGCTGAGGTTGTCGCCGCCGCTCTCCACAAAGATCAGATCCAGATTGCCGAACTTCTCGCTTAACGCTTCCACCGCCGCCAGGTTCATCGAGGCATCTTCGCGGATCGCGGTATGCGGACAGCCGCCGGTCTCCACCCCCACGATGCGTTCCGGCTCAAGCGCCCCCGCCTCGGTGAGGATGCGCTGATCCTCTTTGGTGTAGATATCGTTGGTGACCACCGCCAGGTGCCAGGTGTCGCGCATCGCTTTACACAGTGCTTCCAGCAGGGCAGTTTTACCCGAACCCACCGGGCCGCCGACGCCCACGCGCAGGGGGTGTTTGTACTCAGACATAGAGACTCCTCAGGAACGGAATAACCGTGAATATTGTGTTTCGTGTCGCGCCGAGGCGATAGCGGCGAGCGGGGTGGCCGCCCCCAGCTCGTCATCGCTGCGCAGCAGCGCCTGCTCCAGCCCGTCGGCATAGCGATCGCAGAGCTCGATAATCAGCTGCTGGGCGGCCTGCTGCCCAAACGGCACCAGCTTCACGCCCGCCATCACCGCGCTCTCGATCCAGCTGTAGCCGAGGCTCAGCGCCATCTCGCGCATGCCGATACCCCAGCGAACGCCGAGCCACGCCATCCCGCACAGCTGGCTGCGGGCAAAGAGCGACAGCCATTCGGGCGGGCAGTCCGGCTCCCAGTGCTTAATCAGCCGGGTGAACGCCGCCCCGCGGTTGCGCTCTTCTTCGCGCAGCTCCCGGGTCTCCCGGCAGGCGAGCAGGTACGCCGTCCAGCGCGAGGCGGCAGCGATATCGTGCAGCTCGCAGGCGTGGTACAGACGGTAAAACAGCGGCAGATCGACGCAGAAAAAGCCCTGATCCATCTGCTGGCACTGCCAGCGCTTAAAGGCGTCGGCCGTCGTGACCCAGCCCGCTTCCACCGCCCACTCCAGCCCCTGGGACCAGGTAAAAGAGCCCACCGGCAGGCTGCTGCTGGAGAGCTGCATCAGGCGCAGCCACTGGCGGGACGACTGCATCAGCTCATCAGCGCCAGCAGGGCAGAGGCGATAAGCCCGCCGCCGAAGATTTTACGCAGCCCGTCGTGGCGGCGCAGCAGCATGCCTGCGGCAAAACTTGCGCACAGCACCGCGGCGCTGGCGAGCATAAAGCCGCTGGTGAACAACCAGAAGCTGTGGCCCGCCATCTCCACGCCGTGCGCCCAGCCGTGGAACATGGCAAGCAGAGGCACGGCCAGCAGCAGGCGGTTTTCGGTTCTGAACATCATGGCGCCACACACCGCCAGCGAGGCGATGATCAGCATCTCCATGCCGCTAAAGCCGCCCAACAGGCTGCCCGCAACGGCACCGGTCAGCATCATGCCGAGGGTGGCAAAGGGCATCAGCAGCCTGCGGCCGCTCAGGGCGGCGAGCACGCCCGCGCCGGTCAACATCAGGAGATGATCAAGCCCGGTCAGGGGATGGAAAAAGCCTGCCTGAAAGCTGTCGGTGCCGTGTCCCGGATGGGCCAGCGCGGGCAGAGAGAAGGCCAGCAGAAGCAGGGGTAACAACTTGCGCATGGTGAGTCCTTAATGTGAATGAGCGTGTGAGTGCGAATGTGAGTGCCCTTCGCTGGCATAAGCGCCCGCTTCCGGCTCAAAGGGCAGGGTGGCGAAGGCCACGTCCAGACCCAGCAGGTGCAGCATTTCGTCGAGCACGTGATCGTGGTGATAGCGCAGCTCGCCGGGCATGATCTGCAGCGGAACGTGGCGGTTGCCCAGGTGATAGCAGGCGCGGGCCAGCAGGAACGGATCGGCGCAGTGCACCACCGATAGCGGCTCCGGTGCGGCGATGACTTCCACCACTTCATGACCATCGTCACTGGCAAGCAGGTCGCCGCCCCGCAGCAGCAGACCGCGCGGCAGTATAAGACCGGCGTCGCGGCCATCGTTAAGCACCACGCGGGCGCGGCTCTTTACCCGCACATCAATGGGCAGCGTCACCTGTGCGGTAACGGGATGGGGATGATCGAGGCGTTGGGTTAAGGTGATCATAAAGGCTCCTCAGAACAGGAAATAGCGTTGCGCCATCGGCAGGATTTCTGCCGGTTCGCTTGTAATCAGTTCCCCGTCAATGCGCACCTCGTAGGTTTGCGCATCCACGGTAATGTTCGGCTGCAGGCCGTTGTGGATCATGTCGGCCTTTTTCACCGTCCGGCAGCCTTTAACCACGGCGATGGCGCTCTGCAGGTTCAGCTGCTGCGCAATGCCGTTATCGGCGGCGGCCCGGGAGAGAAACGTCAGGCGGGTGGCGTGACGGGCGGCACCCAGCGCGCCAAACATCGGCCGGTAGTGCACCGGCTGCGGCGTCGGGATCGAGGCGTTAATGTCGCCCATCGGCGCGCAGGCGATCATCCCGCCTTTGACGATGGTGGCGGGCTTCACGCCGAAGAAGGCCGGGGACCAGACCACCAGGTCCGCCAGTTTTCCGGCCTCAACCGATCCGACTTCATGGGCGATACCGTGGGTCAGCGCCGGGTTGATGGTGTACTTGGCGATATAGCGCTTCACGCGCAGGTTATCGTTATCGCCGGTTTCCTCCGCCAGCGGGCCGCGCTGGACCTTCATGCGGTGCGCCACCTGCCAGGTGCGGATAATCACTTCTCCCACCCGGCCCATCGCCTGGGAATCCGACGAGGTGAGCGAGAATGCGCCGATATCGTGCAGTACGTCTTCGGCGGCGATGGTCTCCCGGCGAATGCGCGATTCGGCGAAGGCCACGTCCTCGGCGATGTCCGGGTCGAGATGGTGGCAGACCATCAGCATGTCCAGATGTTCGTCGATGGTGTTGACGGTGTAGGGGAGCGTCGGGTTGGTGGAGGAGGGCAGAATATTCGGGTGCGCGCAGGCGGTAATAATATCCGGCGCGTGGCCGCCTCCCGCCCCTTCGGTGTGGAAAGTGTGGATAGTGCGCCCGGCGATGGCCGCCAGGGTGTCTTCCACGAATCCGCCCTCGTTGAGGGTGTCGCTGTGCAGCGCCACCTGAATATCCATCTCGTCTGCGACGGTCAGGGAACAGTCAATGGCGGCAGGCGTTGAGCCCCAGTCCTCGTGGATTTTAAGGCCAATCGCCCCGGCTGCAACCTGTTCGCGCAGGGCATCCGGGTTTGAGGCGTTGCCTTTACCCAGCAGGCCGACGTTCACCGGCAGGGTATCAATGGCCTGCAGCATGCGTGCGATATACCAGGGGCCCGGCGTGCAGGTGGTGGCATTGGTGCCTGCGGCAGGGCCGGTGCCGCCGCCGATCATGGTGGTGACGCCGGAGACCAGTGCCTCCTCCGCCTGCTGCGGGCAGATCCAGTGGATGTGGGTATCGACCCCGCCTGCGGTGACGATCTTCCCTTCGGCGGCGATCACTTCTGTGGCCGCGCCAATCGGGATCGTCACGCCGGGCTGAATGTCCGGGTTGCCCGCCTTGCCGATGGCGAAGATCCTGCCGTCTTTCACGCCGATATCGGCTTTGACGATCCCCCAGTGATCGACGATCAGGGCGTTGGTCAGCACCAGATCCACGCACTCCCGGGCCAGCATTTGCCCCTGGCCCATGCCGTCGCGGATCACTTTTCCGCCGCCGAACTTCACCTCTTCGCCGTAGATCGTCAGATCGTTTTCCACCTCGATCCACAGTTCGGTGTCGGCAAGACGAACCTTATCCCCGGTGGTGGGGCCAAACATGTCGGCATAGGCCTGACGCGAAATTTCAGCCATGGTTAACCTCGCCCATCACCTCGCCGCGAAAGCCGACAATACGCTGCGCGCCAGAGACCTCGACCAGCGTGACGGCACGCTTCTGCCCCGGCTCAAAGCGCACGGCGGTGCCTGCGGCAATGTTCAGCCGGTAGCCTCGGGTCGCCTCACGATCGAACTTCAGCGCCGGGTTCACCTCATAAAAGTGGTAGTGGGATCCCACCTGGATCGGGCGGTCGCCGTGGTTCTCGACGATCACCGTCTGGGTTTTGCGATCCGCATTAATAACAATCTGGCCGGGTTGTATCTGATATTCACCTGGGATCATGCTGCCCCCTCAGAGGATCGGGTTGTGGACGGTGACGAGCTTGGAGCCGTCCGGGAAGGTGGCCTCCACCTGAATGTCCGGGATCATCTCCGGCACGCCCTCCATCACCTGCGCGCGGGTCAGGACATGGCGGCCCGCTTCCATCAGTTCCGCAACCGTCTGCCCGTCGCGCGCCCCTTCCATAATGAAGGCGCTGATCAGGGCCACCGATTCCGGGTAATTGAGCTTCACGCCGCGGGCGAGGCGACGCTCCGCCACCAGCGCGGCGGTAAACAGCAACAGCTTGTCTTTTTCTCTGGGGGTCAGTTCCATCGTGCTTCTCTCAGGTGTGCCAGATGCGTGGCGAGCAGGGAGCTCTGGCGGTAAGTTGCGGACGCAGGTGCTGCCAGATCTCACGCATCGCCTGCTGGCAAATCAGGTTGTCATGGGCAAGAAAGCGCACCGACAGGAGGCCGTCGGTGAGGGTGGCTCCGGCAACCTGTTGCAGCGGGGCCAGCAGCGCGCGGACATCCTCCAGCTGCGCGTCACTGGCGGGATAAAACAGCAGCGTGCCGATCCACGGATGTTCCGCCACCGGCGTCAGATCGCCGTCTGCCAGATGCTGGCGTTCGATTAACAGCGGCTCGCCCTCAAGCCAGACTTCGAGGCGGCTCTCAATTCGACCGTGGCTAAAGGCCTCGTTGATCACCGGGCGGCCCAGGCAAAACAGTTCCCAGGCCAGCAGCGTGCTGCTGCGCTGGAGATGAAACACCGAGCGCTGGGCGGCGTTGCAGCCGGGGAAGAAAATCGTGTCCTGCGGCAGCCACTCGAGGGTTGCCTGCTCGTCCAGGGTGAAGTGCTGATCCAGCCGCGCCAGCGCGCCCGTACTGCGATAGAACTTGCTGGCGCCGGGCATGGTGATCAGGGCATGGCTTCCGGGCTCAAGATGGATCCCGATCGCCAGTTCATCCCCGCCGACAATCCCGCCAGGGGGATGCAGCAGGTAGAGATGGCAGGTTTCGCCTTCGGGATAGAACGGGCGTTGCACGGTGAGCGGCCCGACGTGGCGGGCAGAGTGAAGGAGGGTTTTTTCAGGCGTGTGGGAAAAGTGCAGCGCAAGGGATGCCTGCCAGCCTTTCGCTGTTTTTTCATGCGCCTGAGTTGCTGACATGCTTCATCCATCTGCTCGCCGTCGGGTCTTTTTAGTATGCCCTGGCGGAAATGAAGGCTGTCATATGAGTCGCTTATGGATGGGGTGCCGCAATGCCCGGCGGCGCTGCGCTTGCCGGGCCTACGGATGGTGCATGTTGTGTGTCAGTAGGCCGGGTAAGGCGCAGCCGCCACCCGGCTTCTCCGTCGCTCAACACCGGTGCCGCTAAAACCCTACTGCGGCTCTTTCTTCTTCCGCTTCAACTTGCTCCAGATCTTCGTCTCCTGGCGGCGCCACAACCTCTGAATATTGTCATGATGACGCAACAGGATCAGACAAGAGAGCATCGACACCGGAAAGGTAAACTGCGGCTTAAACCACCAGACATAAAACGGGGCAATCAGCGCGCTGACGATGGCGCCAAGAGAAGAGTAACCGCTAAGCAACACGCTGAGCAGCCAGGTGCCGGCCATCACGCCGGTCAGATCCCAGCCGATAGGCGCAATGGCACCGAAGGCAGTGGCGACGCCTTTTCCGCCTTTAAAACCAAAGAATACTGGCCAGATGTGGCCCAGACAGGCGGCAATCGCAATCAGCCCCAGCCAGAACGGCGTGACGCCCAGCGCATACGCGCCCCAGACGGGAAGCATTCCTTTCAGAACGTCAAAAATCAAAACCGCTACGGCTGCTCCTTTGCCGCCAATTCGTAGTACATTGGTCGCCCCCGGATTCCCGGAACCGCTTACGCGTGGGTCGGGTAACCCGGCAATACGGCAGACCAGAATGGCGCTGGAAATTGAGCCGCAAAGGTAGGCGAGGAGGATCATTCCAGGCGCGATTGCACTCATAACGCTGTTCCGTTTTGAAAATGTCGTTTTGTACTTAGCATCTGTGGATAATACGCATAATTCGCCGGGAGTGGTATCCGGTTTAGCCAAAAACCAGGCAGGTCGTGATGGATATAGTATTTATAGAGCAACTTTCGGTAATCACCACTATCGGGGTGTATGACTGGGAACAGACCATCGAACAGAAACTCGTGTTCGATATCGAAATGGGCTGGGATAACGTCGCCGCGGCAAAAAGCGATGATGTGAACGACTGTCTGAGCTATGCCGACGTGAGTGAAGCGGTCATCAGCCACGTGGAAGGCCAGCGTTTTGCGCTGGTGGAGCGCGTGGCGGAAGAGGTGGCGGAGCTGCTGCTGAGCCGCTTCAATTCCCCATGGGTGCGCATCAAACTCAGCAAGCCTGGCGCAGTGGCGCGGGCCGCCAACGTCGGCGTCATTATTGAGCGTAGCCAAAATCTGAAAGGAAATATTTAACGGTATAAACGTTAAACCAATTCCTGTTAAATCAGTCTTACAGCTGTTCCTTTTACGGTTACCCTCGCGGTAACCCGTTTTTTCTGTCTTTTTAGGGGTTTATTGATGAGCGATATGCACTCCCTGCTGGTGGCAGCAATACTGGGTGTGGTCGAAGGATTGACAGAGTTTTTGCCGGTTTCCAGTACAGGCCACATGATCATTGTCGGCCACCTGCTGGGGTTCGAGGGCGAAACGGCGAAAACCTTTGAAGTGGTGATCCAGTTAGGATCCATTCTGGCGGTGGTGGTGATGTTCTGGCGTCGCCTGTTCGGCCTGATTGGCATTCATTTTGGTCATCCGCCGCATGAAGGTTCCGGCAAAGGGCGTCTGACGCTGCTGCACATTCTGCTCGGCATGATCCCGGCGGTGGTGCTGGGGCTGGTGCTCCACGACACCATCAAGTCGCTGTTTAACCCGATTAACGTGATGTATGCCCTGGTGGTCGGCGGTGTCCTGCTGATTGCCGCCGAGCTGCTGAAGCCGAAAGAGCCGCGCGCACCGGGTCTGGACGACATGACTTACCGTCAGGCGTTTATGATTGGCTGCTTCCAGTGTCTGGCGCTGTGGCCGGGCTTCTCCCGCTCCGGGGCGACGATTTCAGGCGGGATGCTGATGGGCGTGAGCCGCTATGCGGCCTCTGAGTTCTCCTTCCTGCTGGCGGTGCCGATGATGATGGGCGCCACCGCGCTCGACCTCTACAAGAGCTACCACTTCCTGACCGCCGGCGACATCCCGATGTTTGCGGTGGGCTTTATCACCGCCTTTATCGTGGCGCTGATCGCCATCAAAACCTTCCTGCAGCTGATCAAGCGCATCTCGTTTATCCCGTTCGCCATCTATCGCTTTATCGTGGCGGCTGCGGTCTACGTGGTCTTTTTCTGATTGCCCGCCCTCAGTCTTCAGGCTGGGGGCAACGCTTTTCCTTCCAGTCCGCTACCGCCTTAATCCGCCGTTTGGTTAACTCTTCCCGAATCTCCGGGCCTTTAAATCCGGCCTCGACCACCGCTTTCGTCGGCACGGCTTTCGCCACGATCCACGCTTCGCGCAGCAACCGCCCCTGCGGATAATCGCAGGCTTCAAACCCGGTGCGCCCGCGCACGTCGGCTTCGCTGGTTAAGGCGATCTGCTCCACGCGCTGCGGCTTGCGCCAGGCGTCAATGCTGTCGAACAGCTTAACGATGGTGGCCGGTTTGAGGATCGGGAAGGTGTGGATCAGGTCATGGAACTCGGCGACCAGCTTCGCCAGATCGCGGATCTCATTAGGCACCCGCATCCGCTGGCAGACCTTTTCCACCAGACGCACGCCCGCCGGGCCGTGGCCGTGGTGGCGCGGCCATAATTCAGGCGGGGTTAATCCCTTGCCGAGGTCGTGGCAGAGGGTGGCAAAGCGGACATCCACCTCCGGGCTGAGCATCGCCGCCATGCTCAGGGTCATCAGGGTATGGATACCGGTATCGATCTCGGGGTGCCACTTCGCCGGGGCCGGTACGCCAAACAGCGCGTCCAGTTCCGGGAACAGCACCTTCAGCGCCCCGCAGTCGCGCAGCACCTGAAAGAAAACCTGCGGATTGCGCGTGGTCAGCGCGTTCTCGGTCTCTTTCCACACGCGTTCGGGGGTAAGATGTTCCAGCTCGCCTGCTTCGGTCATCGCGGTCATCAGCGCCAGGGTTTCATCGGCGATGCGGAAGCTCAGATGGGCATAGCGGGCAGCAAAACGCGCCACGCGCAGTACGCGGAGCGGATCTTCGGAAAAAGCGGGGGAAACATGGCGCAGAATGCGGTTTTGCAGATCCGTCTGACCGCCGTAGGCATCAATAATATGGCCGTCTTCATCCTGCGCGAGGGCGTTGATGGTCAAGTCGCGGCGCTGCAAATCGTCTTCGAGGGTGACGTCCGGGTCGGCATGGCAGGTGAAACCGGTATAGCCGACGCCGGATTTGCGTTCGGTACGCGCCAGAGCATACTCCTGGCGGCTTTGGGGGTGCAGAAAGACAGGAAAATCGCGGCCTACCTGCTGGTAGCCCGCATCGAGCATCTCCTGAGGGGTGGCTCCCACCACCACCCAGTCTTTATCTTTGACCGGCAGACCTAACAACGCATCACGAACCGCACCACCGACCAGATAAATCTTCACGCCACACTCTCCCGTATCAAAATTTGGCAAAATAATACGTAAGTGTGGCAGAGATAGCGATTTAGTTCATCCAGCGGTCTTTACGCTTACGGCTCGGCACCAGATGCGGCAGCACCAGACCCAGCAGCAGACCCATACCCAGCACGCCGCCGCCATACATAAACCACTGCATGATGATGGTGCGCTGTTTGTCATCCAGCTGCAGGTTGGCTGCGCTCACCTTTTTCTGGGCGACGATGAGCTCGTTTTTCAGCTTCTGGTTTTCGTCTTTGAGACCGTTGATCACCCCGTCGCTCTGGGCCACTTTCTGCTGCATTTCAGCCGTGCGCTGATTCCAGGTGGCGTCGATGTTGGTGAGTTTGTCGGTCAGGGTTTTGACCTGGTTTTCCAGATCCGGCACGCGGGTGCGCAGGCTTGGGCTGGTGCTAAGCTCTTTCAACGGGATCCACGCGGTACGGCCGCTGCTGTCGCGCACCTGGCCATAGCTGGAGTCGGCGTTGCTCTGTAACAGCACCACTTCCTCGCCGGCATTAATCGTACCCACGAGGCGATAATTGTCACCCGGTCCACTGCGTACCCAGGTATTCAGTTCGTCAGAAACGTAGCGTTTCTCTTCAGCGTGAACCGCTGTCGCGGCGCTAAAGGCAAGTAATGTCAGTCCGATTAGGCGTAATTTAAGCATCAGGCAGTCGTTATTTTCATAAAAAGTGGAACGATAGTAGTGGTAACGGCTTCTCCACGCAAAGGATTCGTCAGCATTCGGAATCCTCCGTGTACTGTTTGCCACTTTCGCAAACTCTACGGCCGTCAAATTGCTCATTGCGTGGCAATCTGGCGCAAAATACTATTTACTGACAAAAAACTGGCGAGTAAGTTCGCCTAAATTTACCCCGCAGTGCTGCAATCAAAAGAACAAGGCCATGGCTCAGGAAATCGAATTAAAGTTTATCGTTGAAAATGACAGCGTTGACGCGCTGAAAAACCATCTGCACCAGCTGACAGGTGAACATCACGAGCCGGTGCAACTGCTCAACATCTATTACGAAACCCAGGACCTGTGGCTGCGTCGCCATGATATGGGGCTGCGCATTCGCGGTGTTGATGGTCGCTACGAGATGACCATGAAAATCGCCGGTCGCGTGGTCGGCGGCCTGCATCAGCGCCCGGAATACAATATTGAAATTGACCAGCCTGCGCTGGATCTGGCGCGCTTCCCGGCGGAAGTGTGGCCGGAAGGCCAGTTGCCTGAAGGGCTGCAGGAGAGCGCCAGCCCGCTGTTCAGCACCGATTTCTGGCGCGAAAAGTGGCTGGTGAACGAAGGGAAAAGCCGCATCGAAATCGCCCTCGACCGGGGCGAGGTGAAAGCGGGTGAGTTCCAGGAACCCATCTGCGAGCTGGAGCTTGAGCTGCTGGAAGGCCACGCCGATGACGTGCTGAAGCTGGCGCGCAAGCTGGTGACCCAGAGCGGTCTGCGTCAGGGGAGCCTGAGCAAGGCGGCCCGTGGCTATCATCTGGCCCAGGGCAATGCGCCGCGCACCCTGAAACCGCTTGAGATTATGCGTGTCGCGCCTAAATCGTCCATCGAGCAGGGGTTTGAAGCCTCGCTGGAGCTGGCGCTGAGCCAGTGGCAGTACCACGAAGAGCTGTGGGTCCGCGGCGTGAAAGGGGCGAAAGCCGAGGTGCTGGCGGCGATGGCGCTGGTGCGCCACAGCCTGACGCTGTTCGGCGGTATTGTTCCACGTAAAGCGAGTGCTCACTTACGCGATCTGCTGACCCAGACCGAAACCCTGATGGCGTCGGATGTCTCTGCCGAGACGGCGGTCTACAGCCCGCAAACCGCTACCGCGAAACTGGCGCTGACCGAGTTTCTGGTGACCCGCGGCTGGCGTACCTTCCTGGATGCAAAAGCGCAGGCCAAAATTGCCGATAACTTCAAGCGTTTCGCCGATATCCAGCTCTCCCGCCACGCGGCGGAACTGAAAACCATTTTCGCCCATCCGCTGGGCGACCAGTATGGCGATCAGCTGATTCGTCTGGCGCGTAACGTCGACAGCATGCTGCTTCTGTCAGGGGCGTACGACGGCCCGGTGGCCCGCGCCTGGCTGGAAAACTGGCAGGGGCTGCTGTATGCCATCAAGACCCGCCAGCACATTGAAATTGAGCATTTCCGTAACGAAGCCATTTCGCAGGAGCCATTCTGGCTGCACAGCGGAAAACGTTAACGCAGGCAAGGAACCCCCATGATGCCGCTTTCTTCACCCTTACAGCAGCAGTGGCAGACGGTATGTGAGCGTCTGCCGGAAGCACTACCCGCCTCGTCATTAAGCGAGCAGGCCCGGCAGATGCTGGCGTTCAGCGACTTCGTGCAGGAGAGCGTCACCGCCCATCCTGACTGGCTGACTGAACTTGAGGCCGCGCCTCCCCAGGCGGATGAGTGGCAGCACTACGCCCGGTGGTTAGGCGACGCGCTGGCGGAGGTCAGCGATGAAGCCGCGCTGATGCGCGTGCTGCGCCACTTCCGCCGTCGGGTGATGGTGCGCATCGCCTGGGCGCAGGCGCTGATGCTGGTGAGTGAAGAGAGTACCCTGCAGCAGTTGAGCTGTCTGGCGGAGACCCTGATCGTCGCCGCGCGCGACTGGCTGTATAACGCCTGCTGCCTTGAGTGGGGCACGCCGTGCAGCGACGAAGGCACCCCGCAGCCGCTGCTGATTTTAGGGATGGGCAAGCTCGGCGGCGGCGAGCTCAATTTCTCGTCGGACATCGACCTGATCTTCGCCTGGCCGGAGAAGGGCACCACCCGCGGTGGACGCCGTGAGCTGGATAACGCCCAGTTCTTTACCCGTCTGGGTCAGCGGCTGATTAAGGCCCTGGATCAACCTACCCAGGATGGCTTTGTCTATCGCGTGGATATGCGCCTGCGTCCGTTCGGCGACAGCGGCCCACTGGTGCTGAGCTTTGCCGCGCTGGAAGACTATTACCAGGAGCAGGGGCGCGACTGGGAGCGCTACGCGATGGTTAAGGCGCGGATCATGGGCGATAACGACGGCGCCTATGCCTCTGAGCTGCGCGCCATGCTGCGCCCGTTCGTGTTCCGCCGCTACATTGACTTCAGCGTTATTCAGTCGCTGCGCAACATGAAAGGGATGATCGCCCGGGAAGTGCGGCGTCGCGGCCTGAAAGACAACATCAAGCTGGGGGCGGGCGGCATCCGCGAGATCGAGTTTATCGTCCAGGTATTCCAGCTGATCCGCGGCGGACGCGAGCCGTCGCTGCAGTCCCGCTCGTTGCTGCCGACGCTTGAGGCTATCGCGCAGCTTAACCTGCTGGCGGAAGGCGACGCGCAAATCCTGCGTGACGCCTACCTCTTTTTGCGTCGGCTGGAGAACCTGCTGCAGAGCATTAACGACGAACAAACCCAGACCCTGCCGGGGGATGAACTCAATCGCGCCCGCCTCGCCTGGGGCATGCGCGTGGACGACTGGCAGGCGCTGACCGACGCGCTGGATGCGCATATGGCAGCGGTACGACGTATTTTTAACGACCTGATCGGCGACGATGAAAGCGAATCGCAGGATGATGAGCTGTCCGAGCACTGGCGCGAGCTGTGGCAGGATGCGCTGCAGGAAGATGACACTACCCCGGTGCTGGCGCATTTAAGTGACGACGACCGTCATCGGGTGGTGGCGCTGATTGCCGATTTCCGCCTTGAGCTGAACAAGCGCGCCATTGGCCCGCGCGGGCGGCAGGTGCTCGACCACCTGATGCCGCACCTGCTCAGCGACGTCTGCTCCCGCGCCGATGCCCCGGTGCCGCTGTCGCGCCTGACTCCGCTGCTCAGCGGGATCATCACCCGTACCACCTATCTGGAGCTGCTGAGCGAGTTCCCTGGCGCGCTTAAGCACCTGATTTCGCTCTGTGCCGCCTCGCCGATGGTGGCGACCAAGCTGGCGCGCTATCCGCTGCTGCTGGATGAGCTGCTCGATCCCAACACCCTCTATCAGCCGACGGCGACCGACGCCTACCGGGACGAGCTGCGTCAGTATCTGCTGCGCGTGCCGGAAGAGGACGAAGAGCAACAGCTGGAGGCGCTGCGCCAGTTTAAGCAGGCGCAGCTGCTGCGCGTGGCCGCTGCCGATATCGCCGGAACGCTGCCGGTAATGAAAGTGAGCGATCACTTAACCTGGCTGGCGGAAGCCATTATCGATGCCGTGGTCCATCAGGCATGGGTGCAGATGGTGGCGCGTTACGGCCAGCCGAAACACCTTGCCGATCGGGAAGGGCGCGGCTTTGCGGTGGTGGGATACGGCAAGCTGGGCGGCTGGGAGCTGGGCTACAGCTCCGATCTGGATCTGATTTTCCTGCACGACTGCCCGGTGGATGTGATGACCGACGGCGAGCGTGAGATCGACGGGCGTCAGTTCTACCTGCGACTGGCCCAGCGCATCATGCACCTGTTCAGCACCCGTACCTCGTCGGGCATTCTGTATGAAGTGGATGCCCGCCTGCGTCCGTCCGGGGCGGCGGGCATGCTGGTGACATCCACCGAGTCTTTTGCCGAGTATCAGAAGAACGAGGCCTGGACGTGGGAACATCAGGCCCTGGTGCGCGCCCGGGTGGTATACGGCGATCCGCAGTTGAAAGCGCAGTTCGACGCCATTCGTCGTGACGTGCTCACCGCCACGCGGGAGGGTCAGACGCTGCAGACCGAGGTGCGCGAGATGCGCGAGAAAATGCGCGCCCATCTTGGGAACAAACACAAGGATCGCTTTGATATTAAAGCCGATGAGGGCGGTATCACCGATATTGAGTTTATTACCCAGTATCTGGTGCTGCGCGACGCCCACGCCAAACCGAAGCTGACCCGCTGGTCCGATAACGTGCGCATTCTGGAACTGCTGGCTCAGAACGACATTATGGACGAGCACGAGGCGCTGGCGCTGACCCGGGCTTACACCACGCTGCGCGATGAGCTGCACCATCTGGCGCTGCAGGAGCAGCCCGGTCATCTGCCGCTCGACTGCTTTAACGCCGAGCGAGAGCTGGTGCGCGCCTGCTGGCAGAAGTGGCTGGTGGAACCGTGCGTAACAAAACAAGTGTGATATTATCGCGCGCAAATTGTGAATCTTTCTGGAGTCAGGAATGAAAGTAACACTGCCAGAGTTTGAACGTGCTGGAGTTATGGTTGTTGGCGATGTCATGCTGGATCGCTACTGGTATGGGCCAACCAGCCGCATTTCCCCGGAAGCGCCGGTCCCGGTGGTGAAGGTGGATACCATTGAAGAGCGTCCTGGCGGCGCGGCAAACGTGGCGATGAACATTGCGTCTCTCGGCGCGCATTCCCGTCTGGTGGGCTTAACCGGCATCGATGACGCCGCACGGGCGCTGAGCAAGACGCTGGCGGATGTGAACGTCAAATGTGATTTCGTTTCTGTTCCGACGCACCCGACCATCACCAAGCTGCGCGTGCTGTCGCGCAACCAGCAGCTGATCCGCCTCGATTTTGAAGAGGGCTTTGAAGGCGTGGATCCTGAGCCGCTGCACGAGCGCATCAACCAGGCGCTGGGCAACATCGGCGCGCTGGTGCTCTCTGACTACGCGAAAGGGGCGCTGGCCAGCGTTCAGCAGATGATCAAACTGGCGCGCGCTGCCGGTGTGCCGGTGCTGATCGACCCGAAAGGCACCGACTTCGAACGCTATCGCGGGGCGACGCTGCTGACGCCTAACCTCTCTGAATTTGAAGCGGTGGCGGGTAAATGCAAAACCGAGGATGAGATTGTCGAGCGCGGCATGAAGATCATCGCCGATTTTGACTTCTCCGCCCTGCTGGTGACCCGTTCCGAGCAGGGGATGACCCTGCTGCAGCCGGGCAAAGCGCCGCTGCATATGCCAACCCAGGCGCAGGAAGTGTATGACGTCACCGGTGCGGGCGATACGGTGATTGGCGTGCTGGCGGCCACCCTGGCGGCGGGCAACACCCTGGAAGAGGCCTGCTATTTTGCTAACGCCGCTGCAGGCGTTGTGGTGGGCAAATTGGGTACCTCTACCGTTTCGCCAATCGAGCTGGAAAACGCGGTGCGCGGTCGTGCCGATACCGGTTTTGGCGTGATGAGCGAAGACGAGCTGAAAGTGGCCGTTGCCGCCGCGCGTAAGCGTGGTGAAAAAGTGGTGATGACCAACGGCGTGTTCGACATTCTGCACGCGGGCCACGTCTCTTATCTGGCGAACGCACGCAAGCTGGGCGATCGCCTGATTGTGGCGGTGAACAGCGATGCGTCTACCAAACGTTTGAAGGGCGAAACCCGTCCGGTTAACCCGCTTGAGCAGCGGATGATCGTGCTGGGCGCGCTGGAAGCGGTGGACTGGGTCGTCTCGTTCGAAGAAGACACCCCACAGCGTCTGATTGCCGGGATCCTGCCGGATCTGCTGGTTAAGGGCGGTGACTACAAGCCTGAACAAATCGCGGGCAGTGAAGAGGTGTGGGCTAACGGCGGGGAAGTGATGGTGCTCAACTTTGAGGACGGATGTTCAACCACCAACATCATCAAGAAGATCCAGAAAGACAGCAAGTAGCCGTTACAGATCGTGCGGGCTGATGCCCGCACCCCAACATAAGCTTGTAGGCCCGGTAAGCGAAGCGCCACCGGGCGTTACAGGCTTAAGCCTGATCGTCCACCGGTGGGATCGCCGGGGCCGGTTTTACTTCATCAACAACATTGCGGTTTTCCAGCTCGGTCAGGCGCTGCTCCAGCAGGGCAATCTTCTCGCGGGTGCGCAACAGCACCTGCGTCTGCACGTCAAATTCTTCACGGCTGACCAGATCCAGACGCATCAGCTGCGCCTGCAGCACCTGGCGGATCTTTTTCTCAACATCATCACCAAACTCACGCACGCCTTTTGGCATGGATTCATGGACCTGGCGGGCAAGTTGTTCAATTTTTTTTGGGTCGATCATCATAGTTCCCTTGAAGAAAAGGTGTTTAGAACCATTGTAGCGCGTTACGGGGATCCTTAAACCAGAATTGTGTGAAGCATATGCGTTGCTGAACATAATCATTAGCGTTATAGTTATCCCGCTTATTCTCAGGGCGGGGCGAAATTCCCCACCGGCGGTAAATCAACACCATGTTGAAAGCCCGCGAGCGCTTTGGGTGCAAACTCAAAGGTCAGCAGATCCGGTGTAATTCCGGGGCCGACGGTTAAAGTCCGGATGGGAGAGAGTAACGAACCAGCCGGGCGAGGCCCGCTCACGTTATTTTTTTGCCGTACTACGGCGCTCCTAAGACTGCCCTGATTCTGGTAACCATAATTTTAATGAGGTTTTTTTACCATGAATCAGACGCTCCTTTCCTCTTTCGGTACCTCTACTGACCGTGTTGAGCATGCGCTTGCTGCGCTTCGCGAAGGCCGCGGCGTGATGGTGCTTGACGATGAAGATCGTGAAAACGAAGGCGATATGATTTTCGCCGCCGAAACCATGACCGTTGAACAGATGGCGCTGACCATCCGTCACGGCAGCGGTATTGTTTGCCTGTGTATCACCGAAGATCGCCGTAAACAGCTGGATCTGCCTATGATGGTAGAGAACAACACCAGCGCTTACGGTACCGGTTTTACCGTCACCATCGAAGCCGCCAGCGGCGTGACCACTGGCGTCTCTGCCGCTGACCGCGTTACCACCGTGCGTGCAGCCATTGCCGATGGGGCAAAACCTTCTGACCTGAATCGCCCAGGCCATGTCTTCCCGCTGCGCGCGCAGCCGGGCGGCGTCCTGACTCGCGGCGGTCACACCGAAGCGACTATCGATCTGGTGACGCTGGCAGGCTTCAAACCCGCCGGTGTGCTGTGTGAACTGACCAATGATGATGGCTCTATGGCTCGTGCGCCGGAGTGCATCGACTTTGCGGTTAAACACAAAATGGCTGTTGTGACTATCGAAGATCTGGTGGCGTATCGCCAGGCGAACGAGCGCAAAGCCAGCTGATAACGCAGCATAAAAAACGCCGGGTTAACCCGGCGTTTTTTTTATCCTATTCCTGCCGTCTGGAGCAGCACCAGACTGAGTCCCATCACCGACATTCCGCACAGCACGCCGTAGCTGGGGTTATTATTCGGGTCGATCTCTTTGGCGAGCGGCATCAGCTCATCTACCGACAGCGCCACCATAATGCCCGCCACTGCCGCCATAATGGCTGCCATCACAATCGGCGAGATCAGGCTGCCGAGAATAAGCCAGGCCAGCACGCCGCCTGCGATCTCCGCCATCCCGGAAATACCTGCCCAGAACACCGCTTTACGCTTTGACCCGGTGGCCGCATAGACCGGTCCGGCAACCGCCAGCCCTTCAGGGATATTGTGCAACGCCACCGCCAGGGCAATGCCAAAGCCTAACTCCAGATTGTTGCTGGCGGTCACGTAAGTGGCAACGCCTTCGGGGAAGTTATGCAGGCTGATACCCAGGGTCAGCAGCAGCGCGGTACGACGCAGATTGCGCGGCAGCGGCTGAGTTCCTTTTTGCATCAGATCCTGCGGGTGCGCATGGGGTAACATTCTGTCCAGCGCAAAATAGCCCAGCAGGCCAAAGACAAACATCCCGTAGCCAAGCACCGGCGACATACCTTCGGTGCCAAGGGCGGCGGGTAGCATCTCCATCAGGGAGATAAGCAGCATAATCCCGGCGGCGAAGCCGAGGGAAAATGCCAGCACGCGGTTTGAGGGCTTCTGGCCCAGCACGCCGAGCATGGCGCCGATAAAGGTGGCGGCGCCTGCAAGAATAGTCAGAATCAGGGGAACTGACATTCACCTCTCCTTATGATAATGATTCTCATTCATATTAAAGGCTAAACACGCGTAAAGCGAGCGGGTCCAGGCGCCTTTACAGATCCCTTACATTCAAATTTCCTGATGATCTTCATCATGGTTATCTGAGTTCATCTTATCCTGATAACAGGTAAGGTAAAGCTATCAAATCGACATCTTGTGTAAGGATATCATCATGACATCTTCTCGTATGCCAGCGCTGTTTTTGGGCCACGGTAGCCCCATGAACGTGCTGGAGGATAACGTCTATACTCGCGCCTGGCGTCATCTGGGTGAGACGTTGCCACGTCCGAAAGCTATCGTGGTGATTTCTGCACACTGGTTTACCCGTGGCACCGGCGTCACCGCGATGGAAGCGCCGAAAACGATTCATGATTTTGGTGGTTTTCCGCAGGCGCTGTACGACACGCACTACCCGGCACCGGGTTCGCCGGCCCTGGCGCAGCGGCTGGTGGAGCTGCTGGCACCTGTCCCGGTCGCTCTGGATAAAGAGGCGTGGGGTTTTGACCATGGCTCCTGGGGCGTGCTGATAAAAATGTATCCCGATGCCGATATCCCGATGGTGCAGCTGAGTATCGACAGCACCAAACCCGCGGCCTGGCACCTGGAGACAGGCAAGAAGCTTGCGGCGCTGCGTGACGAGGGCATCATGCTGGTGGCCAGCGGCAACGTGGTGCATAACCTGCGCACCGCCCGCTGGCATGGTGAAAACACGCCATATCCGTGGGCGACATCGTTCAACGATTACGTAAAAGAAAACCTGACCTGGCATGGGCCAGCAGAGGAACATCCGCTGGTGAACTATCTCGCGCACGACGGCGGTTCGCTCTCCAACCCGACGGCGGAACATTTCCTGCCGCTGCTCTATATCTTAGGCGCGTGGGATGGTCAGGAACCGATTACGACTCCGGTGGACGGCATCGAGATGGGCAGTTTGAGTATGTTGTCGGTGCAGGTGGGGTAATCAATAAATGCCGGGTGGCGGCTTCGCCTTACCCGGCCTACGGGTTCGCATGGTTTTGTAGGCCGGGTAAGCGTAGCGCCACCCGGCAAATCAACTACTCCACAAAAATATGCGGATAGAAGCGCGACAGATCCTGGGTGATCAGCGCGCGATCTTCGCGAATGCCAATCCCGGCGGGCTGGTCGTTGATCAGCCAGCTGCCGATCAGCATGTAACTGTCGCCATACTTAGGTAGCTGACAGAACTGCTGGACGATCATCCCTTCTTCGCCATACGGACCTTCTACCGCTTCCACGGTGTTACCGTTTTCGATAATCGATACGTTAGCCCCTTCGCGGGAGAAAATCGGCTTTTTGACATACTTATCCATCTGCGGATAGTCATCTTCCGCGAAGTAGGCAGGCAGCAGATTCGGATGATCCGGGAACATCTCCCACAGCATTGGCAGCAGGGCTTTGTTGGAGATGATGCTCTTCCAGGCCGGCTCCAGCCAGCGCACGCCAGCGTCTTCCAGCTTGGTCGAGAACATTTCGCGCAGCATGTATTCCCACGGATAGAGCTTGAAGAGGTTGCTGATCACCTGATCCTGCAGGTCGGTAAACTGGCCTTTTTCACCGAGCCCGATATCTTCCATGAAGAGGAATTCGCTGGCAACGTCAGCCTCGGCGGCGCAGTCCTGCAGGTATTGTACCGTACCGCGATCTTCAACCGTGTCACGACAGCAGGCAAAGTGCAGCAGATTGAAGCCGTGCTGCTCGCGCAGTTCAGCGAAGCGCTCAATCAGCTTCTCCTGCAGGCTGTTGAACTGGTCGCTGCCCTCCGGCAGGTTGCCTGCGTTCTGCTGATCTTCCAGCCAGATCCACTGGAAAAAAGCCGCCTCATACAGGGAGGTCGGCGTATCGGCGTTGTTCTCAAGCAGCTTCGGCTCGCCGGTACCATCCCACGCCAGATCGAGGCGGGAATAGAGCGACGGCTGGTTGGTTGTCCACGACTGACGCACAAAGCCCCAGGTGTGTTTCGGAATGCGGAATTTGGTCAGCAGCTCATCGCTGGCAATCACCTTCTCCACCACCTTCAGGCACATCTGGTGCAGCTCTGCCGTGACCTCCTCCAGTTTTTCAACCTGGGCGAGGGTCAGCTTGTAGTAGGCATCTTCACACCAGTACGGCTCGCCGTACATGGTGTGGAAGTTGAAACCGTATTCGGTGGCTTTTTCGCGCCAGTCCGGGCGCTCAACAATACTGACTCGTTCCATTATCAGCCGCCCATGGAGCGTGTTGAAGTGCCGGCCGCGCTGCGCTGCATGGTGCTCTGTTTAGCAACAGACTCACCAAAGCCGCCGCGGGTGACGGTGCTGGTGGTAGCCGGTTTTGGCGCCATGGCGGTTTTCGGAACGGTCATGGTGCGGCCTGGCTGGGCTGCGCCGTAACCTTTACCGCTGGCATCGGTGTACTGGCCGTATGCCGGGCTGGCCGGGTTTTTCGAACTGAACAACGGCTGCTGCTGGTAGCCTGCGCCGCCGCTCATCAGACGGCCCATCATGTAACCGGCCATTAATGGCATCCAGAAGCTACCGCTGGATTGTGCCTGGGCCTGGTTTTCAGGTGCCGTGCCCGCCTGAGCCGGAGCCGGTGCCTGCTGGCACTGACCTTCGCCAAATTCCGCCACGCAGTCTTCACGGCTGGCGTATTTCGGCGCGGTACGTTCCGCTTCCTTCAGGGCGTTGTTGTATGAAGCGGTACACTCCGCGCTTTTACCGGTGGCTGCAGCACAGTCATCGGCATTCTGATAGAGGGATACCGTTTCGTCGGTTTTCTCACAGCCTGCCAGCATAAACACAGCGCCCAGCGCCAGGGCGACAGGAGTGAGGTGACGAGCGCTCCAGCTTTTGCGGAACGTCGCGTGATTAATGGATTTTGTCCGTTTCATGATTGTCTTCCAGGACCCAGTGGTAAAACACAGAAAATAAGGCTCAGAATAGAGGATGAGTGGTGGAAATTGAAGCGATGGGGGCGAATCTGGGGGATCTTTACGTTGGCTTACGTTTTTTTGTCGGACAGCGCGATACTACCCGGCCAGGAGAGCCCCGGCCGGGTATAATCATCAGTTAGCGTTGGTGCTTGCAGCGGCTGCGGTTAAGCCATCAGCAGAGGCAACCTGCTGTGGATTTTCCGGAGCCACGACTTCTGGGGTAGTGGAGATGGGTTTACCCAGAGAGCCGTTCAGCGCCAGAAGATCCTGCTCGTTCAACGTACCCAGCGCCTGCTTGATGTTGAGCTGGTTAATCAGGTAGTTGTAACGGGCGTTGGAGAGCTGTTGTTTGGCGTTGTACAGCGTAGTGGTCGCATCCAGCACGTCAACGATGGTACGGGTACCTACCGCGTAGCCAGCTTCAGAAGCATCCAGTGAGCTCTGGGCAGAAACCACGGCCTGTTTGTAGGCGTTGATGCTGCTGACAGAGGCGTTCACGTTGTTGAAGGAGGAACGCACGGTCTGCACCACGCTGCGGTGCGCGCTTTCAAGCTGCTCGCTGGCACCCACAAAGTTGTACTGCGCCTGTTTGACCTGAGAATTAACCTGGCCGCCCTGATAGATTGGCAGGGAGAAGTTCAGGCCGATTTTATTCTGGCCGACATCGCTGTCGTTGTACTGGGCACCGCTGGTTCTGGAACCGCTGTAGCTGGTATTAGACACGCTGGTAGACGCGCTCAGGCTCAGGGTTGGCAGATGACCATCCTGTGCCAGGCGGATCTGCTCGCGGGCCAGATCCTGGCTCAATCGCGCCTGCAGCAGGCTGAGGTTACGGTTTTCAGCTTCTTTCAGCAGGGCATTCACCGCCTGCGGCTTTTCGGCTTTGAAGCGATCAACGTTCAGCGAGGCCAGCTGTGGATAGTAGTTGCCGGTGACCTGACGCAGCTGTTCTACGGCGTTATCCAGATCGTTACGCGCCGTCACTTCGTTCGCCAGTACGCTATCGTACTGTGAACGGGCGTTCTGCACGTCGGTGATCGCTACCAGTCCCACGTTGAAACGCTGGGTGGTCTGATCTAACTGGCGGTAGATGGCTTGTTTCTGCGCTTCAATATAGGAGAGCGTGTCGATTGAGCTCAGTACTTTGAAGTAGGCGGTTGCGGTATTGAGGATCAGCGTTTGCTGGTCGGTCTGATAAGTGACATCCTGAATACCGGCCGATTTTTCCTGCAGGCTCAGGTTACGCCATCTGGACATATCAAACAGCGTCTGGGTTAACTGGAGTGAACCGCTGGTTACGTTAGAATCGACGCCATTAGCATCACGGTAACCGTTGTTATAGCTATAATCTGCACCTAAACCCAGCTGTGGTAATAATGGGCTGCGTGCTTCATTAATCTTTTCAAATGCAGCATCACGATCGGCGGCGGACTTACGCAGTTCCGGGTTGCTCAGACGTGCCTGCTTATAAACCTGCATCAGGTCCTCTGCCTGACTCAACGCGCTGAAGCCCGTCAGGCTCAGGCCGATGAGGATGGGGAGCAATTTCTTCATTTGCTTTCCTTGTTGTGAAGCTCTTTGTTAGCGCTGATCTAATTAAAAAATATCTACCGATTCTAGCAGACTTCGCCACTGCAAAAGGTTGGCGTTCCGTGCCATGCGGCGGTAACTTGCACCAATTTACCATACTGAGTTAGAAACCGCAGTTAAGCAAAATTGAATTTCACGTTAACGTCACCATTTATAACAGGATGCAAACATGCATAAACCAGAAAAGATGCCAGTGACTTTCACAAAAAACGATGTAGAAATTATTGCACGAGAAACGCTCTACAGCGGATTTTTTTCACTGGAATTGTACCGTTTTCGCCACCGTCTGTTTAACGGCGAAATGAGTGGCGAAGTGAAGCGCGAAATTTTTGAGCGCGGGCATGCCGCAGTCTTGCTACCCTTTGACCCAGTGCGGGACGAAGTGGTACTGATAGAGCAGATTCGCATTGCCGCGCTGGATACCAGCGAAAGCCCGTGGCTGCTGGAGATGGTGGCCGGGATGGTTGAAGCGGGCGAGACGCCGGATGACGTCGCGCGTCGTGAGGCGATGGAAGAGGCCGGGCTGATTGTCGGGCGCACAAAACCGATTTCGAATTATCTGGCAAGCCCCGGTGGCACCAGCGAGCGTTTATCGGTTCTGGTAGGGGAAGTGGACGCCACGACCGCACAAGGTATTCACGGTCTGGTTGATGAAAACGAAGATATTCGTGTTCATGTGGTAAGCCGGGAGCAGGCTTATCAATGGGTAGAAGAGGGGAAAATCGACAACGCGGCTTCTGTCATCGCTTTGCAATGGCTCCAGCTGCATTATCAGGACTTACGAAACGAGTGGAAAAAATGAAGCGTTATACACCTGACTTCCCTGAAATGATGCGCCTGTGCGAAACCAATTTCGCCCAGCTGCGCCGATTGCTGCCGCGTAACGACGCGCCCGGCGAAACAGTGAGCTATCAGGTGAGCAACGCGCAGTATCGGTTAACGATTACAGAATCAACCCGTTACACTACGCTGGTGGAAATTGAACAAACGGCGCCTTCCATCAGCTACTGGAGCCTGCCGTCGATGACGGTGCGGCTGTATCACGACGCGATGGTCGCTGAAGTGTGTTCAAGTCAGCAGATCTTCCGCTTCAAAGCGCGATATGATTACCCAAATAAAAAGTTGCATCAACGTGACGAAAAGCATCAAATTAATCAGTTTTTGGCCGACTGGCTACGATACTGTTTAGCACATGGAGCGATGGCGATTCCGGTTTGTTAGCGTCGTGAAACCTACCTAAGGACACCATTTGGAAAGCCTGTTGAACCTGACTGTTGCTGGTGGGGCGCCAGTCAGGGTATTACAAATTACCGATACTCACCTGTTTGCCAATAAGCATGAGACCCTGTTAGGTGTGAACACCTGGGAGAGTTATCAGGCTGTTCTGGAAGCCATTCATGCCCAGAAGCGCGAATGCGATCTGATAGTCGCAACGGGCGATTTGGCGCAGGACCAAACCGCCGCGGCTTATCAGCATTTTGCTGAAGGTATCGCGAGCTTTAACGCGCCCTGCGTCTGGCTACCCGGAAATCACGATTTTCAACCTGCGATGTACAGCGCGCTTCAGGATTCAGGCATTTCGCCAGCCAAAAGGGTTTACACCGGTGACAACTGGCAAATTCTGCTGCTCGACAGCCAGGTCTTCGGCGTACCGCACGGCGAGCTGAGCGATTTTCAGCTGGAGTGGCTCGAAGCGAAACTTGAGGCCGAGCCGGCGCGTCACACCCTGCTTTTACTGCATCATCATCCGCTGCCGGCAGGATGCAGCTGGCTCGATCAGCACAGCCTGCGCAACTCTGCCTCGCTGGATCAGGTGCTGGAAAAATTCCCCCGGGTGAAGCACTTACTCTGCGGCCATATTCACCAGGAGCAGGATCTCGACTGGAACGGTCGCCGCCTGCTGGCTACGCCTTCTACCTGCGTGCAGTTTAAACCGCACTGCGCGAACTTCACGTTAGATACCATTGCGCCAGGCTGGCGCTGGCTGGAACTGCATGCCGACGGCTCGCTGACAACCGAAGTCTGCCGCCTGCAAGGCACCGAGTTCCGCCCGGATACCGCTTCAGAAGGATACTGATGTCTGCGCTCCTCTATCTGCACGGGTTCAACAGCTCCCCGCGTTCGGCAAAAGCGACGCTGTTTCGCCAATGGCTGGAAGTGCATCATCCCCACGTTGAGATGATCGTCCCGCAGCTGCCGCCGTACCCGGCAGACGCCGCCGAAATGCTGGAGGCCATCGTCATGGCGCACGGCGGCGAGTCCTTTGGCGTGGTAGGTTCCTCCCTCGGCGGCTACTATGCCACCTGGCTGTCCCAGTGCTTTATGGTCCCTGCTGTGGTGGTAAACCCGGCGGTGCGGCCTTTTGAGCTGCTGGTGGGCTATCTCGGCCACAACGAGAACCCCTACACCGGACAGCAATATGTGCTAGAGTCTCGCCATATTTACGACCTCAAAGTTATGCAGATTGATCCGCTGGAAGCGCCAGATCTCATCTGGCTGCTGCAACAGACGGGTGATGAAGTGCTGGATTATCGCCAGGCAGTGGCGTATTACGCCTCCTGCCGCCAGACTGTAGAAGAGGGCGGTAATCATGCCTTCACGGGCTTTGAGGATCATTTCACCCAGATTGTCGATTTCCTTGGTCTGCACAGCCTCTGACAATCGCTGCGAATTGCTAGTTTAAATCATGACGCAAACCTATAACGCTGATGCCATTGAGGTACTCACCGGGCTTGAGCCGGTTCGCCGCCGTCCGGGGATGTACACCGATACCACGCGCCCAAACCATCTGGGCCAGGAAGTTATTGATAACAGTGTTGACGAAGCGCTGGCAGGTCATGCCAAACGCGTTGACGTTATCCTGCATGCCGACCAGTCGCTGGAAGTGATCGACGACGGCCGCGGCATGCCTGTCGATATCCACCCGGAAGAGGGTGTGCCGGCCGTTGAGCTGATCCTCTGCCGCCTGCACGCGGGCGGTAAGTTCTCCAACAAAAATTACCAGTTCTCGGGTGGTCTGCACGGGGTAGGTATCTCCGTGGTCAACGCCCTGTCAAAACGGGTTGAAGTGACCGTTAAGCGCGACGGCCAGGTCTACAACATCGCCTTCGAGAACGGCGATAAAGTGCAGGATTTGAAGGTGATCGGTACCTGCGGCAAACGCAATACCGGCACCAGCGTCCACTTCTGGCCGGACGAGAGCTTCTTCGACAGCCCGCGCTTCTCCGTCTCACGCTTAACGCACATTCTGAAAGCGAAAGCGGTGCTCTGCCCTGGGGTGGAAATCACCTTCAAGGATGAGGTTAACAACAGCGAGCAGCGCTGGTGCTACCAGGACGGACTGAACGATTACCTGGGCGAAGCGGTTAACGGCCTGCCGACCCTGCCGGAAAAACCCTTTATCGGTAATTTTGCCGGTGATACGGAAGCGGTGGACTGGGCGCTGCTGTGGCTGCCGGAAGGCGGCGAGCTGCTGACCGAAAGCTACGTTAACCTGATCCCGACCATGCAGGGCGGAACGCACGTTAACGGCCTGCGCCAGGGCCTGCTGGACGCGATGCGTGAGTTCTGCGAATACCGCAATATTCTGCCGCGCGGCGTGAAGCTGTCGGCGGAAGATATCTGGGAGCGCTGCGCCTACGTCCTCTCCGTGAAGATGCAGGATCCGCAGTTTGCCGGGCAGACCAAAGAGCGCCTCTCCTCGCGCCAGTGCGCGGCGTTTGTCTCCGGCGTGGTAAAAGATGCCTTCAGCCTGTGGCTGAACCAGAACGTGCAGGCCGCAGAGATGCTGGCCGAAATGGCGATTTCCAGCGCCCAGCGCCGTCTGCGCGCCGCGAAGAAAGTGGTGCGTAAAAAGCTCACCAGCGGCCCTGCGCTGCCGGGCAAGCTGGCGGACTGTACCGCGCAGGATCTGAACCGCACCGAGCTGTTCCTCGTCGAAGGGGACTCCGCGGGCGGGTCGGCCAAGCAGGCGCGCGATCGTGAATATCAGGCGATCATGCCGCTGAAGGGTAAGATCCTGAATACCTGGGAAGTCTCTTCCGATGAGGTGCTGGCGTCCCAGGAGGTGCATGACATCTCCGTGGCGATCGGTATCGATCCGGACAGCGAGGATCTGAGCCAGCTGCGTTACGGCAAGATCTGTATCCTTGCGGATGCGGACTCCGATGGTCTGCACATCGCCACTCTGCTGTGCGCGCTGTTCGTGAAGCACTTCCGCACGCTGGTGAAAAACGGCCATGTGTATGTGGCGCTGCCGCCGTTGTACCGTATCGATCTCGGTAAAGAGGTCTATTACGCCCTGACGGAAGAAGAGAAAGCGGGCGTACTGGAGCAGCTCAAGCGCAAGAAGGGCAAACCTAACGTGCAGCGCTTTAAAGGGCTGGGCGAGATGAACCCGCTGCAGCTGCGCGAAACCACGCTCGATCCGAATACCCGCCGTCTGGTGCAGCTTACCATCAGCGATGAAGACGAGCAGCAGACCAACGCGATGATGGATATGCTGCTGGCCAAGAAGCGCTCGGAAGACCGCCGCAACTGGCTGCAGGAGAAGGGCGACCTGGCGGATATCGAGGGCTGATATTTACACTCCTGCTGCGCAAACAAAAAAAAGCCGGCATTAAGCCGGCTCTGGAAAATCCAGTAAATAACCAGAGGGTAGTGGTTAAAGTGCAGTGGTAGCTGAAATCGGTCCGGTTGTTCGTCGCTTATTTAATCAGGGCAAAAAGATCGTTCAGGGACTCACTCATGGTGGGATGAGTAAAGATCTGATCGCGCAGCACGGTATACGGCAGCCCGGCATCCATCGCCGTTTTGACGATATTGACCATTTCATGTGAATCAGGGCAGAGCAGTGAGACCCCTAAAATTCGCTGGCTGTCCGCATCTACCACCGCTTTGAGCACACCACGGGTATCATCGATGACTCTTGCACGCGGGATAGCCGCAACGGGCAGGGTGGCAACCTTGATGTTTAACCCGCTGGCGCGCGCCTGCTCCTCCGTCATACCCACCCGTGAAAGCGGGGGCGTCATAAACACCGAGTAAGGCACGTTCTGGCGATCGTCCGTTGTGCGTTTCCCTTCACCCAGCAAGCTATCGCGCACGATGCGAAAGTCATCGAGGGAAATATAGGTAAACTGCAAACCTCCGGTGACATCCCCCATCGCCCAGATATTATCGGCAGAGGTACGCAGGTATTTATTGACGATGATGCCTCCGCGGCTATCGACATCCACACCCGCATTCTGCAACTGCAGCTGTTCCGTGGCCGGTTTGCGCCCGGAAGCGACCAGCAATGCGTCAACGTCATCAACCCCCTCTGGCGTATGGATGAGTACGCGACCCTCCCGGGAAGAAAGCGCCTGCACCCGGGCATTGAGGATAATGCGGACGCCTTCATCACGCAGCAGGGCTGCTATGGCATCGGCGACATCACGATCTTCGCGCGGCAGGAACAGGGGAGCCGCTTCGTAGATGGTCACTTTGCTGCCAAAGTTGGCAAAAATCGACGCGAATTCCACTCCGATGTATCCCCCACCGAGAATGCCGAGGTGCTCTGGCTGGGTGGTCAAATTGAGCAGTCCGGTGCTGTCATACACGCCGGGCGTGGTGGTGATCCCGTCGATATCCGGGACGACAGATTGCGCGCCAGTATTAATGAATATCTTGTCACCCTTAAGTTCAATCACCCCGTCATCCTGATACACGCGAACGCTGGTGTTATCGATAAACTCAGCCCGCCCATCAATGATGTCAACGTTCTCTGACTGCGCCAGATTGACGTAATTTTTCTCACGTAAAAATTCCACCACAGAGGATTTACGTTCCATTGCTGCGGCAAAGCCGTGTTTCTGGTGCGCACCATGAACCAGGGTCTTGGTTGGGATACAGCCGATATTGATGCAGGTTCCGCCGTACATTGAACTGGACTGTTCAACGATCGCCACTTTCCACCCCTCTTTTGCCAGGGTTGCTGCCAGAGTTTTCCCCGCCTTGCCAAATCCGATAATGATTGCCTGATACTGTTCCACAGCGTCTCTCCACGTGTCTGGATGAATATTTGATGTGAGAAGTATACCGACGAGGGTTAAAAAGCCGCTTCTCCGTAACGCTGGCAATACTGTTCAATCGTCTTTTAATTGACTCTTACTGTATAATTCTAACCTTAATTTCCTGTTCAGGAGTCCTACATGGATGCGCTAAGCCGTTTGCTGATCCTTAATGCAGCCGAAGGGAATATCGATAAAAACTGCCATCTGAGCCACGACTGGCAACTGCCCCATGCCGCAGGCGATCTTGCGGTCATTCGCTGGCATACGGTTACCGAGGGCGGTGCCGAGGTGGAGCTTCCTTCTGGTGAGATTTACACCCTGCGCCCGGGAAGGGTGGTGATCCTGCCGCAGAATTCCGCCCATCGTTTGAGCCAGAAAGGGGAGGCGCTGACCTTTATCGTCTGCGGCAGTTTGCAGCTCCAGCCTTCGGCGCGTTATTTCCTGACGGCACTGCCAGAAGCCTTGTGGCTGGCGCCGGATGCTGACAGCACCACGTTTCGCTGGTTGCAGGCGGCAATCGCCCTGATGCAGCAGGAGTCCAGCGCGGATCGGCCCGGCTCGAACCTGCTGTGCAGCCAGCAGGGGGCGGCGCTGTTTGCGCTCGCGGTGCGTGACTGGCTGACCCACAACGCCTCGTCCGAGAAAAACGTGCTGAATCTGCTGCTGCATCCCCGGCTTGGCACGGTGATCTTCCAGATGCTGGAACAGCCCTCCCACCCCTGGACCGTTGAAGCGCTGGCAGGTCGGGTACATATGTCACGCGCCAGCTTTGCCCAGCTTTTTCGCGAGGTGTCTGATTCAACCCCCCTGGCGGTGCTGACAACCCTGCGGATGCAGATTGCTGCCCAGGCCCTGTCACGCGATTCGCGGTCAATCCTGCTGATTGCCGAGTCGGTGGGCTATGCCAGTGAATCGTCTTTTCATAAGGCCTTCACCCGGGCGTTCGGTTGCACCCCTGGGGAATACCGAAAACGGGTTCAGGCCCTGGGACAACCCGGTTAACCACCGGTGCGGCGGAATCTGCGCAGCCACATCAGTTTATAGGCCGCCGGGATGATAAACAGCGACAGCAGCGGAGCGGTAATCATCCCGCCAATCATCGGGGCGGCAATCCGACTCATGACCTCTGAGCCGGCCCCGGTGCCCCATAAAATGGGCAGTAACCCGGCAATGATCACCGCTACCGTCATCGCCTTAGGCCGCACGCGCAGAACCGCACCCTGATACAGCGCCGCATCCAGTTTTTCGGCGCTGAAGGTGCGCGGATTGTCCAGGGAAGGATCCGCCTCAATGGCATGGCGCAGATACATCAGCATCACCACGCCAAACTCTGCGGCGACCCCGGCCAGCGCAATAAACCCGGTACCGGTGGCAACCGACAGATGAAACCCCATCCAGTAGAGGAACCAGATCCCCCCCACCAGCGCAAAAGGCACGCTGGTGATAATCAGCAAGGCTTCGCCAACGCGGCGGAAGGCCAGATACAGCAGTATAAAGATGATCATCAGCGTCATGGATACCATCAGTTTCAGCTTCTGGCTGGCGCGCTCCATATACTCAAACTGACCGGAGAAGGTCACGCTGGTGCCCGGCGTGAGCTGCACGTTTTCGGCGATCGCTTTTTTGAGATCGTTCACGACCGACAGCATGTCGCGATCGCGGGAATCGATATAGATCCAGCCTGTGGGCCGGGCATTTTCACTTTTCAGCATCGACGGCCCGGATGTCACCTTCACCTCGGCGACATCCGCCAGCGTAATTTGCTGTTTCATCGGGGTCAGGATCGGCAGCTGGCGCAGTTGCTCCAGGCTGTCGCGATAACGTTGCGGATAGCGGATGTTAATCGGATAGCGCTCGATGCCTTCCACCGTTTCGCCGACCATCGCCCCGCCAACCGCAGAGGTGATAAACAGCTGCACGTCAGCGGGGGTCATGCCGTAACGAGCGGCTTTCTCACGCTGAATATCGACGTTCAGGTAACGCCCGCCGACCAGCCGTTCGGCCAGGGCAGACGTCACGCCGGGTACCGTTCTGGCGACCACTTCGATCTGTTCCGACAGGGCGTCGATATCCGCCAGCACCGTGCCTGACACTTTGATGCCAATCGGGCTTTTTATCCCGGTCGAGAGCATATCAATGCGGTTACGGATGGGCGGTACCCAGAGGTTCGCCAGTCCTGGCAGACGTACGGTCTTATCCAGTTCAGCGATGATTTTGTCCATCGTCATCCCCGGTCGCCACTGATCTTCAGGTTTCAGCTGGATGGTGGTTTCCACCATCTCCAGCGGCGCGGAGTCGGTCGCCGTTTCGGCTTTCCCGGTCTTGCCGAAGACGCGGGCCACTTCCGGCACGGTCATGATCAGTTTGTCGGTAATTTGCAGCATTTGAGCCGCCTGCGCGGCCGATATGCCCGGCAGGGTGGAGGGCATATACAGCAGATCGCCCTCATTGATTTGCGGCAGAAACTCACCCCCCACTTTACTGAGCGGCCAGATAATCGTCAGGATCGACAGCATCGCCACCAGCAGGGTCGCTTTCGGCCAGTGCAGCACCTTCAGCAGCAGCGGGTGGTACAGGCGGATCAGCACGCGGTTCAAGGGATTACGGTTTTCTGCCGGGATTTTACCCCGGATCCAGAAGCCCATCAGGACCGGGATCACCATAATAGCCAGCAGCGCGGCCCCGGCCATCGACCAGGTTTTGGTAAAGGCCAGGGGGCCGAACAGACGACCTTCCTGGCCTTCGAGGGTAAAGATGGGAATAAATGACAGGGTGATGATCAGCAGGCTGATAAACAGCGCCGGACCCACCTCTACCGAGGCGTTGGTGATCACCTGCCAGCGCGTGGCGTTGGACATTTTCTGCCCTGGATGCTGGTGGTCCCACTCCTCAAGGCGCTTATGGGCATTTTCAATCATCACGATGGCGGCATCGACCATTGCGCCGACGGCGATAGCAATCCCGCCCAGCGACATGATATTGGCGTTAAGCCCCTGAAAATGCATGATGATAAAGGCAAAGCACAGGCCCAGCGGCAGTGAAATAATCGCCACCAGCGCCGAACGTAAATGCCAGAGAAACAGGGCGCAGACCAGCGCAACCACCACGAACTCTTCCAGTAACTTATGGCTCAGGTTGTCAATCGCCCGGTCAATCAGCTGGCTGCGATCGTAGGTGGTCACGATCTCCACCCCGTCTGGCAGGCTCTTTCTGAGGCTGTCCAGTTTCGCTTTTACCGCTGAAATGACCGCCCGGGCGTTTTTACCGGAACGCAGGATCACCACGCCGCCGGCGACTTCGCCTTCGCCGTTGAGGTCGGCAATGCCGCGGCGCATCTCGGGGCCAATCTGGACCCGCGCGACGTCACGCAGATAGACCGGCACACCCTCGGCACCGGCTTTTAAGACGATGCTGTTGAAGTCATCAATGCTTTGCAGATAGCCGCTGGCCCGCACCATATATTCCGCTTCGGAAAGCTCAACCGAGGAGCCGCCTGCTTCCTGATTCGAGGCATTCAGTGCCGATTTAACCTCTGCCAGGCTGATGCCGAACTGGGTCAGTTTCTGCGGATCGACCAGGATCTGATACTCTTTGACCACGCCGCCCACCGACGCCACTTCCGCCACGTCAGGGATCGTTTTCAGCTCATACTTCAGGAACCAGTCCTGTAATGAACGCAGCTCGGCGAGATCGTGTTTGCCGCTGCGATCGACCAGCGCATACTCAAAGATCCAGCCCACGCCGGTGGCGTCCGGGCCTATTTCGGCACTGACCCCTGCGGGCAGTTTACCCTGCACCTGATTGAGGTACTCCAGTACACGGGAACGCGCCCAGTACTGATCGGTGCCGTCCTCAAAAATGACGTACACGTAGGAATCACCAAACTGTGAAAAGCCGCGCACCGTTTTCGCCCCCGGCACCGAGAGCATGGTGGTGCTCAGCGGGTAGGTGACCTGGTTTTCCACCAGCTGTGGCGCCTGTCCGGGATACTGTGTTTTGACAATCACCTGAACATCGGACAGGTCCGGCAGGGCATCAACCGGGGTGTGAATAATGGTCCAGGCACCCCAGATACTGAGAAATAACGCCCCCATCACGACCAGGAAACGGTTGGCTACCGAACGGCGAATAATCCATTCAATCATTGTTCATGTCCTTGTGCTGACGTGTCGGCCGCGCGCATCCTGTCGAGGGCACCGGCGATATTGGCCTCGGAGTCGATCAGGAACAGGCCGCTGGACACGACTTTTTCCCCTTCAGCAATCCCGCTGCGGATCGCCGTCACCCCCTGCGACTCATGGAACACCTGGACCCGCTTCGGTACAAAGCGCCCGTCGGCATTAACGGTGATCACCCGCTGCTCGTCACCGTTGTCGATTAGCGCCTTAGACGGGATCAACAGCATGGGCTGACTTTTGCTGTTCAGCTTCAGCCAGGCATTCATGCCCGGTTTCAACGACTCATCGGGGTTATCCACCAGCAGCCGCAGTTGCAACGTCCGGGTGGTGGCATCAACGCTTGGCAGCAGCGACCATTTCCTGATGGCGAAGGATTTATCCGGCCAGGCCAGAACCGAAATCGCCAGCTGTGACGCATCGGTGATCATCCATGCGATGGATTCCGGTACCGCAGCGCTGATCCACACGGGATCCATTCCCTGGATTTTGGCGACAATATTGTCTTTGGCGATGTTCATCCCGGCGCGCAGGTCAAAGGCAGTAATGACGCCATCAATCGGCGCTTTCAGGGTAAACCGGGTCTGGATTTTACGGCTTGTTTTCAGGCGACGAATATCCTCATCAGGCATACCCGCCAGCCGCAGGCGCTCAAGAATGCCTTCGGTCTGGGTACCGGTTCCGCCGGTGTCACGCAGCAGTAAATATTCACTTTGCGCTTCAACCCACTCCGGGATGGTCAGCTCCACCAGCGGCGCGCCTTTTTGCACTTTATCCCCGACGGTGAGGGGGTACACTTTCTCGATAAAACCGGCCGACCGCGCCTGGATAATCGCAATCTGGTAATCGTTGTAGCTGACGTTTGCCGGGTAAGTCTGGCGATATTCCAGCGACCCGCGGCGAACGGGCTCTGTCTTGACGCCGAGATTCTGGGTCTGAGTGGGATCGATGCGGATACCCGGCGCAGCGGCGGCGTCCGCATCGCCATCGGCGTATTTTGGTACCAGATCCATATCCATAAACGGCGATTTGCCGGGCTTGTCGAAACGGGTATTTGGATACATCGGGTCATACCAGAACAGCACTTTCCGCGAGGCGTGTTCTGCATCATGAGGAACATCAGCCGTTGAATGTGCTGCTGAAAAATAAGAGGACACACCCGCTGAAAGTATCCCGCCGAGTATTACGCCGCTGACCAGAAGCGCGGTGTTTTTAGGGGTAAAAAACGTCATATTATTGCCCATGCACGTTCCATTGATGATGTACGCCACGATTAATCCTGGCGGCGAATATCCTGCAACAGTGAGATATTGCCCTGCTGGATAAACGTAAATTCGACCTGGTCACCCGCTGTTATGCCCTGGATTTGCGATGCCTGGGTGAAGGTAAAACGCATCGTCATCGCTGGCCAGCTCAGCGCGGCGACGGGGCCATGGGCAATGGTGATTTTTTTCGCGTCCGGATCGATGAGTTTGACTTCACCCGTGGCCTGCACGATCTGCTCTTGCTGTGCAGCCGGAGCCGCCGCATGCATTGTGCTCATCTCACTGGCTGTCGCGCTAAAGGCGACAGCAGAAAAAAGGCTGAACAGAACGGCTTTAGAGACGATATTCATGATTACTATTCCTGTCGTTAGATGATGTCGTTATTCAATCCAGCCGCCACCGAGGGCGGTGAATAAGGTAATTTCGTTGACCTGACGGGCGTAATTAAGGTCGAGTAAGGTCTGTCGGGTGGCAAACAGGGAGCGTTCGGCATCCAGCACTTCGATATAGCTGACCGCGCCATGCTGATAGAGGGTCTGAGCGCGCTGCAGGGTAATCTGCAGCGAGGCCAGATAACGCTTCTGGGCTGCGAGTTGATCCGCCAGGCTCTGGCGCAGCGCCAGGGTGTCGGCAACCTCTTTAAAGGCGGACTCTACTTTTTGCTCGTAATTCACTACCGACTGTTGCTGGCGAATTTCCGCTAAATCCAGGCTGGATTGATTACGCCCGGCGTTAAAAATAGGCAGCTCGATTTTGGGTATAAAATTCCACATCCCGTTTGAAAACAGGCTTGAGAGATCGGTACTGCTGTCGGATAACGAGCCGGTCAGGGTGATGGAGGGGAAAAAGGCCGCGCGGGCAGCGCCAATATTCGCATTAGCAGCCAGCAGACCATGTTCGGCCTGCATAATATCGGGACGTTGCAACAGGATCTGCGAAGAGAGCGATGGCGGTAACGTCACGCTATTGATATCCACCTCGCTCACCGCGGTATCATCCGGCAGGGTGTTATAGGTGCCCAGCAGCAGCTGTAATGCATTATTCGCCTGCGCCAGTTCTCCTTTGCGTTTCGCAATATCGCTGCGGGTACTTTCAATAACCCCGCGCGCTTGCTCCAGCGCCAGCACGTTGCTGCTGCCGGTCGCCAGCTGTTTCTCTATAAAAGCATATGACTGCCTGTAATTGGCTAACGTCTCCTGAGCAACCTGTAATTGCGCATACGCCAGTCGCTGCCTGAAATAACCTTGTGACACATTTGCGATGAGGAGAATATGGACCGCACGGCGTGCTTCTTCGCTGGCAAAATAGTTCTGCCGTTCGGCTTCACTCAGATTTTTTAAACGGCCAAAGAAATCGAGATCGTAATTGAGATCCAGCCCGGCCTGATATTGCTGCCGGGTGCCGCTATCGTCCGCAAGTTTACCGCTCCAGGTTTTACTCGCGGTCGCGTTGAGCTGCGGATAGCGGTCGGCATCCGTCACGCCATATTGCGCTCTGGCTTCCTGCACCTTCAGCGCCGCCATTCGCAGGTCGCGGTTATTCAGCAGGGCTTCACCGATCAACTTTTTCACCTGCGGATCGCCAAAGAACCTCCGCCAGCCCGTATCCTGATAATTCGCAGGCGTCGACACCAGCTGATTCTGGCTAAGGGAAAATTGCTGTGGAACCGGGGAATCAGGGCGTGAATAATTCGGTGCCAGGGAAATACAGCCCGTCAGAACAAATATCCCGCTGAGCGTCAGTAATTTTAAATTGTGCATAGTTTTTATGGCCCGGACAGGACGCTTAATAATGGGTATGTCTCAGTGGGGCTTACTCTACAAAAGGGACTCTGTTTGACGGGTGACAGGAAAATGACAAAGCTGTCATTTTGCGATTAAGCCATTGCTATCCGATCCGTCTGCCCTACAATCAAAAACTCGCAAATAAGGTGCAGGGAGAAGGGCGTCATGAAGCTGCTGATCGTCGAAGATGAGAAAAAAACGGGTGAGTATTTAACCAAAGGATTGACCGAGGCCGGGTTCGTCGTCGATCTGACGGATAACGGGCTTAATGGTTACCACCTGGCGATGACCGCCGACTATGACCTGCTGATCCTCGATATCATGCTGCCGGATGTGAACGGCTGGGACATTGTCAGAATGTTGCGTGCAGCCAACAAAGGCATGCCCATCCTGCTGCTGACTGCGCTGGGCACCATTGAGCACCGGGTTAAGGGGCTTGAGCTGGGCGCGGATGACTATCTGGTGAAACCCTTCGCCTTTGCTGAACTGCTGGCGCGGGTAAAAACGCTGTTACGCCGTGGCGCTGCCGTCATTGTCGAAAGCCAGTTTCAGGTAGCCGATTTAACCCTTGACCTGGTCAGCCGAAAAGTCACCCGCAGCGGCACCCGCATTACGCTGACCAGCAAAGAGTTTACCCTGCTGGAGTTCTTTATTCGTCACCAGGGCGAAGTCCTGCCCCGTTCGCTGATTGCCTCGCAGGTGTGGGACATGAATTTTGACAGTGACACCAACGCCATTGATGTGGCGGTGAAAAGGCTGCGGGCAAAAATTGATAACGACTTTGAGCCGCGGTTAATTCAGACGGTGCGCGGCGTAGGCTATATGCTTGAGGTTCCGGATGATCTTTAAGCGCTCCTCCCGGCCATTTTCTCTGGCCACGCGCCTGACATTTTTTATTAGCCTTGCCACTATCGCCTCTTTTTTTGTCTTTACCTGGATAATGATCCACTCCGTAAAGGCCCATTTTGAAGAGCGTGATATTCACGATATGAAGCAGATTGGCGCCACGCTGGAGACGGTACTGAGCCATCAGGAAGAGCCGGAAAAACAGCGGCTGGAAATCCTGCAAAATGTGGTCGCAGGCTACGCCAGCGTCTCGGTCATGCTGCTGGATACCGATGACCGACCCGTTTTCCAGTCTGCGATCGGACCCGATCTGAGCGCTATTCTCCGCGATCCCGCCCTTGCCAGTGAGTTACGCGCCGGGAATGTCCTCTCATGGCACGATCCTTCTCCTCATCAGGGAATGCATAATAACGAGCCGTTGGACAACAGCACCTGGCGTTTAATGATGCTGCCCATCGGTAAAAAAGCCGATGGCACCCAGGCCTATAATTTACTGATGGCATTATCGATCAATTTTCATCTTCATTATATTAACGACCTCAAAAATAAGCTGATGATAATGGCCTCGATAATCAGCATTATCGTGATCTTTATTGTGCTGTTTGCCGTCTATCAGGGGCATAAACCTATCCGCAGCTTAAGTCAGCAGATCAAGAATATTAGCTCCGCAGATCTGGGTGTCCGATTAAATAACGAAGATGTCCCTATTGAGCTGGAACGGCTGGTGATCTCCTTTAACCATATGATTGAGCGCATTGAGGATGTCTTTAACCGGCAGGCCAATTTTTCTGCCGATCTTGCCCACGAGATGCGCACCCCGATCACTAACCTGGTGACGCAAACCGAAATCGCCCTCAGCCAGCCGCGGAGTGCCAGAGAGCTGGAGGAGGTGATGTACTCCAGTCTGGAGGAGTTCTCGCGGATGTCGAAAATGGTCAGCGATATGCTGTTCCTTGCTCAGGCAGACAACAACCAGCTGATCCCCGAGAAAGAGACGCTGGATCTGGCGGCGGAGGTCACCACGGTATTCGACTTCTTTGAGGCCCTGGCCGAGGAGCGCGGGGTGGCGCTCAGGCTGGAAGGGCACACCAGTCTGGTGGAGGGTGACCCGCTGATGCTGCGCAGGGCTTTGAGCAATTTACTCTCCAATGCCATCCGCTACACGCCGCGCGGAGGCACCATTACCGTCCATCTGCGCGCCGGGGAGGGGGAAGTCCATATTATTGTGGAGAACCCCGGCACCCCCATTGCGCCAGTACATTTACCCCGGCTGTTCGATCGTTTTTATCGGGTCGATCCCTCCCGGCAGCGCAAGGATGAAAGCAGCAGCGGAATCGGTCTGGCTATCGTTAAGTCCATTATTACCGCCCATTACGGCCGGGTATCCGTTGAGTCAGATATAAAATCCACGCGATTTATTCTGACCCTGCCCGCGAAGCACCGCCAGCAGATCCCGGTGCAATAAACATTCTCAGCCGGTGTGATTCTTCCTGTACTGTAAGGGCGTCTCGCCGATGCCCTTTTTAAACGCGCTGATAAAATAGGTCACGTCCGAAAACCCCACCCGCGCGGCAATCTCCCGCACGCTGGCATCCGAGTGCAGCAGGCACTCGCAGGCTTTGCGTAACCTTAACGTATTCAGATAATCGTGAATTTTCTCGCCCGTTTCGGCATGAAATTTCCGTGATACGTAGCTGCGGGATTTCCCCAGCTCCTCTGCCAGGGCATCAAGGCTGAATTTCTGCCGATAGTGCTCATCCAGCCAGAACATCACCTGGCTGGCGATACCCTGGCTGTTCCCGGGCTGGCCTTCGTCATCGTGCGGCAGCATGGCGAACAGGCCGATCAGCAGGCTGGCGACGCGCTCGCTGTTCAGCGGCGGCGGGTAGCAGCTGAACAGATGATCGATATGGCTGTGGCAGTGCGCCACGTCCGCCACCCAAGCCTCTCCCCCGCGCCGGGACAGCTTCTTTAGCCGCTGCTGGGTCTGGGGAAAATCGCGCAGGGCTTTCATCACCGCATGCTGGTCGAGATGAATAATGGTCCGGCGATAGCTCGCCTCAGCCTGGGGATCGACCATCACCTTATGCAGGGTGAACGGCGGGAAGAAAAACAGCCTGCCGGGGCGCATGGTGTAGTGGCGATTATCGACAATCGCCACGCCAAAGCCCTCTTCGACATAGAGAATTTCCAGACACTGGTGCCAGTGGTGATAGCGCACGGTGTTGGCGAACAGGCGACTGAACGACACGATGGTATCGTTCAGGGCAATCAGCTCAAGGTGTTCCGCCGTCGGTGTCTCGCGCATAGTGCAATAAAACTCAACTTTTTCCTTTTCCTGCCCCTTTATAAACCACCTTTTTAAATTTCCTCAACTGCGGGTTTATTCATCTCTCACTCCTGTGACCCGGCTAACATTTCTGCACCTTGCTGATTAACTATGCTTTGCCGCAGTTGATTACGAGGACGAGCCTATGTGCGCGGTAAACAAAGAAAAATCAAATCCGTTGTCATCCCGCCAGGATCTGGTGGCGTCGCTGAACAGGCTGCTGACTGCTGTGGACAAGCAGTTCCCGGCGGGCAGCTCCCGTTTTTCGCTGGGCGATACCTGTGCCCACTACGCTACGGATGTTGCCGAGATGGAGGGGCTGTCCCGGGTACTGTGGGGGCTGTTTCCGCTGATGGCCGCAGGGGACAGCACGCCGTTCAGCGACAAGTACATCACCGCGATTAAAGAGGGCACCGACCCACAAAGCGCAGGCTACTGGGGCGAAACCGCGCCTTACGATCAGCGGCTGGTGGAGATGGCGGCCTATGGCCTGGGGCTGGCGCTGCTGCAGGGGAAGCTCACGGATCGCTTCAGCGAGCGCGAGGTGATGAACCTGCACGCCTGGCTGAATCAGATCACCGACGCGACCATGCCGGACAGCAACTGGAACTACTTCGCCATTATGGTTCAGCTTGGCTTTAAGCGCGCGGGGCTGCCGTACGACCAGCAGGCCATCGATCGCCGTTTCGCCATGATGGACGCTTACTATCTGGGGGATGGCTGGTACTCCGACGGCCCGGGTCGGCCAAAAGACTACTACATCTCCATGGCGTTTCACTTTTACGGCCTGATCTACGCCACCCTGAGCGGGGATGACGCCCGGGCAGAGGTGCTGCGCCAGCGCTCAGCGCTGTTTGCGGAAGATTTTATCTATATGTCGGCCGCCGACGGCGCATCGGTGCCCTTTGGCCGCAGCCTGACCTACCGCTTCGCGATGGTCGCCTTCTGGAGCGCGGTGGCCTTCTCCGGGCTGGAGGTCTTCACGCCGGGCATCGTGAAAGGGATCGTTCTGCGTCATCTGCGCTGGTGGCAGCAGCAGCCGATTACCGATCGCGACGGCATCCTGACGCTCGGCTTTGCCTACCCGAATCTGGCGATGTGCGAGGACTATAACGCGCCGGGCTCGCCCTACTGGGCGCTGAAAACCTACCTGATCCTGGCCCTGCCGGAGAGCCATCCTTTCTGGCAGGCGCAAGAGCAGCCCTTGCCTGTGCTGGCCGAAAAACGGGTCATCCCCCATGCCGGGCAGATCCTGATGCAGGCGGATCACGTCACGATGCTCACCGCCGGGCAGCTGGAGCTGAACAACTACGTCAACACCGAGGCGAAATACACCAAATTTGCCTACTCCAGCCGCTTTGGTTTCACCATCGAGCGCGGACGCTTCGGGCTGAAGCATGCCGCCTGCGACTCCATGCTGCTGCTGGCGGATGGCGATAACTACTTCCGCGGTCGCCGCGAATGCGAGGAGGTTCGCGTCGACGAGAACTTCATCTTTTCGCGCTGGTCGCCGTGGCATGACGTCCACATCGAGAGCTGGCTGGTGCCGTTCGGCGAGTGGCATCTGCGCCTGCACCGCATCAACAGCGCGCGCACCCTACAGACGGTGGAGGGCGGGTTTGCGGTCATGAAAACCGACCCCCGGCTTATCGGACGCGGCAGTTTCCTGAATGCGAAGAACGGTAGCAGCGCGATTGTCGATCTCTCGCCGGCCATCACCCGTCAGCCCGACAGCGTGGTGACGCCGCCGAACAGCAGCATCATGTTTGCGGAGTGTGCCGCCATTCCGGTGCTCACCACCACGCTTTTACCTGGAGAGAGCTGGCTGTGCAGCGCGGTGCTCGCCACCGGGGAAGAGATTCAGGAAGCAAACACTCCGCAACTGGAAATAAAAGATAACCGGGCCGTGATTTGCGCGTCCGGAAGCGAACGTAAGCTGTCGTTCATTTTATAAGCGCCTTACCCTGAATATCGGCGAGGATGGTATGAGTAACAAAACTGAATATTACAAAATCAGCAGTTTTATTTTTCTCTATTTCTTTACCTGGTCGGCCAGTATTGGCCTTCTGGCAATCTGGCTCGGGCAAAAAGCGAATCTGAGCGGTTCGGTCATCGGCACCGTATTTGCGGTGAACGGCGTCTTCTCCGTTATTCTCAAACCGATCTACGGTTATATTCTGGATAAGATCGGCATGAGCAAATACCTGCTCTATTTCGTGGTGGCGATGTCCGCCCTGATGGCGCCGTTCTTTATTTACGTTTATCAGCCGCTGTTAATGTCCAACACCATGCTTGGGATTATTATCGGCGCGCTCTATTTAAGTTTCGCCTGGTATGCGGGCGTGGCGGCATGTGAATCCTATTCCGACCGTTTCAGCCGTCTCAACGGTATGGAGTTTGGTCAGATCCGCATGTGGGGATCGCTCGGCTGGGCGGTGGCATCTTCGTTCTCCGGCCTGCTGTTTAACCTCTCTCCGGCGTACAACTTCATTATGGGCAGCGTGGCGTCGGTGATCATGCTGATTGTCCTCCTGAGCCTGAAGGTGAACACTAACTCGGCGCACGCCGGTGAGGTGCTGACCAAAGAGAAAATCGCCCCGGCGGATGTCTATGCCTTACTGCGCAGCCGCAAGTTCTGGGCCTTCTGCCTCTACGTGGCGGGCGTGGCGTGGATGATGTTTATCGCCGAGCAGCAGTTCTCCCGCTATTTCGTCACCTTCTTCGATGATGTTCACCAGGGCAACGCGGTGTTTGGCTATCTGGGCACCGTCCAGTCGGGGATGGAGTTCGTCATGTATATGGTGATCCCGCTGTTCGTGAACTTTATTGGCGCCAAACGCGGGTTATTAATCGTTGGCCTGATTGTCGGGGCGCGGCTGATTATTTCCGGGATGTGCGATTCGCACCTGCTTATTTCCGTTCTCAAGCCGCTCTACGGCCTGGAAATCTGTCTCCTGCTGGTGTCGGTCTTTAAATATATCGCCGAGCATTTCGATAAACGCGTCAACGCCACCATGTACCTGCTGGGCTATCAGGCGATGCTCTACGTCGGCAACGTGGTGGTCTCTTCCCCTGCGGGATATATGTATGACCGCATCGGCTTTGAGCAGACCTATATCATCATGGGCGCTACGGCGCTGACCTTTACCCTTATTTCCGCCTTCACGTTATCCGCCTGCCAGAGCAAATGGCGCGGGGCAAAAACGCTGAACGTTGCAGAACACCACTAATTTACGCCGTCAAAGAAGGAACCGAATTATGTTAAGTCGTATCACTGAGGAGCGCCTGGGCGATATTCCTGTGCCCGTGGATGAACATGCCTTTAGCGATGAATTAAGCTCGGCGCGCCGCCACATCCTCGACCTGATTAGCCGTCATTTAACGGAATTCGGCGACAAGTTCCCGGCAGAAACCTGCCGGGAGGGGTTCTATCCCCTGACCGATAACGTCGAGTGGACCACCAGCTTCTGGACCGGGCAGCTGTGGCTGGCGTGGGAGATGAGCGGCGACGAGAAGTTCCGCGCGATGGCCCGCAAGCACACCCGCTCGTTTGGCCTGCGCATTGCCGGGCGCAGCGACACCAACACCCACGATCTCGGCTTCCTGTATACGCTCTCCTGCGTGGCGGACTGGCGACTGACCGGCAACCGCGAGGCGCGAGGCTTCTCGCTGCTGGCGGCGGAAGCCCTGCTGGAGCGCTTCCACGAGAAGGCGAAGATCATCCAGGCGTGGGGCGATCTCTCCGATCCGGAGCAGGCCGGACGGATGATCATCGACTGCAACATGAACCTGCCGCTGCTCTACTGGGCAACCGAGCAGACCGGCGATCCGCGCTTTGCCGAGGCCGCTAAAGCCCACGTGATGCAGGCCGCGACCTGGCTGATTCGTGAAGATGCCTCCACCTTCCACACCTACTATATGGATGTGGTCACCGGCGCGCCGCGCTACGGCAATACCCAGCAGGGCTATGCGGATGACTCCTGCTGGTCGCGCGGCCAGGCGTGGGGGATTTACGGCTTCCTGCTGAGCTATATCTACACCGGCGACGAGACGATGATCGCCCTGTCGAAGCGGCTGGCGAACTACTTCCTTAACCGTCTGCCGGAAGATTACGTCTGTCACTGGGATCTGGCCCTGGTGGGCACCGACGCCCTGCGCGACGCCTCCTCGGCGGCGATTGCGGTCTGCGGTCTGCTGGAGCTGGTGAAGCACCTGCCGGTGACCGACCCCGACCGGGCGCGCTATCTGGCGTGGGCGAAAGGCATTATGTCGTCGCTGACGAAGCACTATCTGATGGGCAAAGAGGAGAAGGGCAACGGCGTGCTGAAGCACTCGGTGTACCACCTCGCCAGCAATAAAGGCGTGGATGAGTGTGCCAGCTGGGGAGATTACTTCTACGTCGAAGCGCTGGTGCGCTTTACCCAGAGCTGGAAACTGTACTGGTAGTCATTTTCCCCTCTCCTGACAGAGGAGAGGGGATAGCTTATCCTCAGGCTTCAGGGATACGCAGCGTCTGGCCCGGATAAATTTTATCGGGGCTGGAGAGCATAGGGCGGTTGGCTTCAAAGATTTTGTTGTACTTCGACGCATCGCCATACACGGTTTTGGAGATGGCGCTCAGGGTGTCGCCCGATTTAACCGTGTAGTAGGTGGCTTCCTGCTGGGTGTCGGTGGCGGTGATGCTGTTTTCCACCTCGCTGACCCCGGCGATGTTCCCCACCGCGACCTGGATTTTCTCTTTCTGCTCCTGGGTCAACCCGTCGCCCGTCACCACGGCCTTGCCGTCGTTGACGTTGACCTGCACCTTCTCGGCGCCCGGGATATTGAGCTTTTTAAGATGCTCCGAGACTTTATCGCTCTGACCTTTGTGATCGGTCAGGTTGTCCCACAGCTTTTCACCTGCTTCTTTAACGAAGTTAAAAATTCCCATTCCTTCCTCCAGATAACAATGAAATCAGGAATAAGCATAGCAGGTGCGCTTTAAGGTGATAAAAAAAGCCCGGTGGCGCTACGCTTACCGGGCCTACGATTTTCTCCCTCTCCCTTTGGGAGAGGGTTGGGGTGAGGGTTAAACCCCGCTCTCCAGAATACGGATATGCGTTTCCAGAACGTCACCTTTCACCGCTTCGCTCCACGCCTTCATGTGCGGAGTCTGCAGATGCGCTTCGAGGTGCGCCACGGTTTCCCACAGCTCAACCATCACGATGGAGTCCGGGGCGGTGGTCTGGAAGCTGACGCCTGCGGCGGTGTCCACCATCGGCGCATAGCCGTGGCAGCCGGCTTCTTCTAAAACGGTTGGGATAATCTTCGCGAACTCATCCAGCACCGCCTGGCGGTGATGTTGTCCAGGACGGGTACGGATTTCAGCAATAACGGTAAGCATGGTCATTTCTCCTGATAACATGCTACCAGTTAAGCAAAAATCTCAGCCAGATGCTTGCGATATTCTGCGATATAGCGTGGCACGTCCGGCATTTTGATCACGTCGTTAGTGATAAAGGTCGGCAGCGCCTCCATTCCCAGGAACTGGTTGGCTTTGTGGAACGGCAGATAAACACCGTCAACGCCCACGCCGTGGAAGAACTGATCTTCTTCGGTGAAGGCTTCCATCGGGGCGTTCCAGGTCAGGGAGAGCATGTATTTTTTGCCCTGGATCAGACCGCCGGAACCGTACTTCTTCGAGGCGTCTGAACGGGTGCGACCGTCGCTGGCGTACAGCGAGCCGTGACCTTCGGTAAAGACATCGTCCATGTACTTTTTCACGGTCCACGGCGCGCCCATCCACCAGCCTGGCATCTGCCAGATAACCACGTCAGCCCAGAGGAAGTTCTGCACTTCGGCCTGGATATCGTATTCGCCGTCGGTGCGCACGACCTTAACATCATGTCCGGCGTCGCGCAGGAAACCGTCCGCGACCTCGGTCAGGGTGTCATTCAGTTGGCCATTGGAGTGGGCGAATTTTTTCGCGCCGTTGATAATCAGAATATTGCTCATTAAGTTGTCCTCAGAGTAGCGAGTCTGAGGGCCATTCTACGCGCGACAGCGGTGCGGTAAAATGAGCAAAATGTGCAAAGTCTTTTGCTAAAAACGCAATAATCCCTACCAGCCGACGGTAACGGCAAACCCGCCGTCCGGTGCATTGCTGAGCGTGACCGTCATCCGGTGCAGGGCGGCAATCCGCTTCACGATGGACAACCCCAGCCCGCTGCCGGTTTGCTCCTGTCCGGGCGGGCGATAGAAACGCTCGCCGATCCGCGCCAGCGCGTCGGGGGCAATGCCCGGACCGTTGTCACGCACGGTAAAACTGCGGCTATCAAGAGTCACATCCACCACGCTGCCGCGCGGGCTGTAGCGCACGGCGTTATCCAGCAGGTTGCGCACCAGCAGGCTCAGCAGCAGCTGCTGGCCGGGACGCGTGACCTGCGGAGCGTTAATATTCAGGCGCATTTCGATCCCGGCCTGCTGCGCCGGATGATAGCTATCCATCACCGCCGACTGAAGCAGATCGGCCATGTTCAGGGATCCCACATCCTCGAGGCTCTCCAGCGAATCCAGGCGCGACAGCGTCAGGAGCTGCTCAACCAGCCGCGTTGCCCGGTCGATACCGGCATGCAGCTGGATCAGGGCTTTCGCCTGCGCCTCAGGATCGTCCAGCGACAGCTGCGCCACCTCGGTCTGCACCTTCAGGGCGGTAAGCGGGCTGCGCAGTTCGTGGGCGGCATCCGAGGTAAAGCGGCGCTCGCGGGCCATCATGGCCTGGGTGCGGGCGAAGAGATGATTCAGCGCGTCGAGCAGCGGGCGAACCTCAACGGGCACGCCGTGCGTCGCCAGCCGGTCGGTGGCATCCGGCGAGCGGGCGCGCAAGGTGTGCGCCAGTTTTTTCAGCGGCCAGAGTTCACGGCTCAGCAGCACGATAAGCAACAGCAGCATCACCGGCAGCGCCACCAGCCACGGCGTGAGCTGCGAGCGCACCACGTCCAGCGCCATCTCCTGACGGTACTCCCGCTCCTGGCCGACCACCACCCGGTACTTGCCGTCCGGTGAGGTGAGCCACAGGAACCGCCATTCGTCGTTATCGTCGTCCAGCCGCCCGTTGTCGAAACCCTCCCGGCGATAGTGATACGGAATGTCGCGCCCGTTCTCGCCGTCGTTCAGCACCATTTTGCCGTCGGGGGTGTAGATGGCGAAGGCCAGGGCGTCGTCATCCAGATGGCCGTGTTTCGCTTTTTTTGGCACCTCGCGCATGCGTGCCGGGGCGCGGATCTCGTCGAGATCCATCGTCAGCAGCCGTTTAGCAAACAGCATCTGCTGGGTATCGAACAGCTTATCGAGCTTATCGGTGGTCTGATGCCAGGCGACGATACTCGCGGCGAACCACGCCGCCAGCGACAGCACCAGGAACAGCAGCGTCAGGCGCAGCTTCAGGCTCAGGCGTTGGGTCAGTTTCATGCATCACCCAGGGTATAACCGATGCCGTGCACGGTGCGGATAAAGTCGCTGCCGAGCTTGCGGCGCAGATGGTGAACGTGGACTTCCACGGCGTTACTGGAGACGTCGTCATCCCAGGTATAGAGCTTCTCTTCAATCAGTTTGCGCGGCAGCACGCGGCCAGCGTTGCGCATTAACAGCTCCAGCAGGGCGAACTCTTTCGGTTTCAGCACCAGGGTGTCGCCATTGAGCGCGGCCACCAGACGGGAGGGATCGAGCGTCACGCTGCCGTGGCGCAGTTCGCTGTGCGCCTGCCCGTGGCTGCGGCGCACCAGCGCTTCGAGGCGGGCGGCCACCTCGATCAGGGCAAAGGGTTTACAGAGATAATCATCGGCCCCGAGACGCAGCCCCTCGACGCGCTGGTCGAGTGCATCCCGCGCGGTTAAAATCAGCACCGGCTCGCTGCGCCCCTTTTCCCGCCACTCGCGCAGGATCTGCAGCCCGTCAAGACCCGGCAGCGTCAGGTCGAGCACCACCGCGTCATAGGGGGCCCTGTAGAGCGCCGCGCGGCCAGTGTCACCGTCGGTGAACCAGTCCAGGCTGAAGCCCATTTTCGTCAGCCCGGCCTTGATGCCATCGCCAATCAGTTTGTCGTCTTCTACCAGTAAAATGCGCATATTTCCCTCCCTGATGCCGCCAGTAAACCCTCTGTAACGCCCGGCTGTACAGTAAAAAAATTTAAATTTTCCGCTTAAGAAGTCGTTAAGGTTTACCCTGTTTAATGGACTGCGAAACGACATTAAAGGGAGAGTTAAGATGAAAAAATTCGCTGCTATTGCTGCCATCATGATGATCACCACCGCGCCGGTTTTTGCGGCGCAGGGCGGGTTTAACGGCCCATCCGCAACGGCAACCCAGACGCAAACTCAGCAGGGCGGTTTTGTCGATAATGACGCCAACCTCACCACGGCGCAGAAGGTCAAGGATATGAAGGACGACAGCTGGGTGAAACTGCGCGGAAACATCACCGAGCGGCTGTCTGATGACCGCTACACCTTCCGCGATGAGAGCGGCACGGTAAACGTGGAGATCGACAATAAGCACTGGAACGGCCAGACCATTACCCCGCAGGATAAGGTTGAACTGCAGGGCAAAGTGGATAAAGAGTGGAACGATTTCGAAATCGACGTGAAACAGGTTATCAAGCTGAATAAATAACCCGTGAAGGGGCCGGTATTCCGGCCCTTTTTCTTTGTGACTCGACTCGCCAGATGAGGTAGTATCTGCGGCAATATTGCCTGAAACCAGCAGGTTTCTGAGTTGAGGAATCCCATTAAATGAGCGATATGGCAGAGCGCCTCGCGCTACATGAATTTACGGAAAACGCCTACCTGAACTACTCCATGTACGTCATCATGGACAGGGCGTTGCCGTTTATTGGAGATGGCCTGAAACCCGTTCAGCGCCGCATCGTTTATGCGATGTCTGAGCTGGGCCTGAACGCCAGCGCCAAGTTTAAAAAATCCGCCCGTACCGTGGGTGACGTTCTGGGTAAATACCATCCGCACGGCGACAGCGCCTGTTATGAAGCGATGGTGCTGATGGCCCAGCCGTTCTCCTACCGTTACCCGCTGGTCGACGGCCAGGGGAACTGGGGCGCGCCGGACGATCCTAAGTCGTTCGCGGCGATGCGTTACACCGAATCCCGTCTCTCTAAATATGCCGAACTGCTGCTCAGCGAGCTGGGCCAGGGTACCGCGGAGTGGGTACCCAACTTCGACGGTACGATGCAGGAGCCGAAAATGCTGCCTGCGCGTCTGCCGAACATTCTGCTGAACGGCACCACCGGCATTGCCGTCGGGATGGCGACGGATATCCCGCCGCACAACCTGCGTGAAGTGGCGAAAGCAGCGATCGCCCTGATTGAACAGCCGAAGACCTCGCTGGACGAGCTGCTGGATATCGTGCAAGGGCCGGACTACCCGACCGAAGCGGAGATCATCACCTCCCGCGCGGAAATCCGCAAAATCTACCAGAACGGTCGCGGCTCCGTGCGCATGCGTGCGGTATGGACCAAAGAGGACGGCGCCGTGGTCATCACCGCGCTGCCGCACCAAGTTTCCGGCGCGAAAGTGCTGGAGCAGATCGCTGCCCAGATGCGCAATAAAAAGCTGCCGATGGTTGATGACCTGCGCGACGAATCCGACCACGAGAACCCGACCCGTCTGGTGATCGTGCCGCGCTCTAACCGCGTGGACATGGAGCCGGTGATGAACCACCTGTTCGCCACCACCGATCTGGAAAAAAGCTACCGTATCAACCTGAACATGATCGGGCTGGACGGCCGTCCGGCGGTGAAAAACCTGCTGGAGATCCTCACCGAGTGGCTGACGTTCCGCCGCGATACGGTGCGCCGTCGTCTGAATCACCGTCTGGAGAAAGTGCTTAAGCGCCTGCATATCCTTGAAGGTTTGCTGGTGGCGTTCCTCAACATCGACGAAGTGATTGAGATCATTCGCACCGAGGACGAGCCGAAGCCGGCCCTGATGTCGCGCTTTGGCATCAGCGAAACCCAGGCCGAAGCGATCCTCGAGCTGAAACTGCGCCATCTCGCCAAACTGGAAGAGATGAAGATCCGCGGTGAGCAGAACGAGCTGGAAAAAGAGCGCGATCAGCTCCAGGCGATCCTCGCCTCCGAGCGCAAGATGAACACCCTGCTGAAGAAAGAGCTGCAGGCCGATGCCGACGCCTTCGGCGACGATCGCCGTTCACCGCTGCACGAGCGCGAAGAAGCCAAAGCGATGAGCGAGCATGACATGCAGCCGTCCGAGCCGGTGACCATTGTGCTGTCACAGAGCGGCTGGGTGCGCAGCGCCAAAGGTCACGACATCGACGCGCCGGGCTTAAGTTACAAAGCCGGCGACAGCTTCAAAGCCGCGGTGAAGGGCAAGAGCAACCAGCCGGTGGCCTTTATCGATACCACCGGGCGCAGCTATGCCATCGATCCTATTACCCTGCCGTCTGCGCGCGGGCAGGGCGAGCCGCTCACCGGCAAGCTGACGCTGCCGCCGGGGGCGACCGTCGAACATATGCTGATGGAAGGCGATGAGCAGAAGCTGCTGCTGGCCTCCGATGCGGGTTACGGCTTCATCTGTACCTTTAACGATCTGATCTCGCGTAACCGTGCGGGCAAGGCGTTGATCAGCCTGCCGGACAATGCCCGGGTCATGCCGCCGCTGGTGATTGAAAACGAGAGCGACATGCTGCTGGCGATCACCGCTGCCGGCCGCATGCTGATGTTCCCGCTCAGCGATCTGCCGCAGCTGTCGAAAGGCAAAGGCAATAAGATCATCAACATCTCCGCGGCGGATGCGGCAGCGGGGGAGGACAGCCTGGCGCACCTCTTTATTCTGCCACCGCAGAGCACGTTGACCATCCATGTGGGTAAACGCAAAATCAAACTGCGTCCGGAAGAGCTGCAGAAAGTGGTGGGCGAACGTGGACGCAGGGGATCGCTGATGCGTGGCCTGCAGCGTATTGACCGCGTGGAGATCGACTCTCCGACCCGTGGTAACGCGGACGACACCGCAGAGTAACAGCGTCTCTCCCCCTCCGTTCAGGAGGGGGCTTGCGAAAAATATCCGTTATAAAAACAAAAGAGTTACCCGCTTCCAGTTGCAGTATAATTGTCAGCTGTCAGGGGTTTTTGAGGTCGCTATGCTATTAATTGTTCGTGCCATTATTGCCGTTATTTACTGCATTCTGGTCTGTATCTTCGGCTCTGTTTACTGCCTGTTCAGCCCGCGTAATCCAAAGCACGTTGCCACCTTTGGCCACATGTTTGCCCGTCTGGGGCCGCTGTTTGGCCTGAAAGTCGAGACCCGTCTGCCGGAAGGGGCAGAGAGCTATGGCAACGCTATCTATATCGGTAACCATCAGAATAACTACGACATGGTCACCGCGGCGAAAATCGTGCAGCCGCCAACCGTTACCGTGGGCAAAAAAAGCCTGCTGTGGATCCCGTTCTTTGGCCAGCTCTACTGGCTGACCGGCAACCTGCTGATTGACCGTAACAATCGCGCCAAAGCGCATGGCACCATTGCCGAAGTGGTGAACCACTTCAAAAAGCGCAAAATCTCCATCTGGATGTTCCCGGAAGGGACCCGCAGCCGGGGTCGCGGCCTGCTGCCGTTCAAAACTGGCGCGTTTCATGCCGCAATTGCGGCAGGCGTTCCGATTATTCCAGTGTGTGTTTCCAATACATCGAATAAGATAAACCTCAACCGTCTGCGTAACGGTCTGGTGATTGTCGAGATGCTGCCGCCGGTGGATGTCAGTAAATATGGCAAAGATCAGGTGCGCGAGCTGGCGGCACATTGCCGCGAATTAATGCTGAATAAAATCGCTGAGCTCGATAAAGAAGTCGCCGAGCGCGAAGCCGCTGGCAAGGTTTAAGCCGGCTTAAAGGGAAAACGAATTCCCGTGTTGTTAGCACGTTTATACATGGAGCCAATATGTCACTCAGTCGCCGTCAGTTTATTCAGGCATCAGGGATCGCCCTTTGTGCAGGCGCGGTTCCGCTGAGGGCAAACGCCGCCGGGCAGCAGCCGCAGCTGCCCATCCCGCCGTTACTCGAATCCCGCCGCGGACAGCCTTTGTTCCTGACGCTGCAGCGCGCCCACTGGTCATTCACTCAGGGTACGCGGGCCTCGGTCTGGGGCATCAACGGGCGCTACCTGGGCCCGACGGTGCGCGTCTGGAGCGGCGATGACGTCAAACTGATCTACAGCAACCGCCTGGCGGATAACGTCGCCATGACCATCAGCGGTATGCAGGTGCCGGGTCCGCTGCTGGGCGGCGCCCCACGCATGATGTCCGCAAGCGCCGACTGGGCGCCGGTTCTGCCGGTCCGCCAGCGCGCCTCTACCCTCTGGTATCACGCCAATACCCCGAACCGCACCGCGCAGCAGGTCTACAACGGCCTGGCCGGGATGTGGCTGATAGAGGATGAAGTCAGTAAATCTCTGCCGATCCCGAACCATTACGGGGTAGATGACTTCCCGCTCATTATTCAGGATAAGCGTCTGGATAACTTCGGCACGCCGGAGTACAGCGAGCCGGGCAGCGGCGGTTTTGTTGGCGATACGCTGCTGGTCAACGGCGCGCAAAGCCCCTATGTCGAGGTATCCCGCGGCTGGGTGCGCCTGCGTCTGCTCAATGCCTCCAACTCCCGTCGCTATCAGCTGCAGATGAGCGATGGCCGCCCGCTGCACGTGATCGCCGGGGATCAGGGCTTTTTACCGGCACCGGTGTCGGTTAAGCAGCTGGCGCTGGCCCCGGGCGAGCGGCGCGAAATCCTCGTGGATATGACCAACGGGGAAGAGGTGTCGGTTACCTGTGGTGAGGCGGCAGGCATCGTTGACCGCCTGCGCGGCTTCTTTGAGCCGTCGAGCATTCTGGTCTCCACCCTGGTGTTAACCCTGCGTCCAACCGGCCTGCTGCCACTGGTCACCGATACCCTGCCGATGCGCCTGCTGCCGGAAGAGATCCTCGGCGGCACGCCGGTGCGCAGCCGGGATATCAGCCTCGGCGACGATCCGGGCATTAACGGCCAGCTGTGGGACGTTAATCGCATCGATATCACCGCCCAGCAGGGCTCCTGGGAGCGCTGGACGGTGCGCGCCGACATGCCGCAGTCGTTCCACATCGAAGGGGTGAGTTTCCTGATCCGCAACGTCAACGGCGCCATGCCGTTCCCGGAAGATCGCGGCTGGAAAGATACCGTCTGGGTCGACGGGCAGGTGGAGCTGCTGGTCTATTACGGGCAGCCTTCGTGGCCGCACTTCCCGTTCCTGTTCCACAGCCAGACGCTGGAGATGGCGGATCGAGGCTCGGTGGGACAGCTGCTGGTGAACCCGGCCCCGTAATTCTTTCCGCCCGGCATCCCTGCCGGGCGTACTGTTTCTATGCTCGCCAGAAGAAGCGCGAGCAGAGGATCAGAATCGGATAGATCTCCAGACGCCCCAGAATCATCGCCATACACATCAGGTATTTTGCCCCTTCCGTCAGCGTGCCGAACGTCGACGCGGTTTCACCGAACCCCAGCCCCATGTTGTTGATGCAGGCAGCGACCGTGGCGAAGGAGGTGAACAGATCGTACCCCATCAGATTCAGCGCCCAGATAAAAAAGGCGGTGAACAGCACGTAGAGAAAGAAGAAGCTCCAGACCGACCGTAGCACGCGCTCGTTCACCACGCTTTTGCCGATGCGCACCGGCAGAAGGGCGCGCGGATGGCCGAGCTGATGCAGCTCCTGACGGCACTGTTTGAACATGATCAGAAAGCGCAGCGCCTTGATGCCGCCGCAGGTTGAGCCGACACAGCCGCCGAAGAAGCTGGCCAGCAGCAGCAGGAAAATGGTGTGCGCGGGCCACTGGGCATAGTCGCCGGTAGACAGGCCGTTATCGGTCATCATCGAGCTGGCGAGGAAAAAGGCATGCACCAGACTGTCAGGAATGTTGTACATGCCTGCGTGCCACACCTGCCAGGCGGTGATCAGAGTGATGATGGCGGCGGCGGCCAGAAAGAACTTCAGCTCCAGGTTGCGGCGAAAAGGTTTCAGCGTGCGGCGGGCAATGGCCACATACCAGAGGGTAAAGTTGAAGGCGGAGAGCAGGGAGAACAGCCCGGCGACCAGCTCTACCGCATGGCTGTCGTAAAAGCCGATACTTTCGCTACGGGTGGAAAAACCGCCGAGGGAGACGGTAGAAAGTCCATGACACAGCGCGTCGAAAAACGACATTCCGGCCAGCCAGTAGGCCAGGGTGCAGGTCAGCCCCAGCAGCAGATAGGTGAGCCACAGGGTGCGCGAGGTATCCGCCAGCCTGGGCGTGAGCCGCTCCTCTTTAAACGGCCCCGGCATTTCAGACTGATAAAGCTTCATGCCGCCGATGCCGAGGAACGGCAGTACCGCCACCGCCAGCACGATGACTCCGAGGCCGCCGATAAAGTTAAGCTGGGCGCGATAGTAGAGGTACGATTTGGGCAGAGCGCTGACGTCGCCAATCACCGTCGCCCCGGTGGTGGTGATCCCCGATACCCCTTCAAACAGCGCATCCGCCAGCGACAGTTCCTGAACGTCATCCATCCACAGCGGCATGGCGCTAATTATTGAGAAGAGAAACCAGAACAGGACGATAATGACAAACCCGTCGCGGGTGCGCAGCTGGATCCCGGCATGGCGGGTCATCAGCCAGGTGCCGCCACCGAGGGTGAAAAAGGTCACAAAGGTGCTCAAAAAGGCCAGATAGCTGCGCTCTTTATTTGCCAGCGCGATGGCCATCGGCGGCAGCATCGAGAAGCTGTAAAGCAATACTAAAAATCCGCACAGATGCAGTACGACCTGTAGCTGAGAAACCTGAGAAGAGCGGTTGCGTCGCAAAGTGAAACTCCCCGTTATAGCCTTTTTTTGCTGTGCATAAACTGGCAAAGACCTGAGTATTGTCAGGGTAATTCGCCAGCAGGCGGCATTATGGCAGGTTGTTTACAGGGTTTGTAAAAGTTTCGTTAACCTGGCGCCAGTTTGGCGCATTTCCCCCCTTCATTTATGGCAGAAGAACAGCGTATAATCGCCGCCCTTTGATTATTTTTTCTTCGGAAGCATTATGAGCGCCATTTCCCTGATCCAGCCGGATCGTGACCTCTTCTCCTGGCCCCAGTACTGGGCGGCCTGCTTTGGACCGGCACCTTTCCTGCCGATGTCTCGTGAAGAGATGGACCAACTTGGCTGGGACAGCTGCGACATTATCCTGGTGACGGGCGATGCCTATGTCGATCACCCGAGCTTTGGCATGGCGATCTGCGGTCGTATGCTTGAAGCCCAGGGCTTCCGCGTCGGGATCATTGCCCAGCCGGACTGGAACAGCAAAGACGACTTTATGCGTCTGGGTAAACCGAACCTGTTCTTCGGCGTCACCGCCGGCAACATGGACTCGATGATCAACCGCTACACCGCCGACCGCAAACTGCGTCACGACGACGCCTACACCGCGGATAACGTGGCGGGCAAGCGCCCGGATCGCGCCACCCTCGTCTACACCCAACGATGCAAAGAAGCATGGAAAGACGTGCCGGTCATCCTCGGGGGTATCGAAGCGAGCCTGCGCCGTACCGCGCATTATGACTACTGGTCTGATACCGTGCGCCGTTCGGTGCTGGTGGACTCCAAAGCCGACATGCTGATCTTCGGCAACGGCGAACGTCCGCTGGTGGAAGTGGCGCACCGTCTGGCCCAGGGCGAGCCGGTGGGCGACATCCGCGACGTGCGCAATACCGCCATCATGGTGAAAGAGGCGCTGCCGGGCTGGAAAGGGGTGGATTCCCGTATCATCGACATGCCGGGTAAAATCGACCCGATCCCGCATCCGTACGGCGAAGATCTGCCGTGTGCGGATAACAAACCCGTAGCGCCGAAGAAGGCCGAAGCGAAAGCCATCGTCGTGCAGCCACCGCGTCCGAAGCCGTGGGAAAAGACCTACGTGCTGCTGCCCTCCTTTGAGAAGGTGAAAGGCGACAAGGTCCTTTATGCGCACGCGTCGCGTATTCTGCACCACGAAACCAACCCGGGCTGTGCGCGTGCCCTGATGCAAAAGCACGGCGAGCGCTACATCTGGGTTAACCCCCCGGCGATCCCGCTCTCTACCGAAGAGATGGACAGCGTGTTTGCCCTGCCGTACAAGCGCGTGCCGCACCCGTCATACGGCAACGCGCGCATCCCGGCGTATGAGATGATTCGCTTCTCGATCAACATCATGCGCGGCTGCTTCGGCGGCTGCTCTTTCTGTTCGATCACCGAGCACGAAGGGCGCATTATTCAGAGCCGCTCTGAAGACTCCATCGTCAACGAGATCGAAGCCATTCGCGACACGGTCCCGGGCTTTACCGGCGTGATCTCCGATCTGGGTGGCCCGACGGCCAACATGTACATGCTGCGTTGTAAGTCGCCGCGTGCGGAGCAGACCTGCCGTCGTTTGTCGTGCGTCTATCCGAGCATTTGCGAACATATGGACACCAACCACGAGCCGACGATCAACCTTTATCGTCGCGCCCGCGACCTGAAGGGCATCAAGAAGATCCTCATCGCTTCCGGCGTGCGTTACGACATCGCCGTGGAAGATCCGCGCTACATCAAAGAGCTGGCGACCCACCACGTGGGCGGCTACCTGAAGATTGCCCCGGAGCATACTGAAGAGGGGCCGCTGTCGAAGATGATGAAGCCGGGGATGGGCAGCTACGACCGCTTCAAAGAGCTGTTCGACACCTACTCGAAACAGGCCGGGAAAGAGCAGTATCTGATCCCGTACTTCATCTCCGCGCACCCGGGGACGCGTGACGAAGACATGGTCAACCTCGCCCTGTGGCTTAAGCAGCGCCGCTTCCGTCTGGATCAGGTGCAGAACTTCTATCCGTCGCCGCTGGCGAACTCGACCACCATGTATTACACCGGCAAGAATCCGCTGAGTAAGATTGGTTATAAGAGTGAGGATGTGGTGGTGCCGAAGGGTGACAAGCAGCGTCGTCTGCACAAAGCCCTGCTGCGTTATCACGATCCGAAAAACTGGCCGCTGATCCGCCAGGCGCTGGAAGAGATGGGTAAAAAGCACCTGATCGGTTCCCGCCGCGACTGCCTGGTGCCTGCGCCAACGGTTGAAGAGATGCGCGAAGCGCGTCGCCAGAACCGCAACACGCGTCCGGCCCTGACCAAGCACACGCCGATTGTGCACCAGCGTTCGAACGGTGGGGCAACGGCGAAGAAGAGTGTAAAACGCAAGGCCGGTTAAGCCTGAAAAAATGCCCGGTGGCGCTAGCGCTTACCGGGCCTACATAATTGAATACCCTCTCCCCTATGGGGAGAGGGCAGGGTGAGGGGATTACCCGCCAAACTGGTCCGGATCCGGGCCTAAACGCTTGCCTTTATCCAGCTTCGCAATTTCACCCAGTTCGTCTTTATCCAGACGGAAATCCCAGACGTTGAAGTTTTCCGCGATGCGCGACGGCGTAACGGATTTCGGGATCACCACCAGTCCGCAGTCCAGATGCCAGCGAATGACAATCTGTGCCGGGGTTTTGCCGTACTTGTCGGCCAGGTCGCGGATGATCTTCTGATCGAACACCCCTTCGCCGCCCTGCGCCAGCGGGCTCCAGGATTCGGTCTGGATCTTATGGGTCGCATTCCAGGAGTGGAGCTGACGCTGCTGCATCAGCGGGTGCAGTTCAATCTGGTTGATTACCGGGGCGACGCCCGTCTCATCAATCAGTCGTTGCAGATGGTGGACCTGGAAATTACAGACCCCGACGCTCTTCACCAGCCCGGCTTTTTGCAGGTCGAGCATCCCTTGCCAGGCCTCGACATAGTGATCGATAGCCGGAACCGGCCAGTGCATCAGGTAGAGATCGACAAAGTCGAGCTGCAGCTTGTCCAGACTCTCCTGCAGGGCTTCTGCCGGACGCTTCTGGTCGTCGTTCCACAGCTTGGTGGTAATGAATAACTCATCGCGGGGCAGGCCAGCGCTGGCAAGAGCCTTGCCGACGCCGTCTTCATTTTTGTAGGCGGCGGCGGTATCAATGGAGCGATAGCCGACTTCCAGTGCTTTGTGAATGGCGGAGACGACCTCGTCGTTACCGGCTTTCCATACGCCGAGCCCCAACTGGGGCATTACGTTGCCGTCCTGAAGCTTGATTACGGTTTGGTTTGCCATTTTTCCTCCTTCATTGGACATCCACCAGGGGTAATCCCCCGGTGGCGTATGTGCATTAAGCCTGGCCTAAATGCCGAAAAACGAAAGGCAATCGCGTAAAATCGCTTAGCGCGCGGCCTCGTAAATACGGCGGCTGACGTCGAGGGTAATGTCGTGATGTTCGCCGATTTGCGTCATGCCGTGCTCTTCGAGTTTTGCCAGCAGGGCAGGGATGGAGCTCCCGTCCAGACCGTAGCCGGAGAGGCGCGTTGGCACGCCCAGCTGCTCGAAGAAGTTGCGGGTAGCGGCAATGGCGGCATCGATGCGCTCATCTTCAGAACCGGCGGTAATCCCCCAGACGCGCTCAGCGTACTGCAGCAGTTTGCCGCGTTTGGTGTCGCGTTTTTCATTCCACAGCGCAGGCAGTACCACCGCCAGGGTCTGGGCATGATCGAGGCCGTGCATCGCCGTCAGCTCGTGGCCCAGCATATGGGTTGCCCAGTCCTGCGGCACGCCGGCACCAATCAGGCCGTTCAGCGCCTGAGTCGCGGCCCACATTACGTTGGCACGCACCTCGTAGTTTTCTGGCTCCTGCAGCGCCAGCGGGCCGTCTTCGATCAGGGTCAGCAGAATGCCCTCGGCGAAACGATCCTGAATTTTGGCGTTCACCGGATAAGTGACGTACTGCTCAACGGTATGAACAAAGGCATCCACCACGCCGTTCGCCACCTGGCGCGGCGGCAGGGTGTAGGTGTAAACCGGATCCAGCACCGCAAATACCGGCTGCACGTGCTCGTTCATAAAGGCCTGCTTGTCGCCGGTGGTTTTACGGGAGATCACCGCGCCTTTGTTAGACTCGGAGCCGGTGGCCGGGAGGGTCAGCACGGAGCCCATCGGGATGGCGCTTTTAATGTCGCTGCCGCCGGTTTGCAGGATGTGCCACGGGTCGATGTTTTCATCGTAGTGGGCCGCTGCGGCAATAAACTTGGTGCCGTCCAGTACGGAACCACCGCCTACCGCCAGCAGGAAGGTGATCTGCTCTTCACGGGCGATTTTCACCGCGTTCATCAGCGTTTCGTAAGACGGGTTTGGCTCGATGCCGCCAAACTCACGCACGTCCAGACCTTCCAGCGCGGAGTAGACCTGATCCAGCACGCCATTTTTCTTCACGCTGCCGCCGCCGTAGGTGATCAGCACGCGGGCATCGGCCGGGATCTGCTCGCGCAGGTCGGCGATAGCGCCTTTACCAAACAGGATGCGGGTCGGGGTATGCAGATTGAAATTGTTCATTGTTCGTTCCCTTTGGTGGGTGAAAAAACGGGGCGGCCACGGGGCTGCCTGATGGTGCTCATTGTGGCGAGCGCACAGGTTTCTCTCAATGCACATTCCTGCCGTTGTCTTGCCCATTTCTACACAGTACTGGAGAAAATAAGTAAAAATGCGCACACTGCAGGTGTCGGAAAACAACCCCTGAGTGAGAGAAGATGAAACGTGACGCGATCTGCCAGCAGCTAACGGAACAAATTAACAGGCTGAAAGATAATGAAAATAATCTTGATGCCCTGCTGCCCGATGTTCGCCTGCTGTACGGCACCCAGCCTTACGCCCGCACCCCGGTGATGTACCAGCCGGGTATCATTTTTCTCTTTTCCGGCCACAAAATTGGCTATATCAACGAACGCGTCTTCCGTTACGACACCAACGAATATCTGCTCCTGACAGTACCTTTACCCTTCGAATGTGAAACCTTCGCGACAGAGACGGTTCCGCTGGCAGGGATCCGCTTAAATATTGACATTCTGCAGCTCCAGGAACTGCTGATGGACATTGGCGAGGATGAACTGTTTCGCCCGTCGATGGCGGCGAGCGGCATCAACTCCGCCACCCTGACCGATGAGATCCTCTGCGCCATTGAACGGCTGCTGGATGTGATGGAGCGCCCGCTGGATGCGCGCATTTTGGGCAAGCAGATTGTGCGCGAGATCCTCTACCACGTCCTGCTGGGGCCGGGTGGCGGGGCGCTGCTGGCGCTGGTCAGCCGTCAGACCCACTTCAGCCTCATTGGCCGGGTGCTAAAGCGCATCGAGAGCCAGTACACCGAAAACCTGAGCGTGGATCAGCTGGCGGCCGAGGCCAACATGAGCGTGTCGGCGTTCCACCATAACTTCAAATCGGTGACCAGCACCTCGCCGCTGCAGTATCTCAAGAGCTACCGCCTGCACAAGGCGCGCATGTTAATGATCCACGACGGCATGAAGGCCAGCGCCGCCGCGCTGCGGGTGGGGTATGAGAGCGCCTCGCAGTTCAGCCGTGAGTTCAAGCGCTACTTTGGCGTAACGCCAGGGGAAGATGCGGCGCGGATCAGAACAATGCAGGGGTAGGGTGGGGGTCAAATTCCCTCTCCCCTGGGGGGAGAGGGTCAGGGTGAGGGGATTTTTTCAGGCGCTGCAGTACTTCTTGCGGATCACCACCACAATCGTCCCCACCAGGCCCGCGACCAGCAGGAAAATCGGCAGGATCATCAGGAAGGTCATGACCTGATCTTCATGATGTTTCACAAAGGGGATCATATTTAACGCGTAGCCGAGCGTGGTCACTACGCCGACCCACAGCAGCGCGCTCAACCAGTTAAAGAACTGGAAGCGGCGGTTAGAGAGCCCGGAAATGCCCGCCATGGTAGGCAGCAAGGTGCGGACAAACGCCAGGAAACGCCCGGCCAGCAGTGCCAGCAGGCCGTGGCGATCGAACATGCAGGTCGCCCGCTGGTGGTATTTATGCGGCAGCTGCGCCAGCCAGCTTTTCACCACCCGCGTATTGCCGAGCCAGCGGCCCTGCAAATAGCTGAGCCAGCAGCCCAGGCTGGCGGCCGAGGTGAGGATCACCATGGTGGGAGTGAAGTCCATGACCCCTTTACCGATCAACGCACCTGCCAGCAGCAGCAGGCTGTCGCCCGGTAAAAAGGAGGCGGGCAGTAACCCATTTTCCAGAAACAGCGTGGCGAACATGACGAAATAGACAATCCCAACCACGTGCGGGTCCGCCAGTGCTGCAAAATCGTGTTGCCAGAGTGCAGCGATAATATCTTGAATAACAGCCATGGGCTTTCCTGTGGAACAGCATTTATAAGGCTATTGTACTCCCTATTTCGCCTGCGGGCTTTGATCGCAGGCGCAACAAATCAGACTTTTCTGCAGGGATTGTGGAGAAAAGTGTCCGCGGAGTGTTTTTATCGCCCTGCGCTATTCGATTCGCGCAAACCCGGCTTCCAGATCGGCGATTAAATCGTCGACGTTTTCCAGGCCGATATGCAGGCGGATCAGGGTGCCGGTAAAGTCCACTTCACCACCCGGACGCAGGGCCGCAATCTGCTCTGGCTGGTTCGGCAGGATCAGCGATTCAAAGCCGCCCCACGAATAGGCCATGCTGAACAGCGAGAAGTTGTCCAGATACGCGGAGAGTTCGTCGTTGCTCAGGCGCTTATTGAGCACAAACGAGAACAGACCGCTGCTGCCCGTAAAGTCACGTTGCCAGAATTCATGCCCGATGCTGCCCGGCAGCGCCGGATGGTTAACGCGCGCCACCTGCGGATGCTGCGCCAGCCAGCGGGCAACCTGCAGGCTGCTTTCATGATGCTGACGCAGGCGCACGCTAAGGGTGCGCAGGCCGCGGCTGGTCATGTAGGCGGTATCGGCATCCACCATCTGGCCCATCAGATAGGCATTCTCACGCAATTGCTCCCAGCAGCGGGCGTTAGAGACCGCAGTGCCGATCATGCCGTCAGAGTGGCCAATCAGGTATTTGGTCGCCGCCTGGATAGAAATATCGATACCAAAATCGAGCGCCTTAAACAGCACGCCCGCCGCCCAGGTGTTATCGATCATGATGATGGCGTCCGGCGCTTTGCTGCGCACCGCCTCTACGATGGCAGGCACGTCATGCACTTCCATAGTGATGGAGCCCGGCGATTCCAGGAATACAATTCGGGTATTAGGCTGGATCAGTTCGGCGATCCCGGCGCCAATCTGCGGGTCGAACCAGCCGGTGGTGACGCCCAGCTTGCTGAGGATTTTGGTACAGAAGTCCTGGCTTGGCTCATAGGCGGTGTTGGTCATCAGGATATGGTCGCCCTGCTCGACGAACGCCAGAATGGTATTCGCCACCGCTGCCGCGCCGCAGGGGAACAGCGCGCAGCCCGCGCCGCCTTCCAGCTCGCACATCGCTTCCTGTAACGAGAAGTGGGTCAGCGTGCCGCGACGTCCGTAGAACAGCTCGCCGTTGGCCCGGTTGCGGGTGGCGTGTTTTTTCGCTTCGACGGTATCAAACACCAGCGACGAGGCGCGCTGGATGACGCTGTTCACCGAGCCAAGGGTATATTTCTTACTGCGTCCCGCCTGGACGAGGGTAGTATCAAGATGCTTCTCTTTCATATCTGCGCAACCTGTTTTTATACGTCTGGACGTCCACACTATCACGAAAGTAAAAATGGTCACGTCAACGCTCACTGGTTCAGCGGAAAATTTTTTAAAATTTGTTTCCGGGAAATTTTTCCTGCGTAAGCGCAAGGAAAATGAAACGAATTTACGGCACTATGTAAATACTAATGAGAACTACTATCAATTCGACGCTGTTTTGATATTATTATGCTCAGATTTTGTGATTTGTGTCCTGGAGATACCGAGTGGGTAATAATTTGATGCAGACGGATCTCTCCGTCTTGGGCATGTATCATCATGCCGACATCGTGGTGAAGATTGTCATGATCGGCCTGATTCTGGCGTCTGTCGTCACCTGGGCTATTTTCTTTAGTAAGAGCGCTGAGCTTATTTCGCATAAGCGTCGTCTTAAGCGCGAGCAGCAGCAGCTGGCCGAAGCCCGCACCCTGAATCAGGCGAGCGACATGGCTTCTTCCTTCCAGGCGAAGAGCCTGACCACCCAGTTAATCAACGAAGCACAGAACGAGCTGGAACTTTCCGCAGGCAGTGAAGACAACGAAGGTATTAAAGAGCGTACCGGCTTCCGCCTGGAGCGTCGCGTTGCGGCTATTGGCCGTCATATGGGACGCGGCAACGGCTACCTGGCGACCATCGGTGCTATTTCACCGTTCGTCGGTCTGTTCGGTACCGTCTGGGGCATCATGAACAGCTTCATCGGCATTGCCCAGACGCAAACCACCAACCTCGCGGTTGTGGCACCCGGCATCGCCGAAGCGCTGCTGGCGACGGCCATTGGTCTGGTTGCGGCCATCCCGGCGGTGGTTATCTATAACATCTTCGCCCGTATGATCGGCAGCTACAAAGCGACCCTCGGCGACGTTGCCGCTCAGGTTCTGCTGCTGCAAAGCCGCGATCTGGATCTCAGCGCCAGCGCTGCGAAGCCGGTCCGTTCTGCTCAGAAATTTCACGTAGGTTGATTCGCCATGGCAATGCGTCTTAATGAAAATCTGGACGATAACGGCGAAATGCACGAAATCAACGTGACGCCGTTTATCGACGTCATGCTGGTTCTGCTGATTATCTTCATGGTTGCGGCGCCGCTGGCGACCGTGGACGTGAAGGTGAATCTGCCTGCGTCATCCAGTCAGCCGCAGCCGCGCCCGGAAAAACCGATTTATCTGTCCGTTAAAGCCGATAAATCCATGTTCCTGGGTAACGATCCGGTGACTGATGAGTCGGTGATCCCGGCGCTGAACGCTCTGACCGAAGGCAAGAAAGACACGACGGTCTTCTTCCGTGCCGACAAGACGGTCGACTACGAAACCATGATGAAGGTAATGGACACGCTGCACCAGGCGGGTTACCTGAAGATAGGTTTAGTCGGCGAAGAGAAAACAGTCGCTAAATAAACAATTACGGCAACCCTTGGGTTGCCGTAATTGTTTTTGCCGGGTGGCGCTACGCTTACCCGGCCTACATGCGAAACGTAGGCCGGGTAAGGCGAAGCCGCCACCCGGCAACGAACAACTACCCCAGATGTTCCCCACCGCACACGCCGTGCACTTCTGCCGTCACGTAGCTTGATTCCTGACTCGCCAGATAGACGTACACCGGCGCCAGCTCCGCAGGCTGCCCTGCGCGCTTCATCGGGGTCTGCTGACCAAACTGCGGGATCTTCTCCTGGGTCTGGCCGCCGGAGATTTGCAGCGCCGTCCAGATAGGCCCCGGGGCCACCACGTTGACGCGCACGCCGGTCTCCGCCACCTGTTTTGCCAGCCCGCGGCTGAAGTTGAGGATCGCCGCTTTGGTTGAGGCGTAGTCCAGCAGGTGCGGGCTCGGCTGATAGGCCTGAATCGACGAGGTGGTGATGATGCTCGACCCGGCAGGCAGCAGCGGCAGCGCCTCCTGGGTTATCCAGAACAGTGCCAGCACGTTCACGGCATAGGTCTGCTTAAACTGCTCGGTGGTCAGATCGGCAATCTTCTCCACCGCCACCTGCTTACCGGCCACCAGCGCCAGCACGTCCAGTCCGCCTAGTTCCTGATGGGCTTTATGCACCAGCGAGCGGGCAAATTTTTCATCACTCAGATCGCCGGGAATGAGCACCGCCTTGCGTCCGGCCTCTTCAATAAGCTGCTTAACCTGTTGAGCGTCCTCTTCCTCGGCGGGCAGGTAGTTGATGGCAACGTCTGCGCCTTCACGCGCGTAAGCGATGGCGGCAGCGCGCCCAATCCCGGAGTCGCCCCCTGTCACCAGTGCCTTACGATCCTGTAGTCTGCCGCTGCCTTTATAGGTTTTTTCGCCGCAATCCGGCACCGGGTCCATTTTGCTCTGTACGCCGGGCGCAGGCTGTTTCTGCTGCGGATACTCACCGGTGTAGTACTGGGTGGTCGGATCCTGAATTTTGCTCTGAGAATTTGCCATTGAGGTTCTCCTTGAGGGGTTAATCAGACCTTAAGTTTAGGAGAATCAACTGGGCTGTGAGGATCATTCAGGATAATCCTTAAATGAATCGGGCGGAGCGGAAACAGGCGGTGCGGCAGGTTTGTCGAGGATTACGGCTTTTGCGGGGGAACGTCAGCTTTGGCGGCCAGCACGTCTTCATTCAACGCCACGGTCGTCACGCTGGAGGTGCGATAGCCTTCATCGGCCAGCTTGCGTGTGACGCGCAGGGTCGCGGTTTCGCGTGCCAGCAAATATTGATAATTGGTTTCCAGCCGCGCCAGTATTTTCTCTTTTAAGTCGGGACGCTGTTCCATGATGACGTTTATTGCCGCGCCGTAGATCTCTTCTTTTACCTGCAACGGGTAAATTTCCCGGCGATTCTGCCATTTCAGGCGTACCAGACCGGCCGGAATGGAGAGCAAATCTTTTGCAATGCGTTGTATTTCCGCGTTTTTAATCTCTTTTAGCGCGGTAAGGTTTTGCTCTAAGATAAATTCATCGCTTTTTTTGTCATCTAAAGCTAAATAAACGTTGTTGTTATCAACATCCTTCACGTTATTCATCCTCTAGCTTATAAAATACGGGCGTATTTTTCTCGCAGGTAATTAGGTTCAACCAGATTTCATTACCGGCCTCGTTAATCTCATCGGTTTTTTCCGCCAATATTTGACTTAGTGCCTGCGCGTCTATTTCCCCCTCCGCCTGCAAATCATTCAACAGGCGGGCAAACACCTCGATTTTAATGACGCGAAATAACCGGTCTTTAATATGCCGATCGTGCTCTTCGAGCAACATATTGCGGGAGTTACCGGTACGGGTAACACCAATTAATATATCCGGCGCGTAATCAGCGAGTGTTCTTTTCCCCTTAGTGAAATTGGCATTGCTTTCTGCTTCTGGCGGTTTCGGTTCCACGGAAGAAATGTGAAACTTGGCCGGGACCAGATTGTCGGGCAACATTTTATATTTCCTTTAATTTCAACGGGGTAGGGTTGTCTGGAGTGTGAGATTCGTTGACAATAACATGAGGCAAATTTAAAATCAAAAAAAATGGAGCCTGCCTATATGAACAGCATTTTTTATACTGTCATTACTTTGTTATTGCTTACTGCCGTGGTTCTTTTATTGATGCGCGAGTTCAATAAAAGCAGCGATGCAGAGAGCGCGCATGTCCCGGCCCCGCCGGAGCGGTTGTCAAAAGAAGAGGGCGAAGACCATTTTTCAGTGTTAATGAATGCGATTACGCCAGTATGGTACTGGCGCGTTAATCATGAATATATTGATTTCCTCCATGCCACAATTAAACGAATGAATATGGTGGAAATAAATAGCATTCCTGACCTGTTTGAAGCTCAGCGTCGTTGCAGCGATCTTAACTCTGCGGTGTATAAATATTACGACAATATCAAGAAGCGCTGCCTGAACGGTGAAAAAGTGTCGCACTCGGATCTGGAGGTAATGAACCTGCGCCAGTGTTTTCGCGAATTCAGCCTTGAGGCCTATCCGTCGCTGGTGGTGCTGGTGTGGCCGGAATATCAGCGCCCGGTAATAAAGCCCGATCAGGTATAGGGTCTTTGTTTAGTTGTTGCAAACAGTTTGGACCCTTGCGATATACTGCGCGCTGGTTTCGTTTGCAGACAGGACTTTATGGAACGCTTTTTTGAAAACGCAATGTATGCCTCCCGCTGGCTGTTAGCCCCGGTCTATTTTGGCCTCTCGCTGGCGCTGGTGGCCCTCTGTATTAAATTCTTCCAGGAAATTTTTCATGTCCTGCCGCATATTTTCAGCATCGCAGAATCCGATCTGATCCTGCTGTTGCTGTCGCTGGTGGATATGACCCTGGTGGGTGGCCTGCTGGTGATGGTGATGTTCTCGGGTTATGAGAATTTCGTCTCGCAGCTGGATATCTCCTCGGATAAAGAGAAGCTGAGCTGGCTGGGTAAAATGGATGCCTCGTCGCTGAAAAACAAAGTGGCGGCATCGATTGTGGCAATCTCTTCCATTCACCTGCTGCGGGTGTTTATGGATGCCAAAAATATCCCGGACAACAAGCTGATGTGGTATGTGATTATTCATCTGACCTTTGTGCTGTCGGCGTTTGTGATGGGGTATCTGGATAAGCTGAGCCGCAAATAAGTTAAAAACGCCTGATGGCGCTGCGCTTATCAGGCCTACGGGCCTCTCTCCCCATCGGGGAGAGAGGAAAAAATTATTTATCCGACGACGCCTGCCACAAATTCAGCTGCCCGTCGGCCACGTGCTGGTCAATCCGCTGCAGCTCTTCGTCGCTAAAGTGCAGATTATTCAGCGCCTGCACGTTCTCCTCCAGCTGCTCCGTCCGGCTGGCACCAATCAGCACCGACGTCACGCGTTCATCCTTCAGCAGCCAGCTCAGCGCCATCTGCGCCATCGTCTGCCCGCGCGCCTGGGCCATCTCGTTCAGCAAACGCAGGCTGTTCAGGTTGGCTTCGGTGAGCATGTTTTCCGTCAGGCCGCGCACCTTTTTGCCCTCGCGCTGCATGCGGGAGCCGTCAGGAATGCCGTTCAGATATTTTCCGGTCAGCAGCCCCTGGGCCAGCGGCGTAAAGGCGATGCAGCCCGTACCGTTGGCGGCCAGGGTGTCCAGCAATCCGCTCTTGTCCACCCAGCGGTTAAGCAGGTTGTAGGAAGGCTGATGGATAAGCAGCGGGATCTTCCACTCGCGCAGCAGCTCCGCCATTTTCTGCGTCCGCTCCGGCGAATAGGATGAAATACCGACGTAGAGCGCTTTGCCGCTCTGCACCGCCTGCGCCAGCGCAGAGGCGGTCTCCTCCATTGGGGTGTTTTCATCTACCCGGTGTGAATAGAAGATATCCACGTACTCCAGCCCCATCCGCTTCAGGCTCTGATCGAGGCTGGCGAGCAGGTACTTGCGTGAACCGCCCGCACCGTAAGGGCCAGGCCACATGTCGTAGCCCGCTTTGGTGGAGATAATCAGCTCGTCGCGATAGGCCGCGAAATCGTCGCGCAGCAGGCGGCCAAAATTTTCCTCCGCGCTGCCCGGCGGTGGGCCATAGTTATTGGCGAGATCAAAATGGGTGATGCCGCAATCGAAGGCTTTTCGCAGCAGGGCGCGCTGTGAGTCGAGGGCGTGGACGTGGCCGAAGCTGTGCCACAGGCCGAGTGACAGGGCGGGTAAGCGCAGGCCGCTTTTACCGCAGTAGCGGTACTGCATATTCTCGTAGCGGTCAGGGGAGGCGTTCCAGGGCATGATGTCTCCTTTCTTAGTGATTGATTTTCGAAACAGCGTTTCTATTCTATCCTTAGTTCGTTCACAATTCATGGAGATATGCGATGACGCGTATGACCGCCAAAGACTTTCCTCAGGAATTGCTCGACTACTACGATTATTACGCTCACGGCAAAATCAACAAACGTGAGTTCCTCAATCTGGCGGCCCGCTATGCGGTTGGCGGCGTCACGGCGCTGGCGCTGTTTAATATGCTCAAGCCCAATTACGCCCTCGCAGAGCAGGTAAAATTCACCGATCCCGATATTCTGCCGGAGTACATCACTTATCCCTCACCGGACGGGCATGGCCAGGTGCGCGGCTATCTGGTGAAACCGGCTAAAGCCACGGGCAAAGTCCCGGCGGTGGTGGTGGTCCATGAAAACCGCGGCCTTAATCCGTACATCGAGGACGTGGCCCGCCGGGTGGCAAAAGCGGGCTACATCGCCCTGGCGCCGGATGGCTTAAGCTCGGTGGGCGGTTATCCCGGTAACGACGAAGAGGGGAAGATCCTGCAGCAGAAGGTCGATCCGACGAAGCTGATGAACGACTTCTTTGCCGCGGTCGGGTTTATGCAAAAACACCCGGACGCCACCGGCAAGGTGGGGATCACCGGCTTCTGCTATGGCGGCGGGGTCTCTAATGCCGCAGCGGTGGCCTGGCCGGAACTGGCCTGCGCCGTGCCGTTCTATGGCCGACAGGCACCTGCGGCGGATGTCGCCAAAATTAAGGCGCCGTTGCTGCTGCACTACGCCGAGCTCGACAAAAATGTGAATGAAGGCTGGCCGGCTTATGAGGCCGCGCTTAAAGAGAACGGTAAAGTGTATGAGGCGTACATCTATCCCGGGGTGAATCACGGGTTCCACAATGACTCCACTCCGCGCTACGACGAGCCTGCCGCAGAGTTAGCCTGGAAACGGACGTTGGGATGGTTTGAAAAGTATTTGAGTTAACCCGCGTGAAAATACCCGGCAGCCTCAGGCTACCGGGTATGCGTGGTCATCAGAAGCTGTAGCTCATACCTGCCTGAACGCTGGCGTCGTTATCAACATCGCCCGTGCCATAGTAAATGCCGGTATTCAACGAGAAGTTGTGTGCGATAGTGGCATTCACGCCCGCCCCAAACATTCCCATACTGTTGTTATGGCCTTGGGTGTTGTGATAATCCGCGGCCTGGATATCGGTATCATCGCTGAACTCTTTCTGCACTCGGGCATCCACCCAAGGCATGATCTGCACGTTTTTGTTCAGATCGGTCAGGGTGGTGGTCAGACGCAGACCCGCGCCGCCGTTCCAGGAAGAGACCTGGCTGTCGGCAAAGGTCACTTCTCTGTCGGAGAAGCCGTTAGCTTTGGTCTGATCCCAGCCGAGGATGGCATACGGTTGCAGCACGGTTTCGCCTGGCAACAGCACGTTCACCCCGGTACGAGCCTGAGCCATATACAGGCTACCATCGGTGGAGCCGTGCAGCGCTTCGGTCATTCCGCTGGTGTCGCCGGTGACGTTCTGCGCAGAGAGGGAATAGCGCATATCGCCATAGCTGAAGCTGGCATCGGCGAACAGTCCCCACTGACGACCATTCAAGGCCTGCTGCCAGCCGCCGTACAGGCTGTAGTAGTTACCATAGACGGTGTCCTTGAAGCTGTCCGGGCCGTTGGCAGTATCTTCAACGCGGCTGCGGGTCCAGGCCAGCGCCACGCCTCCGGTGACGCTGTCCCCGTTAGCGAGGTATGCCGTCCAGTCAACGCCGCCCTGCGCGCCCTGGGTGATGCTCTTGTAATCCACATCGTTGCTGAAGTTACCGTTCTGATAGAGGAAATCTCCCCACAGCTGGGCCCCTTCCTGCTGTTCACCCGTCAGGCCAGCAAAGTGCAGGCGATCCAGATGGCTGGCGATGTCATCGGTGACCTGATGGCCCGCCTGTTCGGCCGCATCCAGCCCGGCGACTAACCCCTGGACATCGCTGGCCAGGGCGCCGCGTGAGCTACTAAAGACAATATTCCAGTTCTGGCTACTGTCAGCGGTGAGCAGGCCCTGCGGCGCAGAATCAGCGGCCACAATGCTCAGGTCATTGTTGTAGTTGTAAGCGGCGCTGCGGTTTTCAACCTGCTGTTGACCGTTGCTGAAGGTTGCATTGGCAGCCGTTTGCGGCGTGGTGGTTGCCGTCGTGGTGGTAAAGGTTCCCAGCACGATATTTTGCTGATTGATCGCCGAAGAGGTGATGTTATTTACCACTACAGCGTTACGGGAGCCGGTGATCTGGCCAAAGTTAACCCGGCTATCGGTGCTCATGTTCACTTCGGCATTGCTACCCGTCGTGTCGGCGGTCAGGGTGGAGCCGTTTTGCAGACTCCATGTGGTTGAATCGTTAATGTTGTCGAGAGTGATGCTGTTGTCGCTGGTGGTATTCACCGTTTCAAACTGATTAATTTGCCCGGAAATAGAGCTACCGGCATCCATCGACAGGGTATCGTCGCCATCCCCGCCGGTGACATTGCCGGTGACGTGTGAATCATTCACCAGGACCACGGTGTCATTTCCTGCGCCGGTCGTAATATTGCCGTCAACGTTAGCACCGTTTTGCAGGGTGATGGTGGTATCGCCGCTATTCTGGCTGGTGTTCAGGTCGCCATTAATGGTGCTGTTATCCACCAGAAGGGTATTGGTGGAGTTCCCGTCCAGCGTAACATTGCCGTTCACGACGCTGTTATTGGTGAACGACAGATTGGTCTGGCCTTTTTCGTTAATGATGCCGATGTCACCGGTCACGGTACTGTTATTCAGTGCCAGCGTATCCTGAGTAGTACCGTACATTGCCACTGCCAGGTCGCCAAAGGCATCAACGTTGATATTCTGGAAGGGCTGGTACTGGCTCAGTGTTTCTACGATGGTATCGAGCTTTTGCGCCACCTGACTGTTCGTTGCGTCCACGGTGGCGTTAGTCAGGGTAAGGGAAGTGTCTGATTTGTCACTGCCGACGTAGATGCCGCCATTATCCATGATGCTGTCGCTCATGGCGATGGTTTGGGAGCCCTGGCCAGCGCTGATAATACTGCCATGCAGTGCGCTGCCGTTGCTGATATCCACATTGTGGTAGCCCGCATCGAGCGGATCGAGATAAATGGCGGCGCCCATCATATAATCTTTGTCTCGCTCATACGTCCCGTCGCTGTTCTGGCCGTTCAGGGTGGAGTCGTTGACATTGATCGTGGTATTAGTGGTCTTTAATGCAGCACCTGCTTCGATCATATCCACTTTGGCATTATTGGTGACGTTAATATTCACGGTGCCGCCATTGCTTCCCTGAATATAATGGCCTGACATGTCAGTGCCTGTCACCGTTAAGGTCTGCGTATCTCCGGCTTCACGGTGGCCATCCATATAAATATTGGTTGCCGTTTCATTCGCCATAACGGCATCAGTGACGCCCGGGTCCTGATAGAAATTACCATCTTTATATTCTTTCAGGCCGCAGGTCTGGGTGGTGTCGCCATTCTGGCAAGGTGTAGCAGGGGTCTCGCCTGCCTGAGCAGCAAACGAGGCAAGTGACAGTAACACACACTGTGACAACAGAGTTCTTTTCATAGAAATACGCATTTGTTCATCTCTTATAAGCGGATCAAAGTGCACTCTTTTTAAACCACATATGCGTAATTAAGAACTTTCTGGGGTGAAAAGGATGTAATGAAATTTGAAATGATATCAAGTCATTAAGTAATCAGTTTTATAAAATTAAATGATTAATTATCTAAAATATATTCGGCTTGTGAATGTTGCAGTTTTATTAACGTACAAAAAATAAGTTTTTTTTGGCAGGAGGAAGGAAAATTGTGCGTCAAACAAGAATCGAGGACTAATCCTTCAGGGTTATGTGGGTAATGAACGGAGAGCCTGATTTACATTTGTAAGCTGTATGAAATCTAATATCACGTTATTTGAAGGGGTATTTGCCCGGGCGTGATTATCCTTTTCCGGCCCGGTAAACCGAAATGAAAAGTTTTATAAAATTAAACAAGAAAAGGTATTGCTTCGCATTTTGTTGCCGATAACGAGGATATTACTCGCCTCCGGGCGACATCTCCCTCAGGCAAGGAAAGAGTTATGCGCGTATTTCGTAATTTCACGATCCGCTTCGTCATGCTGACGATTCTGGGTATTTTCTGTTTAATGTGGGCGGGCGTGGGGCTGTATGGCTCCTGGGCGCTTTCCCGCGTGGCGGATGGCAACGAGGTCGATCGCCAACTGGTCAAACAGATGACGGTGCTCAGTCAGGGCAACGATCAGTACTTCCGTTTTGTCACCCGGCTGAGCCGGGCGATGGAGACGCAGGCGGCGGGCGGTACGGCGGATCTCACCTCCGTGCAGCAGGCGCTACAGACCATGAGCAACAGGCTCGATGAACTGAAAGCCATGTCGCCGGGGCCAATGGATGCAGAGATCTCCTCCCGGGTGATCGCCAGTTGGCAGGCGCTGCTGGATAACGGCGTCAAACCGCAGATGCAGCTGGCAGAGCAGGGCAACATCGAAGGCTATCGCCAGCAGGCGAACAACGTCACCCCAGCGCTAAGCCGCGCCTTTGGCGAGAGTGCCGGGCAGTTCAATAAGGCCGCCGATACCATTCTCGACCGGATCCGCGTCACGGTGGACGGCTTCACCAGCGTCACCCGCACGGTGATCATCACCGCGACGATCGTCGGCCTGCTGATCCTGCTGTTCGCCGACCGCTACCTGGTCGCCATGCTGGTGAAACCCCTTGAGCAGCTTCGCCACCATTTCCGCCAGATTGCGCAGGGCGATCTCAGCCAGCCGATCGTGCCTTTTGGTCGTAACTGCGTGGGCCAGCTGGTGCCGCTGCTGACGGCGATGCAGGACAGCCTGCGCGACGCGGTAAGCACCATCCGTAACGGCAGCGAGAACATCTGGCGCGGGGCGACGGAGATCTCCAGCGGTAACAACGATCTCTCCTCCCGTACCGAAGAGCAGGCGGCGGCGCTGGAAGAGACCGCCGCCAGCATGGAGCAGCTCACCGCCACGGTGAAGCTCAACGCGGACAACGCCCGCCAGGCGAGCGAACTGGCGGACGTGGCCTCGGCCAGCGCCAGTCGCGGCGGCGCGCTGGTGGACAACGTGGTCAACACCATGACCGGCATCTCCGTCAGCTCGAAGAAGATTGCCGAGATCACCAGCGTTATCAACAGCATCGCCTTCCAGACTAACATTCTGGCCCTCAACGCGGCGGTAGAAGCGGCGCGCGCGGGTGAGCAGGGGCGTGGCTTCGCGGTGGTGGCGGGGGAGGTGCGTAATCTCGCCAGCCGCAGCGCCAATGCGGCAAAAGAGATCGAAGGGTTGATCGCCGACTCCGTCTCCCGTGTGGAGGAGGGAGCAAAGCTGGTGAATGATACTGGCACCACCATGGAAGCGGTGCTGCGCGACATCACCGGCGTCACCACCATCATGAAGCAGATTGCCAGCGCCTCGGAAGAGCAGAGCAAGGGCATTTCCCAGGTTGGGGTGGCGATTACCCAGATGGACGGCGTGACCCAGCAGAACGCCTCGCTGGTGGAGCAGGTGTCGGCGGCGGCTTCCGCGCTGGAGCGCCAGACCGAAGAGCTGCAACGCTCGGTGCAGAAGTTCCGTCTGGCGGGCTAACGCCGGGCGAGCTGTGCGTCGCTGATCAACTGCGTCACCTGCGACAGGTGACCAATTTTCACTTCGCTGGAGCGCCGGAACTTGCTTTTGTCGATCAGCAGCAGCGACTGGCTGGCGCGGCTCAGCAGCTGCGACTTAAACCCGGCGCTGTGCGGGGTGGGATCCCACATCACACCCTGCTCATCCACCCCTTCACAGGAGAAGATAAACAGGTCGATCTCCAGGGATTTCAGCTGCGTGACCAGCGCCGGATTGACATAGCAACGGTATTTGCGCTCCAGCGTTCCGCCCGAGCAGATCAGGGTGATGCGCTCGCGCTTCGCCATTTCATGGCAGATGGGCAGGCTGTTGGTGAACACCGTCAGGGCGATATCTGGCAGCTGTCGCGCGAGGTGAAAGCAGGTGGAGCTGGCATCCAGCGCCAGGGTCATCCCTTCGCTGACCCAGTCCAGCGCGTGACGGGCGATATCGGCTTTATCGGCGTAGTGGCTCTTCAGCCGCGCGCCGAAGGGCTCGCCGCCGTCGCGGTGATCCGGGTGGATCGCCCGCGCCCGCCCGTGATGCCGTACGATCTTCCCCTGCTGCTGGAGCTGGTTCAGATCGCGGCGAATCGTCTCTTTACTCACCCCAAGCCCGGCGGCCAGCGCCTTTGTCGACAGCCAGTCGGAGGCCGCCAGCAGGCGAAGGAGATCCTGATGGCGGGTGCTTTTCATGCGTCTGTTCCGCTGCGGGTGATGGAGAGCAACGTCTGGCCGATCGCCACGCCGTTCTTGCCGGTGTGCTTAATCTGATACATCGATCGGTCGGCGCGGCGCAGGGCATTGACGAAATCATCCTCCTCCTGCACGTCGTCAATACCTACCGAGGCGCCGACCTGCGCCTGGCCGTTATCCAGCTCGAATGGGGTCAGCGCCGCCTTCAGGCAGCTGTGGGCGGTGCTGTTCACCAGCAAACTGCTGAGCGGGAAGGGCAGCAGGAGCACAAACTCATCACCCCCCAGACGCCCGACAACCGCCCCCGGCGGGCAGGCCTCGCGCAGACGCTGGCTAAGCTGGATCAGCAGCTCGTCGCCGCTGCGGTGCCCAAAGGTGTCGTTAACCGTTTTAAAGTCATCCAGATCGATAAAGGCGATGCAGAGCGGCCCCTGGGCTTTGAGCTGGGCGAAGTGCTTGATCAGGGCGTGGCGGTTGGCAAGGCCGGTGAGCGGATCGTGATTCGCCAGCTGGGCCAGCTGCTCCTCGTACTGCTTCTCTTTGGTCATGTCGATATGGGTGCCGGTCACCTTCAGGGGGTTGCCGTGTTCATCCCGGTCGGTGACCCGACCCCGGTCCAGCACCCAGGTGACGGTGCCGTTTTTGTGCTGCATGCGGTGCAGCGCTTCATAGAAGGGTGTTTTGCCGTGCAGGTGATCGTAGAACGCATCCAGCACGTTCTGCCTGTCATCCGGATGCAGATGCTCACGCCAGATCTCAAACTGCGCGTTCAGCTCCTTGGGCTGATAGCCCAGCATCGAACCCCAGCGGCGGTTATAGATGATCAGCTTCCCGGTAGGGACGTCGAGCTGCCATAAACAGAGACCGGTTCCGTCGAGCGCAGCACTGAGCTTGTTGCGGGCGTCACGCGCCAGCCTGGCAAGCCGGGCATTATGCTTTTTGAGATTCTGAATCTGCTGTTTCAGCGCCTTTTCTGACATACCCGGATTCTTCAGGAAATAAGAACGATTCTTGCCATTTACCCGGCGCTTGTAAATATGATGTTGAAAAAAGAGGAGGATTTGCGTTAAGGATTTTTACCCCTAAAGGAGGCGCGACGTCATAACCTCATCGCTGTATAATAATATATATAACGAATGTGAGGACATGATGAAACAACGATTCTGGCAAGCATTAACCCTGTGTACAGTGGCTTTACTCCCTCTCTCTTCCCGGGCTTCCCGCCTGATTACCGACCAGATTGGCCGTCAGGTGACCGTCCCGGACGCCGTCTCCAGGGTAGTGGTGCTCCAGCATCAGACCCTGAACTTGCTGGTGCAAATGAACGCCACCGACAAAATCGTCGGCGTGATGGCGAACTGGAAACAGCAGCTGGGCGAGGGGTACGCCCGTCTGGCCCCGGAGCTGAGCCAGAAAGCGGTGCTTGGGGATCTCACCCACGTCGACCCGGAAAAGCTGGTGGCCCTGAAGCCGGACGTGGTGTTTGTCACCAACTACGCGCCGCAGGAGATGATCGACAAGATCAGCAGCCTTGGCATTCCGGTGGTTGCCATCTCCCTGCGTCACGATGCCGCGGGTGAAAAAGCGAAGATGAACCCGACGATGGCCGACGAAGAGCAGGCGTACGATCTGGGGCTGCGCGAAGGGATCACCCTGATCGGCGAGATCGTCAATAAACAACCGGAAGCGAAAGCGCTGATCGAGGCCACGGACAAAGGCCGCGACATGGTCAGCGACCGCCTGAAAGATATCCCGGCGGAAAAACGCGTTCGCGCGTACATGGCTAACCCGGAACTCACCACCTACGGCTCCGGGAAATACACCGGGCTGATGATGGCCCACGCGGGGGCGGTTAACGTGGCGGCGGCGACCATTCAGGGATTCAAAACCGTGGCGATGGAGCAGGTGATCGCCTGGAATCCGCAGGTGATCTTCGTTCAGGACCGCTACCCTTCGGTGGTCAATGAGATCAAAACCGGTGCCCAATGGCGGACCATCGACGCGGTGAAAAATCAGCGCGTCTACCTGATGCCGGACTACGCCAAAGCCTGGGGCTATCCGATGCCGGAGGCGATGGGCATTGGCGAGCTGTGGATGGCGAAAAAGCTCTACCCGGAGAAATTTAAGGACGTGGATATGCGCAAGGTCGCCAACGACTGGTATCAGCGTTTCTATCGCACCAGTTATCAGGGGATCGACTGATGCGGGTCCTGGCGGCGGGCAGCCTGCGGATGGTATGGCCGCAGCTAATGGCGCACTTCCCGCAACCGGTGGAAACGCAGTTCGGCCCGGCCGGGCTGTTACGGGAGCGTATAGAAGCAGGCGAGGCCTGCGATCTCTTTGCCTCGGCCAATCTGGCCCACCCGCAGGCGCTGCTGGCGGCCGGGTTGGCGCAGTCCGTGGTGCCGTTTGCCAGCAATATGCTCTGCCTGACCGTGCGTAGCGATGTGCTGCGCGACAGCGATGACTGGCGCTCGGTGTTATCCCGGGATGACCTGCGTATTGCCACCTCGACGGCGGGAGCCGATCCCTCCGGGGATTACACCCAGACGCTCTTTACCCGGATGGGTGACGCGGGCGAGGCGGTAAGGCGAAGGGCGAGGGCGCTGGTGGGGGGACGAGACTCGACACCTGTTCCGGCGGGCAGGCTGGCGGCAGAGTGGATTATCCTGGGCGGGCAGGCGGAGATATTTATCGGCTACGCCAGCTACGCGGCAGCATTGCGGAAGGTCGCAGGGCTGACGGTCCTCGACATCCCGGCCCTCTTTAATCCGCGTGCGGAGTATGCGTGCGCAGTGATAACGCCGCAGGGGCAGGGGCTGGCGGGTTTTTTACAGTCGGATGAGTCAAAAGCGATACTGCATCAGGCGGGGTTCGGTGGGTAATTCTGCCGGGTGGCGCTGCGCTTACCGGGCCTACAAAACCTGACTCGTAGGCCCGGTAAGCGAAGCGCCACCGGGCATTTGCAAACATCTTAACCCTGTCGTTTATCCTCGGTACTGGTCTCAAAATCGCTCGCCGAGTGGCGCTCGTGAAGCTGCTCGTTCAGCTCCCCGTTGGTGCGGTTGACGATACGCCCGCGCTTCACCGCCGGACGGCTGGCGATATCCTTCGCCCAGCGCTGAACGTTCTTGTAGCTCTCTGCATCCAGGAACTCCGCCGCGCCGTAGACCTGTCCCAGCGCCACGCTGCCAAACCACGGCCAGATGGCGATATCGGCGATAGTGTACTCCTCGCCCGCCACGTAACGACCCCGCGCCAGCTGTTTATCCAGCACGTCGAACAGGCGTTTGGCTTCCATGGTGAAGCGGTCAATCGCGTACTCAATTTTCACCGGCGCATAATGATAGAAGTGGCCGAAACCGCCGCCGAGGAACGGGGCGGAGCCCTGCAGCCAGAACAGCCAGTTCAGGGTTTCAACCCGTCCAGCCGGATCTTTTGGCAGGAAGTGACCGAATTTCTCCGCCAGATAGAGCAGGATATTGCCGGACTCAAACACGCGGGTTGGCGGCGTGGTGGAGTGGTCGCGCAGGGCCGGAATTTTGGAGTTCGGGTTCACGTCAACAAACCCGCTGGAGAACTGATCCCCCTCGCCGATACGGATCAGCCATGCGTCGTATTCTGCGCCGGTGACGCCCGCCGCCAGCAGCTCTTCCAGCAGAATGGTTACCTTCTGGCCGTTCGGCGTGCCCAGGGAGTAAAGCTGCAGCGGATGCGAACCGACCGGCAGCTCTTTGTCATGCGTGGCGCCCGAGATGGGGCGGTTGATGCTGGCGAACGCGCCGCCGTTGGGGTTCTGCTTCCATTCCCAGACTTTCGCTGGCTGGTAGTTATTGTCGGACATGTTGACCTGCCTTTTTGCGGATGTGTTGAGGCAGTTTAGCAGGAGTTCCGTGAACGGTTTAACGAACTGAGCGCATAAGCATATGCACTATTCCTTCTGGCGCTTATATATATAAATTCCGCATAAGCTTAATCGAAAATCGCATTTTCATTGTTAATGCGAAAGCGGCGGAAGCTGAATATGATGCGCAAACAGATATCTGTGAAAAATAAAAATGAGCAGTTAAAAAAACTTTCAAGGCAAGGAGTTAGTGAGATATGCGTAAGCCATTAGTATCTGCTGTTCTGGTCGCCCTGGCGCTGGTCGCCGCAGGCTGTGATGATGCCAAAAATAAAGAGACCGCGTCGGCGCCAGCCGCCAAAAGCGATGCGCCGAAAGAGGGCGGTTCCCTGATTATCGGCATCACCTCCGGCGACCCGTTAGCGGTGAACCCGCTGTATGCCAGCGACCGTACCACCCTGACGATCATGCAGGCGCTATACTCCCCGCTCTACAGCTTTAACGATGGCAAAATCGAATGGGGTCTCGCCGAAAGCCTGACGCCATCCGCCGATAACCTCAGCTATACCCTGACCTTAAAACCGAATCTGAAGTGGCAGGACGGCCAGCCGCTGACCGCCGACGACGTGGTATTCACCTTTAATAAGCTGCTGGAAGAGAAGCAGCACAGCTTCTTCCGCAGCATGTTCACCTTCGGCGGCAAGCCGGTGGCGGTGAGCAAGGTGGACGATCGCACCGTGAAATTCACCCTGCCGCAGGTGAGCGCCGCCTTTACCGGCACCCTGGTGCAGATCTACCCGATCCCGCAGCACGTTTTTGCTAATGAAGCGGATCTGGAAAAGAGCACCAAAAACGATGCGCCGGTCGGTTCCGGTCCGTTCAAGTTTAAAGAGTATCGCGCCGGGCAGTACTACGCCCTGACCCGCTTCGACGATTACTGGAACGGTAAAGCGAAGCTCGACTCCGTGACCTACCGTTTCGCCAAAGACAGCAACTCCGCCAACCTCGCCCTGCAAAATGGTGAGATTAACCTCAAGATGGTCGATCCGCAGGACGTGTCGCGCCTGAAGAACACCGGCAAGTTTGACTTCGTGGTCTACCCGGAAGGGCGTCTGGCCTATATGACCTTCAACCAGAACATACCGGTGATGAAGAGCAAGGAGCTGCGCCAGGCCATCGCTTACGCCATCAATAAAGATGAGCTGACCCAGACCGCGTTTACCTCGCTGGACTACGCTAAACCGGCCACCTCGTTCCTGACCCCGGATACGCTCTACCAGACTGACGACGTCGAGCAGTACAAATTCGATCAGCAAAAAGCCAAAGATCTGCTGAAAGCCTCCGGCGCGCCGGAGAACCTCAAGCTGCGTCTGGCCTATGTGAACACCAACAAAACCCAGGAGAGCCAGGCGCTCTACATTCAGCAGGCGCTGAAGGGGATTGGGGTTAACGTCGAGCTGATGCCGCTGGACTCCAACGCCATGTCCCAGCGCAGCCTGGATATGAACAACACCGCCTGGGAGCTGAATCTTGGCGGCTACATCATGGGTGCCGAGCCGGATGGCTACAAATCGCTGTTTATGAGCAACGAAGCCTACAACTACGCCCACTACAAGAACCCGCAGTTCGATGCCCTGTGGGATAAAGGGGCGGTGGAAACTGACAGCGGCAAACGGGCGACGATCTACAAGCAGATCCAGCAGACCGTGGCCAACGACATGACCTACTACCCGATCGCCTACACCAACGCCACCGTCGCGGTGGATAAACGCTTCGGCGGCACCAAAGAGGCGGAGCCGAAGCCGGTGTATATGTTCCAGGATCTGTCGAAAATCTATCAAAAATAAGCTGTTGCCCCGGTCGGAAGATCGGGGCTTTTTGTTGGGTAAGTCGTTGTAAGGGCATGTCGTGAACACATTACTCACGCGTCGGTTGCTGCAACTTGTGCCGATGCTGTTCTTTATCTCGCTGGTGGCATTCCTGCTGGTCAAGCTCGCCCCCGGCGATCCGGTCGCGGCCTATATCACGCCGCGCATGGCACCCGAAGATATCGAGCGAATCCGCCAGAGTCTGGGGCTGGATAAGCCGCTGGTGACGCAATATTTTCTGTGGCTGAAAAACATTCTGCAGGGCGATCTCGGCTATTCGCTGATCTACCACCGCCCGGTGCTGACGATGATTGCCGAGCGTATTCCGGCGACCCTTGGGCTGATGGGGGCCTCGCTGCTGATGGCGATAATCCTCGCTATTCCGCTGGGGCTGCTGGCAGGCGCCTTTAAGCACCGCTGGCTGGATCATGTTCTGAACCTGTTCGCCTATATTGGTATCTCGGTGCCGATCTTCTGGTTTGGCATTCTGCTGATCACCGTCTTTGCCGTGCAGCTCAACTGGTTCCCCAGCATGGGAATGCGCACCATCGGCATGGAGGATAACTGGCTGGACGTGGTGCGCCACGGCGTGCTGCCGTGCATCGCGCTCACCTTCTATAACCTCTCCAGCTACGTGCGCTACATCCGCTCCAACACCATCTCCCAGCTCTCCGCCGACTACGTGCAGACCCAGCTGGCCTACGGGGCGACGCGCACCAGCATCCTGTTCCGCCACGTGCTGAAAAACGTGCTGCTGCCGGTGATCACCCTGTTCGGCCTGTCGTTTGGCGAGCTGGTGGTGGGAGCCTACGTCACCGAAAGCGTCTTCTCGTGGCCGGGCATGGGGCTGCTGGGGATCCAGTCGATCACCTCCCTCGACTACCCGCTGATCATGGCCATCATCATGCTGTCGTCGCTGATGCTGATCGTCGGTAACCTGATCGCCGATGTGCTCTATCGCTTCGCCGATCCCCGTATTCGCACCCTGAGGTAACCCCGGATGAGCAGACGCTGGCAACAGGTTCGACACCAGCTGCGCCGCAATCGTCCGGCGCAGTTCTCTCTGTTTGTACTCTTTATTTTTATCGTCGCCGCGCTCTGTGCGGGCTTAAGTCCTTACGATCCGGACCAGATGGCGCTGGGGGCGCGCACCCTGCCTCCCGACGCCGCCCACTGGTTCGGCACCGACGAGTACGGACGCGACTACTTCACCCGCGCCCTCTACGGCGGGCAGATTTCGCTGATGGTGGGCTGTCTGGCGATGGTCTTCTCCACCCTGATCGGCACGCTTGTTGGCACCCTGAGCGGCTACTTCGGCGGCTGGCTGGATAACCTGATGATGCGCGCGGTGGATATCCTGATGGCGATCCCGGCCTTCTTTCTGCTGCTGGTGCTCAACGCCTACCTGAAGCCCGGCGTGGATAACATCATCATGATCATCAGCCTGCTGACGTGGATGAACATGTCCCGGCTGGTGCGGGCCGAAACCCTGTCGGTTAAGGAGCGCGAGTATGTGCTCTACGCCCGCGCCTCGGGGGAACACCCGCTGCGGATCATCCTGCGCCACATCATCCCCGGCGTGCTGCCGACCATTATCGTCGCCGCTACGCTGAATATCGCCTCGGCAATTCTGATGGAGTCGACCCTCAGCTTTCTCGGCCTTGGCGTGCAGGCGCCTGCCGCGTCCTGGGGCAGCATGCTTAACAACGCCCAGTCGTATATCGGCGAGGCCTCCTGGCTGGCGATGTTCCCGGGCATTCTGATCCTGCTGACGGTGTTCAGCTTTAACGTGTTGGGCGACGTGTTCCGCACCGCCTTTGAGCCGGGAGCGAACCGTGATGAGTAACTTACTCGAACTCGATAACCTGCAAACCACCTTCCGCACCCGCGATGGCGATGTCCACGCGGTGCGCGGGGTGAGCTTCCACGTGAAGCCGGGCGAGCTGGTGGGCATTGTGGGCGAATCCGGCTGCGGTAAAAGCGTCACCTGCAAGTCGATCATTCAGCTTCTGGGCAGCAACGGGCGCATCACCGGCGGGCAGATCCGCTTTAACAATGACGATCTGGCGCAGAAAACCCCGGAGCAGATGCGTGCTATTCGCGGGAACCAGATCGCGATGATTTTCCAGGATCCGATGACCGCCCTTAACCCGGTGGTGACCATCGGCAGGCAGATGTCCGAGATCCTGATGCGCAATAAAGGCTTAAATAAGAGAGCGGCGAAGGCGGCGAGTATCGCCATGCTGGAGCAGGTGGGCATCGCCGAGGCGGAGCGCCGCTACGGGCAGTATCCCCACGAGTTCAGCGGCGGCATGCGCCAGCGGGTGATGATCGCTATCGCGCTCTCGTGCGATCCGCAGCTGCTGATCGCCGATGAGCCCACCACCGCGCTGGATGTCACTATTCAGGCGCAGATCCTGCGTCTGCTGAAAAGCCTGCAGCAGAAAACCCATACCGCTATCCTGCTGATCACCCACGATCTGGGCGTGGTGGCGCAGGTGTGCAGCCGCGTAGTGGTGATGTACGGTGGGCTGGTGATGGAGGAGGGCAGCGTGGAGGATATCTTTTATCGCCCGGCGCATCCCTATACTCAGGGTTTGCTGGCATCGCTGCCGCACCCGGAGCAGACCAGCCATCGCCTGTCGCCCATTGAAGGGTCGCCGCCGGGGCTGCTGGATCCACCCCCCGGCTGCCCGTTTGCCGAACGCTGTCCGAAGCGGATGCCCCAGTGCGAGCGTCAGCCCCCGTTTTATCGCCCCGATCCGGGGCATCGCGCCGCCTGCTGGCTGCTGGCCGATAAGGAGGTTCAGCCATGAGTGAACAACACGCCCCGCTGGTGAGCGTGCGGGATCTGCATAAACACTTCACCCTCAACGGCGGTCTGCTGCGCAAAGGGGTGGCGGTGAAAGCGGTGGATGGCGTCAGTTTTGACATCCAGCCGGGCGAGACCTTTGGCCTGGTGGGGGAGTCCGGCTGCGGTAAATCGACCCTCGGGCGCGCCATTCTGCGGCTGTTTGATATCACCTCCGGCGAGATCCACTTTGCCGGGCAGGAGATTGCCAGGGCCAGCGAAAAACAGCTCAAGCCGCTGCGCAAGCGGATGCAGGCGATCTTCCAGGATCCGTACTCCTCGCTGAACCCGGGGATGACGGTGCAGCAGCTGGTGGCGGAACCGATGCAGATCCACGGCTACAGCCGGGAGGAGCAGCGGGAGCGTACCGAAACCCTGCTCTATAAAGTGGGGCTCAAGCAGGAACATTTGCAGCGTTTCCCGCACGAGTTCAGCGGCGGCCAGCGCCAGCGGATCAGCATCGCCCGCGCCCTGTCGGTGCGCCCGGAGTTTGTATTGTGCGATGAGCCGCTGTCGGCGCTGGATGTTTCCGTGCAGGCCCAGGTGGTGAACATTTTGCAGGATCTGCAGCAGGAGCTGGGGCTGACCTACCTGTTTATCGCCCACGACCTGTCGATGGTGCGGCATATCTCGACCCGCATCGGGGTGATGTATCTCGGCAAGCTGGTGGAGGTGGCACCCGCGAACGCGTTGTATCAACATCCGGCGCACCCCTATACCCGGGCGCTGCTGGCCTCGGTGCCGCAGCCCGATCCCCGCATTCGTAACCTTGAGCAGGCGACGTTGCGCGGGGAGATCCCAGGCCCAACCTCGGTGCTCCCCGGATGTAAGTTTTGCAGCCGATGCCCGCACGTGATGCCGCTATGTCGCCGCGAAGTGCCTGCGATGCAGGAGATCGCCCCCGGCCATTTCGCGGCCTGTTGGTTGTTTAAGGTGTGAGCCCGCGCCGTGAAACAGTATGCCGATTCGCACGCGTCGCGCTATCGGGGCTTTATAAACAGGAGAGTGCATGACTCAGGCAATAATGCTGCAGGGAACCGCGTCCGACGTGGGTAAAAGCGTGCTGGCCGCGGGCCTGTGCCGCATTTTTTATCAGGATGGCTGGCGCACTGCCCCCTTTAAATCGCAAAACATGGCGCTCAACTCCGGGATCACCCCGGACGGCAAAGAGATGGGCCGGGCGCAGATCATGCAGGCCGAAGCCGCCGGGATTGTGCCGGATGTGCGCATGAACCCCGTTCTGCTCAAACCCGCCGCGGGCAGTCAGGCCCAGGTGGTGCTGATGGGCGAGGTGGCAAGCAATATGGATGCCGCCCGCTATCACGACTTCAAGCCGCGTCTGCGCGAGCAGATCGCCGGGGTGTATCAGAGCCTGGCGCAGGAGTATGACATCCTGGTGCTGGAAGGGGCCGGGAGCCCGGCGGAGATCAACCTGCGCGATCGGGATATCGCTAACATGGGAATGGCGGAGCTCGCCGGATGCCCGGTGATCCTGGTGGCCGATATCGATCGCGGCGGGGTGTTTGCCGCCATCTACGGCACCCTGGCGCTGTTGCAGGATCACGAGCGCTGGCGGGTCAAAGGGGTCATCATCAACAAATTTCGCGGCGATGTGGCGCTCCTTTATTCCGGGTTACAGCAGATTGAGTCCCTCACCGGCGTACCGGTACTGGGGGTGATGCCGTGGCTGGATCTCGACCTGGAGGAGGAGGATGGCGTGGCGCTCCAGCGGGGCAGCGCGCGCCAGTCCCAGGATCGCGATATCGACATCGCGGTGGTGCACTTACCCCATATCGCCAACTTCACCGATTTTAATGCGCTGTCAGCGCAGCCGGATGTGCGGGTGCGCTACGTCAGCCAGCCTGAAGAACTGGCGGGCGCCGACCTGCTGATCCTGCCCGGGAGCAAAAACACCCTTCACGATCTGAACTGGCTGCGCGAAAGCGCCATGGCCCACGCCCTGCTGCAACGACACCGCGACGGCGTGCCGCTGCTGGGTATCTGCGGCGGGTATCAGATGCTGGGCGATACCCTGATTGACGAAATCGAATCCGGCCTCGGGCGCATGCCGGGGCTGGGGCTGCTCAATACCGTCACCCGGTTTGCCCCGCATAAAACCACCACCCAGGTCAGCGCGCAAATGGCCGCAACGCTGCCGGGCTGGCTGGCACCGCTTGCCGGGATGACGCTTCAGGGTTACGAGATCCACATGGGGCAAACCACGCTGGCCGAGGGCGCGCAACCGGCGCTGTGGCTGCAAAAAGAACCTGCGGTGGCCGACGGCGCCGTGAGCGACGACGGGCTGGTGTGGGGCACCTATCTGCACGGCCTGTTCGACAACGATACGTTCACCCGCACGCTGGTGGACAGCCTGCGGGCACGGAAGGGGTTACTTCCTCTCGGATCCGCGCCACAATACGCCAGCTATAAAGCACAGCAGTTTGACCGGCTGGCGCAGACCATGCGCCAGCACATTGATATGGCCAAGATTTATCAGATCATGCGTGAGCATCAGGAGTGCAGGGAATGATTGTTGTGACCGGTGGGGCGCGCAGCGGTAAGAGCGCCCACGTTGAGGGGCTGGTCGCCCGCCAGTATTCACAGGTGTTATATATCGCCACCTCCACCGTTACCGATGATGAAATGGCGGCGCGTATCGCCCGGCATCGCGCCCAGCGGCCAGCTCACTGGCGCACGCTGGAGTGTTATCGCGATCTGGATGCGGTTATCCGCCAGCAGGTGCAGCCGGGCGAAGCGGTGGTGATCGAGTGCATCACCACCCTGCTGGCGAACCTGCTGTACGACGCTTCCGGCGGAGCCGATCCCGATACGCTGGATTTTGACGCGCTGGAGAATGGGTTGCAGCAGCAGATCGACGCCCTGATTACCGCCTGCCAGCAAACCCGCGCCCCGGTCTATATCGTCACTAACGAACTGGGGATGAGCATCACCCCGGAAAACCGTCTGGCGCGGCATTTTGTCGACATCGCCGGACGAGCGAATCAAAAACTGGCCCGGGCGGCAGAAGAGGTCTGGCTGGTGGTCTCAGGGATTGGAGTGAAAATCAAATGAACTTAGCGATGCTATGGGCGACGCTGCGCCTGATGTCACGTATTCCGGTGCCGGAAAAATGGGCCGACGGGGTGGAGTTTCGCCAGCTTGCCCGTGGGGTGCCGTGGTTTGTGCTGATTGGCGCCATCATTGGCGTGCTGGCCGGGCTGGTGGCGGTGGTGGTGAACCAGACCGGGGGCGGTATCTACATCGCTGCCGCGGCATACGTGCTGGCGCTGGTGCTGCTGACCGGCGGGTTCCATCTGGACGGGCTGGCCGATACCTGCGACGGCATCTTCTCCGCCCGCACCCGGGAGCGGATGCTCGAGATCATGAAGGACAGTCGGCTCGGCACCTTTGGCGGCCTGGCGCTGGTCTTCTCCATTCTGATTAAGGTCTGCGCGGTCTTTACCCTGGCGCAGCTTCCGCTGAAGGAGTGGTTCTCGCTGCTGGTGTGCGCCCCCATTGCCGGGCGCGCCGTGCTGGTGCTGGGGATGTACGGCCAGCGCTACGCCCGCGAGGGGGAAGGGATGGGCAGTCTCTATATCGGCCAGGTGGGCTTGCGAAAAACGGCGCTCACGCTGCTGGCCGGGGCAATCGCCGTGGGGCTGATCGCCGGCATCCACGGGCTGGCGGCCATCCTGGTCACTTACGTCGTGAGCTACGCGCTGGTGCACTCTATCCGCCGTCGTCTGGGCGGGCAGACCGGCGACACGCTGGGTGCGCTGGCAGAGACCGCCGAGATGGTGTTTCTGCTGGCCTTACTGTGGGTGTAACGCATGCGAATTTTTCTGGTTCGTCACGGGCAGACCGCCGCTAACGCAAGCGGCCTGTTCTACGGTAGCACCGATGTTCCCCTGACCCCGCTCGGCATTGAGCAGAGCACCCGCGTGGCCGGTTTGCTGGCGGAGGTCGCTTTCAGCCAGGTGCTTTCCAGCCAGCTCACGCGCGCCCAGCAGACTGCCGAGCTGATCGTCCCCATCACCGGGTTCGATCCCCGGCTGAACGAGATGGATTTTGGCCGCTGGGAGATGCGCCATTTCAGCGACATCGCCGAAGAGGAGCCGGAAGCCTGGCAGCGCTGGATAGATGACTGGCAAAACGCCACTCCGACCGAGGGTGAGCCGTTTATCCACTTTGCCGAACGGGTGAAGGCGGTGGCGGAAGAGTTAGCCCTGCGCAGGGAGCCGGGGGATATGCTGATCGTGGCGCATCAGGGGGTGCTCAGCCTGCTGCTGGCCCACTGGTTACGCATGCCGACAGAATCGTTATGGCATTTCCCGTTTAAGCAGGATGCGTACACGATGGTAGAAAATCGCGACGGGTTTATGGTGTTACGCGTTTTTAACGACCGCAGCCCTTTCCAGGCAGAAGAATGAGAACAAGCATGCAGACAATACAGGACCTGGTGGCCGCCATTCGGCCGTTGGATCAGCACAAACAGGCGCTGGCAGCGGCACATATCGATGGCTTAGTGAAGCCGCTCAACAGCCTGGGCCGCCTCGAGACGCTGGCGATCCAGCTGGCGGGGATGCCGGGGTTAACCCGGCTCGACAACCTGCAAAAAGAGATCGTGGTGATGTGCGCCGATCATGGCGTTTACGACGAGGGGGTGGCTATCAGCCCGCAGCAGGTCACCCATCTGCAGGCGCTGAACATGCTCAAAGGCACCTCCGGGGTCTGCGTGCTGGCGAAAAGTAACGGTGCCTCGGTGCTGCCGGTGGATATCGGCATCGATTGCGAACCCATCGACGGAATGCTGAGCCTGAAGGTGGGGCGCAAGAGCGGCAACATCGCCCGTGGCCCGGCGATGAGCCGCTCTGAGGCGGAGCACCTGCTGCTGCGTAGCGCACAGCTGGTGCAAACGCGTGCGGCAGAGGGGATTGCGGTATTTGGCACCGGCGAGCTCGGTATGGCCAACACCACGCCCGCGTCGGCCATTATCAGCGTGCTGTGCGGCTGCGATCCCCATGAGATCGTGGGTATCGGCGCGAACCTGCCGGCGGAGCGGATGGCGCATAAAGAGGCGATGGTGCGTCAGGCCATTGACGTGAATCAGCCCAACCCTGCCGATGCCATCGACGTGCTGGCGAAAGTGGGCGGCTACGACCTGGTGGGGATGACCGGCGTGATCCTCGGGGCGGGAGCCTGCGGGCTGCCGGTAGTGCTGGACGGTTTTCTCTCCTATGCCGCGGCAATAGCCGCCTGCCAGATTGCGCCTGAGGTGAAAAACTACTGCATTCCGTCGCATTTCTCGGCGGAAAAAGGGTCCCAACGGGCGCTGGAACACCTCGGCTTAACCCCCTATCTCTACCTGGATCTGCGTCTCGGCGAAGGGAGCGGGGCAGCGCTGGCGATGTCGATCGTCAGCGCCGCCGGGGCCATGTATTGCGAAATGGGCGTGCTGGCAGAGAGCGGGATCAGCCTGAAGGCGTAAGCTGGCGCTGATGCCATCTTCCCAGCAGCAGCACGGTGGTGAGCGCGCCGAGCAGGGCGCAGAACATATCCGACTGGGTGTCCCACTGATCGCCCTGGGTGCCGAGGAAATCATCCGCGCCTTGCCCCATAGCCAGCGCCGCCCACCATTCGATTAGCTCGTAGGTGGCACTGATCGCCAGCGCCACGCAGCACACCAGAAAGCCCGTCATCTTATTGCCCCTGACGTAGCCGCCGCGCACCAGGATCTCCCGTGCCGCCAGCGCCGGGACCAGCCCCTGGAAAAAGTGCCCCAGCTTGTCGTACGGGTTGCGGCTCAGGTGGAACATATCCTGCACCGCAAAGCCCACGGGCACTTTGGCGTAGGTGTACATTCCGCCCACCATCAGGATGATGGCGTGCCAGAAAATCAGGAAGTAGAGCAGGGGCGTCAGCGGGTAGCGGCGTTGAGTGGCCAGCAGCAGCGGCACGATGATGATGACGGGGGTCACTTCCATCAGCCAGGTGATGCGGTCCTGGGTATACAGGCCGGTATAAATGAGGATCAGCAGCAGAAGCAGCGCGCCGACCTTTAATGCAGAGGAGAGAGCGGATTGTGTCATGTTATTTAAGTGTTTAGTAAAACAGACACTATCGATCTGCCCGGCGAAAAACACAACATTTTACGCCGGGCATAAAAAAACGGGGCCGCTGTGGGCCCCGTTGATCGTTTATAACAATCAGAACGACTTGCGTAAACGCAGGCTGAAGGTGTGCGCCTGGTAACGGTCGCCGGCCTGCAGATCGTAACGTGCGTCGAAGCTCAGGTCGTTGGCGTCGTAAAGCGTGCTGCCGATGGCGATGCCAGCCATATCTTCCACCGGTGAAGCACCTTTGGTGATAAAGCTGGTTTCACCGATGGCGTCGGCGGCGTAGGTCGCATGGCTGCTGACCTGACGGTTATCGTACTGGTGGATCCACGAGACCTGGGCGAATGGCGTCAGGTTACCCAGACCGGTAGCGAAGGTCTTCTCGATGCGGGCACCGATATCGCTCACGACCGACTGGCTGTGGGTGCTGCTCACATCCAGCGCCATACCGTTGCCGCCGGTTTCGCTGTAGCCGTCCACATGCTGATAGCCGTAGGTCAGGCCCGCCAGCGGAGTCAGGACCACATTGGCTGGCAGCGCGATCGGGTAGCCAAACTCACCTTGCAGGGTAACGGACTGACCGTTGAACTTGCCGTGGGCCGCGCCGGAGAAGCCGGTGAAATCTGCCCGGCGAACCGAGCTGTAGTTCTGACGGTTCAGGCCCGCGGAGAGGTTCAGGTACCAAGGATTTCCGGTGTAGCCCGCGTAACCAATCACCCCGTAGTTGTCGGCGGTGGAGTTGTTGCCGCTCAGGTTGTCTTTACCATGCACGGAGGTGTTGCTGTAGTTCAGCGCCGCACCCAGACGCCAGTCGTCGCCCAGCGCGCGGTCGGCACCGATGATCAGGCCGCCAAATTTCGCTGAGTAACCGCTCACGTCGTCGCTGCTGTCCTGACGGGCATAGCCGCCGAACGGCTGTCCCCAGACGATCCAGTTATCCGCGTAGTCGTCACCGGTTGCTACCCCGCTGACGCCGGAGGCTTGCGGGTTACGAACGGCATCGATGTGAGCACCCACTACGGCCTGAGCAGTAGAGGTGGCAACGGTTGCCGCTGAACTGGTGTTGAGGTTCTGGCTGGTAGAGAGACGCTCGCCAACGCGGTTCGCCTCTTTTTTACCTTCAATCGCCAGCGAGGCGTTATACAGGTTCAGCAGCTCCGGAGAGGCGATACCGGAATAGCTCGCCAGGCCGCCGAGTGAAGCGGTGGCGCTTGGGATAGTGGCATAACCCTGCTTGCCCGGCTGGGCAGGGGCTGGCTGTGATGGCGCAGGCTGCGTCGGCTGCACTGGCGTTGTCACCACCGGCGGGGTGACTTCCGGTTCTGTGACCACCGGCGGAGTGACTTCTGGTGTCGGCTCAGGCTGAGGTTCAGGCTGCGGCTCTACCGGATCGGGAGTGACCGGCTCTGCGCCCAGGGTTAACACCAGCGCTTTGCTCTGGGCGTCTTCATAGACGGTGCCGTTAACAGTGCCACGGTAGCCGAGCGCTTTGTAGTTCAGCTGGTCAGCGTGATAGTCGGTCTGCGCACCTGCGGCATTGATCACCACGTAACGCTGCCCTTCGGCGAACTGATAGGTGTTGCCGGTACGCAGCAGATTGATGCTGGAGCCCGCGTCGATAGTGGCGTTGCCGCTGACGTTCAGACGACCATAGCCCGCGTCGGCAAGCAGATCGCCGCCAGCCACGGCCAGATCGGAGACGCCGGAGATCAGCGTGGCGGCCGCTTTCTGGTGGTAATCGCCCAGGATGTTGAGGCTGTTATTCACCTGCAGGGACGCGGCTTCGTTCAGCACGATGCCGGGCGTCACTTCCACTTCGTCGCTCATCTGCACTGACATCAGGCCATACTCGGGGATGCTGCTAAAGGTACTGATGTTGTCGTTGAGCAGCAGGGCGCCGCTGCCGAATGTCACGTTGGAGGCGGTAATAGTGCCCGTCGCGCCGTCGAGGCCGGTCAGGGTACCCATGTTGGCGCCGCCGTTAATGGTTAATGGCGTCGCGCTGGTGGAGTAGATATCACCGGTCACGGTGCCGGTATTATTGAGGGTCACCGTGTCGCTGTTATTGCCGTTTACAAACAGGGCATAGCCGCCACCGCTTAGTTGACCGTTGTTGACGATCTCGGTGTTGCCCTGGTTGTTGTAATTCCAGATGTAGATCCCGCTCCAGTTACCTGAGATTTCACCATTATTCTCGATGGTGCCAATCTTGCTGTTGCTGCTGTTGTTGTACACAGCGGTGTCATTGGCGGTGATGGTACCGTTATTTTCAAGGGTGCCGAGGGTGCCGGAGTTGATAATGCCGTAGGAGCTGCCGTTGATTTTATCGTCATTGACGAGGGTGTTGATGACGCCCTGGTTAATGATAGCGGAGGTGCCGTAATAGTCGGTCGTGCCGCCTTCAATGGTTCCGGTGTTATGCAGCGTGCCAATCGTGCCGCTGTTAAAAATGGCGCTTTTCTGCCCAACGTACATGCCGTTCTCATTGTTCACGGAAGAGATCAGGCCAGCGTTGGTCAGGTTATCAATGGTGCCCAGATTGTTGATGCCGCGATAGCCTACAATCTTGCCATCTGCGGTATTGGTCAGGGTGCCGATAGTCCCGGCATTGCTCAGCGTCCCGGTGTTATTAAACCCGAAGATGCTGTAAGAACCCGGCATGCTCTCAAGGGTGCCGCTGTTGGTGAAGGTATCAACCACGCCCGTTGCACCCACCGCCACGACGCTGCCATTTTGGTACTGGCTCAGGCTGGAGATGGTGCCGTTATTGTTAAGCGTACCTACTGTTCCATTAATCTGAACAATATTGTCGTTTCCTGATAATGGGTTATCAACGCTACCGTTAATGATCCCGTCATTGGTAAGTGTGGTTACAGTAACGTCCGCGTTCAGGGTTAAGGCGGTGGTAGGGGTACCTGTAATGCTTCCCGCCTGCGTGATGTGCACCAGCTCTTTTGAATCGGCGATCTGAACATTACTCGTCGGCGTGTCGATAATTAACTCGGGAGACGTTGCGAAGGCTTGCGCAGCGCTTGAGGCAACCAGCAGGGAGATCAGCTGGCTAAGGCGTTTCTTTTCCATGGTATTCCGTCATAAGTTGCGATGTTGTGCAAAATGCTGGGGCGATTTCTTCGGATTAATCCGATATCTTCGGGCGCAGAATATACAATTTGTTGCCGAAAACAATAAGGGATGCTTAATTATTTCAGGCTGAATTAATTCCACATTTTTTGTGATGTTTATAATTTGAGTTAAGGCTGGTGGCGGCATGAGGATATATCCTCACCTTTTGCAGGGAACCTTATTGATTAGTTTGTCTTTATTATTGAGCGGGTGTATTTCCGTCGATCCCAACACCGCCGCGCAGCAGATCGCCGCTCATAGTGGTCTTACCAGTGAAAAATTTGACTCAGATCCCTACCCGATTGTCGGCTGGCATCGGATCGTGCCGCCGGTTAACACGCTGCATGTCTATATCGAGGGGGATGGCTTTGCCTGGAAAAACCGCACCACGCCATCCGATAACCCGACGCCGCGTAATCCCGTCGGCCTGAAGCTGGCGGCAGCGGATAAACACGCCAGCGTGCTTTATCTGGCCCGGCCCTGTCAGTTTATCGGAGCACCTCTGCCGGCCCGTTGCAGCGTCAATATCTGGACTCAGGATCGCTTCTCACCTGCGGTTATCGACGCCATGAACGCGGCGCTTAACCGGGCTGTACAGCGTTATCCCGGGGTGAAAATCGATCTGATTGGCTACTCCGGGGGCGGAAATATTGCCGCGCTGCTGGCGGCACGGCGGAGCGATGTGCGCTCCCTGCGCACGGTGGCGGGGAATCTCGACATTGCGTATGTGAACGCCCTGCATCATGTCACTCCGATGCCCGCGGCTAAGAGCGCCATTGAAAGTGCCCCGGCGCTTCGCAGTCTGCCGCAGATCCACTTCAGCGGTGGGGATGACACTACCGTGCCGCCCGCCGTTGCCAGGCGGTTTCAGCAGGCGGTGGGGGAGAATTGCACACGGGTAGAAACGATCGGCGGAATGGCGCATGGCTCGGACTGGGCTAACGTCTGGCCGCAACTGCTGGCGCAAGGTTTGCCGGGATGCTGAATAAACCGATCGCAAAATGTTACCCTTACGCACCCCGGCGACGGTTGAAGGATTTCAGGATCGAATAATGAAAAAGAAAGAGTTTGTGACTCAGGATCTGCTGAGCAAAATCTATCAGGACACCACGGCGGGGCCACGCAAACTTCCCCCTGAAAGGCAGCTTGCTGAAGAGTATGGCGTGTCACGTTTCACTATCCGCCAGGCGCTGGAGAAGCTGGTGAGCATTGGCGTGGTGCGGATAGTTCAGGGGTCGGGTATCTGGATCAACGAGCACGCCCGCAATAACCCGCTGATCTACAACTCGATCACGGAAAAGCGATTCGACCAGATGCGCTACCGGATGATCAGCCTGCATAAAACGCGGCCCGACCGCGCGGTACAGCAGATCTTCGGTATCGATGAAGAGAGTTTTATCTGGCACTTTTGTCGTCTGCGCTATGTCGATGACCAGCCCGTACAGCTGGAGGTATCCAGCATGCCCGCCGCCGATTTCCCCGATCTTAATCAACAGGTCATTGAGCGCTCTATTCAGCAGTACGTATTAAGTAAGGGGCTGGTAATTTCCCATATGCTCACCACCTACCGGGCGGTCAGCGTCAGCCGTGAACAGGCGGTGCTGCTGGGCTGCAAAAAAGGCGGGCCGGCAATGCATATCAATAACCGGGGAATACTGGAGGGGGGCCGGGTATTTGAGGTGAGCGACATCATTGATATCAACTACACCTGCACTTACGTCAGCCCCTGGAATCGCGATAATTTAGCCTGGCGGCAAAATCAGGGCGTATGAATGGTGCCGTCCGGCAGGCGGCTTTGCGTCCACTCGTGCGGGCGATAAACCACCGGATACGCCAGGGCCTGCTCTTCATTAAAGCCGGTGCCGATGCCTGGTGCGGCCGGCGGGTAGACAAACCCGTCCTTCACCTCAGGCGCGCCGGGAAACACGCTGTCGGTCGTGGCTGAGCGGGGGATAAACTCCTGAATGGCGGCATTGTGCAGATGAATATTCAGGTGCGTATTTACCGCCACGCCGATCGGGGTCATATCGCCGGGGCCATGCCAGGCAAGGCGCACGCCAAAGGCCTGGCATAAATGCGCCAGCTTAAGCGCGGGGGTAATACCGCCGATCTGCGAAACATGACAGCGAATAAAGTCGATACGACGATTTACGATCAAGTCGTGCCACTCCGCCGGATTATTGAATAACTCCCCCATCGCCAGCGGGACGCAGCTTTGCTGACGAACCTGTTCCAGCCAGGCGCTCTGCTGGGGCGGCAAAATATCTTCGATAAAATAGGGCTGATAAGGCTCCAGCTGTTTGGCCAGCAGCACCGCCTGCTGGGGGAACAGGCGCTCGTGCACATCGTGTAAGAGCTGGAGCTTCCAGCCATATTTCTCGCGCAGGGCGCGGAACATCTCCACGGTATTGCTCATATATTCATGCTGATCGAACCACGCACCTGCCGTTGGATTCTCCGGGGCGTGCAGGGCCGACGGCGTGCCGCCGTAAAAACCGAGCTGGCAGCGGATATGTCGATAACCCTGCGCCACCAGTTTATCGACCGAGGCAAACAGCTCTTCCAGCGTCTCGCCGCTGGCGTGGCTGTAAGCGGGGATCGCATCACGGGATTTCCCGCCCAACAGCTGATACAGCGGCATGCCAGCCAGTTTTCCTTTGATATCCCACAGGGCCATATCTACGCCGGAGATGGCATTATTCATCACCGGACCGTTACGCCAGTAGGCGTTGACGTTCATCATCTGCCACAGATCTTCGATGTTGTTAGCATCCCGGCCGATCAGCAGCGGTTTAAGGTACTCATCAACAAGTGTTTTAACTGCCAGAGGACGCTGCTGGAAGGTGGCACAGCCGTGTCCGACAGGCCCTTGCTCCGTTGTGACGCGCACGGTTACCAGGTTATGTCGGTCCGGGCGGGTAATAAAACACTCGATATTTTTGATAATCACAGGCGTCACGAGAAACTCCTTTGCTGCGCTGTGGAAATACAGAATGGGAATATCATCACCCCAAAAATGTTGGCGGGTAAATGGTTTTTTTTATTATTTATTTTGGTCAGTTATTTGGTTTTATTTTAATTAAAAACCGTACCAATTTTGCGTTATCTACAGTTTTTTTCTCTTATGCAGGCTGATTGTGAGCGACTTCAAATTTTATTGGTTTGTTTTGTTGTTGTGGTTTATTTATGCTCACCGCATCAATAAAACGACAACAATAAAGGCAGGAGTCTTTATGGGGACGCAAGAAGCCATCAATAATATTATTCGTCTGGTTGGCGGGCAGGGGAATATTAATAAGGTCTGGCACTGCATGACGCGGCTGCGGTTTGATTTAATCGACGATAATAAAGTGGATCAAAACGCGATCAAAAATGTGCCCGGTGTGCTGGGGGCACAACTCCAGAGCGATCAGTTTCAGGTGATTATCGGTCCCAAGGTTAACAGCTGGTACGAGCAAATGCTCAGCGTGCTAGGTCAGGATGCCAGTAATGCACCAACGGCAAAAAAGGGGCGTAAAAGCCTGGTCTCTCTCTTTATGGATACCGTATCGGGCGTATTTGGTCCGATTGTACCGGCCATTGCCGGGGCTGGGATGATCAAGGGCCTGCTGGCTGGGCTCATCGCGCTTAAGGTGGTGTCGGCAAAAAGCGATACCGTTATGGTGATAGACCTTATCGCCAGCGGCGTCTTTTATTTCCTGCCGTTCTTTCTTGCGGTGTCGGCGGCGAAGATTTTTAAAACGAATGAGTATCTCGCCGCAGCGGTTGCTGCCTGTCTGATGTATCCCTCCTTAATAGAAGCGGCGAAAGCGCTGGCGACACATCAGGAAGGTGCGGTGAGTGCCCTCTGGTTAATGAATGCGATCCCGGTATCCGTCTTTAACTATGCTTCGAGCGTGATTCCGGTGATTTTCTCGGTGCTGGCACTGAGCTATATCCATCGCTGGGTCGACAGCATTATGCCGGATGTGCTCAAAACCGTATTTACGCCCACGCTCACCCTCTTTATAGGTGCGCTGGGGGCGCTGGTGGTGATCGGCCCCATCGGCATCTGGCTGGGTAAAGGACTCGCCTTCTTTATAGAAGGGCTGTTTGGTGTGTCGGCCAGTTTTGCCGGGTTCATTGTTGGGGCCATCCGTCCAGTGGCGATCCTGACCGGGATGCACCACGCGATGACGCCCATCGCCCTGCAGAACTTCAGCGACCGTGGCTACGACATGCTGATGCCGATGATGTTTATGGCCAATATGGCGATTGCGGGGGCGACGTTTGCTATCTGGCGCCTGAGCCGTAATCGTCAGGAGAAGACCGTCACGCTGTCGGCGGCCATCTCTGCGCTGCTGGGCATTACCGAGCCGGCACTCTTTGGGGTACTGACGCGCTACAAAAAAGCGTTCATTGCGGCGACGGTAGCCAGCTCCCTCGCGTCTGCCTTCATCGCCTTCTTCGGCGTGCGTCTTTATGGCTATATCTTGTCGAGCATCTTCAGCTTGCCTGCTTATATAGGCCCGTACTTTGTCTTCGCCCTGGCAGGCGTGGCGATATCACTGGTGTTGTCCTTTATGCTGACCACCGTTCTGGTAGGAAAAGAGCAAGCCTCCGAATGATTCAGAACCCCGTCTCACCGCCTGCGCAGCGGCTAATATCACGGTGGTTGTGGATAAGTCTGTGTGTAAACAGGTATAAGGCGGGGTTTTGCTGGGGAATGCAGCAGTCAGTCATTTTTCTGTCATTTAAGGGTTGCGGCCTGAAGAGAACTCCCTATAATGCGCCTCCATCGACACGGCAGATGTGAATCACTTCACACAAACAGCCGGGCCGGTTGAGGAGAAAAGCGTGAAAATAATCGCTTGACTCTGAATGAGGAAGGCGTAATATACGCCACCTCGCAACGGTGAGCGAAAGCCGCG
>NZ_VCBB01000007.1:0-43754 GCF_005843915.1 Enterobacter sp. MF024 | reverse complement strand
GGGGGCAGACCGTGCCACTTTTTTTTGTGGGGATCCCTCAACCCCTATGGGGAGAGGGCTAGGGTGAGGGGAAAACGCCTGATGGCGCTGCGCTTATCAGGCCTACGGTCACGTAGCCCCGGTAAGCGCAGCGCCACCGGGGAAAGCACCGTTACTCAAACAACTCCGCATGTGTCCCCAGGTCGGTAAACACCACCAGATGCTTTGTATTATCGATGCGATAAACCAGAAGATAATCCCCCCCGATATGCAGTTCCCGGAATCCTTGCATATCGCCGGTCAGGGCGTGATCGCTGTACTCGGCAGGAAGGGGATTGCCGGAAAGCACTAACGACATGATCGCTGCCGTGTCGTGCATATCTCTCCGGCCAGCTTTGTTGTAGCGTTCCCAGGCTTTAACAAAGGTTTTTGTGTAATCAGAGCGGTACGGTAGCGGGGCGCGTTTACTCTTTCCCATCGTCTAAGCTCTCCATGAGCTGCTCAACACCATCAAAGCGTCCATGCTGGTGTGTGGAAATTTCGTCGGCTTCGCGCATCGCATTGCGTAACCGTGCGGTGGGTTTGCGGGTCACCTCAAATGGGATCCCCTCATTTTTTACAATCTGTTCTGCGAACAGGCGAATTGCCGTACTCCAGTTAAGGCCGCAGCTTTCAAGTACAGAACCCGCGCGAGCTTTCAATTCACTGTCGATACGCGATCGAATAACGGAATCCATGGTGCCTCCTTACTATTTTGTAGCTACATTGTAGCCACAAAATAACCTGGTTGCATACTCTTCTGGCTCTATAAAAAAACGCCTGATGGCGCTTCGCTTATCAGGCCTACGGTCATGTAGCCCCGGTAAGCGCAGCGCCACCGGGGATTGTCGGGTGCAGTGCAGTAAAGTTACCGCTCAAAATGTAAATCCACGTATTTATCTGTTACATCAGAAACATTATTGGAAATTATAAGAACTCCAATTAATTCATGGCTAACCAGTTTTTCCCCACCGTTCAGCTTCTATTTAGCCAATAATCTAAACCGCCTCTCAACGTGAAAAACTTAACGATTGACGCGGCGGTATCGAAACCTTTCAAACACATCATCAGAACAATATCCAAACAAAATCAGCATAAAACCTCGCTCACAGTCACATTTGCAGCCGTAAACCTCGCCTGTTAGGGTGTTCGCAGACAAATTAGATGACGAGGCATAAAACATGAAAAAGCTTAATATCTTCATTCTTTCTGCACTGACCGCGATCTCTGGCTCCGCGATGGCGATGGGCGGCAGCATTGAGCAGAGCAAAAACTTTACCAACCTGAACCTTGAGATGGGTAAATCTTCCTCAGGTCTGTATGCCGAAAGCAACTGGCTGAAAAACACTGACGACGGCACCCAGACCGGCGGCGTTGGCGCGGGCTACAACGTTGAAGTGGGCCCGGTAATGCTGAATGCCGGGGCAAAAGCCATCTACATCGGGCCGAAAAAAGGCGATAACGGCGTGGCGTTCCCTGTCGGCGGCGGCGTAAACGTTGCTCTGACCGACAGCATTAACGTGTTCGGTGAAGGTTATGTCGCCCCGGAAGGGCTAAACAACAGCGTGAAAAACTACGTTGAAGCCAACGGCGGCGTGAGCTGGACCCCGGTCAAACCCGTCACGCTGAAAGTGGGTTACCGCCACGTGAGCGTTGATGGCAAAGACGGCCGCCCGAACCACACCCTGATTGACGGCGCCTACGTTGGCGGCGGCGTAAGCTTCTGATGATGCTGCAGGGATGGGATGGGCTGAACGAAACAGCCGCCCCTGCGTGATCAAATAAGGCACACCCTCGGGTGTGCCTTAGCATTTCAGTTAGTTATAAGGGCAGTAGCCGCTATGATGTGAACCTGCGTCGCGGTGCGAATGCTGCCCGTGCGTCCAGGCCATGGCTGAGAAAGTAGTCATCATAAATATAGCAACTAAGGCCGCTAAAATAATTTTTCCCATAATTATAACTCCTTATAAAATAAACATTCCTGATGTATCTCCCTGACAAAGAGAGACCGCAGCAGCATAAATTTCAAAAGGTGTTATTTTCAGGGCGATACTTCACAAAGAGAGAAATTTACCGGCGGTGATCACCTGTTATCAGGATGGCGAAGAGATAAAAAAGGCAGCAGATCTGCTGCCTTTTTACCGTTCAGTTCCCTATCGGCGAATCACCACCAGCTTCTGGTTCACAAACTCTTTGATCCCCAGATCCGACAGCTCACGCCCGTAACCGGAACGCTTCACGCCGCCAAACGGCAGCTCTGCGGCGGTATCGGTGAGCCAGTTGATCCACACCATCCCGGTCTCGATTTTCGAGGCCATCTTTTTAGCGCGATCGGTGTCTTTGCTGAAGATCGCGCCGCCCAGACCGTAGTGCGAGTCGTTGGCGAGTTTGACCGCCTCCTCGTCGTCTTTCACCACGTAGATCTGCGCCACCGGCCCGAAGAACTCCTCGAAGTACGCCGGGTTATCGCGAGTGATGTTGGTCAGGATGGTCGGCTCAAAGAAGCTGCCCTCACCCTGCACCGGCTTGCCGCCGTAGTGCAGCGTCGCGCCATTTTTCACCGCCTCTTGTACCTGTCTGGTCAGGGTTTCCAGCGCATCTTTTGAGGAGAGCGGGCCAAGCGTGGTGCTCTCATCCAGCGGATCGCCGATCTTCACCTGCTTAAAGGCCTCGGTGTATTTAGCCAGGAACTGCTCCGCGATTTTCTCGTGCAGAATAAAGCGCTTAGCTGCGGTACAGACCTGCCCGGCGTTGGCAAGGCGCGCGTTGACGCCAATCTTCACCGCCTTCTCCAGGTCGGCATCGTCGAGCACTACAAAGACGTCGTTACCGCCCAGTTCGAGGGTCGATTTTTTGATGTGCTTCGCCGCCTGAGCCGCCACCACGCTACCGGCTTTTTCCGACCCGGTGAGCGCAGCACCCTGCACGCGGTCGTCCGCGATGATCTTCGCCACCTGATCTGAAGAGATAAACAGGTTGGTCCAGGCTCCGTCCGGAGCACCGGCTTCACGCACCAGATGAGCAAAGGTTTCGGCACAGTGCGGCACGATGCTGGCATGTTTGGCGATCACCGGGTTACCTGCCGCGAGGTTCGGGGCAAGAACGCGCATCAGCTGGTAATAGGGGAAGTTCCACGGCTCCACGGCCATCACCACGCCGATGGGGTGATGCTCAACCCACGCCTCGCCGAGCTCCGACGGGTATTTCACCGGGGCGAGATGCTGCTTCGCGTTATCCGCATAATAACGAGCGATCTGCGCGCAGAGTTTTACCTCGCCGCGGCTCTGGGCAATGAGTTTCCCCATCTCCACGCTGGCGATTTTTGCCAGCTCTTCGCTGCGGGAATCAATGAGATCCGCCAGCTTGTGCAGCACCGCCAGGCGCTTGTCGATACTGCCTTTTGACCAGTCGGAATGGTAGAGCGCATCAGCCGTTTTCAGCGCCGCTTCGACGTCAGCATCAGTATGAGAAGGATATTCTTTGATGAGTTTGTTGTTGGCAGGATTCACTGTCTGATAGGCCATTGTTGCCTCCTTTTTTACCGCTTGGGGTATTAAGGGTAGTCAAAATAGCTGGGCATGAAGGTAAAGTTGGGTATAAAAAGGGGGCCACCCGGAGGTGGCACGTTTTTGTTGAGTACTGGGCACTCATGCCACACAGCGTTCGTTCCAGCTGTCCTTAAAGGCGATGTTTCCATCAACATACTTCCACTGAATAGACTCGTAGCGAAGCTCAATGTTTTCTAAATGTGTTCCAGTACCGGAACCCGGATGAAGGCTGGGTGTAATACCCGTGATTTTTACGTTTTCCATAAAAATATTAAAATATTCGACCTCCCTGCCTGCATCTACTATTTGATACATTTTTATTTCTGCTGATTTGAGGGTATAGCCGCGACTAATAGCGCGATATAAAAGAGGGGTTACCCGGTCAAACTCTTTTTGAAACAATATTGGTGTATGGATACGTGTACCGGTTAACTTGCCCGTATTTGAATCTGTTGGGATAGTCATGTGATGGGACAACGACTTTATCTCGATAGATCCTACACGCCCCAGGACGCAACACCCTCCAACTACAGGAGAGCCATTTTCATCCGTTAACCATAAATAAGCTGGATTTGACATATTATTTCCCTCTTTTCAATTTATCCTGTTACGATAATTTTCTAACACACCGACTACTTTCGAACATATGTAGAATAAGACCAACCATACAGCAGCATAAACAAACTTCATAGGCCACGCGACAGGTAGCATGATGCACATTATTAAGCCACCTATAAATAATGCTGACTCGACGAAATTCCAGATAAAGACAACGCTTGATACAAGCGTGCGTGAAATTTTTTTAAACCCCGAAGAGCGGTTGTTAATTGACATTTAATTGACTCTCAACTATCTCAATTATTTTATTGAAGTAAGGCTGCCCCAGTTGATGAGCTATATGGATTGCTTCAACAAATGGTTTTACAGCAGGCTCAAAAAGAAAATAAGACAGATCGTAATCATGTGGACGAAGTAATTGATAAATTTCAGGCGCTTTGATAGCAAGCTCTTCTGACACACTTATGGAACGCTCCGCCATCCCCCCTATAAGCAACAGCATGGTGACCTTACCGATCCAGCTGTTAGCGGACGCAGCGCCAATAAACGAGACACGTGTCAGAACTGCGGCTCCTATAGAAGAGATAATTTTCGCGGTGACCAAGCGACCTGCAACGGATGAAACAACGCCACGATAAACACTATTTTGCTGGCTTATAGTGAGATATTTATTAAATTTTTCAAAGATCATCTCAACTGCGTTTGTAACGTGGTCATAATTTAAAATATCGTTATGAATTGCCTCCGCCATGCGGATTCGTTCAGTTTGATGTTTAAAGCGAGAGTCTGTATCAAAATAGCCTATGGCAAGGTATCCAAGGTCAAGAGGAACAGTAAGCGCTCCATTTATCAAGCCAGGAATCACACCCGGTGATACAAGAATATCAACTATTCGGTCAGCGATTTTTTTCACATCATCTGTAGCTATATCTCCAATGAAAATAGCAGTATCTACCATGATATCTATCTCCTTTTTATAATCGTTAAACTTTATATCACTTCATCCCCCTAAAAAAAATAATTATTTGCGAGCTAAAAATAATATTCATGTCATCTATAAATAAATTATTTATATCACCAAAATTAGTCATATGTGTTTTTACTATTTTGGGTAATTAAAATAGTTGAGTATAAAACGGGGTCATCCAGAAACACAAAAGCAAACCGGCACACACTTTGTAGCCCCGGTAAGCGCAGCGCCACCGGGGGAAATACCACCGAGGTTAATTCTTGTTTTGATCGCGAAGCATGCTATAACCCCCATACCCCTCACACCGGTAGCCGCCATGACCCATACCCGTCACGTCAATCAGACCTTTATCCGCCAGCCCGGCGTGGAGTTGCGCAGTACCTGGCAGAGCACCCAGGCCTATAAGCGTCACAGCCATGCGCAGCTCTCCATTGGCGCGATCCTCGAGGGGCAGACCTGCTGCTCCTGCAACGGCGAGCCGTTCACCCTCTACCCGGGCGATCTGATTGTCATTCCGGCGCATATGGCGCACAGCTGTAACCCCGTTGAGGGACAGCCCCGCAGCTACCACATGCTTTATCTCGATACCGATATTGAGCCCGCCATGCAGATGATCCGCAGCGAGGCGCTGTTCCGCCAGTATCTGGCGGTGGTTGACACCCTCTCCCCCGAGGCGATCGCTACTCTGCTCTCGGGGCTTACAGAAAACAGCGCCCCGCCTGACGCCCTCCGTCCCTCCAGCCTTGCCCTGCTTCAGACGTTACGCCACAGCCTGCAGGCACCGCCCTCGCTGGATGTTCTGGCCCGGCGCTTTTCACTGCGCAAAGAGACACTTATCAGAACCTTTAAGCAGGATACCGGCCTGACGCCCGGCACTTTCCTGGCCATTTCCCGAGTCGAGTTCGCCAAAGCGCGTCTGCGCGCCGGGGATGACATCGCCGACGTCAGCTACCAGAGCGGCTTTGCCGATCAGAGCCATTTCCATAAAACCTTTGTCAGCTACGCTGCCGCCACGCCGCGCCAGTACGCCACCGGGCGATCAATATCCGACAATAATTAGCGTCCGCCCCTCTGTAACCTGACCTCAGTTTTGCTGATGAGGTCACTATGGAACTGCTCACCACTCTCTTTCCGCCCGCTTTTCTGGCCCTTGCGCTGGCGCATTTCGTCGCCCTGCTCAGCCCCGGCCCGGACTTCTTTTTACTGATGGGATTTGCCGCCCGCCACCGTCTGCGCGGCAGCGCCGGGCTGTGCGTGGGGATCGCCCTGGGCAACGGGCTCTACATCCTGCTGGTGATACTCGGCTGGAGCGCGCTGCGCCAGTTCACCCTGCTTTTTAACGTCATTGAGCTACTGGGAGCCCTGTATCTGCTGTGGATCGGCTGGCATCTGATCCACAGCCGCGCCCGTACTCTGGCGCTGGATAATGCGCAGACGGAGCGTCCAGGCTTACGCAGGCAGTTCCTGCTTGGTCTGGGATCGGCGGTATTAAATCCGAAAAATGCGCTCTTTTATCTGGCGCTGATGACCGCCCTGCTGGGCCCAAACGTGACCCTGCTCCAGCAGTCGGTCAGCGGTCTCTGGATGGTCACAGTGGTGCTGGTGTGGGATCTGGCGGTGGTTTCCGTTATCGCCTTGCCTGCCATTCAGCGGCGGCTGAGCGACCATATCTGGAAGATGGAGCGCGCAGCGGGGGTGGTGCTGATCGCGTTTGGCGTCTGGATCCTGTGGCAATTTTTCACATCACTCTGAGCACAGAAAACGCCTGATGGCGCTACGCTTATCAGGCCTACAGGGCATGTAGCCCCGGTAAGCGCAGCGCCACCGGGGGAAATACCGCCGGAGGTTAATTCTTGTTTTGATCGTGCAGGATAGCGTTGAACCGGGTTTTAGAATATTTTTCAGGTCGATTCAGAAAACGTGTAAAACCATAATCTACATACAATATAAGTGACAGTTTTAATAGAATTATTTCACTGAGATGGCAAGCTAAGCACTCCACACTCGTTCAGGGAATAACGTGAAAAATTACAAAGTTATCACGCCGCTTTTTCCAACCTATGCTCAAGTAAAAGCGATGATGAAAGCCGTGTCAGGCTATTCAGTAAAATCCGTGCGCAATATGATCACCGCTATCCATGAACAAACCGGCACTCCACAAAACCCGGTGGACTGGTCTGAGCCCGATATGTGGATCAACGATCGTTTAACAGGTGAAGCGGCAGAAATTGCACGACGCATCTGGGAGCAGGACAACCACATACTGAACCCTCGCCATAGCTATGGCAGCTACCTCTTTCTTAACTATCCTCAGTTCGAGCTGATGGAAACCACGACAAAAGACGCATGGGTACCGACTCAGCGCGGGGAACAATTCCTTGCCGATGACGACGCCACGCTCCGCTCGCTGGACGAACAGGAAGGGCTGTTACAGCTGCTGGAACTGTTAGCCGGACGGGAAATGTCCCGTCGTGCAGATTTGCTCCCGGAGTGGCAGGCTTTTTTACATCAGCACTCAAAATTTGCTTCCACAAGTTCGGTTAAAAGCACGCTCTATTCCCGTCTCTATAATCTGATTGAGCGTGACATGGTGGCTCGTGAAGGTATGAGTTACCACATTACCGACACAGGCCGCACCTGGCTTGGAAAAGCACTCCCTACCCGCGAGATCGATCCGCGCAAAGAGCTGCTGGAAGCGGTAAAACGCTATAACCACCAGCAAAAAGAGCTGCTGCGCGAACAAATCAGCACCATGAACCCCTACAAGTTTGAGCACCTGATTGGTCAGCTTCTGGAAGCGATGGGCTATGAGCAGGTTGAAGTGACCAAAGCCTCGGGTGATAAGGGTGTGGATGTGGTGGGCCGGGTGCAGGTGGGCATCACCACCATTACCGAGGTGGTGCAGGTTAAACGTATGCAGAGCAATATCACTCGCCCCGTAATCGACCAGTTGCGCGGTGCACTGCCCTATCACAGCGCGATTCGCGGCACCTTAATTACCACCGGGCGATTTGCTGGCAACTGTGAAAAAGCAGCCCTGCATCCTGGCGCTGCGCCTATCACCTTGATCGACGGCGATCGCCTGCTGGAACTGTTGATTGAGAATAACGTCGGTATTCGTCGCAGCAATGCCGTCGAGCTGCTGGATGTAGATTTACAACTTTTTGATGAACTGGAAGAAGGATTGAAAGGCGAAATTTAACACCATAATCGTTACAATAGGCGCCAAATTTTTCCTGATTGAGTTCATCATGGCCAAAGCACCAACCAAAAAAGCCAAAGCAAAGAAAGGCTTTGAAGACACATTATGGGATACCGCGAATCAGCTTCGCGGCAGCGTTGAATCCTCCGAGTACAAACACGTTGTGCTGAGCCTCGTGTTCCTGAAATTTATCAGCGATAAGTTCGAAGCACGCCGCCAGAAAATGAAGGACGACGGCCAGGGAGACTTCCTGGACATGGAGGTCTTCTACCAGCAGGACAACATCTTCTATCTGCCGGAAGAGGCACGCTGGTCGTGCATCAAACAGAATGCCAAGCAGGACGACATTGCGGTACGCATCGATACCGCCCTCTCTACCATTGAGAAGCGCAACCCGACGCTGAAAGGCGCGCTGCCGGATAACTACTTCAGCCGTCAGAATCTGGAAACCAAAAAGCTGGCGTCGCTGATCGACACCATCGACAACATCGAAACGCTGGCGCACGAAACCGACGTTGAAGCCCTGTCGAAAGAGGACCTGGTCGGACGCGTTTACGAATACTTCCTCGGCAAGTTTGCCGCCACCGAAGGCAAAGGCGGCGGTGAGTTCTATACGCCGAAGTGCGTGGTAACGCTGCTGACCGAAATGCTAGAACCCTTCCAGGGCAAAATTTATGACCCTTGCTGCGGCTCGGCGGGGATGTTTGTCCAGTCGGTGAAGTTTGTTGAAAGCCATCAGGGGAAAAGCCGTGATATTGCCCTGTACGGCCAGGAACTGACGGCCACCACCTACAAACTGGCGAAAATGAACCTCGCCATTCGTGGCCTCTCCGCCAACCTCGGCGAACGCCCAGCCGACACCTTCTTCAGCGATCAGCACCCAGACCTGAAAGCTGACTATATTCTGGCGAACCCGCCGTTTAACCTGAAAGACTGGCGTAACGACGCCGAGCTGACCAAAGACCCGCGTTTTGCAGGCTACCGCACGCCACCAACCGGCAACGCCAACTACGGCTGGATATTGCATATGGTATCCAAGCTGTCGGCTAACGGCACCGCCGGTTTTGTGCTGGCGAACGGCTCGATGAGTTCCAACACCAGCGGCGAAGGCGAGATCCGCGCACAGATGATCGAAAACGATTTGATCGACTGCATGATCGCCCTGCCCGGCCAGTTGTTCTATACCACGCAGATCCCGGTATGCCTGTGGTTCATGACCAAATCGAAAGCCGCCGATCCGGCCAAGGGCTATCGCAACCGTCAAGGCGAAACGCTGTTTATCGACGCGCGTAACCTCGGCATCATGATGAACCGCACCACCAAAGAGCTGACGGCAGACGATATCGCCACCATCGCCGACACCTACCATGCCTGGCGCAGCACGCCGGAAGAGCTGGCCGAGCGCGTTAAGCGTGGCGACAGTAAGCTGACGCAATACGAAGATCAGGCTGGATTCTGCAAAGTTGCGACTATTGCAGAGATCAAGGCTAACGACTATGTGCTGACGCCCGGCCGCTACGTCGGCGCCGCCGAGCAGGAAGACGACGGCGTGGCGTTTGAAACCAAAATGCGCGAGTTGTCGACAACGTTGTTTGCGCAGATGAAGCAGGCGGAAGAACTGGATAACGCGATTCGCCAGAACCTGGAGGCACTGGGTTATGGAGAGTAAGTTTCAGCAACTCGAATTCCGAGAATTAATGAGTATACCAGTCAGAAATGGAATTTATAAATCAAAAGAATTTCATGGACGTGGATGCAAGATAGTGAATATGGGAGAGTTATTTTCCTACTCCCGTTTAAATACATCTATAGAAATGAAAAGGGTTGAACTTTCAGAAAAAGAGTGTGCAACCTCTCTTTTAAATACAGGTGATCTCATATTTGCTCGACGTTCACTAACAGCTGAAGGTGCAGGAAAGTGTTCACTAATTGTCAATGCAGATGACCTTACAACTTTTGAATCATCAATAATAAGAGTCCGTCTTAATCAAAAAATAGCGAATCCAGCATACTATTATTATTTATTCAACTCTAATTATGGCAAATGGTTGTTAAGTACTATTTTACGTCAAACTGCTGTTTCAGGAATAACAGGCAGCGATTTAAATAAACTTATAGTTCCCAACCCACCGAGAACAATTCAAGATTCAATATCGAAATTATTATCGTCTCTTGATGATAAAATAGCTATTAATCAAAAAATTAATTGCGACTTAGAGCAAATGTCTCAAACCCTGTTCAAATCCTGGTTTGTAGATTTCGATCCGGTGATTGATAACGCGCTGGATGCGGGAAACTCAATCCCGGAAGCGCTGCAATCTCGCGCCGAGCTGCGTCAAAAAGTACGCAATAGTGCAGATTTCAAACCACTTCCGGCGGATATTCGTGCACTGTTTCCGGCTGAATTCGAAGAAACAGAGTTGGGCTGGGTGCCGAAAGGTTGGATAACAACATCTTTTAACGATTTGATAGAACTAATTGGTGGTGGCACACCTAAAACCTCTGTAGAAGAGTACTGGAATGGAGATATTCCGTGGTTCTCTGTCGTCGATGCACCTAATGAATCCGACGTATATGTATTAACTACAGAGAAAAACATTACCACTGAAGGGCTCAACAATTCCTCCGCAAAGTTATTAAGAAAAGGAACAACAATAATCAGCGCCAGAGGAACTGTAGGGAAATGTGCTATGGTTGCTGTACCGATGGCAATGAATCAGTCATGCTATGGCGTTATCGGTAAAAATAATATTTCTGATGAATATGTTTACTTCCAATTAAAAAATACAGTCCAGACTCTTCAACAAATGGGACACGGCTCAGTTTTCAACACAATAACAAGAGATACTTTCAAAAATATTAAAGTTCCTTTTTGCGATGAAGAATTAACAAAAAGTTATTCTTTGCTTGTTAAAAATTATTTTTCAAAAATACTGAATAATAATTATCAAAATATTGCTTTAACAAACCTCCGAGACACCCTGCTCCCCAAACTCATCTCCGGCGAGCTGTCCCTGGAGGATCTCCCCGATCTCATCAAACAAACCGAAGCCGCATAACGCACGTTGCCCCTGTAAAATCAGGGGCTTTCTGGTAAGGTTTCCTCTTCTTACAGGAAGCCTTACCAGAAAACCAGCCAGGGCCGGAGCGAGATATGAGCCTCTCATTCAGTGAAGCGAAGTTAGAACAAGCCATTATTGAACTGCTACAGGAGCAGGGCTACCCGCACCTGACAGGCGATGATGTGCCTCGTTCCAGCTTAGATCAGGTCATTATCGAAGAAGATCTTCGTCACTACCTCGCCGCCCGCTATCAGATCGAGGGCATCACCGAAGCGGAAATCCAGCGGTTGATCAAACAGTTCACCACCCTCCCCGCCTCCGATCTTTATGAAAGTAACAAAACCTTCTGTTCCTGGCTGGCCAACGGTTTCCTGTTTAAACGTGACGATCGACAGCAGAAAGATCTCTATATCGAGCTGCTCGATACACGCCATCTTCCCGCTGCACTACGTGAATTGTTCGATACCGAAGAAGTACAGCTGCAACAGGCAGCTGAACCTTCCGCAACCTATATGATCCAGCCGCTGAACCGCGTTAAGGTGGTTAATCAGCTTAAAATTACCGGCAAAGAAAATCAGCCGCGTATTCCGGATGCCATCCTGTATATCAACGGCCTGCCTCTGGTGGTTTTCGAATTTAAAAGCGCCGTGCGTGAGCAGGAAGCCAATATTGGCGACGCCCATAAACAGCTGTGCACCCGCTACCGCCGCGATATCCCGCAGCTGTTTGTCTATAACGCCCTGTGCATCATCAGCGACGGCGTCAATAACCGCATGGGAAACCTGTTTGCGCCTTACGAATATTTCTACTCCTGGCGAAAGGTCACCGGTAATGAAAACCGCGAGCAGGACGGCATCCCTTCCCTGCACTCGATGATCCAGGGCCTGTTTCATCCGGTCCGCCTGCTGGATGTAATCAAAAACTTTATCTGCTTCCCGGATAAGGCCAAACACGAAATAAAAATCTGCTGTCGCTATCCGCAATACTATGCCGCACGCAAGCTTTACTACAGCATCAAGCGGGCACGTAAACCGCTGGGCGATGGTAAAGGTGGTACCTATTTTGGCGCTACCGGTTGCGGTAAAAGTTACACCATGCAGTTTTTAACCCGCCTGCTGATGAAAAGCGTGGACTTTGCCAGCCCGACCATCGTGCTGATCACCGATCGTACCGATCTCGACGATCAGCTCTCAGTGCAGATGTGCAATGCCAAAAATTACATCGGCGACGATACCGTGGTGCCCGTCACCAGCCGTGACGATCTGCGGGAAAAGCTGGCCGGTCGCAACAGCGGCGGCGTCTTCCTGACCACCATCCATAAATTTACCGAAGATACCGAGCTGCTCTCTGAGCGTAGCAATATCATCTGCATTTCTGACGAAGCGCACCGCAGCCAGGTCAATCTGGACCAGAAAGTGATAGTTGATAAAGAGAGCGGCAAGGTGCGCAAAACCTACGGGTTCGCCAAATATCTGCACGACTCGTTGCCGGGCGCGACCTACGTTGGCTTCACGGGTACCCCCATTGACGCTACGCTGGATGTCTTTGGTGCGGTGGTGGACAGCTACACCATGACCGAATCCGTCCAGGATGAGATCACCGTGCGTATCGTCTACGAAGGCCGAGCTGCAAAGGTCATCCTCGATACCGGAAAGCTGGAAGAGGTGGAAAAGTATTACGAAGAGTGCGCTAACGCCGGTACCAACGAATGGCAAATCGACGAAAGCAAAAAAGCCAGCGCCACCATGAACGCCATTCTGGGCGATGAAGACCGGCTGAAAGCACTGGCGGAAGATTTTGCGAAACACTATGAGGGCCGCGTAGCGGAAGGCTCCACGGTAAAAGGCAAAGCGATGTTTGTCTGTGCCAGCCGTGAGATTGCCTGGGCGTTTTACCGCGAGTTAAAAGCGTTTCGCCCGGCGTGGTTTGACGTCAAACAAGCCCCAGAAGGTGTTGAATTAACGGACGAAGAACAAAAAGAACTGCCGCCTGCAGAAATGGTGAAGATGGTAATGACGCGCGGTAAAGATGATGACGCCACGCTCTATGATTTACTTGGCAGTAAAGAGCATCGCAAAGAGCTGGATAAACAGTTTAAAAACGCGAAGTCGAACTTCAAAATCGCCATTGTGGTGGACATGTGGCTGACCGGTTTCGACGTGCCGGAACTGGATACCATCTATATTGATAAGCCCCTGCAAAAGCACAACCTGATCCAGACCATTTCCCGCGTCAACCGCAAGCTGGAAGGCAAAAGCAAAGGGTTAGTTGTCGACTATATTGGCATCAAGCGCCAGATGAACCAGGCGCTGGCGATGTATTCCCGCATTGATGCCACCAACTTTGAAGATATTCAGCAGTCGGTGATTGAGGTGAAAAATCACCTCGATTTGCTGGCGCAGGTATTCCACGAATTCGACAGCCGGGCTTATTTCACCGGAGAACCGCAGGCGCAGCTTGCCTGCCTGAACCGGGCGGCAGAATTTGTTATGCGTACCCAGAAGACAGAACGCCGCTTTATGGGGCTGGTTAAGCGTCTGAAGGCCGCTTATGACGTTTGCTGCGGCAGCGAAGCGCTTTCGCAGGCGGAACGTGACTACATCCACTTTTACCTCGCCGTACGTTCGATTGTCTTTAAGCTGACCAAAGGCGATGCCCCGGACGTGACCCAGATGAACGCGCGCGTACGCGAGATCATCGCTGAGGCGCTAAAAGCAGACGGCGTGGAAGAGCTGTTCTTCCTCGGCGATAAAAAGGCGGAGTCCATTGATATCTTTGATGAAGATTATCTGGCGCGCATCAACAAGATCAAACTTCCGGCAACCAAAATCCAGCTGCTGCAAAAACTGCTGGAGAAAGCCATCAGCGACTTTAAAAAAGTGAATCAGCTTCAGGGGATCAATTTTACCCGCCGCTTCCAGGCCATTATGGACAGATATAATGAGCGCCGGGAAGATGACGTGCTGAATGGCGAAGAGTTCGATAACTTCAGTCAGGAAATGACCGACATTATCTACGATATTAAAACCGAGATGGGCACCTATGCTGATTTAGGCATCGACCTTGAAGAAAAAGCCTTCTACGACATTCTGGCGCATATGCGGGATAAATATCAGTTCACCTATGAAGATGGCAAAATGCTGGCGCTGGCGAAAGAGATGAAGGCGGTGGTGGATAATACGTCGAAGTATCCGGACTGGAGTAAGCGCGATGATATCAAAGCGAAACTGAAAGTTGAGCTGATCCTGTTGCTGCATAAGCACAAATTCCCGCCAGTAGCGAACGACGATATTTATATGGGTGTTCTGATGCAGGCAGAGAATTTTAAACAGCACCATATTAATACGCTGCATTAATATTACCGGTCGGATAATTTATTTTATCCGGCCTGCTATATATTTCATGCCAGATAAATCATTCAATGAATAATTCCAATAACGTCTTTATTAAATCCTGTATTTATATGGATTTATTTTCTTTTACTGGGTAGATTTACAGGTGATATTTAGCGCGATACAGCCGTGCAGCAACACGGCCGTATCGCTCATCACAACCCCTATTTCGAGAGAATAGAGACCATGACTGATATTGATTCTATTGCAGAACAGCTTAAACCTGTAGTGTTTCCTTCCACCCTGCGCAGTTATACCGTGTCGTATGTGAGCAATTATCCGAAATACGATCGTTCCCCGGCGCTGATATTAAAAGGCCAGTGGCTGGAAAAAGCGGGCTTCACCACCGGCAGAAAGCTGGAGGTGCGGGTGATGGAGGAGTGTATTGTGATTACCGCCAAAGCGATGGAGCCGACGCTCGAAGACAGCTTCCGCCGGGTGCAGAATCTGTCTAACCGCAAGCAGCAGCAGATCCTTGAGTTTATTAACATGGTAGAACGGAATAAAAATACCTTCCGCTAATCACGGCCTGGCCCGGGGTAATATATCTGTTACCCCTTAAAACGCCTGATGGCGCTACGCTTATCAGGCCTACAACACCGAAACACCCGATGTAGCCCCGGTAAGCGCAGCGCCACCGGGGAAAACGCCAGCGCCCTTGCCCCTTCGCCTTTTCTCCCTCTATCCTTAACCCTATGGAAAAACTCGCTGAACTCAAACGCGCCAAGCTCCTGGCGCTGTCGCTGCTGCTGATTGCCGCCGCGACTTTTATCGTAACCCTGTTCCTGCCCCAGACCTTCTGGGTGCGCGGGGTGAAGGCCATTGCCGAAGCGGCGATGGTCGGCGCGCTGGCGGACTGGTTTGCCGTGGTAGCACTGTTTCGCCGGGTGCCGATCCCGTTTATCTCGAAACATACGGCAATTATCCCGCGCAATAAGGACCGGATTGGCGACAATCTCGGCCAGTTTGTACAGGAGAAATTTCTCGATACCCAGTCGCTGGTCGCGCTTATCCGTAAGCACGAACCGGCGCTGCTTATCGGCAACTGGTTCAGCCAACCGGATAACGCCCAGCGCGTCGGGCTGCATATCATGCAGGTGATGAGCGGGTTCCTGGAGCTGACCGACGACGGGCGCATTCAGCGCATGCTGAAACGGGCGGTGCATAAGGCGTTGGATAAGGTCGATTTCAGCGAAACCAGCGCCGCGATGCTGGAGAGCATGACCAAAAACAACCGTCACCAGGTGCTGCTGGACGCGGTGATTAACCGCATGATCACCCTCCTGCAGCGCGACAGCACCCGCGACTTGATCGCCGCGCAGATCGTCCACTGGCTGAAGACCGAGCACCCGCGTAAGGCGATGATTTTACCCACCGAATGGCTGGGGGATCAGAGCGCCGAGCTGGTGTCGAATGCGGTGAACGCCATTCTGGATGACGTCAGCCACGACCGCACCCATCAGATCCGCCAGGCCTTTGACCGCGCGGTGCTTAAGCTGGTCGATAACCTGAAAAACGACCCGGAAACCGCGGCTAAAGCCGAGAACATCAAAACCTATCTGAAGAACGACGAGGCCTTTAACCGCTATCTGGGCGAGATGTGGGCCGACCTGCGCCAGTGGCTGAAGGCCGATATGCAGCGCGACGACTCCCGCGTGAAGCAGCGCTTCGCCAACGCCGGGCTGTGGTTCGGTGAAACCCTGGTGGCGGATACCAACCTGCGCGCTTCGCTGAACGAACATCTGGAGCAGGCCGCGCACCGCGTGGCCCCGGATTTTGCCCGTTTCCTCACCCGCCACATCAGCGACACGGTCAAAGGCTGGGATGCCAAAGATATGTCCCGCCAGATTGAACTGAACATCGGCAAGGACCTGCAGTTTATCCGCGTCAACGGCACCCTGGTGGGCGGCACCATCGGGCTGATTTTGTTCCTGCTGTCAACTATCCCGACGTTTCTCCACTGAGACCTGAGGCGGGTTAATCATGTAGCGCGTCGGCGCGAAACAGTTGAGAAACAGGTGCATAAGGAACACCATCGTCAGGGTCGCCACCAGCGCCACCGTCACCGAAACGATGCGGTAGAGATCGCTGAACACCAGGTCGCCGTCCGGGTGCATATTCTGGCCGAACATAATCCCGATGGTGGTGATGCTGGCAAAACCGACCCCGGCCCCCACCTTCTCCATGACGTGCAGGCGGGCGCCAAACCCCAGCCCGAGACCGATCAGCGGCATCATCAGCAGCATGTGGCTGCTGTGATCGTAGAGCACCATCTGCACCAGCAGAATATAGAGGCAGCCGAGCACCACCCCGACCACGCGCCACAGGGAGCTCATCACCGCGCCGCGATAGTGCATCGGGAAGAGGATCAGGATCCCCGCCATCAGCGCCGACAGCGAATCGCTGAGATCGCTTATCTGGAACACCACAAAAATCAGCGTCGCCACGCTGCCGGAGAGCAGCGATTCATGGCGCACCCGGGCGGCGTCTTTCTCCAGACGCGGCGGCGGCGTGCGGGGCTCAACGTCCGGCAGCAGATAGTGCATCAGCGCGCTTAAACATACCGCCATCACGCTGGCTTCAAGGTTGGAGAACAGCAGCGTGTGCCAGTTGGTGGTGGGATAGCTCATAAAGTTGAGCATGGTGCTCTGACACACGACGCCCATCGAGCCAAACAGGAACAGCGGCCCCTGGCTCATAAAGCGAAAGCGCATTACGTAGAGCCCAAATACCACCAGGGTCATAATCACCGGCCACTGCGCCAGATAACCGATGATAAGCACCATTTCGACGCAGTTCAGCGCCGAACTAAACACAAACTGTTTTGCCACGTGGCGGTTAAAGACCGGCACCAGCGACAGGAGCATGATCGGATAGATCACAAAAAAGACGCCGTAGCTGGTGTTGTAGAAGCTCGACACGCTGAGCGCGATCATCCCGGCAAAGACGATGCGCAGCGTCTGGCGAAAGTCGTTGGCGCTGTAGACGATGTTGCCGTGCGGGGTAAAAACCCGCGCCAGAGTATTAATAGACATAATGCAGCAGGCTGACGAGGTGGATCTGCATGCCGGAGAAGAAGCGGGCAAACGGGCCTTCGCTGTTATAGAGCTGCACGGTTGCGCGCGCCCCGGTCGGGAGGTGCTTCGGCAGCGGCTCGTCCAGCGCCACGTGAATGCGCATGCGCTGCGCGTCACGCACCCAGCGGTTGGAGGTCTCCGGCTCTGACAGCTGGCCGTTCACCGCTTCCTGCCCGGCCAGAATACCGGCGTCGCTGCTGGTGACGTGGGCGCGGAAAACGTGGCCCGGGAAGGCGTCAAACACCACCGCCGCGTCGGTGCCCTGACGGGTATGGCGCAGGCTCTTTTCACGGAAATCGGCGACGATATCGCTCTGGTTGTTCACCAGCGCCAGCGCCGCCGTGCCGGAGGTGGCATAAAAACCGGGGCTCAGCTGCACGTTGCTGACCGTCCCGTCCGCCTCGGCGTAGATCTTCGTCCAGCCCAGATTCAGCTCGGCCTCTTCCAGCGCGTTGCGGTATTTTTGCAGCGTCACGTTACGCTTTTCATCGCGCTCGCCGCGCTCAATGTGCAGCTGATGTATGTTGGCTTCCAGATTCGCCACGGCCTGCTCGCTGCCCTGCCAGGTGGTGCGGACTTTATCCAGATCCGCCTGAGAGACGTTCTGCAACGTGCTGAGTTTCTGATAGCGATCGAAGGTGACCTTGTCGTTGCGGGCGGTGAGCTGGGCGGTTTTCAGGTTCGCCTGGGCCGCAACGATTTGCGCGTCGAGCTGCTGGTTGGCGAGGCGGGCCTGCTCCAGCGCGATCTGCGCCGCATCCACCTTATTACGGAACGGGGTCGGATCGAGTTCAAACAGCAGATCGCCCTTCTTCACCTGGCTGTTGTTGTGCACGTGTACCGCCGCCACATAGCCGGAGACGCGGGCGGACACCGGCGTGACCACGCGCATCACCGTGGAGTCCGGCGTCAGCGGGATCCAGATATCGGCGATAATGAAATAGACAAACATCAGCAGGAAAGAGGCAATACTTACCCTTACCCAGCGGGCAAACTTTTGTTCAGGGGTCATGATTAGTTGGTCTTGTTATCTTCTTCGCGGATAGTCCGCAGATTGCAGGCGATTTGATTAAGTGTGGCGCTGAAAATCTCGAGATGGTCCGGGGCGATATTCTGCGATACCCGCTCCTGGAACGTCTCGATAACCTGCGTCAGGGTTTTCAGCACCGCGTTACCCTCGGGTGTGAGGGTCAGCAGCCGGATACGCTTGTCATAAGGCGATGTGGTGCGCAGCAGGTAGCCCTGCTTTTCCAGCTGTGAAAGGGTGCGCATCAGCGGCGGCAGTTCAATACCCTGCACCTCCGCCAGTTCGCTCACCGAGACGTTATCCCCCAGTTGCTTTAGCTGCATCATCACCGTCCAGCTCGACTGGGTTAACCCGGTATCGAGAATGGCATCGTCAATGACCGCGCGCCACTGACGCACAATCATTGCCATCCGCATGCCCATCGGCCTGCGGCAGAACAGATCTTCTTCACGCATGGGGGATCCTCGCTTCACACGCTGAGAAGATAATAGTTATCAGGGTAAGTATCAAGAAACGAGGATGTTAAGAGCAGGAATTGCGAAACGGTCAGGCTAGTTGATCACTTTATGCAGGGTGCTATGAAACGCCTTTTGCTCCTGGGAAAACAGGAGAAACTCGGAGGCCGACAGATATTGCTCAACGGCATTCCACGCCACCACCTCGGTATAAAGTTCGGTGAGCAGGGTCATAAGCGTGTAAGTTTTATTTTCCCAGACTTCGTGGGCGAAGGGCTGGTTCTTATTTTTATCACTCAGCCATATAAGATTTAATTTAATATCCTTAAGGGTTTTTCGCAGAGTGGCCGGCAGATCGTTACTGCCAAGGCGGGAAATATAGTTTTCTGACAGTGCAGCAAGGCTATCCGGCGTACATGGCTTGCCCGAGTGTGAAATAACGCACTGGAATAACACGCTTTCTGCGTAATTTTTTAATTTTGACATGGTTTATAGCGTTCCCTGTTAATACATTCCATTATGCTAACAGCTTAATATTACAGCGGCTGTTGTGAGCGTTAACTTTTCATAAATATTGAGATCTGGCAATCGCAATAATATTAAATGTTGATATAAGACAATTCTAATTAAAAACACATAAGCAATAAGAATGAATTGAGTTTAAAGCATAGATGACCTGTATTATTTATCGTGCGGCCAGGCATGCTGCCGAAAATAATGCGTAATTGAAAAATCCCTCTTTAAGCGGTATAGTCAAATGTACGGAAGAAATCCGTACAAGAAAAAACGTGGAGTAAAAATGTCAGCACTGAAAAAACAGCGCATCGACCTCAGGTTAACGGATGAAGACAAGGATCTGATCGAAGAAGCTGCGGCGATGACTAACCAGACGATCACCCAGTTTATGGTTAACAGTGCCTCGGAACGTGCTGCAGAAGTCATTGAGCAGCACCGCCGTCTGATCCTCAATGAAAATTCGTGGAACAGAGTGATGGATGCACTCGACAACCCGCCAGAGCCGAACGACAGGCTGAAACGCGCAGCAAAACGTCTGCAAAACATGGAGTAAGGCGTGGCTAATCTGACGATAAGGATGTTTTCACATGAGACGCAATATGATTTAACCGAATTCGACTGCGGGGAAAGTACCCTGAACCGTTTTCTGTTTGATCACCTTGCGCGCCAACACGGCGGGCGCCTGCTGCGTGCTTACCTGCTCATCACCGACGATCCCGTGCCAAAAGTGCTGGGCTACTATACGTTGTCCGGCAGTTGTTTTGAGAAAGAGAGCCTGCCCTCGAAAACCCAACAGCGCAAAGTACCCTACGTCAATGTTCCCAGCGTCACGTTAGGGCGTCTCGCCATCCATCAGGATTTACAGGGCCAGGGCTGGGGAATGACGCTGGTGACCCATGCCATGAAAGTGGTGCACCTAGCCTCACAGGCTGTGGGCATTCATGGCATGTTTGTGGATGCGCTCAACGACAGGGCGAAAGATTTTTACCTGAAGCTCGGCTTTGTTGCTTTAACAGGCAGCAACGTTAATTCCCTTTTTTACCCGACAAAATCAATCGAGAAACTGTTTGCAGGGTAAGCGGTAATTCGCCGGGTGGCGCGACGCTTACCCGGCCTACGGCCACATGTAGGCCCGGCAAGCTTGCGCCGCCGGGCAATGTTTCAGCGGCCGAAGTGTTTATCAATGGCCCGTCGTCCTGACGCGGTTACCGTCACCTCGCGAAAGCCTTCTACCCGTCTGATCCAGCCTTTGGTTTCAAGATGAATCAGCAGCGCTGCGCCCGCCTCGCCGCCAAGATGAAAGCGGCGCTCGCTCCAGTCCAGGCAGGCGGAGCAGGCTTTACGCCGGGGGTTAGCCTTTAGCACAATCCCCATTGCCAGAAACGCCTCGCGACCTTTCACGGTGAGGGCCGAACCGTCCGCCGTCAGCCAGCCCCCGGCCTGCATAAAATCATAGATTTGCACGGCGACCGTGCCCGCCAGATGGTCGTAGCAGGTGCGCGCGAGACGCATCGACTCTGGCGCTGTTGTCTGCGGCGGCGTGATGCGCGCCCAGGACAGGCCCATCATCTGCTCCACCAGCTCCGCCACGTCGTGCCCCGCCAGGCGATAGTAGCGATGCCGACCCTGAGAAAGACAGGTTATCAGTCTGCCGTCCACCAGCCGGGCGAGATGTCCGCTGGCGGTTGAGGGGGCCACATCCGCCACGGCGCTGAGCTCTGTCGCGGTCCACGCCCGCCCGTCCATCAGCGCACAGAGCATTTTGACCCGCGACGGATCGGCCATCGCCGCCGCGACAGCAGCAACGGCCAGCTCCAGCGCGGCACTGTTATCAGGAGGTAAACTCGTCTTTAGCATGGGCTGCCCACGGCTCGGTGATCTCTGCGGCCAGCTTATCATTATCCGTCAGCAGAATAAGGTGATTCGCATGATCGCTGTACTGCGTCAGGATGGACACCCCCTGCGCTGCCAGCGCGGCGGCGATCTCGCCCAGTTCGCCAGGGCGCTCCTGCTTCAGCTTACGAATCAGCGGTTTTTGCACCATTTGCACGTTAAAACCGGCATCAACAAGCACGCGCCGGGCTTTTTCGCCCTCTGCCACCAGAAAGTGCGCATCCACGCCAAACACGCCGCCGCCCTCAAGCCCAACGCCGTTGCACCCCAGAAGCTGCCCAAAACGCGCCAGTTCGCCGGGAGTATCGTTGAATATCACATGAACGTCATACATCGGCGTGCCCTCCGGTTTCAGAGCTGTATTCCCTCACCACCTCCGCCACGCGGATGCGGTAGTGGGTAAAGATCGATGCCCGTCCTTCGGCCTGCGCCGCCTGATGAAATACGTTCTGCTTCCAGCGGCAGATCGCCTCCTCGTCCCGCCACCATGAGAGGGAGAGGATTTTGCCGTCAGTGGTCAGGCTCTGAAAACGTTCGATATCGATAAAACCGTCGATATCCGCCAGGAGTGGCTTTAGCTCGGCGGCCAGTTGCAGGTAGCGCGCCTGGTGTGCGGGGGCTGCTTTGGCTTCAAACAGGACTGCAATCATGATGTTCTTTCCATTGTGAGGTTAAGGAGAGAGTGCAGGAGTGAGCAGGAGAATGCTTCGGTGAAAAGCGAAATGTGGCATTTCTGCGCCGGGATGCCGGGTGGCGTTGCGCTTACCCGGCCTACGGGCCACATGTAGGCCCGGCAAGCTTGCGCCGCCGGGCGTTTTTTAGCCGAGGACTGACTTCGGTTCCAGAAATGCGCTGATGCCCCATGCGCCCATCTCGCGCCCTACGCCGGAGTGCTTAAATCCGCCAAACGGCGCTTTGGGCTCGTGGGCGAGGGTGTTGACCAGCACGCGACCCGCGTGGAGCTGCTGCGCCACCCGACGGGCGCGCTCCGCGTCGCCGCCCAGCACCATCGCACTCAGGCCATATTCTGTATCGTTAGCAATGGCGATGGCCTCTGCCTCATCGCGATACGCGATCACGCACAGCACCGGGCCAAAAATCTCTTCCCGGGCGATGGCCATCTGGTTGTGCACATCGGTAAACAGCGTCGGGCGGATAAACCACCCGTCACGTGTGCCCTCCGGCCGCCCCTCCCCGCCCGCCAGCAGACGCGCCCCTTCCGCCAGCCCTTTCTGAATGTATCCCTGCACCCGCAGCCACTGTTTCTCGCTCACCATCGGGCCGACCTCGGTGGCCGCATCGCGCGGATCCCCCGACTGCACCGCCGCGATGGCCCGGGCCAGCGCCTGCTCGATCTCAGCCTTGCGCGACTGCGGCACCAGAATGCGCGTTCCGGCCACGCACGCCTGGCCGCTGTTCATCAGCCCGGCCTGCACCGCCAGCGGAATGGCCTGCGACAAATCGGCATCATCCAGCACGACCGTCGGCGATTTACCGCCTAACTCCAGCGTGACGCGGGTAAAGTTCTCCGCCGCGTTGCGCAGGATCGCTTTGCCGGTCTGGGTCGAACCGGTAAACGAGATTTTTGCCACATCCGGGTGACGGCTTATCGTCTCCCCCACCGTGTCGCCGCGCCCGGTGACGATGTTAAACACCCCCGGCGGCAGATCTGCCGCGTGCAGCGCCTCGGTCACAATCTGCGTCTGCAGGGCGCTCATCTCGCTGGGTTTGATCACCGCAGTGCAGCCTGCCGCCAGCGCCGCCGCCAGTTTGCCGCAGATAAAGCCCGCATCGCTGTTCCAGGGGGTAATCAGCCCGGCCACGCCGAGCGGCGTCATCTCAACCTTTGCTGCACCGGCCGTAAGGGTAAACTCAAACGCCTCCAGCGCCTCAATGGCCTGGGCAATCACCTCGGCCGGATAGCTGGCCATCCACGCCGAGCGCGACGCGGGCGCGCCGTACTCTTCAATCACCGCCTCCAGCAGATCGTCGTGGCGGGCGGCCACGGCAGCGTGCATCCGTTGCAGGGCGGCGATGCGTTCCTGCTTTGTGGTTTTTGCCCATGCCGGAAACGCCGCTTTCGCTGCGGCAATGGCGCGTTCGGCATCCACCGCGTCGGCCAGACGTACCTGCCCGATAACCCGTGCCGTCGCCGGGTTAAACAGATCGAAGCGCTCGCTGCCGTGTGGGGTGACAAATTCACCGTTGATATAAATCTGTTCGATGTGATGCATAACGACCTCCTCAGACTGGATGGAAAGAGTCTGGCACGCCTTCTCCGTTACGATAATCCACGCTATGCTGCAAAGGTTGTTTCGATTTTCAGGATAATCTATGCACCGTTCAGGACTGACAGAGCTGGAAGTGGTGATGGCCGTCGTGCGTCGCGGCAGTTTTCGCGCCGCCGCACAGGAGCTGGGGATGTCGGCCACCGCCGCGAGTAACGCCGTTGCCGGGCTGGAAAGCCGTCTGCAAACCCGCCTGTTTCACCGCACCACCCGCAGCGTGGCGCTCACCGAGGCGGGACAGCGCTTTGTGGCCCGCGTCGGCCCTGCGTTGCAGGAGATCCGCCAGGCAAGCAGTGAGATCCACAGCGATGCCGACGAACCTGCCGGCACCCTGCGTCTGAACGTGCCGAATAACGTGGGAACCCTGTTCCTGGACGAGCTGCTGATCGACTACATGATCCGCTACCCGAAAATGCGCGTCGAAACGGTGAGCGAGGCGCGGATGATCGATATCGTGGCGGAAGGTTACGACGCGGGGGTGCGCCTGGCGGAGTCGGTGCCGCAGGACATGATCGCCATCAGGCTTACCCCGGATATCCGCCAGCTCGTCACCGGCACGCCGGACTATTTTGCCCGTCATGGCACGCCAGAAACCCCGGACGATCTGCTGCAGCATCAGGGGATCGGCATGCGCATGGCGCACGGGGGGATCTATCGCTGGGAGCTGGAGCGGCGCGGGGAGCAGATTGCCCTGGCGGTGCCGCCGCGTTTTGCCACCTCGGATCTGTTTGCCTCGATCCGGGCGGTAAAGGCCGGGCTGGGGGTGGGATTTTTACCGGAACGCTATATTCAGCAGGAGCTGAAAAGCGGAGAGCTGGTGAGCGTGCTGGAGGAGTGGACGCAGCCCTTTGCCGGACTGCGGCTCTATTACCCCGGCCATCGCCACGTCCCGCCGGGTTTGCAGGCGCTGGTGGCAATGATCCGCGAGCGCGGTCTTACTCGAGGTTAGCCTTGTTCAGGCCGTAGGCGGCATCCAGCGAGCCCGGTTCCATGCGGGAGGTGATGCCTAAGCGGTTCCAGGCGTTGATCGCCACGATGGCGAAGTTCAGCTCCGAAATCTCCACTTCCGAATAATGTTCCGCCACGCTGCGGTAGAGCACGTCGCTGACCCCGTGCGGGCCGATCTGCGTCAGCGCTTCGGTGAAGGCCAGCGCTGCTTTTTCACGGGCGCTGAACAGCGGCGACTCGCGCCATGCGGCCAGATGGTACAGGCGCAGCTCGCGCTCGCCGGCAATTTTGGCCTCTTTCGAGTGCATATCCAGACAGAAGGTGCAGCCGTTGAGTTGGGAGACGCGGATGTCGATCAAGTGCTTCAGCGCCGGATCGATGGAGGTCTGGCCCACCGCCATGCTCAGGTCGGACAGGGCTTTAGCGAGGGCAGGTGTGGCTTTATGGTGGTTAACGCGAGTGCTCATTGTCTTTCCTCTTTTTGTGCGGGATGGGTCATGCGATGGGGTAAATTTACGCCGTTCATGACATAGTAAAAAGATACAAAAAGCGCGAAACGAGGTAGGACATGAAGCCGGGCTATCACCAGATCTACACCCGCTATCGGGACAACATCACCCGCGGCGTACTCAAGCCTGGCGACAAGGTGCCTGCCATTCGCGTGCTGGCCGAAGAGCTGAAGGTGGCGCGCAAAACGGTTGAAACCGCCTATGCCATTCTGATCGGCGAGGGCTATCTGGTAAGCCAGGGGGCGCGCGGCACCCGGGTGAACCCGGACTTAAACCTGCCGGTCGCGGCCCCCGTGTCCGACGATCCCATCACCGGCACGCTTCCGGAATCGCTGGTCAGCCAGCGGGAACGCGCAGGCTTTTTGCGCCCCGGCATCCCGGCGCTGGACAGCTTTCCGTACAAGAAATGGCTGCTGCTGGCGGGACAGGCGGTGCGGGCCATGCGCCAGGAGGAGATGCTCAACCCGCCGGTGATGGGCTGGGCTCCCCTGCGCCAGGCCATCGCCAGCTACCTGAACATTTCCCGCGGGCTCGCCTGCACGCCGGATCAGGTGCTGATCACCAGCGGCTACAGCGGCAGCCTGCGCCTGATCCTCGACACCCTCGCCAGCCGCAACGACAAGGTGGTATTTGAAGATCCGGGCTATTTTATGGGCCAGCAGCTGCTCCGGCGCATCGTGCCGCGTCTGCATACGGTGCCGGTAGATCGCGCCGGGATGGACACGGAGTACCTGCTGCGCCAGCACGCCGACGCCCGGTTTGCCATCGTCACGCCGTCGCACCAGAGCCCGCTGGCGGTCACTCTCTCATTGCCGCGAAGACAGCAGCTGCTCGACTGGGCCACCCGCAACGAAGCATGGATCGTTGAAGATGACTATGACGGCGAGTTTCACTACACCCGCAAGGTGCTGCCGTCGCTGAAAAGCCTCGATCGTCAGGATCGGGTGATCTACATGGGCACCTTCAGCAAAACCGTGATGCCGTCCCTGCGCCTGGGTTATGTGGTGATGCCCGCCAGCACGGTGTCGGCCTTTAACGACTGCGCCGATCTGCTCGCCAGCGGCCAGCCGGTGCTGACGCAAAAAATCCTCACCGCCTTTATCAACGAGGGTCATTTCTTCCGCCACCTGAAAAAGATGCGCGCCCTCTACCAGCAGCGGCGCGACTGGATGATCGCCGCCCTGCACGAGGTCTACGGGGATCGCTTCTTCACCGAGCAGAACGACGGCGGGATGCACATCGTGGCGTTCTTAACCAGAGGCAGCTGCGACCTGGAGATCGCCCGCTGCTGGCAACAGCAGCAGCTGCAGGTGAATGCCCTGTCGGCGTGGTACAGCGGGTCGGGCAAGCGCTACGGGCTGGTGATGGGGTATAACAACGTGCGGTCGTATCAGGAGGCCATCGCCCTGCTGGAACGGCCGAAGCAGCAGACGCTTGAACTGTTGCGCTGAAACGCGCCGGGTGGCGGCTACGCCTTACCCGGCCTACGAAACCCCAGGCCGCACGATCCGTAGGCCCGGTAAGCGTAGCGCCACCGGGCGATACCCCCGCAAGTTACAAATCATGTCGCGACAGTCCGATATCCTTCAGATGCTCATCGCTTAACTGGCTCAAAATCTTGCGCGTGCGGTTGATGCGATACCAGCGGGCAAAAATTCTTCCCGTCAGGATAAAGATCGCAAAAGGACGTCTGGCACGATTTTCATTGAATTCCATGATGTTCTCCTCAGGTGGTCTGAGGGGTTATCATCACGGATTACGCACCTTGCAATACAGATTCAAAAATTACTTTTTTTTAACATACAGATCGTCTAAAACAAGAACTGCATGGCGATTTTTACCGCCATCTGTACTGGTTTTATTTTCTGTATGGTGACAATGAGGGATACAGCATGACGCGCTACCAACATCTGGCCAATCTTCTGGCGGAACGCATTGAGCAGGGGCTGTATCGCAGCGGAGAGCGTTTACCCTCGGTGCGTGCGCTAAGCCAGGAGCACGGCGTCAGCATCAGCACCATACAGCAGGCCTATCAGATCCTCGAAAACTTACAGCTGATCACCCCCCAGCCGCGCTCGGGCTATTTTGTTGCTCCGCGTAAGGCCCAGCCGCCGGTGCCGGCGATGTCGCGCCCGGTGCAGCGTCCGGTGGAGGTGACCCAGTGGGATGAAGTGCTGACCCTGATGGAGGGGCGTACCAAAACCGACATCACGGCCTTTGGCGGCGGCCAGCCGGACCTGACCCAGCCGAGCCTCAAGCCCCTGTGGAAAGAGCTGAGCCGTTTGGCGCAGCACAGCGTCAAAGAGATCTTAAGCTACGACGAGCTCGCCGGGCGACGTGAGCTGCGCGAGCAGATCGCCCGCCTGATGCTGGACGCCGGATCGGTGGTCACCGCCGACGATCTCATCATCACCAGCGGCTGTCACAGCGCCCTCTCCCTGGCATTGCTGACGATCTGTAAGCCCGGCGACATCGTGGCGCTGGAATCCCCCTCGTTCTACGGCACCATGCAGATGCTGCGTGGTCTGGGGATCAAGGCGATCGAGATCCCCACCGATCCGGTGACCGGGATCAGCGTGGAAGCGCTGGAGCTGGCCCTGGAGCAGTGGCCGATCAAAGGGGTGATTGTGGTGCCCAACTGCAACAACCCGCTCGGGTTTATCATGCCCGAAGCCCGCAAGCGTCAGCTGCTGGCGCTGGCCCAGCGCCACGATATCGTGATCTTTGAAGACGATATTTACGGCGAGCTGGCGTTTGAATATCCGCGTCCCTGCAGCATCCACTCGCTGGACATCGATGGCCGGGTGCTGCTGTGCAACTCCTTTACCAAAACCGTCGCCCCCGGACTGCGGGTGGGGTGGATCGCCCCGGGCCGCTATCACGACCGGATCATGCACATGAAGTATGCCGCCAGCGGCACCAACGTGCCCGTCAGCCAGCTGGCGCTGGCCGCCTTTATCCGGGAAGGGTATTACCATCGCCACGTGCGGCGGATGCGCCAGATCTACCAGCAGAATATTGATACCTACACCTGCTGGGTGCGGCAGTTCTTCCCCTGTGGGATCTGCGTGACGCGCCCGATGGGGGGTTACATGCTGTGGGTGGAGCTGCCTGAACATGTGGACATGGTTTGCGTTTCGCGGGAGTTAACCCGGTTTAACATTCAGATCGCCGCCGGATCGCTCTTTTCGGCTTCCGGAAAGTACCGGAACTGTTTGCGGATTAACTGTGCCTTGCCGCCCAACGAGAAGCATCGCGCGGCGGTGGAACAGATGGGGGAAGCGGTGAATATCGCGATGGCGGGGTAGTGCGGCCTGTTCCCCTCACCCTGACCCTCTCCCCAAAGGGGAGAGGGAAAAAACCGTAGGCCCGGTAAGCGCAGCGCCACCGGGCAGTTTTACATCAGAACTTCCACGACACGCTGCCGACAATGCTGCGTTCGGCACCAAAGTAGCAGTAAGAGAGCGAGTTACAGGCCGCGACGTAGCTTTCGTCCGTCAGGTTGTTGACGTTCAGCTGCGCGCTCACCCCGGTCAGCCCCACCTTCGACAGGTCATAGCCCACCGCCAGATCCACCAGCGTGTAGGACGGCAGCGTATGGGTGTTCATGCGATCGCTGGTCACGCCATTAACGTAACGCACGCCGGAGCCCACCGTCAGGCCATCAAGCGGCCCGGTTTTGACGTCATAGCTCAGCCAGCCGCTGGCCATGTTGCGCGGGGCATAGACCGCACGCTTGCCCTCTTCCTCCGGGCTGCTCTTCTTGTAGCGGATGTCGGTATAGGTATACGCCGCCTGCAGGCGCAGGCTGTCGGTCAGCTGCCCTACCGCTTCAAGCTCCACCCCTTCGGACTCGATCTCACCGATAGAACGGTACGGATCGGTCGGCTCCTCTTTGGTGGCGATGTTTTTCTGGTTGATGCGGAACACCGAGGCGCTGAACTGGCTGTTCATCCCCTCCGGCTCAAACTTCACGCCCGCTTCCCACTGCTTGCCTTTCATCGGATCCAGCAGATCGCCGTTGACATCGGCAAAGCTGGTCGGGGTGAAGGCGGTGGAGTAGCTGATGTACGGCGCGATCCCGTTATCAAACAGATAGAGCAACGCCGCACGGCTGCTGAAGTTGTTCTTGTCCAGATCGCTGCGGGTATCGTTCAGCTTGTCGATATTCGACACGCTCACCTGATCGTAGCGACCGCCCAGGGTCAAACGCCACTTATCCAGCGAGAGCTGATCCTGCAGGTAGTAGCCGGTCTGACGCAGCTTGTGCTTCTCCTGGCTGTACATGGTGATGTAGTCAGGCTTCGCGCCGTACACCGGGTGGAAGGCGTCGATCGGCGGGAAGCCTCCGTAGTAGCCGGTAGTGTTGTTGCTGCGATCCTGATAATCGAGGCCAATCAGCACCCGGTGGTTCACCGCCCAGGTGTCAAAGCTGCCGTCGACCTGGTTGTCGATGGTGATGGCATCCATCTTCTCGTCAGAGCCGGAGTAACCGCGGTTGAGCTCGGTGTCGTTCAGCCAGCCTGCGGCATAGACCTGGTTCAGCTCCACTTTGGTGTGCAGATAGCGCAGCTTCTGGCGCACTGACCAGCCGCTGTCAAACATGTGCTCTATGTTGTAGCCGACCATCTCCTCGCGACGATCGTACTTGTCGTAGTCGTCCTCGCCCTCAAAGAAGGTGTTGGAGATCATCTTCCCGTTATGCGGCACCACGGTGCCGTCGTATGGCAGGCCGGAGTGGCTGCCGCCCTCGGGATCGCGGTGCAGATAGGCCATCAGATCCAGACGGGTGTTATCGGTGATGCGCCAGGTCAGGCTTGGCATCAGAGCGTAACGCTCCTCTTTCAGCGGATCAAACTGAGAGTCGGCGTAGCGGGTCATGCCGCTCAGACGGGCCGCCACGCGGTCGTTGTCATCCAGCGCGCCGGTGACGTCAAACATCGCCCCGCGCTGATCGTTATTCCCGGCGAACAGCTTGATCTCACCGCCCGGATCGAACGAGGGTTTGCGCGAGGTGAGCGCCACGATCCCGCCCGGCGACGAGCGGCCATACAGCACCGAGGCCGGGCCGCGCACCACTTCGATATTTTCCAGGAACCAGGGATCAACCACCAGCGAGCTGTGGGAGTTGGTGTCGCCCATCATCTTCAGGCCGTCGAGATAGACGTTGTCCAGGCTGCCGTCGGAGAAGCCGCGCAGCACGATGTAGTCAAAGCGGTTCGAGGCACCAATCTGGTTGCTGTAGACGCCCGGGGTGTAGCTCACCGCCTGGCGAACGCTGGTGGCGCCCTGCTCTTCAAACTGCTCGCGGGTCACAATCGACACCGCCTGCGGGGTCTCGATATCCGGCGTCTCCAGCTTGGTCGCGCCGCTCTGCATCTGCGAGGTCACCACAACGGTTTCCGTTTTCGGCGTATCCTGCGCCATCAGGGGAAGCGCGACGCTCCCGGTTACCCATCCCACCAGCAGTGCCAGCCGCGATTTAGCGAACATGAAAATCTCCAGAGCTATTTCTAATTATTAATGAGAATTATTACCTTTTTCATTTAGAAGATAGCTATGCGCGCTGCCAGAGAACGTATGCGCAATGCCAAACCGCACGAATGGCGTTGGCGATGAGAGAAAAACGGATTAGCAGCCGTTGCGGACCGCGCCGGGGCAGATGCCGTAGCGACGGCGAAACGCGGTGGCAAAGTTGGTGGCGTGCTGATAGCCGGACATCCAGGCCGCCTGCTGCACGCTGTGGCCCTCCAGCAGATAGCGGCGCGCCAGCCCAAGGCGGCAGTCGCGCAGGTAGTCGAACACCGTACAGCCGTAGGCCTGGCGGAACTTGCTGCGCAGGCTGCTGGGGCTCATCGCCGCCCGGGCCGCCAGCTGGGCGAGGCTGTACTCCTGCTCCGGGGCATTCTCCAGCAGGTGGCGGATCTGCTCCAGCCGGGCATGCTCCCCGCCGGACGCGCTTACCCGCGCCGCACCCCCCTGCTCGCGCAGGTGCAGGCCGTGGCCCAGCAGCTGATACATCACCCCTTCCAGCAGCAGCTGGCGCGACAGGCTGCTCCGCTCCCGCTGGCGGGCGTGCTGGATCCCGGCCAGCACAAAGTCCGGCACCTGCCAGACAAAGGTCGGCGCGTTCAGCCTCTCCCACTGCTCAAGCAGCGAGGCGAGGAGCGTTTCCCGGCGGGCATCGTCGGGGTAGACACCAAAAGAGAGGGTTTTCAGGGCGATATCCGCATCATGACGGGCCGACATCGCCTGCTGTTCGCTCAGCCTGGCGCTGAAGGCCATGCCCGGACGAACCGCATAAACTTCGCCGCTGAGGGTCAGGGTCACGCAGCCTTCGAGCACCACCAGCACATACAGCGGGCTGCTGTGGCGGGAGGTGGTTTCATAGGGTTGCAGAACGCGCACATCGGAGTGGGTTAAGGAGATGCCGGACGGCAGGGTCATCTCTTCGACATCGCCGTGCAGAACCGGGCTGGTGCTGGCACAGGCATCCGTCAGCAGCGGAAAACGGTAGTCGATGCCGTAGCGCTCGCCGAAGACCTTAAAGTCAGCAACGGAAAAGGTCTTTTTCGTTGTGGGGGTCGTTTGAGGGAGCATTGTGTTGGACATACCTGCGCCTGGAGAAGCATATTAAAAATAAAACAGTATCACTCCTTTAACGCGGCGGCAATGCAGGCTAATTTAATAAATATAAAGCTCCAACATATTGTCGGAGCTTAAATATATTTACGTTGCGGCTTCGATTATCAGGCTTCTTGCCAGCCGGCAAAGACCTCTTTATGGTTTTTAGTCAGCACCACATTATTGCCGTCAATTTTATCGACCCACTCCAGCGGAATATAATGGTGTTTGCCGCCGGATTCAGAATCATTTTTTGCCAGCTTAATACGTTCACCGTCGAGATGGTCAACCGTGCCGACGTGGGTACCGCAGCTAGCCATTACCTGAGCATGGTCCTTGATTTCACTCTTGTTTACCATAATTAATTCTCCTCATTAGGTTTCCACGGGTTGTTGCACGAAACTAACTGTAGTCCATAAATAACGTTTCTACCGCTTCATTAGCATTTCGAAACATTATTTCCCGAAGCGTTTAAGGGTCTGGCGAAATAAATAAGAATAAACTGAGAATATTATAGGGTGGCGATTATGCCTCATAATTAAAGTCACGCACTCAACACGGAGGCATATATGGTAGAAGCGAATCGCACCGAAATATCCCTGGCTCTTGGTGAAGCGGTTTTAGATGTCGTACAAAAAGGCCAGGAGGTGTCGAGAGAGAATCTGGCACGGGCCATGAAAACGAAAGCGGAGCGAGAGAAAGATGACGAGCGTCTTCTTGATTACTGGAAAGCCTGTCACATCCTCGCAGCGTAAGTCAGGCGGCGCGGGGTTTGTACTCCGCGCCGTCTTTACGATCCCTCGCAATCCATAAGGCTGGCGATGGTTTACAGACTGGTATCCTGCTCCTGACGCGCAGACGCATGCGTCAGGAACTGTACTTCAACCCGACGGTTGCGCTCATCTTCCGGTGAGATCCCTTTCAGAGGCTGCGAATCGCCAAAACCGGCCACAATTACCCGATGCGACTGTTGGTCATTGAGATTAGCTATTAATAGCTTACGTGCCTCACGTGCCCGGGCAGCTGACAGTGTGTAGTTGTCGTCATACACCGTGCAAAAACGGGCGTAATCCACTACCGGGTTATTCACACCGAGATTATCAGTATGGCCTTCCACAAAGACCTGCGTATTGGTTGAACCGCTAACGAACTCCTGAATCCGTGGTGCCAGTCTTGCCAGAGCATCTCTGGCCTGATCGGTAATGCAGGCGCTGCCGCGGGCAAAAATTTTATCACGCAGGGTGATTTTACCGGTGCCCATATCAAACCCCACCAGCGCCGCATCGCCCTTATCTTCCATCTCCTTTTGCATACTGTGCATCATGGCGTTCAGCTTTTGCTGAGCAGCCGCCTGGCCGCTATTTTTTTCCTGCTCGCGTTTCACATCAGCCACTTTGTTTTGCAGCACCGATAACACCAGCATCAGCATCACCACAGCCATCACGCCTGCCATCAGATCGGAAATGGATATCCACTCATTCGGTTTTTCTTTCATAAAATATATCAGGCCTCAGCGCGTTCGGACTCAAGGAGCCCTCTGTAATACTGAGCATCAGTGGCCAGCGTGCTCATATTGCGGTTGATATCCATAAGAGAGCGGACGATCGTGCTGCGTTCGTCGGCCGACTGCTGTGCTGAAATCTGCTTATCGATGCGTGCGCACAGCTCAGTAACGTTTGTAGTGATGTGCTCAATGGTTGCAGGTAGCGTCCCCAGTAGATCAAAGGCCTCGCTGAAGCGTTTGATGTAGAACTCCATCTTGCGGTTACCTTCTGATACCGCCGCCAGGCCTCCGGTGATCTCCTTCGTGACGCGCTCGATGTAGGTGGTCATTGAGGTGACCTTCTCATTCAACGTATCACTGGTTTCGGTGAATCCATACATCACCTTACGCTGAATATCGGCCGCTTTTTCGGTCGTCTCTTGCACCGTAGTCATGGTGGAGTGGATCTGTGACGACATGTTGTTGACCGATTCGCTGATCTGCGATGTCGCTGACTCCAGCTTGTCGGCCATCTGGACCATGTTGCCGCTGAATGACTCATCCATACTGGTGATGGCGTTGTTCAGAGAAATTTCAATCTGATTCATGGTAGTGCTGAGCTGGCTGGTAGAATCCGCCAGCTTGTCACTCATTTGCTGCACGTTGCGGGTGAAGTCGGCATTCATGTCATTCACCACCTGCGACAGCTCACGCTTAATCTCGGTCATCACATCACCAAGATCGCTGCCCAGCGTCGAGACCACCTTTTCAAGACTCACCGCCGAACCGGAAACCTGCTGCGAAGCCGCGCTCATGGTTGCGGCCGCTTGTTGCAGTGCCGCCAGGTTCTCTTCACTGTTACGGGTGTAGGTTTCGAGCAGATTACGCGACTGGTTGTTGATCTCCGCAATCTCGTTCAATGCTGCGAGATGGTACTGATGGCGCTGTGCTTCCTGCTCTTCACTGCGCGCCGCCTGCTGGCGGAACTCTTCGCGCAGAGCGGTCGTTTGCAGTGCCATCGCCTCAACCAGACGCTCAGTTGTCGCGTTACGTCCGGCTTCTCGCAGCTGCTGACGGGAGACATTTTCCGCGGTCTGCAATGCATGTTCTTCAGTCAGCGTCTGTTGAAGTTTGGTCATACACCAGTTCAGACGGCGCTCTTCATAGCCATTTTTCGACTCCCAGATTTTGAGCACGATAAAGGCGATGATCCCCCAGGTGGAGGTTTTAAATTTCGTCCCGAGTCCTTGCATCATCTCCATCAGATCGCGCATTGAGGAATCCATCGCCCCAATACTGTTCCCGGAGTTATGCAAAATGCTTGAGGCTTTATCGAGCGCCAGCCCCAGCCCAAGGAACGTCCCCAGCAGGCCGAGGATCAATAGCATGCCTGGCATGATAGCGGCCATTTTCTCGGCTTTGGTCGCCAGCGACTGGCTCAGCTCAGCGGCCGAACCCATTTCAGCGCTCATCCCCGGCTGCGCAGCCTGTAACCCGCTTCGCTCCCAGGCCTGCTGCCAGTATGGCTCCTTGGCATAACGTCTGACATTCAGCCAGGTATACAGTACGGCCAGCAGCATAACGGCAAAAAAGCCCAACTGCAGCGCATCGAAGCCAGGAATTAAAAAGTGACCAATCTCAATCAACAGATTCATGCCATCACCTCAACCAGCAGACCCGTTTCGGTACGTTTCTGGCAATCAGCGCCAAAGATATTGGCAAAATCGGTGATCAGGCTTTGTTCACTTAGCGAAAGTGAGGACCAGGCACGATCGTTCTGGGAGCAGTCGATCAGTAATGCGCCGACGGTAGCGCCCTGATCGAGCAGATATTCTTTCCCTTCAGCAATCAGCTGTTGTTCATCTTTTTCCAGCATCTGCAGGAATCCTTCCGCCGCGTTCACATAGCTGCGACGCGCCTGCAGATCGTCACCTAATTGCTCCAGATCTGCCGTGTCACGCGGCAGCGTGATTTTCAGATCGTTCAGGGCGCTCACTTCCGCAGGTTCCAGCTCTTCGTATTTCTGTGCGCGAACCAGACGCTTATGCAGCAGTTGATCTTTTGCAAGGGCGCTATTTTTCTTCTCCCACTCCTCTTCCAACAGCTGGCGACTTTTCTCCCAGGCAATGATCATCTCTTCAAACACAAACGGGATAATCGGCTTGCCAAACTGGCGCTGAGTCAGTTCATCCAGGCGCATCGTGTCTGCGTCGCTGAACTCCGCATCCTGCTGGATCAGCGCGTTTGCCGCGTAAACCATAAAATGCATATCGGCATCAATATCGCTGATTGAATTAACGGCCTGCATACGGGTTTCATAGAAGGCCAGCAGCTTTTGCACCGCACGCAAACGCAGGAAATATTCGAAATCCTGCAGGGTGTCGCGTTTCACGGCGATGTCCACTTCCGCCTTGGCAATCAGGTAGTTATTCACGATGGAGAATGCCGATACCGCCTCTTTCTCCTCTCCGTTTAGTTCGCGTTCGGCTTCTGCCATCGCCTGCGCGTGACGACGCGCCTCTGCCAGTTCTTCCTCCTCCATCTGCTTCTGACGAGCGTCTTTGCACCAGTTAATGACCCACTCAAGCGCTTTTTGCAGCTTTTTCACCAGCGGTTGTTTATCGAGTTTTTCCAGCCACGCCAGGGCACGATCCAGCCCGACCAGCGCTGCTTTCACCCATGGATGGCCGATAAATCCGCCTAACACCTGGAGGATCTTTCGCCCGGTGGCGATATGAGGCTTAATGCGCTGCCACATCTGGCTGACTTTTCCGATGAAGCCTTCCGCTTTCTCTGCCATAAAATTGATCGCTCTACCGGCGACTTCTTTGGCTTTACTGACTACTGAAGAAACAGCACTGCTAAATGAAGACACGACAGAAGAAGCGAAAGAGCTAACACGACTCCAGATACTCATGACTAAATCCTTAGCTCAAACCGAGCATTTTTTTTGCTGTGTTAATGTGGGGAGGAATGGATGAGGACGCGTCTGAAATCGCGCCGTAGGCATCACGAATTTGCGTTAACGCGCTTTCGATATGCTCCAGCGTAAGTTGTTGTTCTGATTCCAGTACGGCCTTAGGCAATGCCAGACGCATAGCATTACGGATATCACGGCCCGACAAGCCTTCCGAGAGCGACGTGGCCTGTTCCAGCATGGTTTCCCGCGCTTCGGCAAGCGGGATAGCAGCGACGAACAGTTTCGCCCAAATGCGAAAACGTTCGTCGTCACCAGGTAACGTGAAACCAATATGATGAGTGATGCGGCTCAGGAAGGCGCTGTCGTAGTTTTTGACAAAGTTTGTGGCGAAGATGACGATACCGGTATGTTTTTCCAGTTCGATCAGCAAAGTCGATCGCATCGCATTCACTTCGTTATCGATCCCCTGGGTGACAGAGGAGAGACGTTTTCCCAACAAGGTGTCAGCTTCATCGAAGAACAGCACTGCATTTTCATCAGTAGCCTGACGGAAAAGCGCAGCAATATTTTTGGAGGTCTCCCCCATAAATTTGCTTTCGAGATCGGCGATACTGACAGTCATGATATTACGTTGAAGACTCCCCGCCAGCGCTTCAGCCGTCAGGGTCTTCCCGGTACCCGGTGGACCAAAGAAGTTAAGCACAATGCCATTGCCAACCGGGTCGACGGCCGCAAATCCCCATTCAACATAGATTTTATGGAAATAGTCGATTTTAGCCCTGGCTTCATCAAGCTGGGCAATGACCTGTGCCGTCAGTGTCACATCACCTTCCAGCGTAAATCGCGGGGTAACGGCGGAAGTAAACGCTTTTTTTTCTTCGTTGGCAGGTGGTTTATCTAGCCCCTGCGTAAATTGCGGCCGGATACGTCCCAGGGACATTTATTACCTCATCATGGGCTATAACAAATTTAAATTAAGTTACGGGCGTCATAGGGTTAACGGCAGCCTCTAAAAAAACTACAGTTAATTTTTATAATGTATTCAGCAGAACTACCAATATTGGTCTATGGAGTAAAAAGTAGAAGAGAGGACTGACATATCGTGTCAGAACATACCGGCAGAATAAAAATTTGATCAATGCCCGGACTGTTTCCAGGCATTATTGGGATCAGGCTTTCAGGGTGAGCGGTGCGAAAGAAACCAGTTCCTGCAACAACAGAGCGTTATCTTCCGATTTGAATAACAGGCGTAGATCCTCCTGTTTACGGGTAAATGCCAGCGCCTGCGGGTCGGCGCGCCCGCTGATACTATCCTTCACTTTGCCATTACACCATTGACGGTAATGTTCCAGCGTGGCGGCATAACGTCGCGAATTTTCACGCATCAGATGTTCAGCCAGCCTGAATTTCCCGTACCGGTCACAAAGCTGGCTTTCGATATAGATAGCCTTTGGCATTAGATCGAGCATGATGTTAATAAAATCCAGAACCTGATCTAAATGTCTGTCGCTGAGCTTACCAGCATAGGAGAGTAAGTTATCAATAAAAGAGAGAACCTCATTCCTCTCATTCCCCATCTGAGCGATAAGCGTTGCCGCAACGTCATGGGTTTCTTCTGCCACTCTTCTATCCAGTAACATCACCCGTGCAGACTCAACAACGCCAAAATAGCGCGACAATTTTCCCATATAGAAAATGACGTTCTGGGCATGAACATCTTCTGAGATAAGGTCCATGCTTTGCTGCAACTTATCAATTTTTTGCGCCAGATACATGGTCTGCATAACCATCGCGCCCACAATGACGCCTGTTGATAAGCCCACCGCCGCCAGCTGCATGCTTTGCGCCATTTGCATCAACTGCTTGATTTCTCCGATAGAAGCGGTATCAAGCACCACCTCTTTTAGAGGAAGGTGCTGAGCGATACCGCTTTTTCCGGACAGGGAATGCCAATATGCGACACCATCCCGAATGACGGCATGCCCTGTTTCCAGAGCACTTTTCACTTCCTTATATACGTTGACCCAGTCAATGGTCAGTAAGGTCTCTTTCAAAAGAAATCCTCCTTTTTACTGAGCATTTGCTGACGCATTGCAGCAATTTGTACGACTGCGGGCAACGTCACACGAAACGCAGGACCACTGATTGCAGGGATAGTGAGTAAGGCTGTGATTGCCATGCCTACCGGGCCGGTAAAGATGCCAATCATTCGCGCAAGGCCAGCGTTCGCGGCGAACGTTAACCCTTTGCCGAGGATCGCTTTAGCTACGGCATTGGCCACAATCATCGCCACCTGATAAGACATAAAACCGCCCATACGAATAGACGTAATGATCGCAGTGAGCGCAGCGCTACTGGCAAGGTTGCCATCTATTTTGAATTGATTACGGATATTCCTGCGCTCATCCTCATTCATTTTTTCCCAGGAATCTGTGAACAATTTAGCCAGCAATGCCTGCTCAATATCCACGACGTCTACAGAGAAATCGGTTTTAACAGATAATTTTTTGCACACATCGATAAGGATTTCTTTATAAACAACGCCATTCCCGCGGAAGAGATTAACAAAAGTATCCCCGCCAAAATGCTGCAACTCAGCCGCAATAAGCTGCCAGACCTGTTTATAATCTTTGCCTGCTTCCTGAAAAGCCTTATCTCCCGTTAATGATTCGGTGTAACGCGTCGAGCCGTCTTTATCCTTAGTAAGATAATTCACTAATACTTCCAGCATCTCATTATCCGAGTAGCGGAGCAGTTCCAGATCTTTATCTGTTCTGAATTTTCCCATTATTCTTTACCATCCGAATGCTGTTTTCATTTTTTATTGCGTAATTTGTTTTAAATCTGGTGCCCTGATAAGGGTTAACGGCATCTGCACCAAAAACTACAATGAAATTCCTTAGATTTTGCGAGGGATGAGAATAACCGCACAGGATGACAGAAAGTGTCAGTTGCTAACGGGCAAAAAAAACGGCCTTTGCAGTTAGCAAAAGCCGTATGTTTTAGGTACAAAATCACTCGTCGAAGAACCAGTACCCCTGGTTAATCAGTCCGGTCAGCTCTTCCACAAATGCCGGGTTTTGCAGGGCAGCGCCCAGCTCCGCCTGACCCAGCTCGGTGTAGCGGCACAGCGCATCTGCCGCGTTGGCATCCACCGTCTCCAGCAGTTCGCTGTTGATAAAGACGCTGCCGCCGACGTTCAGCACCCGCAGTCCGCTCAGGCGGGTCAAGGTTTCGCCGCCCGTCAGCGCGTCGAGCACCTCTTCTGGTGAGTACTCTGGTTCCGCCGGGGCGATATCCAGCTCGTGGCGCGGCGTGGAGATGAAGCTGCCAAACCACTGCTTGAAGTCTTCCGGCTTGCTGATCATGTCGATCATCATTTTGCGCAGACGCTCCAGCTCGTAAGCCTCCACCCGGCCTGGATGCTCGCGGCAGGTGAGATCCGGATCGCTGTAGTGCTCGCCGCCCAGATCGTTTTCCAGCGCGTAGTCGGCAAAGCTGCTGATCAGATCCCGGCCGTTTGGCCCACGGAAGCCGACGGAGTAGTTGAGCGCCGTCTCATGGGTAAAACCGTCGTGCGGGAATCCAGGCGGAATATAGAGGATATCCCCCGGGGCCAGATCTTCGTCGATGATCGGCTCAAAGGGATCGACATGCAGCAGCGCCGGATGCGGACAGAACTGACGCATCGGCAGCTTGTCGCCCACGCGCCAGCGACGGCTGCCCATCCCCTGGATGATAAACACATCGTACTGATCGATATGCGGGCCCACGCCGCCGCCCGGCACCGAGAAGGAGATCATCAGATCGTCCAGACGCCAGTCCGGCAACACGCGGAACGGACGCACCAGCTCGGCGGCAGGCGCGTGCCAGTGATTTACCGCCTGCGCCAGCAGCGACCAGCCGGTTTCGCCTAAGCCCTCGAAGTGCTCGAACGGACCGTTGCTGGCCTGCCATTTGCCCTCATTATGGCTGACCAGGCGACTGTCCACTTCCGGCTCCATCGCCAGCCCTGCCAGCTCATCCGGGCTGATTGGATCGATAAAATTCGGCAGTGCGTTCTTTAAGACAACGGGTTTCTTTTGCCAGTATTTTTCTAAAAATTCCGGCCAGTTCAGGTTGAGTTGATACGCCATGGTTAGCACCAGTTAAAAAGACAAACGGGTGTGATTATAGGAAGAGGCGGCAGCGTGCTGCCTTGTCGTGGGTCAAGCAGGGATGAAAACCTACCGCATTCAGCCATTCGTATGACACAGCCTGTCAGTTTCACGCTTTATCGTGAGCGCGAGTTACAGAGCGACTTATATCGTTAATCACTAAGAGCGTATTGTTATGAGGCGTGCCATGAGCCCATTCATTGAACTTCCGGTTTCCGCCAGCGTGAAGACCCTGATGGCGGTCTATACCCGTAAGGAGAGCCCGTCCGTTTACTCCCCGGTGGCCGGTGAACTGCCCGAGGGGAGCCTGGTGCGCATCCAGGCGGCGGTGCTGGGCGATGCGGTGCAGGGCAATCCGCACTGGTACCGGATTGATGATGAGACGTTTATCTGGGCGGGTGCCTGCACCCGCGTCGAGCCCTACCCCGAGTTTCCGCCGGTAACCCGCGTTAACTGGAAGGCGGTGGTATTTGAGGTGCGTTAGGCGCTGATCACCCGCACATCCTGCGCCGCGAACGCTTCGATCACTTCACCATCCATATCGGCTTCCACCACCAGCACGTCGATTTCGCTGCTTTTCGCGACCACAAAGCGCGCCACGCCGGGGATTTTGTCGGTGGTGAGCGCCACGATGGTCTGGCTGCTCTGGCTAATCACCGCTTTCTTGAACTCGCAGTCGGCAAAGTCGAACCCGGTCAGCCCCATGCCGGGATCCATCGCGCAGCCACCGATAAACGCCTGATCGAAGATAATCCCCTGGATCTGGCTGGCCGCCGTGGCCCCTACCGCACCGCCAGACGAACGCTGGATCTGCCCGCCGGTGATGATCACCTCGCACAGCGGATGGCGCAGCAGCTCGGCGGCGATGGCCGGGGAGTTGGTCACCACGGTGACGGCCAGATCTGACGGCAGCGCCTTCGCCAGAGCGAGGTTGGTGGTGCCGGTATCGATAAAAATGCAGCTATCCGCTTTAATCAACGTTGCCGCTTTCTGCGCGATCGTGATTTTTTTTGCGTGGTTTTTCTGCTCGCGGCTGATGAAATTTCCGGCATCCGCCAGCTGCAGCACCGCCCCGCCGTAGACCTTCTTACAGATCCCTTCTTTACTAAGCTCATGTAAATCCCGGCGAATGGTGTGTTCCGACACCTGCATTCGGGTCGCCAGTTCGGCGCATACCACCCGGCCATTTTCCTGCAGGATCTGGCGGATCAGATCTTGTCGTTGTTCCGGGAAAGCTGCATAATCGAGCATAAATTATCTTCTCTGGATTTGAATCGAGCAACAACGTGCATAATGTTGCATGACGACCTGCTCTGTCAATTCTGTCCCGTGCTCGCGCCGGGACAAAGGTTCAACCCTGTAAGGATGTGAAATGATCTCTCAGACCACCGGAGCCGTCCAGCGGCTTGCCACCCGGATCGTCTTTTTTATTGCCGGTTACGTTACCGCCACCTGGGCGGTGCTGGTGCCTTACGCCAAAGCGAATACCGGCGTTAACGAGGCCACGCTCGGCTCGCTGCTGCTCTGTCTTGGGATGGGGGCGCTGATTGCGATGCCGCTCACCGGGATGCTCACCAGCCGCTACGGCTGCCGCCGGGTGATTATCACCGCGATGGCGATCGTTGTGCTCACTACGCCTTGGCTTGCGATCATTCCCGATCCGCGCCTGCTCGCCGCCGCCCTGCTGCTGTTCGGCGTCGGGGTCGGGGTGACGGACTGCGCCATGAACATTCAGGCGATTATCGTCGAGCGCGACTCGCCAAAGCCGGTGATGTCCGGTTTCCACGGCATGTACAGCGTCGGCGGGATTGCCGGGGCCGGAGCGATGACATTGCTGCTGACCCTCGGGGCCAGCGCCTTTGTCGCCTGCCTGGTTATCCTTCTCAGCGTGGTGATCCTGCTGGCCTTCAGCCTGAAAGGGCTGCTGCCCTGGGCCAATCCCGCATCCGGCCCGGCCTTCGCGGTGCCGCGGGGCGTGGTGCTGCTGATTGGCCTGATCTGCTTTGCGGTGTTTCTCGCCGAAGGCACGGTGCTGGACTGGAGCGCGGTATTCCTCACCGAAGTGCGCGGCGTGCCTGAATCGCTGGGCGGCCTCGGCTTCACCTGCTTCTCGATAGCGATGACCTTGTTCCGCTTGACCGGCGATAAGCTGATCGCCCGTACCGGCCCCCTGCGCGCCGTGGTGGGCGGCGCGATGGTCGCCGCCGCAGGCTTTGCGCTGGTGACGTTTGTCCCGCAGTGGGAGCTGTCATTGCTGGGCTATGTGCTGGTGGGCGCCGGTTGCGCCAACATCGTGCCGGTGATGTTCTCCGCCGTTGGCCGCCAGACCCGCATGCCGCAGGCGGTTGCCGTCCCGGCCATCACCACGCTTGGCTATCTCGGCGTGCTCGCCGGGCCCGCGATTATCGGTTACGTGGCCCACGCCACCTCATTAACCCAGGCGTTTATGGTCATTATGGTGCTGATGCTGGTCGTCGCAGCGCTCTCCGTGACCGTCACCGCCTCTCAACCTGCCCGCAGCGAGGGATAAGATGAATATTGCACACGTCGCACTCTGGACCCGTAATCTGGACGCCCAGGTTCACTTCTGGCAGACCGTTTTTGGCGGCCAGAGTAACGAACGCTACCTCAGCAAAAACCGGCCGGGGTTTGAATCGCACTTTATAACGCTTTCCGACGGACCGACCATCGAGCTGATGACGGTACCGGATCTGCCCGACAGCCCGTCGTACCCGGAGTTTGTCGGCTGGGCGCATATCGCCCTGAACGTCGGCAGCAAGGCGAATGTGGATCGGATGGCAGAGCAGGCGCGGGTGAGAAACACGCTACTGAGCGCCCCACGGATGACGGGTGATGGTTATTATGAAGCGGTAATTGCGGACCCGGACGGGAACCGGATTGAGTTGGTGGGGGAGTGATCCACCGTGCCAATAAGGGAGCATCGCCGGGTGGCGGCTACGCCTTACCCGGCCTACAAAAGCCCCAGGCCCGACAAGCAACGCGCCGCCGGGCGGCAACTATCCACCAGCGATAAAGAACGTTCAGCAGAATAAAACACACACAGCAACTCCCTGGTCCGGCTGAAAATCGCCGAAGCGTTTCCTGTC
>NZ_VCBB01000006.1:0-318255 GCF_005843915.1 Enterobacter sp. MF024 | reverse complement strand
CAACTCCCTGGTCCGGCTGAAAATCGCCGAAGCGTTTCCTGTCGGCCGGGGCGAGGCGCATGGATGCGCCGAGAGGGCGTGACCTACATGGATGTAGGATCGCGCCCGACCCGATAGCCGAAAGGAATAAGCTGAGGGTACCGCGTAGCGGCGATTTTCTTTGCCGGGAGCCGGGGTAGCCAGGGGGGAGGCGGCGAGCCCCCCTGGCACGTTCACGGGTGACGCGCCTGACAGAGAAGTACAGAACGTAAAGTGAACGGAACTACCACCGATAGCCGCATGCTTCCCCTCACCCCAGCCCTCTCCCCAAAGAGGAGAGGGGATCTACCGTGCCCCTCATCTGATTGACTACAAATCAACCATTTTTAGCCTACGCTTACCCAATGTGAAAAACGGTTTTGAAAACTCATCTACCGCATTCATACAGTTATCATATAGTTAAATGATAATGATAATTAATGTGTTAAAGTGACTGCGTTCATAAAACTGCCGCCATAACCGCTTGAACATGAGGGAGGTAGTTTTCACGCTGAGCGAAATCCTCTCATCTCTGTCAGGCTGAATCATTGGGGCTATTAATGGAACATATTGTCTACGTCGTTGATGATGATCACGCTGTCAGGCGGTCCGTGGTTGGGCTGCTGGAGTCTGCCGGGCTGAACGCCCTCGACTTTTCCTCGGCAGAATCCTTTTTACAACACACCTTTGAAGACGTGCCCTCCTGCGTGATCCTCGATATGCAGATGCCGACCATCAGCGGGTTTGAGGTGGCGGACTCCCTGAAGGCCAGCGGACGCGAAATCCCGATTATCTATCTTACCGGTCACGGCACCATCCCGATGACGGTGAAGGCGATGAAGGGCGGCGCGTACGAGTTTCTCACCAAACCGGTGGCGTCGAATGACCTGCTGAACTCCATTGGCGACGCGCTGAAGCTGGCGGAAGAGAACGCCCTGCAGCTGCGGGAGCAGTACTCCCTGAAGCAGCGCCATCTCTCGCTGACGCCGCGCGAGCAGGAGGTGTTGCAGCTGGCGATCAGCGGGATGCTGAACAAGCAGATCGCCGCCGAGCTGGGGGTAAGTGAAATTACCGTCAAAGTCCACCGCCGTCGGGTGATGGAGAAGATGCAGGCCCGCTCGCTGGCGGATCTGGTCAGGGCCGCAGAGCGCCTGACCAGAAGCCAGCCCTCAGAGTGACGTCTCGCCCTCTGCCAGCGGCAGGGTAAAGGCGAAGACGCAGCCGTGCGGCTGGCGGTTGCTGGCCGTCAGCTTGCCGCGGTGGCGCTCGATAATGCTGTAGCTGATGGTCAGCCCCACCCCCATCCCCTGGGCTTTGGTGGAGTAGAACGAGTCAAAAATGCGCTCGCCCTGCCCCGGCGCGATGCCGGTCCCGCTGTCGGCAATCTCAAATTTGATCCCGCCCTTTTCCGGATTCGACGTCGACAGCAGTAGCGTGCCGGGACGATCCTTGATCTCCGCCATCGCCTCCACCGCGTTCATCACCAGGTTCAGCAGCACCTGCTGGATCTGCACGCTGTCAGCCACGATAAAACTGTTTTCTGCCGCCAGGGCAAAGCTGACGCTGATACTCCGGCGATCCAGCTCGCTGCGCGACAGGGTGATGATGTGGCGCACCAGATGGTGCAGATCGATGCGGGTAAAGGCCGGATCCTGCTTGCGGGTGAGCGACTGCAGGCTACGGATGATCTCCCCCGCCCGCTCGCCCTCGGAGACAATCTCCTCCAGCCCAATCCGCGCCTTATCCAGCCGGGCCGGTTCGCGGTTCAGCCAGCGCAGGCTGGCCCCGGCGTTGGCGACAATCGACATCAGCGGCTGGTTGATCTCGTGGGCGATGGACGAGGTTAACTGCCCGACGGTGGTGGCGCGCGAGACGCGGGCCAGCTCCGCCTGGGCCACCCGCATGGCGTCTTCTGCCGTGCGCTGGATGGTGATGTCGGTGATGATGCCGTAATACTCGTTCACTTCACTGCCCACCCCCACCGGATCGCCAATCCCCAGGATAGTGCGCACGGCACCGTCGGCGCGGATGATGCGAAATTCGGCGCGCATGGTCAGGCCGTCGCGCACGCTCTCGGTCACCAGGGTGCTGATGCGCGGATAGTCATCCTGATGCACAAACGTCAGAAACTCCGCCATCGAGATCATCTTCTGCTTCTCCGGCAGGCCCAGAATGCGGGCGTACTCCTCCGACATAAACATCAGATCCTGCTGCAGCTCCCAGCGCCAGCTGCCGGTGTGGCTGATTTGCTCCCCCAGCATCAGCGAGGTCTGGCTTGCCCGCAGCTCTTTCTCCACCCGGCGGCGCTGCTGGTTCTCCTCCAGCAGCTCGGCATAGAGCCGGGCGGTCTCCAGCGAGATGGCGGCATGGGCCCCCAGCAGGCTCACCACCCGGGAGTGCTCGACGGTAAAGACCTCCGGCATCAGGCGGTTTTCCAGATACAGCACCCCCACCAGCCGCGCCTGCTTGAACATCGGAACGCACATCACCGCCGCGCCGGAGGTGACCAGATACGGATCCTGGCTGAAGGGGTGGAACTCCTCCGGTTTACCGGTGTGGATCTCCTGCCCGGTGCGGATCACCGCCGCCAGCACCGTCAGCGGCATCTCGGTCGCCATCGGTACGTCTTTGCGGATCTGCACCCGCACCCCGTCGGTGGTGGTGCTGGCGCTGGCCTCGATCTCCGGGATGTTGTTGTCGTTTACCCGGATCAAAAAGCCGCGCTGCGCCCCGGCACGCTCCAGCAGGATGGTCATCAGGGTTTCGATCAGCCGCTCGAGGTTGATCTCCTCCGACAGAGCGCGCGACGCCTTGATCACGCTCTGCAGATCGCGGATCTCCTCGTTGCGGGCAAAGGCCACGGTGTCCCAGGCGTTGGCCTGCCCGGGCGCCATCAGCCAGGGGAAATCCCGCTCCAGCTGGCGCACCTTCGATTGCGCCCCCGCCCGCACCCAGGCGGTTATCGCCCCGCGGAAGTGGGCATCGGCGGCGGTGGTGTAGCCGCAGGCGTGGGCGAAGCGGCCCGCCAGCTCGTGGGCCAGGGCGTTGAACGGGTTGAAGCCCCCTTCGCGGGAGAGGCGCACCGCCTTCTCGTACTGTTCAAGGGCGATGCTGTTCATGCCGTCGAGGCGCACAATCTCGGCGTAAATCAGCGCCTCTTTATCGGCGAAGGTGCCGGGGTTGATCCGCGCCCAGAGGGCGATTTTGTCGTAATGGAGGTGGATCTGGCGACGCAGATCGGCGGTAAAGGTCTCCGGGGTCAGCTGCTGCGAGAGGGTTAGCGCGCTGTAGAGGTGGTAGTCCAGCAGATGAATATGGCCCGGCGCGGACCAGGCAAACCGCCCGGCCTGGGCCAGGTTCTCCGCCGCCTGCGGGAATTCGCCGCAGGCGAAGTGGGCCATGCCGCGATAGAGCCAGAACCAGAACAGCATGGTGGAGGTCTGCTCCGTGGCCTGCTCCGGGGAGGCGGGCAGCAGGGACTGCGGCAGCACCTCGCTGGCGCTCCACGGGCCGCTCACCGGGGTGCGCAGGTGCTCCACGTAGTGGCGCTGCATCAGCAGGATCGCCTCCACGTCCTGAAAATGGGTTTTGCGCACGAAGGCCAGCCCGCGCTCGATGCTCATCAGCACCGCGTCGAGGTGATCGCCCCGGGTCAGGAAATTGATCACCTGATGACAGGCGGCAAAGCAGGCCACGGTCATATCCCCGTGGGTCACGGCGGAGGTGAAGCAGGCTTTGGCGCACTCGATGGTGTAGCCCAGCGGCTGGGTCCAGACGCTGAGCTGATCCAGCGGCAGCAGGGTTTTGGCTTCAAAGGCGTCGTAGCCGTGGCGGTTCACCAGCTCCCGGGCCAGGGTGCCGTACTGGAAGCCGAGCCGGTATTCGGCGTAGCGGTGGCCAATCAGCACCCCGAACCACGCCATCGCGGTGGTGGAGGCGCCGGTAATGCCGTGGTCGAGGGTCAGGTGCATCATCCGGCACAGCAGCACGAAATGCAGGCGCGAGCTGGTAAAGCTGGCGAACAGGCTGGCGCTGTTGAGCAGGTTCATCACCGCCTCGGTATCGCCATCCTTCATCAGCGGCAGCCGGTTGAAATGGCTCTGCGGATTATCGCCAACGCGGTTGCACAGGCTCTGCCAGGCCTCGTCGCACTCGGCGGTCTCCGGGAAGCGGCTGACGTGAATGCCAAAAACCGCCAGCCAGCACAGGGCCGCCTCCAGCGCCAGCCGGTTGTCGGACTGGCGCATATAGACTTCCGCCAGCAGGTTGGCCGCCAGCGCCTTCTCCGCCAGCCCGCCGGGGGAGCCGAGAATGCGGTCGCACAGCCTGCGGGTGGTCTCAAGATTACCCAGCGCGAACTCGCACCCGGCCTCTTCGCTGTCGAGGATAAAGTCGCTGGCGCTCTCGGGCGCGGCACCGGCGTTGCCCAGCGCCCGGGCGGTCTGGATGTAGCTCAGGGCGGACAGATAATCCCCCGAGCGCCGGGCGCGGCGGGCGGCCAGCAGGCTCAGCTCGCGGAACATCTGGCGCTGGGGCGCAGGCTGGATGCAGTCCAGCGCAGCCGTGACGTGGTGGACGGCGCGGAACAGGATCTCGTTGCCCGCCGCCTGACGGGCCGACTCCGCCAGCAGGCTGGCGGTGGTAAGGTGCAGGCGGCTGCGCTCGGCGTTATCCAGCAGGGCGAACGCCGCCTCCTGAACCCGGTCGTGGGTAAAGGCATAGCCGTCGGCGCTGAGGGTGATCAGCTGCGCCGTCACCGCCGGGTGCAGGGCATAGCGGATCTCCGCCACCGACATCGACACCACCCGGCAGACCATCTCCAGCTCGCCGCTACCGCCCAGACAGGCGATGCTGCCCAGCAGGCGGCGGGTCTCTTCGGGCATCTCCTCCAGCTGCTGCAGCACCAGGGTGACCACGTTTTCGGTGTAGTGCCGGGTGCGGATGGCATGCAGATCGTAGTGCCACTTGTCCTGATATTTATTGTGCGTCACCAGCCCGTCATCGACGATGCGGCGGAAGAACTCGTGCACAAATAGCGGGTTGCCGCCGGTTTTCTCGTGGATCAGCCCGGCCAGATCGGTGGTGCTGGCGGAGCGGGTATGGAAGATGTTCGCCAGCCAGCGGGAGACCGCCTTCACCGACAGCGGCTCCGGGCGCAGCTCGGTGGTGTTGCGCGACGCCCGGTGCAGGTTCGCCAGCTGCTGATGCAGGGTGTTGTCCGGCAGCGAACAGGCGTCCCGGTGCGCCACCACCATCAGCAGCGGCATGTTACTGCCGTGGGTCAGCAGGTATTCGAGAATTTGCAGGCTGGCGGGGTCGATCCAGTGGATATCGTCCAGCAGCAGCACCAGCGGAGCGCCCGCGCTGGCGAAGGTTTTCACCAGCGCCAGCACCATGTGGCTGAAGCGCGCCCGGGCGTCGATAGAGAAGGTATCGCTGGTGAAGCGCGGCTTGTTGTCCAGCAGCAGCCGCAGCTCCGGCACCAGACTGACGGCCAGCTCTTCGTAGCCCTCCAGCTCCCTTGAGAGGCGGATCTTCCAGTGCGCCACCTCCACCGCCGGGAGCCCCAGCAGGTGCAGCGCCAGGGTGCGAAACGCCGAGGTCAGCGCGGCATAGGGCAGCGTGGGTGAAAACTGATCCACCTTGCCCACCGCCAGCAGCGCGCTGCGGTGCTGTAAGGCCTTCAGCGCCGAGGCGATCAGCGACGACTTACCGATCCCCGACGGGCCGCTGATGGCCACAAATCCGGCAATCCCATCCCGGCTCACCCGGTCAAAGGCGTGGATCAGATCCGCCGCCTGAGGATGAGCGGTGTAAAGCGTGTCGGTGAGATGAAACGCTGGCGAGCGATCCTGCAAACCGGGCGTGAAGGCGGCGATATCCCCCTCGTCGCTCAGGGTGGCCTGACAGCGGCGCAGGTCGGCAATCAGGCCATCGATGGTCTGATACCGGTTCTCTGGTTTTTTCGCCAGCATTTTCAGCACGATGGCCGACAGCATGGCGGGCACGCCGGGACTGACTTCTCCTGGCGATCGCGGTTCCGAGGCGATGTGATAGTGCGCCCACTTGCCCTGATCCTGGCCGCCCAGCTCAAACGGCAGGCTGCCGGTAAGCAGCTCGTAAAGCACCACCCCGAGGCTGTAGAGATCGCTGCGGCTGTCCACCGCGCGATGGGTGCGGGTGGTATGTTCCGGCGACATGTAGGCAGGCGTGCCGCCCACCACCGCCAGCCTCGACTGCTGCAGCTCTTCCGAGGTGCCGGACGACAGGCCAAAGCCTCCCAGCCGACAGGTATTGTCCTCGTGAATAAAGATATTCCCCGGCTTGATATCCCCGTGCACCAGGTTGCGCAGATGCATCAGCCGCAGGGGCAGGCTGATGCGGATCGCCAGCTCCAGAAAGCTCTGGATGCAGGCCATCGGCGCGCCCACGATGCGCGTCAGCAGCACAAAGGAAAAAGGGGCATAAACCAGTGCAAAGCGCCCGTGGTACTGGGTGCTGGCGACCGGACGCACGGCCCAGTCGACGCTCAGGTACTCCCGCAGGGCAAACTCGTTGCGCAGCAGGCGCGTTGCGCTGGCCTCTTCTTCATCACTCACGGCGGTGGCGATGATAAAGGCTCCGCCGGAACGGGGCAGTCGGGCGTTGAGCCAGCAGAGGCTCCCCTCCTGCCCCAGCGGGGTAAAAATGACGTCTTCTTTAAGCACAAAAGCCCGCCCTTCGGATAAATTTCCGGGGGCGGGCCAGATCTCAGGCAGCGATGGGTTAGTCATCCACGTTCCTTATTTTTCTTCATTAATGGTTCTCGTGGGAAACAGGTAAAGGTGTTGTCAGCTGGCGAGCGCACGCTGAATATGCGCCAGCAGCACATCGACATTAATGGGTTTGCGCAGAAAAACAACGGCGCCATTCTCAACAGCGTAGCGCTCTATGTTGTCATCCGCATGACCAGAGATAAAAATGAGCGGCGGGGGTGAAGTGGCGATGAGGTGCAGCCTGTCGAGCATCTCCAGACCGTTCATCCCCCGCAGGCGGATGTCGGCAATCACCAGCGCCGCGTCGGTCAGCGCGGTGGGGTGGCTGAGAAACCCCTCTGCCGAGTCGAAGGCTTCGGTGGCGTACCCCTCCGACTGCAGCAGGTTGCTTAACCCGCTGCGAACAGACCGTTCATCATCAATGATGGCTATGCGCTGCGGCATGCTCGTGTTCCTCAAATGAATCGTGATTAACCCTCACTGCCGTCGCCGGGACGGGGTGGAGGCGGAGTGCCGCTGATTTTGGGAACGCATTCGTGACGAAACCAGGTCATCGTCAGCTGGCGGCTGAAAAGACGGCGGCCAATCGGGATCAGCTGCTCCCCCACCAGCATGCCAAACAGCCCCATCAGCGCAACGACGGGCGGCGCGGGCGAGTGTACATCAATTGCGGCATAAATCACCCCTGCCAGAATTCCACAGCTCAGTGAAATGACCCAGGCTTTCATGACGAGGCTCCTGTTGAGAGGGTGACGGGCGCTTTTTGCGCGGTGTCGTCAGCGTGCAGAAAATGGCGGGTCGCCTGTTCGCCGGCCAGCATTCCCAGCAGGCCAATCAGCGCCAGCGCGGGCGGCGCGGGGGAACGCACTTTCAGCAGGGCGTAGAGCAGGCCTATCAGCACGCCTGCCGCGAGGGAAATTAACCCAGTACTCATGGTGAACTCCAGGGAGGTCAGCGGCAGGCCGGATGAGGGCCCAGCCTGCCGCATCGAACTTAGCGGACCGGGGCCGGAACCGGGGCCAGGGTTTCGTGCTCGCTTTTCTGGCGAGACGGTGCTTTGTGCACCATGGTGTAGGCGTAATCCACGCCCATGCCGTAGGCACCGGAGTGCTCACGCACGATATCCATTACCGCGTTGTAGGTCTCTTTACGCGCCCAGTCACGCTGCCACTCCAGCATCACCTGCTGCCAGGTTACCGGGATCACGCCGGCCTGGATCATGCGCTGCATCGCGAAGTCGTGGGCCTCTTTGGAGGTGCCGCCGGACGCATCCGCCACCATGTAGATCTCGTAGTCGCCTTCCAGCATTGCGCACAGGGCGAAGGTGTTGTTGCACACTTCGGTCCACAGGCCGGAGACCACCACTTTCTTCTTGCCGTTGGCTTTCAGGGCGTCACGCACTTTCTGGTCATCCCAGGAGTTCATGGAGGAGCGCTCAAGAATGTCTTTCCCCGGGAAGACGTCCAGCAGTTCCGGGAAGGTGTTGCCGGAGAAGCTTTCGGTTTCAACGGTGGTGATGGTGGTCGGGATGTTGAACACTTTGGCCGATTTCGCCAGCGCTACCACGTTGTTTTTCAGCACCTGACGGTCGATAGACTGCACGCCAAACGCCATCTGCGGCTGCTGGTCGATGAAGATAATCTGACAGTTATCCGGGGTTAACACTTCGAGCTTTGAGTTAGACATAATGGTATCCAGTGAGGTTAACAGGTGAAATCCGCCGCACCACCTTTGACGATGCGTTGACTGCATCCTATGTCTCTCTCGCGCCGGAGGTAATTATCTCTTTGTATAATTAACCTTTCGTATAGTTATACGTCGGTATAGTTATACTTTGGTATACCTATCCCTTTGTATAACTGGTTTTTTTCGGTAACCGGTTCCAATAATCCTGACCAACCCCCTCTCAGTCAGGAGCAGTTATGACTTCCTCTGCTAAAGCAGATCTGATTCTGGTGAATGGCCAGTTTCATACCGTCGACCGTGAAAACCCCCTCGCCGAAGCGGTGGCCGTACGTGACGGCAAATTCCTTGCCGTCGGCACCGTAGCCGACGTGATGCAGTACCACGACGAGGCCACCAGAGTGGTGGATCTCAAAGGTCACACCGCCATCCCCGGTCTTAACGATTCGCACCTGCACCTGATCCGCGGCGGGCTGAACTACAACCTCGAGCTGCGCTGGGAAGGGGTGCCGTCGCTGGCCGACGCCCTGCGGATGCTGAAAGAGCAGGCCCTGCGCACCCCATCCCCGCAGTGGGTACGCGTGGTGGGCGGCTGGAGCGAGTTCCAGTTTGCCGAGCGCCGCATGCCGACCCTGGATGAGATCAACGAGGCCGCGCCGGATACCCCGGTCTTTATCCTGCACCTCTACGATCGCGCCCTGCTCAACCGCGCGGCGCTGAAGGTGGTGGGTTACACCAAAGAGACCCCGAACCCGCCGGGCGGCGAGATCCAGCGCGACGCCAACGGCAATCCGACCGGGATGCTGATCGCCCGTCCGAACGCCATGATCCTCTACGCCACCCTCGCCAAAGGGCCAAAACTGCCCCTGGAGCAGCAGGTGAATTCCACCCGCCAGTTTATGCGCGAGCTGAACCGTCTGGGGCTGACCAGCGCCATCGACGCGGGCGGCGGTTTCCAGAACTACCCGGAAGACTACGAGGTGATCGCCGAGCTGCACGACAAAAAGCAGATGACCATCCGCATCGCCTACAACCTCTTCACCCAGCGTCCCGGCCACGAGCTGGAGGACTTCGAGAAGTGGACCGACATGCTCAAGCCGGGCCAGGGCACCGACTTCTTCCGCCATAACGGCGCGGGGGAGATGCTGGTCTTCTCCGCCGCCGACTTCGAGGATTTCCTCGAGCCGCGCCCGGATCTGGCCCCCGGCATGGAGGACGAGCTGGAGCGCGTGGTGCGCCATCTCGTGGAACACCGCTGGCCGTTCCGCCTGCACGCCACCTATGACGAGTCCATCAGCCGGATGCTGGACGTTTTCGAGAAGGTGAACCGCGAGATCCCGTTCGACGGCCTGCACTGGTTCTTCGACCACGCCGAGACCGTCACCCAGCGCAACATCGACCGCATCAAGGCCCTGGGCGGCGGCATCGCCGTGCAGCACCGCATGGCCTTCCAGGGCGAGTACTTCGCCGAGCGCTACGGGATGGAGGCTGTCCGCCATACCCCGCCGGTGACCCGCATGCTGGAGACCGGCGTGCCGGTAGGCTTAGGCACCGACGCCACCCGCGTGGCGAGCTACAACCCCTGGACCGCGCTCTACTGGCTGGTCTCCGGGCGCACCGTGGGCGGCATGCAGATGTACGATCACAGCGCCCGTCTGGATCGCGATACCGCCCTGATGCTCTGGACCCAGGGCAGCGCGTGGTTCTCGAACGAGCAGAACCAGAAAGGGCAGATCAAAAAGGGCCAGCTCGCGGATCTCGCGGTGCTGAGCAAAGACTTCTTCCGCGTGCCGGAAGAGGAGATCAAGGGCATCGAGTCGGTGCTGACGGTGGTGGACGGCGATATCGTCTATGCCGCAGGCGCTTTCGGCCCGCTGGCACCGCCTGCCATCCCGGTTCTGCCGGAGTGGTCGCCGGTGGTCAAGGTGCCGGGACACTACCGATCCGCGCCACCGCAGGCCGCCCGGGTGGGGATGAGCGCCGTGCACCACTGCAGCGGGCCGTGCGGCGTGCATAACCACGCCCACGATTTTGCCCGCAGCGCAGAGATGCCGGTGGCCGACGATAACGCCTTCTGGGGAGCGCTGGGCTGCAGCTGCTTCGCGTTCTGATCATGATGAACTCAACTCAACCCCTGCCCCGGATCGACCTGGGGCTGTTCTTCCTGCGCATCACCGGCAGCCTGCTGTTGCTCTACGTCCACGGCCTGCCGAAGGTGCTGCACTTCAGCGAAGAACTGACGCGGATCGAAGATCCCTTTGGCTTCGGGCCGTACTTCAGCCTGATCCCGGCGATCTTCGCCGAGGTGATCTGCCCGATCCTGATCCTGTTCGGCGTGGCGACCCGGCTGGCCTGCGTGCCGATTATCGCCGTGCTGCTGGTGGCGATGCTGGCGGTGCACCCTGACTGGTCGATTGCCGAAGGTCAGTTTGGCTGGCTGCTGCTGATTATCTTCACCACCCTTGCCATCACCGGCCCCGGCGCGTGGCGGTTACGCTCGCGTGCCACGGAGAGATTCGCATGACCCAGGTGACCGACGCGCACATCGAGCACCCGCCTGCCCCGGCGATGTCGACGTGGCAGCCGCTGCACCAGCGGGTGTTCCGCATGCTGTGGATCGCCACGGTGGTGTCGAACGTTGGCTCGTGGATGAGCGACGTCGGGATCAACTGGAGCATGCTAACGCTGAGCGCCGATCCGCTGGATATCGCCATGGTGCAGGCGGCGAGCAGCCTGCCGATGTTCCTCTTCGCCTTGCCTTCCGGCGTGATGGCGGACATCGTCGACCGGCGCAAGTACCTGCTGTTTTCGCAACTATGGGTGTTTATCGCCGCCGCCGGGCTGACCATTCTGTCGTTTACCGGTCAGGTGACGCCGACGGTGCTGCTGGTGGCGGCGTTTCTGCTGAGCGTCGGCAGCGCCATGAGTTCGCCGCCGTTCCAGGCGGTGGTGCCGGATCTGGTGAGCAAGGCGGAGCTGGGCCCGGCGATTGCCCTCAACTCGCTGGGGGTGAACATCAGTCGCGCCATCGGCCCGGCGCTGGGCGGCTTTTTGCTCTCGCTGGCCGGGCCGTGGATGGTGTTCCTGCTCAATGCCCTGTCGGTGCTGGGCGTGGCCTGGGTGCTGTGGCGCTGGAAGCCTGCGCTCTCGGTGCAGCGCCTGCCGCCGGAGCACTTTTTCTCGGCGGTGCGCGCCGGGGTGCGCTACGTACACGCCGCCCCGGTGCTGCGTAACGTCTTAATTCGCACCGTGGCGTTTTTCGTGTTCGCCAGCGCGGGCTGGGCCTTGCTGCCGCTAGTGGCGCGCCGGGAGCTGGGCCTCGGCCCGGCGGGGTACGGCATCATGCTGGCCTGCATCGGGCTGGGGGCGATTGCCGGGGCGGTGCTGCTGCCGCGACTGCGCCAGCGCCTGAACGCCGACCGGCTGATGGTGGCGGCAAGCCTGGTCTTCGCCCTCACTATGCTGGCCCTGGCCTTCGTGCGCCACTTCTGGCTGCTGAACCTGTTTGAGTTTTTCACCGGCTTTGCGTGGATTGCGGTGCTGTCCACGCTCAACCTGGGGGCGCAACGCAGCGCCGCACGCTGGGTGAAGGCCCGGGCGCTGGCGGTCTATCTGACGGTCTTTTTCGGCTCGATGACCGCGGGCAGCGCCCTGTGGGGACAGATTGCCTCGCACTTCAACACCTATACGTCACTCTGCGTGGCGACGGTGGGGATGCTGCTGGCGAGCGCCACGGTGCTGCGCTGGAAGCTGGAGAAAGATCCCAACCTGAACCTCGACACCAGCGGCCTGATTGCCGACGACGCCCGGGAGAACATCCCCAACGAGCGTGGCCCGGTGCTGGTCTCCTGCGAATATCTGGTTGATCCCGAAGCGGTAAACGACTTTCTGCAGGCGGTGCACGAGCTGCGCCGGGTCAGGCGCCGGGCGGGCGCCATGAGCTGGGCGGTGTATGAGGATATCGACCGGCCGGGCCTCTATATCGAGACCTTCCTGCTGGGCTCGTGGGTTGAACACCTGCGTCTGCAGGAGCGCCACACCATGAATGACCACCTGCTGCAAAGCCGCGTGCTGGCTTTTCATCAGGGCGATGCACCCCCGGCGACCCGTTATCTGGTGGCGCCGGTTTAAAACCTAAAACAACATTTTGAGGAAGAGACTATGGCTACGATCAAAGCGAAAGACGGCACGCAGATTTACTACAAAGACTGGGGCGCGGGTAAGCCGGTGCTGTTCAGCCACGGCTGGCCGCTGGATGCCGACATGTGGGACAGCCAGCTTAACTATCTGGCCGAGCGCGGCTTCCGCGCCATCGCCTTCGACCGCCGCGGCTTTGGCCGTTCGGATCAGCCGTGGAACGGTTATGACTACGACACCTTTGCCTCCGACATCAACGACCTGATCACCGCGCTCGATCTGCGCGACGTGACCCTGGTGGGCTTCTCCATGGGCGGCGGCGACGTGAGCCGCTATATCGGCACTTACGGCACCGACCGCGTGGCCGGGCTGGCGCTGCTGGGTGCGGTCACGCCGATCTTCGGTAAGTCTGACTCTTATCCGCAGGGTGTGGATCAGTCGGTCTTCGCCGGCATTCGCGACGGGCTGCTGAAAGATCGCGCCCAGTTCATCAGTGATTTCGCCACCCCGTTCTACGGCCTCAACGCCGGACAGAAAGTGTCTGAAGGCGGCCTGACCCAGACCCTGAACATCGCCCTGTTGGCCTCCCTGAAAGGGACGCTGGACTGCGTAACCGCCTTTGCCGAAACCGACTTCCGTGCGGATATGGCCAAAGTCGACGTGCCGACGCTGGTGATCCACGGCAGCAACGACCAGATCGTCCCGTTTGAAACCACCGGAAAAGTGGCGGCGGAGCTGATTAGCAACGCGGAGCTGAAGGTGTACGACAACGCGCCGCACGGCTTTGCGCTGACGCATCAGGACCAGCTGAACGAAGACCTGCTGACGTTTGTGAAGGGGCTGTAAGTGTTAAAGCTGACGCCACCTGGCGTCAGCTGTTCACATCCACTGCCCCCCTGAACAAGCAGTGCAACACTTCAGATAATTCCGATAAAATGAGGAAAACTTTTTATTTTCATCAAGCTGGAGCGGGTAATGGTTCAGGAACACACCGACGTACTTTCATTCTTCACCTCTCACACGGCCAATAACGAGAATTACAGTATTGAATGGGGCCCGGCGTTTTGGGCACTACGAATAAAAGTGGAGGAAGAGCGCCCCAACTTCTCAGACGAGACGCTCTATGAACTTTGGTACAACCGCTCCAATGGCGTCGCCAGTATTAAGCAAGGCGGCATGTCACTGAATGAATTTAACGAGGCGAAAGAAAAGCTGCGCGCCCTGTCCCGTCTGATTGCCAAAGAATGTACGCCCGCCAATTATCAGCAGGTGATTACACAACTGAAGTCTCTCAAAGAACAAAAGATCCTGAAAAAAGTGTACTGGGCGCTGTGCCATCGTGCGTTTGCAGTTATGTACCCTGAGCACATCAGCAATATTGTTAACACTGGCGCGTTCTTTCGTATCTATAACTACTGCAATAACCGCTTTGATCTGGGCCTGTCAGGTCAAGGCGAATGGTTTGACCTTAATCTTGAATTGAAAAAGGCACTTAACCAGGCGATAGGCTCCCAGATTGATGCCATCACATTGAATATGTCTCTCTGGCATCTGTACAAACATTTTATCCTTGAGAAAGACGATACTGTGGTGGTGCCCGACAACACGGGTGAAGATGATGAACAGGGTTCTGAACCCAACGATCTTCAATTGCCTAAAAACTTGATCCTGTATGGGCCACCAGGCACGGGCAAAACCTATAAAACAATCGACGTTGCCGTGCGCGCCTGTGAACCTCAGGCATACGCCAGGCTGGATGGAAAAGAAGAGAGCGAACGTCGACGCGAGCTTAAGAAAATTTATAACCAGCTGATGAACGAAAAACGGATCCGTTTTATTACTTTCCATCAAAGCTTCGGGTACGAAGAGTTCATTGAAGGACTAAGGGCAGAAACGACCGACGACGGTAACGTGCGTTATGACGTCAAACCTGGGATTTTCAAGCAAATTTGCGATGACGCCGCTTTTGGCAATGCGGGTATACAGCAGGCTCTGGACAAGGCACTTGTGCTGTTACAGGAACGGCTTGCTGAAGGAGAGAGCATTACGCTACGCACCCACAATGGTAACCCTTTCCGTGTGACTTACAAAAGCGAGGCTGTCTTTGGGATCTTCCCTGAGCAGAGCAAAAAAGAAGATTTGGGTCAGGGCTACAATGCTTATCTTAAGGACATTCGAGCCTGGTACCAGGATAACAATGCCAAAGTGCATAACGTTTCTTATATACGTGGGATCCTGGCGTTTCTGATTCGCGAAAATCATATTCCGGCCACACCGGAGAAGACAACTGGCGCTAAACGACAGAATTTCGTACTGATTATTGACGAGATTAACCGTGGCAATATTTCTAAAATCTTCGGCGAGCTCATCACGCTGATTGAAACCTCTAAACGTGCAGGTGAAGCAGAAGAACTCAGCGTTTCTCTCCCTTATTCCGCCACGTCATTTAGCGTCCCCAATAATCTTTACCTTGTCGGCACAATGAACACCGCAGACCGCTCCCTGACGGCGCTCGATACCGCGTTGCGCCGCCGCTTCGAGTTTGTACCTATGCTTCCAGACACCAGCTTGTTGGCAGGCACTACGATCAAGGGGATTCAGCTTGAACGGCTACTGGAAACGCTGAATGCCAGGATTCAGGCGTTGTATGATTATGAACACACGCTGGGACACGCATTTTTCATGCCCGTAATACAAGCTAAGGATGACGAAGATGCCGCCTTCGATCTGCTTAAACGCATCATGAAAAATAAAATCCTTCCTTTGCTGGAGGAGTATTTTTATAACGACTGGCAAAAAATCCGCCTTGTCCTCGGTGACAACCAGAAACAGGACGAGAGCTTACAGTTCGTCTCATCAATAAACAGTGAAGGCAATTTCCTGCGATTGTTTGGTGCTGATGCTGCAGAAGATTTGCAGGAGGCAGGGATGACCTACCATCTTTCTCACGAGTCGAAGCCCGTATGGAATAACCCGCTGGCTTATCGCCAGATTTACGATCCAAAAGCCATACATCAGGAGAGCGAGGAATGACATCCGGCCATTCCTGGACGCTCATTGAGCACGGATATGTGATTAGCGATAAAGATCAGGGCCGCGTCAGGGACGCGGTTGTGCTGCCCGATACGCTTTTTCAATGGCTGGTGCAACGCTGTTTAAGTGACGATGTAGAATATGATAGCCGGTTGCTTACCCTTCGCGCTGTTGGCCGGGTTCAGGCACTGCAGGTGAAAAATTACGTGGGCGTGATTGCGCTACCGGGAGGTGCGTTTATTGAGGTGTTACCCAAAACGGGCCATGAACACGCCCGTGAGCAGTTAATAATGATGCTGCGTACTCTGAAAACCTTCCGACATATTGCAACAACATCGGCGAGCATCAAGACCTCACGCATGCCGTTGATGGATATCTTTATTCAGCAGTTCATCATCAGCGTTCAGTTTATCCTTCAACAAGGTCTTAAACGCGACTATCTTCGTCAGCACGATAATCTGGCGTGGATGAAAGGCAAATTACGGGTTTCAGCACAGCTAACCAAAAACAGCGTTCGGCACGATCGTTTTCAAGTGGAATATGATGAATACAGCGTTGAGCGTCCCGAAAACCGCATTCTGAAAACGGCTATCGATAAAGTCTCCCGACTGACCCGCAATCCTCTGCTGATACGACAGCTTCAGCCTTTGCTGACAGCCTTTGAACCCCTTTCCCCAGTTATGGATGTCGCATTTGCCTTCAGCCAGGTTCGCCTGGACAGGCATATGCATTATTACGAACAGGCTCTGGACTGGGCAAAACTCATTTTACAAGGCGAGTCTCCACACTGTATGCAGGGGCAGGCTAATGCCATTTCACTGCTCTTTCCAATGGAGGCTGTTTTTGAATCCTTCGTTGCCGCCTGGATGAAACATCACCATCATCTACACTACCAGATCGATACACAGGCAAAAAAACACAGCCTGGCTCGTTATCACACGAAGAATATGTTCAGACTCAAGCCGGATATCTGGCTTCGCCCGCATGAAACTTCGCAGCATTCACCGATTATTTGCGATACGAAATGGAAAAAGATCAAGCCGTATAAACCTGGCTTTAACATTTCGCAAAATGACCTTTACCAGATGCAAGCCTACGGGGTGAAATATCTCGATAGCCGGGGGGATATGATACTTATCTATCCAGGGCATGACGGTTTTAATGATGCGCTTCCCCATCCCTTTGAACTTCACAAACCGGATGGTCATGCATTACGTCTGTGGGTCGTCCCTTTTGCCATCGGAACCAGCATTCAAAACTCAAAACTCCATCTCCCAGAAGCTTTTACACTTTAATATGTGAACCTGACGCTCGCTTAGCAGGCGTCAGGCCTCCCATGACGTTATGAAACATGCAGAAAAAACGAGAACAGAATAATAAACAGCGGCAGTCTGAAGGTGCGGGCATCAGCTTACTTTGAGGTAAATACCATCCCCGCATAAGGCTTATCCCGACACGCCGCCAGACGCGCAGCCAGATCCCCTACGTGCAGCTCCAGTTTGTGCCCGTCCGGGTCGAGAAAATAGAACGACGCCCCTTCGCTTTTGTTCTCTTTCCAGACCGTTACGCCAGCGTCTTTCAGCTTTTGCGAGACAACTTCGAAGTTTTCCGGTGCAACTGAGAAGGCGTAGTGGGTGTAGTCGCTATTTTGCGGCGGGATGAATGTTCGCGTTTCGTCATAAGACAGGCAGAGCCAGAGATCGCCGCAGGTAAGGTAAGCCCCGGTGTGCCATTCGGCGTGCAGCCGCAGGCCGAGAAGATCGCGCCAGAATGCGATGCTGGCAGGCAGGTTGCTGACGGCGAGGGTCAGATGGTTCAGGGCGTTGAGCATGAGATTCAGTTCCTTATAGAGGTTAACCTCACTTCTTTAGCATGTTTATCGACGTATAAACAGAAGCGCCGGGTGTCGCTGCGCTTACCCGGCCTACGAAAGGGCAAAACCGTAGGCCCGTGCAAGCGAAGCGCCGCCGGGCAATGGCTGCTACCGTCTTTTAGACCAGGCGGCACGCATTACGGGAATAAACACCGGTGGGATAACGCCCATTTTGGGCAACGGTGAAGCAATCTCCACGCCTGGTGCCACCGCAAACCACTCGGTATTAAAAGGCAATTTTTGCAGGCGATTAAGATCAAACTTTGTCGGCCAGCTTAGCCCTGCCGTATCCAACTGATCGTCGATGACAAATTCGCCCTGATAGACGTGGTCCGTCCGGGAGGTTCCATAGACAATCAGGACGGCATGCAGATCCGGAAAGACGTTCAAAATCAGTCCGGGACGCGCTTTCGGCCCCGGATGCCCCAGATCCTCATGTTGAGGAAATCGACACCAGATGATGTCACCGATTGCCGGTAACGGGTTGTAATTATTAGTCATAAGCGTCCTGCTTATTTAAATAATGGAGAGTCCAGATCGTCCTCTGAGATATCGAGGCCTGACATTTTTCTGACCGCGTTGTGTTGCGCTTCGGTCAACGGGCCATCGTCCTGTTCGTAGGCGGGCAACACCTCTTTGGCGAGGTTGCGTAACGCCTTGTGGACTAACTCAGTCTGGTTCAGGGATAGCTCCGCCATCAGACGGGCAAACGTCTCTTCACTTACGCCGAATTCGTTGTCAACGGAACGGAGCTGGAACAGGAACTTTTTAGGTGCAGTGCGTGTTGGGGTGGGCATGATAACCTCTCTTCTATACCGCTATATGCAAAGTATATAGAGAGGCAAAAAAATGATCCATATAGAATGTATATATCCTTTGCTGCGACAAACGTGAATCGCGCTTGCCGCCGCTTAAGCAGATTAGTGCTTCACCATCACATGCCGTACCACGGTGTAATCTTCCAGCCCGTACATCGACATATCCTTGCCGTAGCCGGAAAGCTTCTGCCCGCCGTGCGGCATTTCGCTCACCAACATAAAGTGGGTGTTCACCCAGGTGCAGCCGTACTGCAGGCGCGCGCTCATGCGGTGTGCGCGGCCAACGTCCTGGGTCCAGACCGACGAGGCCAGGCCGTACTGTGAGTCGTTAGCCCACTCGAGTACCTGCTCTTCGTCGTCGAACACGCTGACGCTCACCACCGGGCCGAAGACTTCGCGCTGGATGATCTCATCCCCCTGCTTCGCCCCGGCCAGCAGGGTCGGCTGATAGTAATACCCCTTACCCTCGGCCTTGTTGCCGCCGGTGACCACGTGAATGTGCGGCAGGGCTTTCGCGCGCTCGACCGCCTCGCTGACGCGGGTCAGATGGGCGGCGGAACTGACCGGGCCAAGCTCGGTGGTTTCATCATCCGGAGCGCCCATTTTCAGGCTGGCGACGGCGACGCCCAGTTTTTCGACCAGCGCGTTATAAACCTCTTTTTGCGCGTAGATCCGGCAGGCGGCGGTGCAGTCCTGCCCGGCGTTGTAGAAGCCAAAGGTGCGCACGCCCTCCACCACCGCATCGATGTCGGCGTCGTTAAAGACGATGACCGGCGCTTTACCGCCCAGCTCCATATGGGTGCGCTTAATCGACGGCGCGGTGTGGGCAATAATGTGCTCCCCGGTGGCGATGGAGCCGGTCAGGGAGACCATGCGCACTTTGTCGTGGCCGGTCAGCGGGTCGCCGACGGTTTTACCCCTGCCAAACAGCACGTTAATCACCCCGGCCGGGAAGATATCTTTCGCCAGTTCGGCCAGCTTCAGGGCGGTGAGTGGGGTGATTTCAGAGGGTTTGAGCACCACGCAGTTGCCCGCCGCCAGCGCCGGGCCCAGCTTCCAGGCCGCCATCATCAGCGGGTAGTTCCAGGGGGCGATGGAGGCGACGACGCCCACCGGGTCGCGGCGGATCATCGAGGTGTGTCCCTCCATATACTCCCCGGCGGCCAGGCCGTTCAGGCAGCGGGTTGCCCCCGCGAAGAAGCGGAACACATCGACAATGGCCGGGATCTCGTCGTTCAGCACGCAGTGCAGCGGTTTGCCGCAGTTCTGCGACTCCAGGCGGGCGAAGCTGTCGGCGTTCTGCTCAATCACGTCCGCCAGCTTCAGCAGGCATTCGGCACGCGCTTTTGGCGTGGTCTGACCCCAGGTGCGGAAGGCGCGATCGGCGGCCTGCACCGCGGCGTCCACCTGCTCCGGGCTGGCTTCGGCGATCTCCAGCAGCACCTCGCCGGTGGCCGGGTTGTACACGGGTTGCCTCTCACCTGAACCCGCAACCAGTTCGCCATTAATCAGTAAGTTGTGTTGCATAGCCGACTCCATTGTTTTTATGTTCTGAGTGATTAGAGAGATTGTCCCGCGTTCAGGCGTTTTGCATGCTCGATCGCGTCGTTTTCCGGCGCGTTTGAGCGTCCGAACGGTCGGGCCAGCGCCATGTACACCAGCCCGGAAATCACCACCACCGACAGCCCCACCAGCACCGTCCAGCGGTCGATAAAGTCGCTGCTCTCGGCAGGTTGTGCCAGCAGCCAGATGCCGCACAGGCCATAGGCCAGCGCCAGCACGTTAACCAGCATTCCCCAGCCACCGACGCTCCACTCCCCGGCCGGTTTCCAGCCTTTCAGACGCTGGCGCAGCGCCGCCAGCACCACCATCTGGAACGAAATGTAGATGCCGATAACCGCAAAGGCGGTGATGCGCGCCAGGTTATCCGGCTGGAAGTAAACCCACACGCAGATAAGCACCGGCAGCAGGCAGCTGACGATCATCGCGTTGTCAGGAACGCTGTTTTTCGACAGCTTCGACATCCAGGCGCTGCCCGGCAGCATCTGGTCGCGGGAGAAGGAGAAGATCAGGCGGCTCAGCGCGGCCTGCAGGGAGAGAATGCACGACAGCATGGCGATCACCGCGATGATGATAAACACCGTGGCGCCGGTTTCACCCAGGGCTTCGTTGAGGATCGCCGGGATCGGATCGGCAATCTGGCCGTTGACGATGTTCATCAGGTTTGGGGAGGCCAGCAGGTAGCCGAGGATCGAGATCAACGCCGAGATGGCGCCAAACACGATGCTGAGGATCATCGCCACCGGGATCTTCCTGCTCGGGTTTTTCACCTCTTCCGCCACGTTGCCGCAGGCCTCAAAGCCGAAGAACATGAACAGGCCGATCAGCGCCGCCGCCATAAACGCCGGCTGGTAGCTACCGTCTTTGGCAATCACCCCCATCGAATCAAACACCACCGAGAACGGCTGGGCGCGGTGGAAAATCAGCAGGTAGATCCCGAGCGCAATCACGCTGACGATCTCGCACCAGAAGCCGATCCTGGCGACCCGGGCGAGATTTTTGGTGCCCGACATGTTCACCGCCATCATCATCATCAGCAGTACGACCGAGGTGATCAGCATGTTACCGGGCGAGATTTCAAAGCCGAACAGGGAGCCGACGAAGGTGGCGGTGTATTCCGCTACCGAGGTGATGGTCACCACCAGCGCCCAGAGGTAGATCCAGGCGGCGATCCACGCATATTTTTTGCCCCACAGGCGGCGCGCCCAGGGGTACAACCCGCCGGTAATGGGGTACTGCGACGCCACTTCGCCAAACACCAGGGCCACCAGCAGCTGCCCGCAGGCGACAATCGGGATCCACCAGATGGCCGGAGGGCCCGCCAGCGTCACCGCCAGCGCAAACAGGGAGTAGACCGCCGTCAGCGGCGAGAGGTAGGTGAACCCAAGCGAAAAGTTAGAGATGAGACCGATGGAGCGGTTAAATTGCTGTGTATTATCGCTATGAATTGCTTCACTTTTCTTGCCAGAAGTCTGTTCCATACGTTTATTCTCTGTGTTGAGTTGGTGTCGCAGGTAACACGAATCAAGGTATAGAAGAGCGCCTGAACGCCGTACAGCACCGCCCTCGCGATTTGTTAAGATTTGTATGGATATGTCACGTTTTTGTTAAGGTCACACCTCATTTTCCGTGAGCGCCATCACTGCGCCATGTTCAGATCTCCAACTTTTCCCGCTTTTTCCGCTCAATTCAGTCAATTTTTACGCCTGCATCACAAAATCTAAACAATCTGCCTGTTATGTGCCCATTTATCCAAAATGTAGATATTTTTAATCTATGGCTACGAAACACCCCGTTCCCTGAATACTTTCTGAGAGGATTGATTCTGATGAATGCACTGACCGCCGTAAAACAGCCCGACGAGGCGTTATCCCGCACCATCACCGGTTTTCGTATCGCGCCCTCCGTGCAGTCTCCGCGCCTGCTGGAGCTGACGTTCTCAGCGGACGTCACGCAGCAGTTCCTGCGGGAGGTGGAGCAGTGGCCCATCCAGGCGCTGGAGTACAAATCCTTCCTGCGCTTTCGGGTGGCGAAGATCCTCGATGACCTGTGCGGCAACCAACTACAGCCCCTGCTGCTGAACACGATCCTCAGCCGCAGCGAGGGTGCCCTGCTTATTGACGCCGAGGGGGTGGATAACGTCGCCCAGGCCGACGAGATGGTGAAGATCGCCACCGCCGTTGCACACCTGATTGGACGCTCGAACTATGACGCCATGAGCGGCCAGTATTACGCCCGCTTTACGGTGAAAAACGTCGATAACTCAGACAGCTATCTGCGCCAGCCCCATCGCGTGCTGGAGCTGCACAACGACGGCACCTTCGTCGATGAAGTGACCGACTACGTGCTGATGATGAAGATCGACGAGCAGAACATGCAGGGCGGCAACTCCCTGCTACTGCACCTTGATGACTGGGAGTCGCTGGAAAAATTCTTCAGCCATCCGCTGGCCCGCCGCCCGTTACGCTGGACGGCACCGCCAAGCAAAAACGTCGCGCAGGATGTGTTTCATCCGGTGTTCGACGTCGACCAGCAGGGCCGCCCGGTGATGCGCTACATCGACCAGTTCGTGCAGCCGAAAGATTTTGAAGAGGGCGTGTGGCTGAGCGAACTTTCTGACGCACTGGAGAGCAGTAAACACATCATTTCCATTCCGGTGCCAGTGGGTAAATTCCTGCTGATCAACAATATGTTCTGGCTACACGGCCGGGACCGCTTCACCCCGCACCCGGATCTGCGCCGGGAGCTGATGCGCCAGCGGGGGTATATCAGCTACGCCACCAGCCACTATCAGACTCATCAGTAGGGATTGCGCGGATGTATGATTTCGTGATTACCGGCGGCGGCATCATCGGCATGTCGACCGCCATGCAGCTGATTGAGCTCTACCCGGACGCCCGCATCGCGCTGCTGGAGAAGGAAGCAGGTCCGGCCTGCCACCAGACCGGGCGCAACAGCGGCGTGATTCATGCCGGGGTCTATTACACTCCCGGCAGCCTGAAGGCGCAGTTTTGCCTGGCCGGGAACCGGGCCACCAAAGCCTTTTGTGATGAGAACCAGATTCGCTATGACACCTGCGGCAAGATGCTGGTTGCCACCTCTGCGCTTGAGATGGAACGGATGCGGGCCCTGTGGGATCGCACCGCCGCCAACGGGATCGAGCGCGAGTGGCTGAGCGCCGCCGAACTGCGCGAGCGCGAGCCCAACATCACCGGGCTGGGCGGGATTTTTGTCCCCTCCAGCGGGATTGTCAGCTATCGCGAGGTGACAGCGGCGATGGCAAAACGCTTCCAGGCGAAAGGCGGCGAGGTGATTTTCAACGCCGAGGTCAGCGCCCTGAAGGAGCACGCCAGCGGCGTGGTCATCCACACCCGCGACGGGCGCGAGTTTGAAGCCATGACCATGATTGCCTGCGCCGGGCTGATGGCCGACAGGCTGGTCAACATGCTCGGTATCGATCCGGGCTTTATTATCTGCCCGTTCCGGGGGGAGTATTTCCGCCTCGCGCCGGAACATAATCAGATCGTTAACCACCTGATCTACCCGATCCCCGATCCGGCCATGCCGTTTTTGGGCGTGCATCTCACCCGCATGATCGACGGCAGCGTCACGGTGGGGCCCAACGCGGTGCTGGCCTTTAAGCGCGAGGGCTATCGCAAGGGCGATATCTCCTTAACCGATATGCTGGAAATTATTGGTTCCTCCGGCATTCGCCGGGTGCTGCAAAACAACCTGCGCTCGGGCTTAAGCGAGATGAAAAACTCTCTGTGCAAAAGCGGCTACCTGCGGCTGGTGCAAAAATATTGCCCGAGCCTGACGGTGAAAGATCTGCACCCCTGGCCTGCGGGTGTGAGGGCGCAAGCAGTTTCGCCAGACGGGAAGCTCATCGACGACTTTTTATTTGTCACTACGCCGCGAACCATTCATACCTGTAATGCTCCCTCACCGGCTGCGACCTCGGCGATCCCCATTGGCGCGCATATTGTCAGCAAGGTTCAGACCCTGCTCGCCAGTCAACACAACCCCGGCCGCGCACTGCGGGCAGCCAGAAGCGTGGACGCACTCCACGCCGCCTGTACCCGTTAATCATTCTGAGACAGGAAGCCATCATGCAACTCAACGATCCCAGCTTATTTCGCCAGCAGGCCTATATAGAAGGAAAGTGGTGCGACGCGCACCGCGGTGAGGCGATTACCGTCTCCAACCCGGCAAACGGCCAGACCCTGGGCAGCGTGCCGAAGATGGGCGCCGATGAAACCCGCACCGCGATTGAGGCGGCGAACCGCGCCCTGCCCGCCTGGCGAGCGCTCACTGCCAAAGAGCGCGCCAACATCCTGCGCCGCTGGTTCGATTTGATGATGGCCAACCAGGACGATCTGGCTCAGCTGATGACCCTCGAACAGGGCAAACCGCTGGCGGAAGCGAAAGGTGAAATCAGCTATGCCGCCTCCTTTATAGAGTGGTTCGCCGAAGAGGGAAAACGCGTCTACGGCGACACCATTCCGGGCCATCAGGCGGACAAGCGCTTGATTGTGATAAAGCAGCCGATTGGCGTCACCGCCGCCATCACCCCGTGGAACTTCCCGGCGGCGATGATCACCCGCAAGGCGGGCCCGGCGCTTGCGGCAGGCTGCACCATGGTGCTCAAACCCGCCAGCCAGACGCCGTTCTCCGCCCTGGCGCTGGCCGAACTGGCGAGCCGCGCGGGCATCCCCGAAGGGGTGTTCAACGTGGTGACCGGCTCAGCGTCGGACATCGGTAACGAGCTGACCAGCAACCCGCTGGTGCGCAAGCTCTCCTTTACCGGCTCGACCGAGATTGGCCGCCAGCTGATGGCCCAGTGCGCGAAAGACATCAAAAAAGTGTCGCTGGAACTGGGCGGCAACGCGCCCTTTATCGTCTTTGACGATGCCGACCTGGATAAGGCCGTGGAAGGGGCGCTGGCCTCCAAGTTCCGCAACGCCGGGCAGACCTGCGTGTGCGCCAACCGCCTGTACGTGCAGGACGGCGTTTACGATCGCTTTGCCGAAAAACTCCAGCAGGCGGTGGATAAACTCCAGCTCGGCGACGGCATGACGCCGGGCGTCACTACCGGGCCGCTGATCGACAGCAAGGCGGTGGCGAAAGTTGAAGAACACATTGCTGACGCGGTGGATAAAGGCGCGCGGGTAATCACCGGCGGATCGCTGCATAAACTGGGCGGCAACTTCTTCCAGCCGACTATTCTTGTAGATGTGCCCGGTGATGCCAAAGTGGCCAAAGAGGAGACCTTCGGCCCGCTGGCCCCGCTGTTCCGTTTTCAGGATGAGGCGGACGTTATCGCGATGGCCAACGACACCGAGTTCGGCCTCGCCGCCTATTTCTATGCCCGCGATTTGAGCCGCGTGTTCCGCGTCGGCGAGGCGCTGGAGTACGGCATCGTCGGGATCAACACCGGCATTATCTCTAACGAAGTGGCCCCGTTCGGTGGGATCAAAGCCTCCGGTCTGGGTCGGGAAGGGTCTAAATACGGCATCGAAGATTACTTAGAAATCAAATATATGTGCATCGGCCTTTAACTTATGTGATTCAGGAGATTTCAATGAGCAGCAATAAAGAGTTAATGCAGCGTCGTAGCAATGCCATCCCCCGCGGCGTGGGTCAGATCCACCCGATTTTCGCCGCCCGCGCCGAGAACAGCCGGGTGTGGGACGTTGAAGGCCGTGAATATCTTGATTTCGCCGGCGGCATCGCGGTGCTGAACACCGGGCACTTGCACCCGGAGGTGGTCAGCGCCGTGGAAGAGCAGCTGAAAAAGCTGACGCATACCTGCTTCCAGGTGCTGGCCTACGAGCCCTACCTGGAGCTTTGTGAAACCCTGAACCAGAAAGTACCGGGCGATTTCCCGAAAAAAACCCTGCTGGTAACTACCGGCTCCGAAGCGGTGGAGAACGCGGTGAAAATTGCCCGCGCGGCCACCAAGCGCAACGGCACCATCGCCTTTACCGGGGCCTATCATGGCCGCACCCACTACACCCTCTCGCTGACCGGGAAAGTGAACCCTTACTCAGCGGGCATGGGGCTGATGCCGGGCCACGTCTATCGCGCACTCTATCCGTGCGCCCTGCACGGCGTGAGCGATGACGACGCCATCGCCAGCATCCACCGCATCTTTAAGAACGATGCCGCGCCGGAAGATATCGCCGCCATCGTGATCGAACCCGTGCAGGGTGAAGGCGGATTCTATGCCGCCTCCCCTGCCTTTATGCAGCGCCTGCGCGAGTTGTGCGACGAGCACGGCATCATGCTGATCGCCGACGAAGTGCAGAGCGGCGCGGGCCGGACCGGGACCTTCTTCGCCATGGAGCAGATGGGCGTGGCGGCGGATATCACCACCTTCGCCAAATCCATTGCCGGCGGCTTCCCGCTGGCGGGCGTCACCGGACGCGCCGACGTGATGGACGCCATCGCCCCGGGCGGGCTGGGCGGCACCTACGCCGGGAGCCCCATCGCCTGTGCCGCCGCGCTGGCGGTGATGAAGGTGTTCGAGCAGGAAGATCTGCTGGGCAAAGCCAATAAGCTGGGCAACACCCTGCGCGAGGGACTGCTGGCTATCGCCGAAAAACACTCTGAGATCGGCGACGTGCGCGGCCTGGGGGCGATGATCGCCATCGAGCTGTTTGAAGACGGCGACCACAATAAACCGAACGCTGCCCTGACGGCGCAGATTGTCGCCCGGGCGCGGGATAAAGGGTTGATCCTGCTCTCCTGCGGCCCATACTACAATGTGCTGCGCATCCTGGTGCCGCTGACCGTGGAAGAGGCGCAGCTTCAGCAGGGGCTGGCGATCATCGCCGAGTGTTTTGACGAGGCGAAGCAGGGTTAGATTTTGCGCCCGGTGTAAGCCGGGCAGTTTTTAAGGAGCAGGACCATGACCATCATTTCCCAGGCGACGGCCATAGACGGGTACCGCTGGCTGAAGAACGACATTATCCGCGGCGTTTATCAGCCGGATGAGAAGCTGCGCATGAGCCTGCTGACGTCCCGCTATGAGCTGGGCGTCGGTCCGCTGCGCGAAGCGCTGTCGCAGCTGGTTGCCGAAGGGCTGGTCACGGTCATCAACCAGAAAGGCTACCGGGTGGCGCCGATGTCCGAACAGGAGCTGCTCGATATCTTTGACGCGCGCGCCAATATGGAGGCAATGCTGGTCCGCCTCGCCATCGAACGCGGCGGCGAAGAGTGGGAAGCCGACCTCCTCGCCCGCATGCATCTGCTGAACAAGCTGGAATCCCGCGACGCCAGCGAGACCATGCTGGACGAATGGGACCAGCGGCATCAGGCGTTCCATACGGCGATGGTGGCGGGGTGTGGATCGCAGTATTTGATGCAGATGCGGGAAAGATTGTTCGACCTGGCGGCAAGGTATAGGTATGTGTGGTTGCGGAAGACGGTGCTGTCGGTGGCGATGTTAGAAGAGAAGCATGTGGAGCATCAGAAGCTGATGGACGCGGTGCTGGCGCGGGATGCGGATAAGGCGGGGGAATTGATGTATCAGCATTTGTTGACGCCGATTCCGATAATCAGGGGGGCGATGGGGGTGGGATTGGGGCTATGAAAAACCCCTTTTGATTATTCGGGTACAAAACCTGTAGCTAAAAACGGCTAACAGTAAATTGAAGCCCACAGCGGCTGCGAAAGCAGCATTAGAAACCTTTTGCCCGGCAGGAAAAATCATCTCATAAGGCAGCAAACGGAGCAGCGCCCAAAACAGGAAAGTAAAAAAGACTATCTTCCCAAACCGTCTTAACGTGGATAGTGTCCACTCTTTAAGAAGCTCAGCAGGCCTTGTTTTGCCTGTAATCGCATTATAAGCGCTAATAATTATGCTCATTAAAGGAACGCTGATTAGCGTATTGATGAAGAGGTTTATGTCCGCTCTAAGTGAATCGTAAGGCTCAGGTTCCTGCTCTCCCCAAATCTGTTTCGTTATCTTTTCTGCATCAGTAAGACTTATGTGCGCATAGATAAAATTATCCACCAGATCTTCATAAGGGACCGCCCATGCGACGAACAGCATGACCATAAAGAAAAGCGCGATCCTAATGACTGTCCACGTTCCCTGTAAAAACATAATCCACCTGATACGCCTGAATAATATGCACACTATGGTAAAAGGTTTATATTACTTTCTCTATCTTAACTGCCTGGTTGTATTCTTATTTCAGTACTCTGGTGTAGGGATTGTGGATTAAAAGGAGAATATCATTATGGAATCAACGTTAGATGAGGTGATTAAGATTATTCGAGAAAAATTCGGACCTTATCGCAAACCTATCGACGGTAATTCACTCATTGAAGATGACCTGCATATCTGTGGCGACGATGGTACAGACCTTTTAGAGGCCTGTGAGCAAGCGTTTACTATTTCATTTAATACGGAGGTTAAAAGCCTCCGAGAGAGATTCTCGCTCGCAGAGAACGAGTACCTGTTTACCGGTGAAGGGCTTGATCCTTTTGGTATCGGGCTTTTTATCAACTGGTTACGTGGCATACCCAGGCCGATCATTCGTGATTTAACGGTAGATGAGTTGCATCGTGTAATAATTGAAACTGTTAGAGAACAAACCAAACAGGATTAAACGTATATAAATTTATTATCATTAATACAGGATCGAGCCATTCATTATATTAATACTAAAAGTAGTCTAATCGCGCTTATTACGTTTTATATTACTCTGGACTTATTTATATTTACTGGTTAGATTTACAGGGTTATTTAACGCAATACGGGCATGCGCCAACATGCCCGTACCGCTCATCACAATCACTATTTACGGAGAATAGTAACCATGACTAATATCGATTGTATTGCAGAATCCCTGCAACCAGAAGTCTTTGCCGCTGACGACCGCGTATTTACCGTAAGTTATGCGACGCGCTATGGGGATTACACCCGCATCCCCGCATTTATCATGAAAGGTTTGTGGCTAAATGAGGCCGGATTCAGCACCGGAACGAAAGTGGATGTGAAGGTGATGAAGGGCTGCATGATACTGACGTCCCGGGAGTCCGAACCGGAGATAGAGACGCTGATGCGCGAGGTGAGTCAGCTGTCGGCGAGTAAGCAGAAACAGGTGATGGATTTTGTTGGGGTGATATCGGGGCAGCTGCGAAAGGCTGAATAAAAGATTGAATGACTAAGGCGCCGATGGGTGCCTTTTTTGTTGGTTGCGAAAAGCTCCCTGAAAACATACCGGGAGCCATGGTCGTATTATTATCTTATGAACTGAGCAACCCAGCGAAGTAATTCAATTAAGGAATACTGCCCAAACAGTTCTCCCTCATTTGTCACCCAGATCGGGAAAAAGAGTAACAGGGAAGCTGTGAGCAGGCTGGTGAGAAGAAGGCTCATAAACCAACCGCTACGTAAAATCTTCTTATTCACCGCCCATCTCGCCAGATGCTGACCCATTCGCCAGCGGACCCAGCCCCTGCGCCATAAATACCCCAGAAAAGAGATAACAACGGCAGCGATGGCAATAAACAAGCCACAGTAACGCGCCAGTACTTCCAGAGAAGCGAGTAAATTATGCTGATTATCCCAGCGCAGGAGCGGGGTAAGATAGATCCGTCCAGTCATGTCGTTGAACCAGAAGTCGCCATAGGCCGTGTACAGAGGCATAAACAGATAGATTATGACCGCGCTGAAGATTGCCCACTTCACCACCGACCAGTTCTGGACCGCCTGCGTAATGGCTTTCAGGCTGGTCAGGGCTTCATCAATATAGGTCGTAGTAACCCCACGATTCATCGCTTCGCGGAGCATCTCTCCGGATTTACCCGCGCGATTCGCATCCAGCATATCCTGGTGAGCTTCCGATTCCATAAAGGTGGCCACCGTTTTACGGCTAACCGCCGCAACAAGCGGGTTCAGCAAATTCCCTTTTGTGCTCCGATAGACAAGCTCATTGAGATCGTTTTTCAGCATCAACTCAACGACATGTCCCGCATCCAGTATCTGCGGATGACGACCGTAAACGACCCAGTTAACAGGCTGTTCAGCAAGCTGAGCCTGACGTAACTGGCTCGTAAATCGGGCAAAGGGTACGCTGGCGTTGTAGATAAAGTTAACGTTACGTAAATCCTCATCAATACTGGAATCTGCCAGCTCAACGGCACCATAACTTGCCAGTTCCGGGATGCCCGCTTTGTAGAGGCCATCTTTAATGAACGTCGGCACATCTTCACGATGGTAGATCAACTGGTAACGAGGCACCGCAACGCTGGCAAGCCGGGTAATGCGGGTTGTTTCGCCCGTTCCCTCACAGGGTGAACAGCGCTGGTTTCCCGAACCGCTACAGTGGTTGCAGTTCACCCTACCGCCTGTGCAGGTGTAACACATCCGGTAATGGCTCTCCGTGCGGTACTGATTGGTGTAGTGATCGAAATGGCTTCGCTGTTCCAGTACCTGTCCACTTCCTCCACAGGTTGTGCAGCTCACGCGACCAGAGCCATAGCACCAGGAGCAATTGACCTGTCCGCGTCCATTACAGTTAGTGCAGTTTTCAGTTAAACAGAGGCGCGTAGGATGGGAATAGATTTCTTGCTCTTTTTGAAGCGCACCGTAAGGGTGGGAAAGCACCAGTGCCTGAGCTTCACGAAGTGTTTCTGCTCGAGATAAAACAGCGCTGGTTTCAGCCTGGAGAGCCTCAGCGTACTGGAAAGTACTGGTAAAAACGCGAGTGCCGCTCCCGGCGCTGACTCTTCCCACCTGAGTGTGATCTGTCGTCTCAACACGAAAATGGAGACTTAAGTTAATCTGGTAGTCAAAATCGATTTTTTCGACCAGGTCCAGTTCAAGATTATCTGGCTGCAGCCTCGTCGAGCGTTCCACGAAGTTTTGAATGGTTGTAGAGCACGTTTCCAGCCACGCGTCTTTCATCTTTTTACCTGGATTGAGATTGGTTATCGGCAGAATGATAGGGGTTTGCATACATCAGGCAACTACTAATAAACGGAGTTGGGGAGTAAATATGGGGTGTTTAGCGTATATAAAATGCGTTGGAATGGATATGAAATACTAGTTGTTTAGCGTTAAGAATTAATTTGGCCGTGCGTTTGATTAGACTGAAAAAAGCCTTGTAAGTATGAATTGTTGTTAGTGCACTCTTACTGCTTCAGCCATTTAATACGAGAACGACAGCATGGGTGAAGGCTGCATGCAACTAATGTCGCGTAAGACGCCGATGGTCGCCTTTCCAGTGTGCCACTCGTCCGGTGCATCACTTTTCCACTGCACCCGGTCACAAATTCATCAAATCCATTGATTCACGGTTTACATCACCTTTCATTTGTTATGTGATCCCGTTACAGGTTTCGGTAGTTAGCTACCTCCCCCACCGTAACAGGATTTCATTGATGGAATTTTACCAGGCTGACCCTACGCTGGAGAACTACTGGCGCGGGGTGATTCTTTTTGGAAAGAACGTCGCATCGTACAAGTTCGCGCTTGCCCATGCCCTGTATGAGATCGATAAGTCGGGCAGTGACATCATCACCCTCGACGAACTCGCCGTGCCGTTCAGCCGCCATCTTTGCGAGCATCTGAAACACGCCCCGAAGCAGATCACCTCGAGCCGCAGTCAGTTTCTGGAAACCTGCGTGCAGTTTAATAACAATGAAATTTCTCATAACCAGCTGATTGAAACCACGGTGCGGCGAGGCTTTGCCAACGTGATTGATGCCTTCCACAATGTGAATGGCGGCGAGATCGAAAAACGATTTTTCATTGATGAGCGTAAAACCCATAACGGCATCCGCCTGACGGATAATTTCTTCCATCTGGGCGAGCGTCTGCAATATCAGAACCTGGCATTTGAAACCACTGCGCGCTGGAACCTGGTCGAACAGGCCTGGGCGATGGGCGTTTCCCGCAACCTTGTTGGCGTTGAGTTCGACGAGGATAATCAGTTGCTGTTTAGCCGCGTGAATGCGCGTCGGGTTGATATCACCAGCTGTCGCGACAGTTTAAACGGCTATCAAAAAGGACGCTGCTTCTACTGCTTCAAACCTATCAGTCTCATACCGGGCGATCCTGAACTGGCTGATGTTGACCACTTTATTCCGTGGGCAGCACGCGATGAAGTCGCGAATATCAATGGCGTGTGGAATCTGGTGCTGGCCTGCAAATGCTGCAATCGAGGCGTTGAGGGCAAATCCGCTCGCCTGCCGGGAAGCAGACTGCTGGAACGGTTAAATGCGCGCAACGAGTATTTCATCCAGAGCAAACTTCCACTGCATGAAACCATTGTCCAGCAGACTGGAAAGCAGCCCGCCACGCGGAAAAACTTTCTTGAAAATAACTGGAACGCTGCCAAAGTGAGGCTGTTCCATACCTGGGAACCTAAAGCTGAAGGCGAGGCCACATTCTAATGACGCTTAAATACTATCAGGACAATGCACAGACCTTCTTCGACGGGACGGTGAATGTTGATATGTCGTCGCTCTACGAGAGCTTTACTCGCCATCTTGCGCCTGGGGCTCGGGTGCTGGACGCGGGATGCGGCTCAGGACGCGATGCAAAGACGTTTAAGGAGATGGGATATCAGGTGGAGGCGTTTGATGCGTCCTCTGCGATGGTTGAGCTGGCGCGGGAACATACCGGGTTGCCGGTTCATCTGATGACCTTTGCGGATGTGGACTGGAAAGAAGAGTTTGATGGGATTTGGTGTTGTGCTTCACTGTTGCATGTTCCATCGCTTGAGCTTCCAGGGGTGATGCGGAGGTTGGCGGATACACTTAAGCCGGGCGGGGTTTGGTATGTGTCGTTTAAGTATGGGGATGGAGAGCGGGAGGTTGATGGGAGGAGGTTTACGGATATGGATGAGGATGATTTGAACACGTTAGTAAGCTCTTTAACTGCGATCGAGGTTGGTGAAGTTTGGCTGACACAAGATAAGCGCCCGGACAGGAAGGAGATTTGGGTTAATGGGATATTGAGGAAAAAGGACTGTAATTAAAATTGTGTAATAAACGCTTTTGATTCCAGTTTCACAATATATTAAAAATATTAGCCAGATATAATCTGACAGCCATCTTTAACAATAATCGATAACTGCCAGATCAGGTCTGAACTAAAAAACTAAAAAGCAGACTCCCCGTTTATAGCTGTCGCTGCTCCAAACTTGTATATATCGTTTGTATTTCGCCTTTTAAGCTTTCGCCACGGTACACCATCGACGTATCGTATCGTTGATACTTATCCTCTCTCGCAGCGCTAAACCAGTTAAACGAACCCACACACAATAACCCGTCATCGCCAATCACAATTTTACTATGAACGCGATTGACCAGTTTCGCAGTGATGCCTATTTCAGTTAGCTTTTCCACAGCTTCGTTAAGACTCTGCTGCTTTTCTTTACGCTTTTGATAATCGGTATGTTCGATATTGAAATTTCTATCCGTTACAACTGTGATATCAATGCCGCGCGAGCGGGCCTGGATCATTGAATCCAGAAAACCGGTTTGTTCCAGTTTTTTCCAGGCTAACCACGGAGAAACAATCGTTATGTTCTTTCCGATAGTGCCAAAAGTATGGTTCAGAAACGCATCATGCTGTTCCACACCGTGCAAAGTTGAGATCTGCGTTTGTGCTGCGCTTAAGTCTTTGCGCTCCTGAAACTCAAACTGCAATGCATTGCTGGTGGACGCAAACAGGTATTTTGCCAGCAATCCACGTGGCGAAGAGCCTGGCTGGATCTCAAACAAGTCCATATCACCAAAGACCAGGAAGCTATCTTTAGCGCGGGATACGGCAACGTTTAGCATGCTACTGTCGCTGTCGATAAACCCACCATCTTCATGTTTCGAATAGACCGGGGAGAAGAGCACGATCGCTCTTTCTGCCCCCTGCAGCGAGTGCACTGTACCAACTGTTAGCGAATCCTCATCACCGCTACAGTTAATGTCGAGCTTGCGTAATGCGACTTTGATAGCGTTGACCTGCGCTGAAAATGGCGTCACGACTCCAACCACTTTATGTAACGGTTTGTCGTAATGACGTTCGATTTCTTCTTTATGAGCCGTGAGCCAGGCCGCTATTGTCTCTGCTTCAAAAGCGTTATAGCGGCTCCCACTGTTTGCCTGCATGCCTTTGCCATCAATATGTAAATAACCCATTGCAGGGAAAAGCGTCTCATTTTCTATTCCCCGCTTTGGTTGTAACTTGCCGTGATAGCACAGCGTATTGCAGTATCCGATAATATTATCGAAGCAGCGACGGTGTTCGTACAGATACATCCCACGGGCTAAATCCGGATCGTAGTGATAGCGAGAATTAAACTGGGCAATCTTCATTACGCTACCCGATGCTGCACTTTTCCCTGAACCACACACCAGGGCATAGGCATCCGTGAGCTCTTCCTGGGTACCGCCAGGAAGAATGTTCTCCTCCACCATATTACCGATATCAATACTTGGTAAACTGTTCCAGATAGGTGCAATCTGTTCTGTGTCGCCAATCACTAGCGCTTTCTTCGCTAGTGCGAAGGAGGCAGCGGCCACTTCGGGAAGCACCTGCCCGGCTTCATCTACGATCAGCAAGTCGGCAAAGTTATATAAATAGTTACCATCATATTTCTTAGTCCCGCCGACAAACTCACTAGTCTTCATATGGTTAGGGAGCATGTAGCAGGTCATCACGACGCAGGGGGTGAGCTTCATTCTACGCTGCCAGCGGGCTTTTACGCTTTTCGCCCCGCGACGGCCTTTTTCTTTCTGAAGATTATCAATCGCCGCCATATCCATCAGCCAGCGACCTTCCCAGTAATGGGTCGCCAACAGGAATGCTGGGAAGCGGATCATCATATCGGCAAGCTCATCAGCTCCAGCCAGGCTCAGCTCCTCTTCGCTTGTATGCCCCAGTAACTTGGTCAGTTCATGCCAATATCGGGTAGCCTCACTTTCGCGTCGGGAAACGTCTTGAGCAAGATCAATTTGCTGCTGATATCCATCCCGTTCTGTCTGCACCTGGGCAACAAGGCCGTCGATATACGCATCGATACCTTCAGGTGCGGTACCCTGGAATGCGGCCATTCTTGTGCCAAATGTCTCGTCCAGGAAGAGGTTAATCTGGTAGTGGCGCTTAGTACGGACTGCGGGAATCCAGGAGAAGATCGCATACACAATCGACTCACCCGCACGATATTGCTGCCATTGTTTTTTGCCTTGGTTCAAAAATGCGATTTCATTCTTGCTATCGAGCAATGACGTACTTTTGTTCCGAATATATTGGTCGAGATCTTCGCTAATAGCATGACGCTCCTGGCGAATAAAATTCAGGCATTCCCATGCGGTCTCGATGTCATTTAGCTGCGCGGACTGCTTGGTTATACACTCATGCAAAAGATCCACGACGCGTTCGGGAGAGCTGCAATCCGACGATGGGAACGCCGCCCTTGCCTTCTCCAGATAGAAAACCTTTGCCTCTTCAACGTATTCCAGAGATTCAACGCGGTTAAAAAAATCATCCGTTTGGTATTTTTTCGCTGCGTCAGCCTTACGGCCAGATGACGGAAAGTAAGCGCCATAGCTTTTTAGCTCAGGCAGCCAGCGCCCGGACATAGCTCCGGTGCCAGTGGAAAAATCCTTACCGAAGGCTTCGATAATATTGGTCACGGCCTGATTATTGGTTGAGGTGGCAATAACCACCGGCGGCTCGGTTTTATTGAGAGCCGCTCTTGCCCATTCAGTGGCAATGATAGAGAGAACCAGAGTAGTTTTTCCGGTTCCCGGCGGGCCATTAACCGCGAGGATATCGCCAGATTGCTGGGTGAGATAATGGCCTAGGGCATCTCGCTGCGCCATTGCCAACGGGAACTCATCCCCGGAATGTCCCAGACGCTCGCAGAACATTGCATTGGCGGCAAGGAGAGGTTCTACAGATGGCATTACAGTCGAAGCAAAGCGCGTTAGTAATGGAACCTCTTTTTTGCACGACAGCAGATGATCGTACATGGGCAGGATATGGATACTGGCCCCTCCGGGTTGGTTGGCTTTAATAATGTAGCCGTATCCAGTTGGTTCGTATTGCTCGTGGGTAGAGAGCCATGTTTCGGCCACGTTTTTCAGGAGATTCTTTGACTCAGTTAAATACTTTTGCCACTGCAACTGATGCTTTGCATAGCGTTCAGCTCGTTGTTCGTCATTTTCCTCAAGGCGTTGCTGTTCATCATCCTCACCGAAGGTGATAGAACTATGCGTGGTTTTGTATTTGTCATATTGCGCCATATCTCCAATGGAGAAGGTGCCTTTGGGGAGAGGCTCAAGTAGATCACGAGGAATGGTGGTTTCCCCAGTGGGGAATAAAAATCCTTCACGGTTCAGGAGAGCAGAAGTCACTAACGGGGTGACGATACCCGGCGCTCCGGCTGTCCGCTCTTTACCATGCTGTATCAGGCGGATCCAGGCTTGTGGGCGTAGCATCACTTCAACGGTTTTCACCGTATCGACTTCCCCCTCAAAAAACGCGCTGACAATTTCCTCATTCAATCGTCCCGTTGAGATATTCATCCACTGGGTGAATGCATCCGTATCTCTACGCTCAAATGCCCCTTTGCCAGACTCGGCATCTGCTAAGGAATTACGCCAATATGACGCAAATCCCTGAGTGTTCCTGTCCATTACTCATCCCATGACTTAATAAAAATTATTGATTTCGTTGATATAAATTCAACACATGGTTAAGCATTGTCCACGATGCGGTGTCGTTCGCAATAATTTTTGTATCGCTCTGGTACATTTGACAAATTATACAAAGGTCATAACTTGCTGAGAGTTATCTATTAATGGGAGCCTTAGTTAAGCCAACTCGACGATCTTCCATCTGTTTCATTGCTTTGCCAGCCCAATTGTTACCAACGTCAAAAAACGAAGTTTGAACGGCAAAATTCAATTTCAACTCACAAAATACTATGTAAATCAGTAAGTCGTGATATTATCTTACATTACCCTTATACCCAGAGTCACAGCCATGATCCGCTGCCACCTCGCCAGAATGATGGGCGAACACAAATTGCGCATTGCAGACGTTGCCAGGGAAACTGGGCTCAGCCGCGCCACAGTGACCTTGCTCTATAAAGAGACGGCACAAAAGGTAGATCTAAATGCCATTAAGCAGATCTGCGTACTGTTTGATTGCACTGTTGGTGAGCTATTGGAATTGATACCAAGCCCAAATGACCAAGGAGCGACCTAATGGCCTCTGAAGCAGATACTCGAGCGAACTATATTGATCCAGCTTTGGTTTCAGCTGGTTGGCTATCGAGCAACATCAGCCGGGAGCATTACTTCACCGACGGTAGAAAGATGGCAGGTGGTGTGCGTGGGCGGCGTTGTTTTGTGGATTATCTGCTTCATAAAGACAGTCGCTATTTGGCAGTGGTGGAAGCTAAAAAAGAATCCGAGCATCCTACGAAAGGCCTGCAACAAGCCATCGACTACGCTAAGAAGCTTTGCGTTCGTTTCGTCTATTCAAGCAACGGTAAGCAAACCTACGAATTCGATCTGGAAACAGGCAAAGGCGACTATATTGAGTTCTATCCAACACCTGTAGAGCTAGAAAAACGCTATACAAGTGAAACTACGGGGTTAAGTCAAGAACTAAGAAACATCCCGTTTCACTTGGAAGGAGCAATGCAACCACGTTATTACCAGGAACTGGCAGTCCATTCCGCTACAGACGCAATCGGTGAGGGTAAATCCCGAATCTTGCTCACACTGGCTACTGGTACTGGTAAAACATTCATTGCCTTCCAAATCGTTCATAAAGTATTTCAGGCTCGCTGGAACCGCGACAACCCCGGTTCGCGCAGACCGCGTATTCTGTTTCTGGCCGATCGTAATATCCTTGCAGACCAAGCCATTAACACCTTCAACCCCTATGAAAAAGATTTGATTAAAATTAATGGGGAGGAAGTTCGCAAGCGCAATGGCGTGGTGCCTACCAACGCACACATCTTTTTTGCGATCTATCAGGCGATTGCGGAACGGGAAAACATTGATGGCTACTATAAAGCCTATCCCAAAGATTTCTTTGACATGGTATTGATTGATGAATGCCACAGAGGTGCTGCCAATGAAGCAGGTTCCTGGCGAGCCATTCTTGATCACTTCAGTAGCGCTGTGCATTTGGGTTTGACTGCCACACCAAAACGCACAGACAACGTGGACACCTATGAATATTTTGGCCAGCCTGCCTATGTGTATTCACTAAAGGATGGTATCAACGACGGTTTTCTCACACCATACCGGGTTAAGCGCATTAGAACTAATTTGGATGAATTAGTTCTCACCAATGATGATGTCATCGTCGAAGGTGAATCTAGTCAAGATTTATATCAGGTAGAAGATTACGACCGCAAAATCATTGTAGATGAACGCACTGAGTTGGTTGCGAAAGCAATTTTGCAAAACATCAACCCGCTGGATAAAACTATTGTCTTCTGTGAAAACCAAAATCATGCGCTAACCATGCGCGATATGATTAATAAAAACAAATCAGTTAAAGATCCGCATTACTGTGTACGGGTCACCAGTGACGAAGGCAAGATCGGTCGCGAACTGCTGGAAAAATTTCAGGACAATGACAAAAACATCCCTACCATTATTACCTCATCACAAATGCTCACTACCGGCGTTGATGCCCGTAACGTACGCAACGTAGTGCTGGATCGAACCATAGACTCAATGGTGGAGTTCAAACAGATTGTTGGTCGTGGTACTCGAGTGTTCGACGGTAAAGACTACTTCACCATCGTGGATTTTCGTGGTGCGACTAATAACTTCTATGACGAAGAATGGGATGGCGAGCCCCAAGCCCCCGAGCCGGGTGGCACCAGAGAACCTACGCCGCCACCTTATTCACCCGAGCCACCAGTAGGCGGCGACAGGCCAGAACCCGAACCAGGCGAGCCACACCCACGACTGAAAGTAAAACTAGGTAAGTACCGTGAGCTCAAGGTCATTGATATAGAAACCCGCTATATCGACGAGAATGGTAAGCCTCTCTCGATTCAGGAGTTTGTCGAACGGCTAATTCAACAATTGCCAGGACTATTCAAAAGCGTCGATGAACTCAGAGACATCTGGTCAGACCCAGACCTACGCGAACAACTGCTGGCCAAACTGATACAAGCTGGCTTTGACAAAGAGCAGCTATCCGCTCTGCGTCGAATGTTCGAGGCCGACGACTGCGACATATTCGATCTACTAGCATTTTTAGCGTTTGAACAACCCATGGCTACACGCAGATCCAGAGCTGAGGCTGTACGGACTAATAACGCCTTTTTTGATCAATACAAAGAGGCAAAGGCCAAGCAATTCCTGCATTTTGTCCTGAAACGCTATGAACAAGACGGCACTACAGAGTTGGCGCGTGAGCGCCTGCCAGCCCTAATTGAACTATCCGGCCTCGGCACCACCAAAGATGCTTCTATGGCATTTGGCGGCAAACCTGCGCAATTGCTCGCTGCATTCAAACAACTACAACACCAGCTTTATCACGTGAGCTAAATAATGGAACTGAACTTAGCCCCAAACCCATTGCACCAACATGCACAGACTCTCCGTATTGATAAAATCGCGACGCTGATTGGCGAGAACGGCTCTGGTAAATCCAGTATTTTACAGTCAGTATTTGAACAACGATTAGCAGGAACAGACCATGAAAATCTCAAGGTCGTGTGCTTCTCCTCCGGCCAGAACGAGAACTACTCAGCAAAGTTCAGTACCTATCTAAATAAAGAGCGGAAAGCCGGTCGAGGATTGAGCCTTGAGTGTTTTTACTATGATAAGTCTTGGTCTAAGTTGTTAATTTTTTTAGCTACCGCGATCAAGCGTAAAGGAAAAGTTCGGGCTTTTTTGGCTGAGCGCAATTATGTAGTTGAGACTGAGATTAATGAAGGAAGTGATCGAGAAAAAGACGATCTAAGTACAATCTTGAAATGCACTTTTAAGGTTGATAAAAACTACATCGCACGTGTGCAAGATGCACTTAGCCGTGAAGAACGTGGAGAAGCGGACACACTACGTGCAACGCCATACTTTCGTTCACTGGAAAGCTTTATTACAAACCTGATTTCCCGTAGCTATGAGTTCGAAGAGCCCATTCGAAAGCAAAGCATCAATATCACAGCCAATGGGTTAATCCAGGTTTCTTTCGACTACCCTAGGCGAGTTCAGGCTGGCGATGACGAAGCCGGTGCGCCTAACGCCCAAGCTACCAGCTGGGACCCGGAAGTGGCCTTTTTTACTCAAGCCGCTGATAACAACTACTTTATAGATAAGTCTCGTTGCAAGCTGGTATTCAACGGCAATATCGAGCTGGATCAGCTCAGCGATGGTGAATATCAGCTCCTGTTCCTGTATGCGCTAATTGACCTTTTCGACTCTGACAGCACCCTGTTCTTATTCGATGAGGCAGACTCTCATCTTCACTATAAAAACGTTGAAAAACTTTGGGCTCTGCTGCACGGCATAAAAGGGCACGCCATCACTACCACACACCTTCTCGACTCCATTTCGGCCAAAGAGAATCGTATCGAAAACCTGAAAGTCGTGGAAAAAGGGCGGATCAGCGAAGACAACAAGATTAAACAGTTGATCAATCGCCTGAGTGTACTTTCACGCGCAAAATCCGTTGAGTTTGAGGTATGCGGCAAACTACCAAATATAGCGTTGTTAGATGACTACAACGACTGGGTTATCTTTACCAAACTTGCAGCACATGCAGGTTTAGATGTAGACCGGCTATCCACTGTATATGCCATGAAAAAGTCTTCGAGCTATACAACGGCAAGCGAGACCTTTGGCAAAGGTAAGATCGATTGGCTACATAGCCTCAGCAAGATAGAGTCTCCTCTGCTCACAACCAAAATATTTATGATATGCGATCGGGATGAAGCAGTATTAGATTGGAGCGCGGCCAATGGTGTACAAGTGAACGGGCAGGTGTACCGTAACTTGCTCAATGCCGTTCAGTGGCCGCACGGTATGAGGGTGACACCATATTTACTTGCATGGAAACGTAGAGAAATCAAAAACTACTTACTCTCATACACAGCTTTGGCGCATCACCATCTTCTCGGTCAGATTAATAATGGTGATATTGCTCAGCGTAATCATCTACAGCCCAACAATCCTAGTGATAATGAAGATATTCGCAGGCTGAATGTTAAAGATGTCATCAACCCGCTAATTAATACCGACGGCGAAGGTTTAAATCCTGAAAAACTACAAGCCTATATTGACCTGATTCCGCCTGACGAAATCAGCGAAGACATCACTAATATGTACAATTTTATTATCGGAAAACTCTAAGCATGTCACTACAACAAAAAATTAGCCGCATCACCGACATTCTGCGCCGTGACGATGGTATCAGCGGTGCCATGCATTACACAGAACAAACCTCTTGGGTATTGTTCCTGAAGTTTCTCGATGATTACGAGTCCGAAAAAGAAGACGAAGCAGTATTGTCCGGCAAAGACTATCAACCCGTACTGGATAAGGAACACCGCTGGACAACCTGGGCTTGCCCAAAAACTGCCGATGGTAAGCTGGATTTGGCGCGTGCTAAAACAGGAGATGACCTGACCGATTATGTGAACAGTCAACTTTTCCCTTACCTGAAAAGCTTCGCCAACGTAACAGTAAATGGCGTAAACCCAAAATCCTTCACCTACAAAATTGGCGCGATATTTCAATATCTGGATAACAAAGTGGCCTCTGGTCATACCCTGCGCGAAGTGCTGGATATTGTGGATAGTCTGAACTTCCAGTCTGAGTCCGATTTATTCGAGCTTTCATTGGTCTACGAAGGCTTATTGCAAAACATGGGCGATGCTGGTGGTTATGCGGGTGAGTTTTACACCCCTCGCCCTGTAGTGCGAGCTATGGTGCAAGTGATAGACCCCAAGCCCGGTGAGAGCATTTACGACGCGGCGGCAGGTTCATGCGGTTTTTTGGTTGAAGCCTTTGAGCACCTGAAGAGCAAAAAGAATGAACTCTCCACCGAGCAATGGGACTTCATTCAGCGCGATACGTTCTTCGGCTATGAAAAAACCTCCCTGGCGTATGTCATGGGGATGATGAACATGATCCTGCATGGTATCGAGTCGCCCAATCTATTCCGCGGTAATACACTGACCCAGAATATTCGCGATATTCAGGAAAAAGACCGTTACAACATTATTCTGGCCAACCCGCCGTTTGGCGGCAAAGAAAAGTCGCAGATTCAGCAAAACTTCCCCATCCAAAGCAACGCCACCGAGTTGCTGTTTTTACAGCATTTTATGAAGACCCTGAAAAGCGGCGGCAAGGCGGCGGTTGTAGTGCCAGAAGGTGTGTTATTCCAAACCAACAGCGCATTTAAACAGGTAAAACAAGAGCTGCTTGAAAACTTTAACCTACACACCATTTTAAGTTTGCCTGCTGGGGTTTTTTTGCCTTATTCCGGCGTAAAAACCAACGTGCTGTTTTTTGAACGCAGCGGCTGCACCAGCGATGTTTGGTATTACGAGTGCGAACCAGAGCAAAAACTCACCAAAAACAAACCGATCACTGATGATCACCTGAAAAAGTTTGTTGCGCTATATAGCAGACGGGAAACCACAGAGAATTCGTGGACGGTTTCAGCCAACAAGTTGACTGAAGAGTATGACCTATCTGCCAAAAACCCAGCCAAACAGAAAGATGCCGAACACTTAGCGCCAAAAGATATCCTTAAGAAAATTCGCACCAAAGAAAAACTGGTTTCTGGTCTGCTGGATGAAATTGAATTTCTGCTGGCGGAGAAATAACCATGGAACAGATTGAAGTTAATGTTCCAAAAGGCTGGAGTTGGAAAAAATTTGAGGATGTTTGTGTCCTTAAGAGAGGCTATGACCTTCCAACACATGCAAGGTCGGTAGGTAATATCCCTTTATATAGCGCAAACGGTGTTACAGATTACATTGATCAATTTAAAGTTGAGGGACCTGGAGTTGTTACTGGGCGAAGCGGTACGATCGGTAAAGTGCATTTCGTTGAGAGTGATTTTTGGCCACTAAATACAGCACTGTATGTGCAGAAGTTCAATGGAAATTATCCACGCTTTATAAAATACTTCCTTGAAATCTTTGATTTAACTCGTTTTTCATCTGGGGCAGCAGTACCTACTCTAAATCGAAACTCTTTTAGTTCAGAGTTGGTATGTACACCAGACAGCATCGATGAACAAAAACGCATCGTCGAAAAACTCGATGCACTACTCACCCGTATCGACGTTGCCATTGAGCATTTACAGGAAAGCGCCTCGCTTGCTGATGCACTCTATGCAAGCGAACTCAATAATATATTTAGTTCTGGTGATAATAAGTGGCCATTAAGAAAAATAAATGAAGTTGCTGAAGTGGCGCGTGGAAAGTCTAAGCATAGGCCTCGCAATGACAAATCATTGTTTGGTGGTGATTATCCGTTCATACAAACGGGTGATGTACGAAATGCACAAAAATACATCACAACTTTTTCAACCAGTTATAATGAGAAAGGGTTTCAACAGAGTAAGTTGTGGCCAAAGGACACTATCTGTCTAACAATAGCAGCCAATATTGGGGATGTTGCAATTCTAGGAATGGATGCATGTTTTCCTGATAGTATTGTTGGTATTTCTTCTTCGGAGCTAGAAACCGATTACCTTTATTACTTCCTAACAACACTTCAGCAGCAACTGGACAGTAAAGCGAATGCCGCAGCACAGAAGAACATTAATCTAAAAATTCTATCCGAAATAGAAATTCCAGTTCCCACTCTTAATGAGCAAAGGGACATTGTGAGTAAGATCAATGCTGTCGACCAAATTTCTGTAAGAGTGAAGGCTGAAATCTCTGAGAAAATAACAATGATGCAGCAACTAAAAGTATCAATTCTCGATTCAGCCTTTAAAGGCGAGCTCTAAGGAGGGAGCATGGCTAAGCTATTACCCGAAGATTTCAGCCCTGAAGAGCTGAATATTGAGATTGAAGAAGTATTCCCTAACTGCACGGAAGTATTCTATCTTCCGAGTATAAGTGATCTAGAAGAAGCAGGAATAGACTCGGCTGATCCTAGTAAGTATAAAAGAAAGATTGCACTATTTAACGGTCAGGATAATTTTATCTTAATTTACCCCATATATACCTTACCCACCCATCCTAATTATTTAAAACAGAAGTATGACGAAATAAATGAAATTGGTGTTGAAGTATACCTTGGTTCAGCACCCTATACCAAAGAAGAGGTTTTTGAATGCTTGCAGCTTTTGCCGGCAGGTTTTGTCAAAGACATTCGCTATGGCCTAGGATTAACAAAAGAATACAAGGCGATTATTTCATCTATTGAAGAGCATGCGAAGCACCAATGCCTTGTGATTGGCAAGGAAAAAACGGGCGGCACTGAGTATGAATATTTTCATCTAAATTTGAATGATTATGATGAAATGCGTCGTGCTTGTAACCGCATTACTGAAAGAGCACGGAAAGTTGCGCGCATCACGAAGATAGCTGCCACCTACAACCATATCGCTTATCGATTGGGTGTGGAGCAAAAACGATTGCCTACAGATAATGACGCCATTAGCAAGATGCTTCGGATCAAGATAACGGATACTGATAAGCAAGCAGCTATGAGTATGGTTACGGAAGACAAATCAGTGGTAAAACAAACCGACTCACTCACCTTGGCCAAGTTGAAAAATGATATCGAGTTGGTCTCATTAGAGCGTTTGATTGGTTCTTATGAAGACTTGCTAAACAAAAAGACTAAAGAAGATACCTGGCAGAAACTATTCAATCAGAACCCATTTATCTTGAGCCTTGCCTTCGGCTACCCGGCAATAAAAATATCAGACCAAGCAAGTGTTGGCGGCAAACGTTTGACTGGTGATGGCGAAAAAATCACGGATTATCTAATAAAAAATGGTATAACGAACAACTTAGCACTTATTGAAATCAAAAAACCTTCTTCCGAATTACTGAACAAAAAGCCCTACAGAGGCTCAGTTTATTGCGTCTCCGCAGAACTTACCGGCTCTGTAACACAAGTACTTGATCAGTGTTATCAGCTACAGCAAAACATCGCCACGATAAAGAACAACAATCGAATTTATGACATTGAATCATATGCTGTTCACTGTATTTTAGTGATTGGTACTATGCCAAGTGATGAAGACGAGAAGAAGTCTTTTGAGATGTACCGACGTAATTCGAAGAACGTGCAAATCACTACATTTGATGAGCTCTTACTCAAGTTAAAACAACTGCACGAGTTTCTCGACAATAGCGATGAAAAAGAGGAGGCTGCACCGTGAGCCTACAAACAAATTTAAAGGGCCGCTTAAGAAATACTTCATTGCCTAAGAGTCACGGCCTAATGCCAGTATTTGAGGCGGTGGTAAACTCCATTCATTCTATTGAGGAGACCAATAACACTACTGATGGAAAGGTTATTCTTCGCATCAATCGCACCACTCAAGGCAGCCTAGATTTAGACGCAAAATCCCAATCGCCAATCATCGGCTTCACTATAATTGATAATGGCTGTGGATTTGACGAAGCGAACTTTAAGTCATTTGAAACCCTAGATTCTGACCACAAAATTGACAAGGGGTGCAGGGGTGTTGGCCGTCTGATGTGGCTTAAAGTGTTTGGTCTGGTCGAAGTGGAAAGCCACTTTTTCGATGTTGATGATGAGCTTAAAAAACGCATATTTCGCTTCGACGATAAATCGGGAGTCCACGGTGAAAAGGTTGTAGAAGCCACATACGAAAAACCTGGCACCATTATAAAACTGCTTGATTTTGATGAAAACTTTCGAAAGCAGGTTCCTGCAAAAGGCCAGTCCATAGCCAATCAGTTGCTGGAACATGTTCTATGGTATTTCGTACGGCAAGGAAGCGCACCCAAGATACTTCTAGAAGACGCGGACGAGGTGTTTGACCTCGATCTTTTGCTCCAAGAGCATATGCATGCCAGCGCCTTTCTCGAAACAATAACAATTCGTGACCACCAATTCGAATTAACTCATATCAAATTTCGTGCATCCGTTAATAAAAAACACCAACTGGCACTCTGCGCAGCTAATCGACTGGTTAAAGAAGAGTCCATTCAAGGAAAAATTCCTGGACTGTACGGAAAAATTTCTGACGTTTCCGGTGAGTTTACTTATACATGTTACATATCTTCCGACTACCTGAACCAACATGTGCGTAGTGAGCGTACCTCCTTTGATATTGCTGAAGATGTTGAGGACATGCTCAACGAAGTAAGCTTTAAAGACATTAGAGAAGCCGTGTTGATTCGTACCAAAGAGTACCTGCAAGATGTTCTGGCAGAAAACGTGTCGGCTGGCCGCAGACGAGTGGATGATTTTATCAACAATCATGCTCCACGCTATCGCCCCATTGCCAATTATGTTGCAGAAGAATTTTTGATCGTTGACCCAGAAAAATCAGACAAAGAGCTGGAGTTACACCTGCATGCTCAGTGGTATGAGGTGGAGCGTCAGTTGGTGAGCGAAGGCCATGACATCATGCTGCCTCAGAATAAGGAGCATGTAGAAGAATATAAAGAACGGTTAGGCGACTACCTACGCAAAGCAGGAGACCTTAAAAAATCAGATCTTGCCAATTACGTTTCACACCGCAAGGTTATTATCGACCTGTTACAAAAATCTATTGAGCGGCTAGAGGACGGAAAGTACGCCCGTGAAGATATGATTCACGAACTAATCATGCCTATGCGCAAGGATTCCGTCGAGGTTTTCCTAGACTCTTGTAACCTTTGGCTAATTGATGAGCGCTTGGCATTTCATAACTATTTGGCTTCTGATAAAACGCTCAATTCGATGCCAATCACTGGTAATGAATCAACCAAAGAGCCAGACTTGCTCAGCCTAAGAGTATTTGATAATCCACTTCTTGTTAACGACCAGATCAGCTTTCCACTTGCAGCCATCACAGTTATCGAAATCAAACGCCCCATGCGTAATGATATGCGAGAAGGTGAAGATAAAGACCCTATTGATCAGGCGCTCAGTTATTTAGAGCGGATACGAGAGGGTAAAGTAACTACAAAATCCGGTCGCCCAATTCCGGGAAATAATGATATACCGGGCTATTGTTATGTACTTTGTGACCTTACTGAATCCATGCACCGGCGCTGTCGTCGAGCCAATCTGCGGATCACATCTGATGGGATGGGCTATTTCGGTTATAACGAACCTTCCCATGCCTATATTGAAGTGATTAGTTTTGACCAATTAGTAAAAGCGGCTAGAGAGCGTAACCGGGCATTTTTCGACAAGCTTGGATTACCTTCCGCTTAGGATTGGTAAAGGGGAGTGAGCAATAGAATTTACTGTGTTGCTAATGTCAGGCCGCACTGGTGGTACAGGATTACAAACTCTTGCATCTTGCTTTATCGAAACACGAGCCCTTCAGCAATCGATATTTTGGAGCAGTAACGTTGAAAAACTGAATTATTCCATTTTTCATAGTTAGATTTTGGCCTGAATTATCAATTTTTCCCCAAAAATGGCTGCATGCCTGAGCACACCATATATGCTTCCAAGTTACTGTAATAAAACGAATAAAATGTTGGGTAAAGATTGACATTGCACAATATCGGTCTTTATCAACCGCAGGATCAAAAAAGACGTCAAGCTAACTTTACGACTAGGCGTCTTTTTTACTTAGAGCCCAACTTTACGAAATGAATTTTATAAAGCGGAACTGTCGCCCTGCCGATTTACTCTATCAATCTTCGAGAAATCAAACGGATTAACCCCCTTTTCCCGATTCGTATCCAGATAATCTGCCCACCATTGCAGCATTAGCCTGCGTTCACCCAAGTGTTCAGCCTTATGGATATAAGCCGCACGCACAGAACTACGCTCCTGATGGCTCATCTGCCGCTCTACCGCATCTCTAGACCACAGCCCCGACTCAATCAACGAACTACACGCCATCGTCCTGAAACCATGTCCACAGACTTCCGTTTTTGTGTCATAGCCCATCACTCGAAGAGCCTTGTTCACCGTATTCTCACTCATCGGCTTACGGGGATCGTGATCGCCTACGAAAATCAGCTCTCGATTCCCATTCATGCTTTTGATCTTTTCCAGAATAGCTATGGCCTGACTCGATAAGGGAACAAGATGAGGCGTCCGCATCTTTGAACCACGTTGAGAATGCTTAACACCTTCCAACGGTTCACGCTCACCCGGAATCGTCCACATGGCAGTATCAAAATCTACTTCTGACCAGCGGGCAAAACGCAGCTCGCTTGAACGGATGAAAACCAACAAAGTGAGTTCAACCGCCAGTCGGGTTAACGGTCTACCAGAATAGTGATCAATGCGATGAAGTAATTCAGGAATGCGATTAAGTTCCAGAGCAGCACGATGCTGTCTTTTCGCCGTAGCAACCGCACCGGCAATCTCTTGCGCGGGGTTGTAGTCGATTAAGCCGCTCTGAACGGCAAACCGCATAATCGCGGTAGTGCGCTGCTGTAAACGGGCGGCGACTTCGAGTCGTCCGGATGATTCCACAGCTTTGATGGGTACAAGAAGATCCCGCGTCTTCAGTTCCGCAATGTTCCGCTTACCGATAGCAGCAAAGAGATTATCTTCGAGACTTTTCAATACACGAGCGCTATGCGCTGAAGACCATTTCTGATTGCTGGCATGCCAGTCTCTGGCAACCACTTCAAACGTTATCGCCTCTTGCTCCTGCTCTACTTTAACGGCTTTCTTGTTTTCACTGGGATCGACGCCATTAGCTAACAGCTTACGGGCTTCGTCCCGGCGCGCCCTGGCATCCGCCAGCGAAACCTCAGGGTATTTCCCAAGCGCCAGCATCTTCTCTTTACCACCGAAGCGATAACGTAGCCGCCAGTATTTGGAGCCGTTAGGATGAACCAGCAAAACCATACCGTCGCCGTCAGTAAGTTTATAGGCTTTTGCTTCAGGCTTAGCCGAACGAACCTTCACATCACTCAGAGCCATGATGAGTCTCCTTTCAAAGGTTCTGTGTGGGTACAAACATTATCGAACCGGGATATACCCGCAGTTGTACCCTCATCAGTAAGTTGATGTAGATTGAATCAGGTTGACTTAGGTTGAGTGAAAAAGCGCGGAAAGCCTTGCGGATACTGGATTTCAGGCACAAAAAAAGACGTCCGTTGACGTCTATTGATGTTCCGATGGTGCCGAAGGCCGGACTCGAACCGGCACGTATTTCTACGGTTGATTTTGAATCAACTGCGTCTACCGATTTCGCCACTTCGGCACTGAAGGGGATGCGGAAACGTTGTGGATTATACCTGTCGCACGCCGCCATGCAAGCGGCGACGTACGGTTGTTTCGCTAAGTGTCCAAAAAACCAGCGTAACCCACGCAGCCCTTACAGGTCCGACACCGCATAGCGTATCAGCCCGGCGGCGTTCGGCTCCGGCAGGGCCAGCACGTTGTTCCACAGATCCTGCACCAGGTCGCAGCTCTGCTTCTCTTTGCCCTGCCCTTTTTGCGGTGCCTGCAGCAACTCGATATCGTCGCCGTACTTCGTCGTCAGCTTCTGGACAATCGGTACCACATCCGTCTCGGCCTGTTTAATCTCCTGCGGCGTCACGGTGTGTTTATCCGGCCCAACGGCGGCGCGCATCATGTCGACGTCGGCCTGCATGCGGCGCTGCATCAGATCCTTATCCAGCAGACGCATCGGGTTGACGCCGCCCTTCACCTCCGGGTAGAGAAAGCGGAAGCAGCTGTCATCGCTCACCTTCTGCATGGCGGCGGTCTGCTCCATGTTGAGCTTCATATACGCCACCACGTTGGCGTCCGGGGCGGTTTGCAGGCGCGCCATCTGCAGGTGCAAAATCTTTGGCTGCAGGGTGTCGATAATTTGCTGCTCGTTTTTACCCGCTTTCTGCAGAGCCAGCATCTCGTCCTGCACCTGTTTGCGGAACGCAGGTTCCTGCTCCTTGATCACCTGCCACACCGGCATGCTGCTGAGCGCGGTATCCAGCTGCTGTTCGGTGCTGGGCGCGTTGTCGCGATAAAACCAGCCTGCTGCCACCATACCCACCACGACGGCGATGGCGATACGTAAACCCTTTTTCATCATTCCCTGCCTTTTGTTATTAAACCGGCACCCCGCTGTGGAAGCGGAACTCGGTGTCGGGCGATAAGATAAGCTCCGCCTCCACCTCGCCAAACAGCTTCACGCGTGGGGTGATGTCGTCATCGCTGACCTGCTGCGCCAGACGCAAATAGTCCTGATAGTGCCGCGCCTCGGAGCGCAGCAGCGACAGATAAAACTTCTGCAAATCCTCGTCGAGGAACGGTGCGAGCGCGGCGAAGCGTTCGCAGGAGCGCGCTTCGATATAGGCGCCGCAAATCAGCTTGTCGATCAGCGTCAGCGGCTCGTGGGTGCGCACGGCTTTCAGCATCCCTTTAGCGTAGCGGCTGGCGGTGATTTTGACGTAGGGAATGTTACGCATCAGCATCGCCTCCCGCACCTGCCAGAAATGGTGCAGTTCCTCTTTAATCAACAGCACCATGCTGTCGATGAGCGCCTGGCCCCAGGGGTCGTCGGTCTTCGGCATCACGCTTTTGCCAATCTGCTTGTGCAGGGCGACAAAATCCGGTTCCGGGCCTTCGCGGAAAGTAAAAGCTTCGTAGGGTCTGAGCCACTCGAGCAGCGCGTCGGCTCCGCTCTCGTCGGCAACGTATTTTCGCACTAATAACAGCGCGGTCTGGGCGGCTTTGAGCTCGCACACCATGTGGTCGGTGAGCAGCAGCGGCAGGTTCGCCGGGTCGCGGGCTTTATCAATCCAGGCTTGCGGGGTCGGACACTGGAGGAAGTTTAAAACAGGGGCGAGTATCTGCGGGTAATCCATTATTTTTCCTGAAGCGGCAGCCGAAGCTGCCGCAAATAACACTTAGTGACGCACGCCGTCGTCATCTTCGTCGATGAAATCTTCGTCGTCTTCGTCGTCACCCTCTTCGCCGTTCGGGTCTTCGAAGTAGGTGCCCCAGCCGTCGTATTCCACTTCAAAACGTTCGGCCAGGTCCATCAGCTGTTCAACCTGGGCGTCGATCAGCTCTGCCTTCAGCGCGCCTTCGCTCAGGATATCGCAGCAGATGACAGTGTCGCCCTCTTCCACTTCCAGCTCTTCCGGCTCCGTCACTTCGTAACCCAGGCGGAACGCTTCAACCGCCAGCTTTTCCAGCGCTTCGAAATCATCCGCAGAGAAATGATGCTCGATGGTGTACAGCGCATCCGGATCGCTGCCGTCTTCCAGCAGTTCTTCAATAATCAGTCGCGTCTCTTCGCGCTGTTCTTCCAGCAGTTCTGGGTTTGCCATGGCTCGTTCCTCTTTAAAGTGCGGCAGATACTTCTATTTTCACACACGGATGTGTTTGCCTCCACCTTTGTAAGAAAGATTTGTGAAACGGGGTTGCAAGTGAATATTAATACTTATAAAGTGAATTTTAATTCAATAAGTGGCCTTTGCCATGTGAGGATAAAATGTCTGAACTGTATAAAAAACACTTCCTGAAATTGCTCGATTTTACCCCTGCACAAATCACGTCCCTGCTTGCGCTGTCGGCACAGCTGAAGTCCGATAAGAAAAAAGGCACTGAAGTACAGAAGCTTACTGGCAAAAACATCGCGCTCATCTTCGAAAAAGACTCGACCCGCACCCGATGCTCTTTCGAAGTTGCCGCATTTGACCAGGGCGCACGCGTCACTTATCTCGGGCCGAGCGGCAGCCAGATTGGGCATAAAGAATCAATTAAAGATACCGCTCGCGTGCTGGGCCGGATGTACGACGGCATTCAGTATCGCGGTCATGGCCAGGACGTTGTCGAAACCCTGGCGGAATTTGCCGGTGTGCCGGTGTGGAACGGGCTGACCAACGAGTTCCATCCGACCCAGCTGCTGGCGGACCTGCTCACCATGCAGGAGCATCTGCCGGGCAAGGCGTTTAACGAGATGGTGCTGGTCTATACCGGCGATGCGCGTAACAACATGGGTAACTCGATGCTGGAAGCGGCGGCGCTCACCGGGCTGGATCTGCGTCTGGTTGCGCCCAAAGCCTGCTGGCCGGAAGCGAGCCTGGTAGCAGAGTGCAGCGCGCTGGCAGAAAAGAACGGCGGCAAAATCACCCTGACGGAAGACGTGGCGGCAGGCGCGAAGGGCGCGAACTTTATCTACACCGACGTGTGGGTGTCAATGGGCGAAGCCAAAGAGAAGTGGGCCGAGCGTATCGCCCTGCTGCGTGGCTATCAGGTGAATGCCCAGATGATGGCGCTCACCGGCAACCCGGACGTCAAGTTCCTGCACTGTCTGCCAGCGTTCCACGACGACCAGACGACGCTCGGCAAGCAGATGGCGAAAGAGTTCGATCTGCACGGCGGGATGGAAGTGACGGACGAGGTATTTGAATCTGCGGCAAGCGTGGTATTTGATCAGGCTGAAAACCGCATGCACACCATTAAGGCAGTGATGGTAGCGACGCTTGGGAAGTAGTTTTTCGTGCCCTGACCTCTCCCTCCGGGGAGAGGGAACAAATTGATTTTCCTGCCCAAAAAAGGTACGTTTTCGCCTTAATTCCAGCGCGGATAAGCCGATCTCATGCCTATTATTCAATCTGTTGAACGTGCCTTACAGATCCTCGATCTGTTTAACGAACAGGCGACGGAACTTAAAATCACCGACATCAGTAAACAGATGGGCCTGAGTAAAAGCACCCTTCACTCGCTGCTCAAAACCCTGCAGCTGCACGGCTATATCGATCAGAACCCGGAGAACGGCAAATATCGCCCGGGCATGAAGCTGGTCGAGCGCGGTCACTTCGTGGTGAGCACCATGGATATTCGCCAGAAGGCGAAGCATTTTCTGACCGAGCTGTCGGAGCGCACCGGGCAGACCACCCATCTGGGCATTCTGGACGGGCGCGAAGGGGTCTATATCGAAAAGATTGAAGGCAAGCTGGCGGCCATCGCCTACTCGCGCATTGGCCGTCGCCTGCCGGTGCATGCCACCGCCATCGGCAAAGTGCTGATCGCCTGGCTGAGCGACGCCGAGCTGAATACCCTGCTGGAAGGCTATCAGTACACCACCTTTACTCCGGCGACGCTGGCCTCCCGCGAGGCGCTGCTGGCCGCGCTGGCGCAAACCCGCGAGCAGGGCTATGCCCTGGACAGCGAAGAGAACGAACAGGGGGTGCGCTGCGTGTCGGTGCCGGTGCGTAACCATGAGTCCCGGGTCATCGCCGCCCTGAGCCTGTCGACCTTAACCTCCCGCGTGGACGACGAGGAACTGGCCCGCTTTCGCGAGCAGCTGCAGGAGGCCGGGCGCCAGCTCTCACGCGCGCTGGGCTACCCGGCCTGAGCCGTTATACCGGCTCGTAGGTGAAGTAGTCGAAGTCGGCGTGGCACCCGTCGCCGCTGATATCTTCGCAGTGCAGCCCGACAAAGGCCCCGGTAAAGAATCCACGTCCGCCGATATAGTCATCCGACAGCTTCCACGCCTCATAGGTGACGGGCACGGTCTGCCACGTCTCGCCGTCAAAGGAGTAGCTGTAGCGGTAGACCAGACGATCGACATCCACCCGCAGCCACACACTTTGCGCCTCATCCGGTACCGGGATCGGCTGCTCGTGCAGCGGCCACGACGGCACGTTGTGGTCGAGCTGGATAACCTTCAGGGTTCTGCCCATCCCCTCCTCATAATCGACAAAGCAGTAGCTCCAGTTTTTGCTGTTGTAGTAGCAGGTTAACCCGGCGCTCTGCTGGAAGTGACGCGGCGAAAACGCCATGCGCGTCTCGGCGCGAAAGGCGACGTGCTGCCAGCGGCGCGCCACGGTGGACTGGGTAAAGGTCGAGTTAAGCGAGTCGTTGCCGTACAGCCGCAGGAAGCCTTTACGCGCCCGCAGCGAGCCAAGTGAGTCGTCGAACGGAATACGCAACGTCTGCAGCTCCGGGTCGAGGCGCTCGCCGTCGAAGTCGTCCCGCCAGGCGTCCTGCGTCACGGCTGCGCTCTCGGTCATCTGCGGGCCCGGCACCGTCACCTGGCCATGTTTCCCCCCTTCGACGTATGGCCAGCCGTCGCGCCATTCGATGCGCGCGATCCCCGTCTCACGCCCCAGGGAGCAGTAGCCCCGCCCGCCGGAGGCCAGCAGCGGAATGCCAGGCAGGCGCTGGGGGCGGCTGGTGAGATACGCCATATACCACTCGCCGGTGTGGGTTTCCAGAAGCGAGCCGTGGCCGCTTTTTTGCAGTGGATTTTCCGGCAGGTGCCAGCTGGTCATCATCGTCACATCGGGGTGCAGCTCATAAGGCCCGTCGATGTTTCTGGCCCGCAGCACCACCACCGCGTGCTCGTAGCTGGTGCCGCCCTCGGCGACCAGCAGATAGTACCAGCCCTCTTTGCGGTAGAGATGCGCCCCTTCGGTGTAGCACAGCGGCGTGCCGGTGAAGAGGGTTTTCCGCTCGGGCGACAGCGTGCGGGTCTGCGGATCAAACTCCTGTATCACGATGGTGTTATGCGGATTGCTGTGGTGGCGCGGCCCCCACGGGCGGTAGAGGTAGTATTTGCGGCCATCGTCGTCATGGAACAGCGAGGGATCGAACCCGCCGTTGCCCATCGGGATCGGCTCGCTCCACGGCCCCTCGATGGAGGGGGCGGTCACCAGGAAGTTGCGCCCGTTTTTCCACGGGGAATCGACAATTTTCACATCGGTATAGAGCAGCCAGAACTGTCCGTCGGCGTAGCTCAGGCACGGCGCCCAGATGCCGCCGGAGTCCGGGTTGCCCTTCATATCCAGCATCGACACGCGATCCAGCGGGGTGCTCACCAGCCGCCAGTTTTTCAGATCGCGGGAGTGGTAAATACGCACGCCCGGGAACCACTCAAAGGTCGAGGTGGCGATGTAGTAATCCTCACCCTGACGGCACATCGACGGGTCAGGGTTGAAGCCGGTCAGGATCGGGTTGGTAATGGTGTACATAGTGCCTCCTGCTTAATGAGATGCCGCCGTCGCCGCGTCAGGGATCGCATCCCCCTGCGCCGCGCGATGTTTGAGTAACTGCTTGCTGATGGCTTCCACCCGCGCATCCGAGAGCTTATAGAACGACAGCATGGTGAACATGCCCACGTAGAGCACCACCGGCACCACGCAGAACAGAATTTTGATGGTGGTTAACACCTCAACCGGCTGCACGCTGTTGCTGGCGGAGTAGTTCACGTACGCCAGGATCCAGCCCACCACCGCGCCGCCGATCGCCAGGCCGATCTTCAGGCTGAACAGGTAGGTGGAGAACACCAGCCCGTCCAGACGACGGCCGCTGCGGCTCTCTTCGTAATCCACCACGTCGGAGGCCATCAGCCACTGCAGCGGCGTGGTGGTGTTAAAGACGAACAGGAACAGGATGTTGAGGGCGAAAATCAGGGCCATATGTTCGGCCGGGGTGAAGAAGATCAGCAGGCTGATCAGGGAGTAAACGACGATGATCCATTTGAAGGCCTTCACCCGGTCGAAACGGCCCAGCAGGCGCGAAGAGCAGAGCGAACCAAACATGGTGGCGATGCTGCCGTAGAGCAGGAACTGGGTCGCCATCTCCGGGTGATCCATCACATATTTCACGAAGTAGAGCGTCGCCCCGCCGCGCACGACGTTGGAACAGGTCGCCATCATCTTGAAGGCGCACATGATCCGCCACTGGCTGTTGCCGAGCAGCAGCTTGAGATCTTTTTTCACCGACGAGCCCGGCTGCACCTCAAAGGTGTAGCGCTCTTTGGTGGTGAAGAAGCAGACGTAGAGCAGCACCACGCCGCAGAGCCCCAGCACGCACATCGCGCCAAAGTAGCCGAGCTGTTCGTTGCCTTTGCCGATGATCCCCACCAGCGGCAGGGCAATACCGCTGATCGCCAGCGATCCGGCTGCGGCAAGGAAGAATCGCCACGACTGCATGGCGTGACGCTCTTTCGGATCGGCGGTGATCACCCCCGGCATGGCGCAGTACGGCACGTTAACGAAGGTATAAACCAGGGTCAGCAGGATGTAGGTGACGCAGGCGTAAATAATTTTGCCGTTGGCGGAGAAATCCGGGGTGTAGAAGGTGAGCATGCAGACGATGCCAAACGGGATCGCCCCCCACAGCAGGAACGGGCGGAACTGGCCGTGGCGGGTGCGGGTGCGGTCCACCAGCAGCCCCATCAGCGGGTCGGTCACCGCATCCAGCACGCGGGAGACCAAAAACAGCGTGCCCATAATCCCGGCCGATAAGCCAAACACATCGGTGTAGAAATAGGCGAGCAGGAACATGGTCGCCTGCCAGACAAAGCCGCAGGCGGTGTCACCCAGCCCGTAGCCAATTTTATCTTTCATGGTTAATTGCATCATCAGAAATACACCCTTATTTAGTGTGCTGAATTCACAACATCGTGTTAATAGAGTGTAATGAGCTGTTCAATTAACCAGCAATGGTCATATCTTGTTTCTGAATTACGTTATTTTGCTTTTGTGATACTCCTCGAAATAAGGTAAATATCTGTTTTTAGGTAATTAATAACAGACACAACAAAGCCGTCCGCGGAATATTTCCGCAGACGACAAAAGTGATAAATATAATTAAAGTCCGAGCGCTTTTTTGCCGGCGTTAATTACCTCAATGATTTTATCGGTGTCGTAAATACAGCCTTTCCAGGTGCCGCCGCTGACCGACTGTAATGCGGCCCACAGGCGCGTATCGTCCGGTAAAAATTCATGGGCGTGCAGATCAGGGTGCGGCTCACGACGGGCCAGCTCCATCGCCCCCTCCAGCGGGGTGAGCGGTACCTGTGCCGTGCCGATAAAATTCACGCTGCCGGTCAGGGCCAGACGGTCCACCGCAATTTCGATAATGTCGTTGTCCCGCAGCTTGCCAATCGGCCCGCCGGCCAGCGCTTCGGGGGCGACGTGACCAAAACAGGCCCCGGTGGAGACGCCCGAGAAGCGGGCATCGGTGATCAGCGACACCGTTTTACCCCAGGAGATGTGTTTCAGCGCCGAGGTCAGCTGGTAGGTCTCTTCCATGCCAGTACCGGACGGCCCGCCGCCGATCACCACCATGATGTCGCCCTGCTCAATCTCGCCGCTTTTGATCGCCTTGATCGCCCGGGCTTCCGAGACAAACACCCGCGCCCGGCCGGTGTGACGGTAGACGCCGTCCTCCCCCACCACCGACGGGTCGATGGCCGTGGCCTTGATCACCGAGCCTTCCGGGGCGATGTTACCCATCGGGAAGGCCACCGTGGAGGTGAGCCCGCGGGCTTTAGCGCGCTCCGGCGGCAGGATCACGTCATCCGGTTCAACGCCGTCCTGCTCGCGCAGGCACTGGCGGAAGCGTTCCCGCCGTTCAGAGGCCTGCCACCAGTCGAGGTTTTCCCCCACCGTCTGACCGGTAACGGTCATGGCATCCAGATGCAGCAGGCCGAGATCGCGCAGATGGAGCATCACCTCCGGCACGCCGCCCGCGAGGAACGCCCGCACCGTCGGGTGATAATCCGGCCCGTTCGGCAGGACGCTCACCAGTCGTGGCACTTTGCGGTTGATCCGCGTCCAGTGCTCCACGTCAGGAATGGTGCAGCCCGCCGCGTGGGCGATGGCCGGTATGTGCAGCAGCAGGTTGGTGGAGCCCCCGAACGCGGCGTGGATCACCATCGCGTTCTCAATCGCTTTATCGGTGAGAATATCCCGGGTGGTGATGCCGCGGTTATCCAGCTCAAATACCGCCCGGGCGGACTGGCGGGAGATCTCCAGCCACACGTCCTGGCCTGACGGCGCCAGCGCCGAGTGCGGCAATGCCAGGCCTAAGGCTTCGGCCACCACCTGTGAGGTGCCTGCGGTGCCGAGGAACTGACAGCCGCCGCCCGGCGAGGCGCAGGCGCGACAGCCCAGCTCGGCGGCCTCCTGCAAAGAGAGTTCATGGTTAGCGTACCGCGCGCCGATGGTCTGCACTTTACCCGCATCTTCGCCGAACGTCGGCGGCAGCGTGGCACCACCCGGCACCAGAATGGTCGGCAGGTTGTGCATCGCGGCCAGGGCGATCATGGTGGCGGGCAGGCCTTTGTCGCAGGTGGCGACGCCAATCACCGCCCGGCGCGTGGGCAGGGAGCGGATCAGACGGCGAAACACGATTGCCGCATCGTTGCGGTACGGCAGGGAGTCAAACATCCCGTGGGTGCCCTGGGAGCGGCCATCGCAGGGATCGCTGACGAAGGCGGCAAAGGGGATCCCGCCGTTGCGGGTGATCTCTTTTGCCGCCGCCTGCATCTGCAGGCCAATCTCCCAGTGGCCGGTGTGGTAACCCAGCGCGACCGGGCGGCCATCTCCGGCGCGGATCCCGCCCTGGGTGCAGATAATCAGCACCTCTTTGCCGGTGAGCTTATTCGCATCCCAGCCCATTCCGGCGTTTTGCGTCATGCCAAACAGATTGCCGCTGGGGGATTCCATCAGCATCTGCGGGGTCAGGGGCAGCGCCCCCTGCGGCCCGGCCGCGTGGGTGATCACCGAATAGAAGGCGTCATCCTGCGGGGTAAAAATGGTTTCTATCGACATCGTGACCTTCCGGCTTCAGCAGAGCTTGAGCTGTTGCAGCAGCGTTTTCAGCTGCGCCTTGCGCGCGTCGTTCAGCGGACCGGCTGGCGGCAGCACGTGGGTGGAGACCGGGCGTACGCAGAGGGCAATCGCCTCTTTAATCACGTTCACAAACGGTGTATCCAGCTGATACATCTGCGGAATTTGCAGCATGGTTTGATGATACTGCGCCGCCCGGGCCAGGTCGCCGTCGCGGAACGCCTGCAGCAGTTTGACCGACACCTGCGGCGCGAAGTTACCGCTGGCGGAGATCGCCCCGTCGCCGCCCAGCAGCAGGGTGTTGAACAGGTGATCGTCGTAGCCGCACAGCACCACAAAGTTCGGATGCGCCGCTTTAACGGTAAGCACCATGCTGCGCAGATGGGCCACGGAATCGATAGTGTCTTTGATCCCGACGATATTGGCCCGGGAGTCCACCAGGGTTTTGACCAGCTGCGGGGTCAGATCCTGCCCGGTCAGCGCCGGGAAGTTATAGAGGATCACAGGCAGGGTCACGCTGTCGGCCACCTGTTCAAAGTAGCGGATCAGGTTCGCTTCAGACACTTTCCAGTAGTAGGGGTTGATCACCACGATGCCGTCGGCGCCCGCCTGCTGGGCGTGCTGGCTCAGCTCGATAGTTTCCCGGGCGTTAGTGCCCCCGGTACCGATCAGCACCGGCACGCGACGGTTCACGTGGGCGATGGCAAATTCGGCGATCGCTTTGCGCTCGGCGGTGTTGAGCTGCGAAAACTCGCCGCCGCTGCCCAGGAAGAACAGGCCATCGACACCGGCGTCGATCATATGGTCGATGAGCGCAGCGCTGCCGGGTTTATCCAGCTTGCCGTCGGCGGTGAAAATGGTGGAGACAGGGGGAATAATGCCCGAGAACTGCACGGTCTGCTGCATGAGATCTCCTTGCTGAATCATTTTGTTCTACATTATAGAACAGTGTTCGTTTATTTAACGATCATACTATGACGCAGAAAAAGCGCAGGTAAATGAGAGGAGAACAGGGAGTGCGGGAAATTTAAGCTGGATCACAAATTTTTTTTCCCCTCACCCCGACCCTCTCCCCATAGGGGCGAGGGGGAAAAGACCGCACCGTGCAGTCCCCTCTCCCCAAAGGGCCGAGGGGTAAAAGACCGCACCGTGCAGTCCCCTCTCCCCTCTGGGGAGAGGGTTAGGGTGAGGGGTGATGGTGAAGGGTATTTACCCTACCAACATCTTCACCACCACCTTGCGCACCTGCGCCGGGTTGCCTACCGCGCACAGCGGCTTGTGGACTTCGCCCGGATAGAAGACCACGAAATCGCCTTCACTCAGCACCACAGTTTTTTCCTGCTCGCCTTCCGGCAGAAACGCGATGTCTTTGTCCGCCAGCCAGTCGGTGTCCGGCGTGCCGTTTGGCAAGGTGCTGAAGGTCATCCCCTCCTGGCCTTTCAGCACGATCTGAATGTCCAGATAGCGGGCGTGATACTCCGCGCGACGCTCGGCGAACGGCTGGGTCATGTCTTCAGAAACCAGATAGAACAGGTTGTTGCCGTCGATGTCGTGTTTGCCGGTCGGCGTGGCGTCTGTCACATGCGCTTTAACGTGTTCGATCGCCTGACGCAGCGCTTGCGGCAGCCAGGACTGGAGGTTGTGGATGTTGCCAACGATCATGTTTAAATCCTCATTATAAAACACCGTTTCATTTTCAACTTTTATACGAGAATTTCAGCTGCCATACCACCACTTTTTAGTGGGGATTTGCTCTTGCGCATAACCATGCATGCGGAAACCTTTACGTTGCGTAAAGTGTGCATTATTCGCTTGATCGATGATTCAGGCTGCGTATAATGCCCCACAATTTGCCAGGAGGAAGCATGCTCAAACATGTACGACAGAGTGCCCCAGCGCGTCTTAAATCAGACGCTGGCCTGCCGTTTTTCTTCCCGTTGCAATCCCTATTCCAGAAGCCCCTCATTTGAGGGGCTTTTTTTTGCCCGGCGTCAGGAGAGAAAAATGAATCCGCTTTATCAAAAACACATCATTTCCATCAACGACCTCAGCCGTGAAGAGCTGGAGCTGGTTCTGGCAACCGCGGCAAAACTGAAAGCCAATCCGCAACCGGAGCTGCTGAAGCACAAGGTGATCGCCAGCTGCTTCTTCGAAGCCTCCACCCGTACCCGCCTGTCGTTTGAGACCTCCATTCACCGCCTGGGCGCAAGCGTGGTGGGCTTCTCCGACAGCAGCAACACGTCGCTTGGCAAAAAAGGCGAAACCCTGGCGGACACCATCTCGGTGATCAGCACCTACGTCGACGCTATCGTGATGCGTCACCCGCAGGAGGGCGCGGCCCGTCTGGCAACCGAGTTTTCCGGCGGTATTCCGGTGCTGAACGCCGGTGACGGGGCAAACCAGCATCCGACCCAGACCCTGCTGGATCTGTTCACCATTCAGGAGACCCAGGGCACGCTTGAGAACCTGAACATCGCCATGGTCGGCGACCTGAAATATGGCCGTACCGTCCACTCCCTGACCCAGGCGCTGGCGAAATTCAACGGCAACCGCTTTTACTTTATCGCCCCGGACGCGCTGGCGATGCCGCAGTACATCCTCGATATGCTGGATGAGAAAGGCATTCAGTGGAGCCTGCACGCCAGCATCGAAGAGGTGATGGGCGACGTGGATATTCTCTATATGACCCGCGTGCAGAAAGAGCGTCTGGATCCGTCGGAGTACGCCAACGTCAAGGCGCAGTTCGTTCTGCGCGCCAGCGACCTCGAAGGCGCACGCAACAACATGAAGGTGCTGCACCCGCTGCCGCGTATCGATGAGATCACCACCGACGTGGATAAGACGCCGCACGCCTGGTACTTCCAGCAGGCCGGGAATGGCATCTTCGCCCGCCAGGCGTTACTGGCACTGGTTCTGAATCGCGATTTAGCTCTGTAAGGGGAAATGACAATGACACACGATAACAAACTCCAGGTCGAAGCCATCAAACGCGGCACCGTAATTGACCACATCCCCGCGCAGGTGGGCTTTAAGCTGCTGACCCTGTTCAAACTGACCGAAACCGACCAGCGCATCACCATCGGCCTGAACCTGCCTTCCGGCGAGATGGGCCGTAAAGACCTGATTAAAATCGAAAACACCTTCCTGACCGACGAGCAGGTAAACCAGCTGTCGCTGTACGCCCCGGAAGCCACCGTCAACCGTATCGACGACTACGAAGTGGTGGGTAAATCCCGCCCGAGCCTGCCGGAGCGCATTGAGAGCGTGCTGGTGTGTCCGAACAGCAACTGCATCAGCCACGCTGAGCCGGTAAATTCCAGTTTTGCAGTGAAAAAACGCGCCGATGACATCGCGCTCAAATGCAAATACTGTGAAAAAGAGTTTTCCCACAATGTGGTGCTGGCCAACTAATCCCGGTGGTAATGCCTTCCCGGCTCTTTATAATGGCCGGGACATTCATAACGCTGTTATTCAGGAGAAATCATGACCAAAGTACTCGCGACGGAAAATGCACCTGCAGCAATCGGCCCATACGTTCAGGGCGTTGATCTTGGCAGCATGATCATCACCTCCGGCCAGATCCCGGTAAACCCAAAAACCGGTGAAGTGCCGGAAGACGTCTCCGCTCAGGCGCGTCAGTCGCTGGAAAACGTCAAAGCGATCGTCGAATCCGCTGGCCTGAAAGTGGGCGATATCGTTAAAACAACGGTATTCGTAAAAGATCTCAACGACTTCGCCACCGTTAACGCTACATACGAAGCCTTCTTCACCGAGCATAACGCCAGCTTCCCGGCGCGCTCCTGCGTGGAAGTGGCGCGTCTGCCAAAAGACGTGAAAATCGAAATCGAAGCGATCGCCGTGCGCCGCTAATTATTGATTTTGAAAAGTTAAAGGCAGCTTCGGCTGCCTTTTTTATTTTCTGAATACACAGCAAATAATATTCTTCAAGCATTTTCACCGTTATTTTTCGCCGCCGCCTGAAATGATTAATTTTTTATTCCAGAGGAGACTAGCCCTGCCTAAATAATTAATCCCCTCTTTAATGGAATAAAAATGAAACTGTCTAAAATTGCGTTGGCACTTGCCACACTCACGGTTGCTTCATCGGCTTTAGCGCATGGTTATGTTGATACTCCGGCCAGCCGTGCCTATATGTGTAAGCTCGGTAAGAATATCGATTGCGGTTCTGTACAATATGAACCACAGAGTGTAGAACGCACATCTGGCTTCCCGACTGGCGCACTGCCGCCAGATGGTCAGCTGGCCAGCGCCGGTATCTCCCAGTATTCCCAGCTCGATCGCCAGAGCATGAACGCCTGGACTAAAACGCCTATTACTGCGGGTGCGAATAAATTTACCTGGTATCACACCGCTCCGCATAAAACCACCAACTGGCGCTGGTATATTACTAAACAAGACTGGAATCCTAATAAACCGCTGACCCGCGATCAATTTGAATCCACACCATTCTGTACCGTTAACGGTAATGGCCAGACGCCAGCTGTTCGTCAGGATATGACCTGTAACGTGCCACAGCGTACCGGCTACCAGGTTATTTACGCGGTATGGGAAATTGCAGATACCACTAACAGTTTCTACCAGGCTATCGACGTTGATTTCGGTAACGGCGGCAACGTGATCCCTGACGATGAGACTCCGGCTCAGGTATCCGAGTGGACGAAAACCCTGGACGGCCAGATCGCCGGGAATAACGTGAATGCAGGCGATAAAATCATTGCCCGCTTCTTCGATGCTAACGGCGAAGTCGCCTCCATGCGTACCGAACTGACCGTGGCTTCTGCATCCCAGGGTCAGGCAAGCCAGTGGTCCTTCGATCTGGCGCAGGCGATTAACGCCGCGCACAGCGATGTCCGTGTCGGTGTGAAGGACGAAAGCGGCGTGGTGAACCCGGTTCACGGCGCGAACAACGTCTATGTGAAAGATGGCAGCACGCTGAAATCCGTAGCGATCTCCTATGAAGAGCAGCAGGCGCAGGTGAGCGAAAACATCGCCGTCACCAACGTGCAGTTCTCCAAAATCAAGAACGGCGCAGCAACCGTAACCTTCCACGTGAACACCCAGGGTGATGTCAGCCTGGAAGCCAGTGCGTTAAACCACGCGGGTGCGGAAAAAGGCTACCTGAAGCAGGACATGAACAACGCCAACCAGGACGTGACCATGAACCTGACTGACGTGACTGCCGGCCACCACATGCTGAAATACTTCGCCACCAACAAAGATGGCGTGCTGTTCGCCCAGGATGTGATCGATATGATGCTGGAAAACGAAGCGTCATCCGATACCGCGGGTAAATACGACTATACCTTCCCGCAGAACCTCTCTTCCTACAAGGCAGGCACCGTGGTACTGCAGCCGAAAAATGGCAAAACTTACCAGTGTAAGAAAGCGCCATACAGCGGCTACTGCGTGCAGTATTCCGCTGGCTCTAACCAGTTCGAACCGGGTGTCGGTTCTCACTGGCAGATGGCGTGGACTCTGAAGTAATACGTTGAGGATTGTGCGGTCTGTGTGCCGGGCGGCGCTTCGCTTGCCCGGCCTACGTGACCGCAGAATTATGCAGGTTTTCCAGGCCCGGTAAGGCGAAGCCGCCACCGGGCGTTTTTTTACTGATTGCGCGTTGCGCGCAGCAGTTTCTCCAGCGGATACACCGCCGCAATCACCACTTCATCCTGAATCTGCGCCGCTTTATCCAGCTCGCCCTGAATCGACGCAATCTCCGTATCATCCAGCGTTCCCTGACGCGCCACCAGATCCGTTAAGCGCAGCCCAATCGTCGCCAGCTTATCCACCGTCTGAATCACCGGTTTGATCGCTTTCAGCTGATAGCTGTTTTCAGCCAGCGCCAGCGCGTCCGGAGTGTTGGTCTGCCAGCGGCTAAACAGATGGCGCAGCGACTCCGCGCTTTCGCTGTCTTCGGCATCGCTCACCAGCCGTTCCACCCAGTGGTTCATCTGCCGCACCGTATTGCTCTCCGGCGATAGCGCGTCGGCCAGGCGGTTCAGCGGCTCAAACAGATCGTAATTCCCGGCCTGGAACTTGAGATGGTTACGGGTGTAATACTGCGCAGGCTCCAGCGCCTGGGCGAGGATCGTCAGCGCCAGCGTGTCGGTGGTGTTGCCGAGCCGCGTGAACTGCACCTGCTGGCGGGCATGCTGCTGCAGCCCCACCGATACCGTCGACCAGCTGTCCATCGCCTGCAGGCGGGTGTACATGTTGTCGATATCGTTCACCTCCTGGGCCGACCACAGCCGCTCCGCCACCGCAAACGCCCGCGGCCAGAGCTTAATATCCAGCACCGGCGCAGAGACGTTTTCCGCCCACAGCGCCGCCTCGCCGCCCAGCAGATTGGCCTGCTGGCTGGCATCCGGCACCGCCGGGGCGATCCCTTCCGGCACCGCGTCCAGCCGCTGGCCTGTCACCGGGTAACGGCTGTTGCCGAGCAGGAAATAGCCGTCGATCTTGTCGTCTTTCACCGTCACCACCGGACGAGTCTCCCCCATCCAGGTGTCCACGGTGAAGCTCACCTGGTTGTCGCTGCGCCATTCGATATTCTGCACCGCCCGCCGGGATTTGCCGCTGAAATCGATAAAGCCGCGCCAGCCCGCCTCGCCTTTCACCAGCGTGAAGCTGCCCTCCACCGGCTTGCCCTTCAGGCGCGGCAGGGTGAATGACCAGCTCTGGGCGCTGTCGCTGTCGGTAATGACGTCCACATTGTTCAGCCCCTGCGGCACGATCTCATTGCGGTAGTGATAGGCCGTGTACTGGGGCTGATCGAGGTAAAAGCCCGTCGAGAGGATCCCCTTGTAGCCTTTTTTTGCCACCTCACCCAGCGCGTCCTGCCCCTGCCAGGACTGGATCAGAATGCTTTTCGGCAGATCCGGGTGGTAGATCTCATCCCAGCCCACCATCTGGCGCTGGTTTTTTTCGAGGATCGTCTCCAGCTTGCGGTTGAAGTACGCCTGCAGCGCGTGGCTGTCGGCCAGCTTGTTGTCGCGCATAAACTGCTGGATGGCCGGGTTATTTTTCCACTGGGTGTCGTCCACCTCATCGCCGCCGATGTGCAGATAGGGATCCGGGAAGATCGCCGCCAGTTCGGCGATCATCGCCCCGGCAAAGGCGTAGGTGGCCTCTTTGGTAGGATCCATTACCGGCTTGAGCACGCCCCAGTGGCGCTCCATCTGGTACGGCCCCGGGGCGCTCATCAGCTCCGGATAGGCCACGGCGATGGCCGACGCATGGCCTGGCATGTCAATTTCCGGCACCACGCGAACGCCACGCGCGGTGGCGTAGCGCACCACGTCGCGCATCTGATCCTGGGTGTAGAACAGCCCGTCGCTGGCAAGTTCGGTCAGTTTCGGGTAGCGCTTCGAGGCAAATCGCCAGCCCTGATCGTCGGTTAAGTGCCAGTGCAGCACGTTGAGCTTCGCCGCCGCCATGCCGTCGATCTGGCGTTTGATGTCATCCAGCGGAATAAAGTGGCGGGCGGAGTCGAGCAGCAGGCCGCGCCACGGGAAGCGCGGGGCATCCTCAATGGCGACCCATGGCAGAGAGGTATTTTCTGAACCGTTCTGGATCAGCTGGAGCAGGGTTTCCATCCCCCGCAGCGCGCCGAAACGGGTATTGGCGGCAATTGAAACCCCGCTGGCGTCGACGGTGAGCTTATAGCTTTCATCGCTGTCCGGTTTCGGTAGCGGGGCCACCTTACGGGCGATGGCGATGGTGACGGTCGGTTTTTCCGGCTTATCCGCCTGAGGCTGGAGCGTCCAGCCGGTTTGCAGCGCCACGCGCTGGCGCAGACGGGCAACCGCATCGCCGAGATCGTCCCCGGCGACGCTGACCTGGAAATTATTGTTGATGACCAGCGCCCCCTGGGTGGCAGGACGTTCCACTTTCGCAGGCCAGGGCATCAGAGGGAGATCGCCTGCCGGGGCGGCAAACGCGGAAAAGCCGAGCATAAGCCCGGCGGTTAAGAGGCTGTACCGTAACATGAATGTTCCTTATTTGACGGGCCGAAAAAAGGCAAAACATTCTGTTAACATGTGCGCAAATTAGCGTCAAGCACGGCGGATGACGGAGATCACAGGTTGTTGAATTTGGGAGAAAACGGAGCCCCTCACCCCGGCCCTCTCCCCAAAGGGGCGAGGGTGTAATCGTCCCCTCTCCCCTATGGGGAGAGGGTTAGGGTGAGGGGTAGATTTTTCACTGCCACCCGTACCGGCGGCTATAGAATCCTTTCACCAACTGCGTCAGCACCATATACCCGGCGAGGATCGCCACCAGCCACGGGAAGTAGCTGAGCGGCAGCGCCTGCAGTTGCAGATAGCCCGCCAGCGGCGAGAACGGCAGCGCGATGCCGAGCACCATCACCAGGCCGGTCATCAGGATCAGCGGCCAGGCGGCACGGCTCTGGAGGAACGGAATGCGGCGGGTGCGGATCATATGCACAATCAGCGTTTGCGACAGCAGCCCGACCACGAACCAGCCGGACTGGAACAGGGTCTGCTGTTCCGGGGTATTAGCGTGGAACACAAACCACATCAGGCAGAAGGTCAGAATGTCAAAGATGGAGCTGATCGGGCCGAAAAAGAGCATGAAACGGCCCAGTTCTGCCGGGTCCCAGCGCTGCGGCTTCTGGATCTGATCCTCGTCGACGTTATCAAACGGGATCGCCACCTGGGAGATGTCGTACATCAGGTTCTGGATCAGCAGATGCAGCGGCAGCATCGGCAGGAACGGCAGGAACGCGCTCGCCACCAGCACGCTGAAGACGTTGCCGAAGTTGGAGCTGGCGGTCATTTTGATGTACTTGAGCATGTTGGCGAAGGTGCGGCGGCCTTCGATCACCCCCTCTTCCAGCACCATCAGGCTCTTCTCCAGCAGAATGATATCCGCCGCTTCCCGGGCGATATCCACCGCCCCGTCCACCGAAATACCGATATCCGCCGCTCGCAGCGCGGGGGCATCGTTAATGCCATCCCCCATAAAGCCCACCACGTGCCCCTCGCGCTTCAGCAGGGTGACGATGCGCTCTTTGTGCATCGGCGTCAGGCGCGCAAACAGCGTGGTGCGCTTAGCGAGCAGTGCCAGCGCGTCGTCAGTCAGCGCTTCAATCTCGCTGCCCGTCACCACCTCGCCCGCGTCCAGGCCCACTTCGCGGCACACTTTCGCCGCCACCAGCTCGCTGTCGCCGGTGAGGATTTTCACCGTGATGCCGCTCTCTTTCAGCGCCTTTAACGCTGGCGCCGTGGTCTCTTTCGGCGGATCGAGGAAGGCGATGTAGCCCTCGAGGATCAGATCCGATTCATCGATGCGCTGGTAATCGCCCTCGCGGGCCGGCAGAAACTTGCTGGCCACCGCCACCACGCGCAGCCCCTGGCGGTTGAGGTTGTCGGTCACGCGCCGGATGCGCCGCAGCATGCTTTCGTCCAGCGGGACAATCTCGCCGTGATGCCGTACCTGGGTAGAGACATTCAGGATCTCCTGCAGCGCCCCTTTGCAGATCAGCAGATGCACGCCCTGCTCTTCACTCACCACCACCGACATGCGTCGACGCTCGAAATCAAAGGGGATCTCATCCACTTTCTGCCAGCGGGTCGAGAGGGTGCGGGCGGCAGCTTCGTCCACCCCTTCCAGCACCGCAACGTCGAGCAGGTTTTTCAGCCCGGTCTGGTAGTGGCTGTTCAGCCACGCGGTTTCCAGCACCCGCTCGCAAATCTTGCCCGAAACGTCGGTGTGGTGCTCCAGCACGATCTTGTCCTGGGTCAGAGTCCCGGTTTTGTCGGTGCAGAGGATGTCCATCGCGCCAAAGTTCTGAATGGCGTCGAGGTGTTTGACGATCACCTTTTGCTTCGAGAGTTTTACCGCCCCGCGCGCCAGGGTCGAGGTGACAATCATCGGCAGCATCTCCGGGGTGAGCCCCACCGCCACCGAGAGGGCAAACAGCGCCGCTTCCCACCAGTCGCCTTTGGTGTAGCCATTAATCAGCAGCACAATGGGGGTCATCGCCAGCATAAAGCGGATCAGCAGCATGCTGACGCGGCCAATCCCCTGCTGGAAGGCGTTCGGCTCACTCTCCTGCTCGCTGACGCGCCCGGCCAGCTGTCCAAACCAGGTGTTGCCCCCTGTCGCGATCACCATCGCCTGCGCCGTACCGCTCACCACCGTGGTGCCCATAAAGCACAGGGTGTCGCACTCGAGCGGGTTGCTCTGCTGCGGATCGCGGCTGTGGGCCACCTTCTCCACCGGCAGGGATTCACCGGTCAGCGAGGCCTGCGCCACGAACAGGTCGCGCGCCTGAAGGATACGCAGGTCCGCCGGGATCATGTCCCCGGCCGCCAGCTTAACCAGATCCCCTGGCACCAGCTGATCGATGGGTATCTCCTGCCAGCCGCTTTCGCCTTTGTCGTTGAGGGTGCGCAGGACGGTGGCGGTGTTGCTGACCATCGCCTTCAGGGCATCCGCCGCGCGGGTTGAACGGGCTTCCTGAATGAAGTTCAGCAGCGTGGAGATGCCCACCATCAGGGCGATCACCCCGGCGGCAAACAGGTCTTCGGTGGCATAGGAGATAACTCCCAGCACCGTCAGCAGCAGGTTGAAAGGATTGCGGTAGCAGGTCCACAGATGAACCCACCAGCGGGCCGGTTTTTGCGCCGGGATTTCATTCTTGCCATGGCGGGCACGGGCGATCCCCACCTCTGTGGCATTCAACCCTTCCGGGTGGCTGGCGAATGCGTGCCAGAGCGCATTCTCTTTCATTGCGGCGACCCGCAGGCAGTGGGCGGCAAGCGCGCCGGGAACAGCGGCATCGGTTTTACCGGTTGCCATTGGCGCACGCTGCACCAGACGACGCGGCAGATGGCGGCTCAGCCGGGTGAACAGCTGTTGGGTGAAATTTTTGAACATACGAAGTCCCCCGCACCCGTAAAAAACGGGCGCAGTCTTGCCATCAGACGTGACAAAGCCACGCCTGAGCGGCGATATCAACTATGCAGGGACGGATAAAACGTCACTGCCTTACGCATCCGGTAAGGCAGGAAGAGACTTACCGGGGTAAAAGGGTTCTCCCTGTCGGGAGAGGGGTGGGATCGGGATCCATACGGCCTCCGGTAAGTAAAAAAAGGTAAGTCGGCGCGCAGTATAGTGTTTTAACCATACCGTGAGTGACAATTCGGGCGGTATGATACCGCCCTGGCATTAAACCAAACGTAAACCAGACATTGCCCATTGCACATCGCCATACCCGATTTAGGCTTACTGATTATTTCATTGATGCATAACAGGATATAAAGCATGCAGAACCGCCTCACCATTAAAGACATTGCCCGTCTGAGCGGCGTGGGTAAATCCACCGTCTCGCGGGTGCTGAATAACGAAAGTGGTGTCAGCCAGCGCACGCGCGAGCGCGTCGAGGCGGTAATGGATCAGCACGGTTTTTCCCCTTCCCGCTCGGCGCGCGCCATGCGTGGCCAGAGCGACAAGGTGGTGGCAATCATCGTCACCCGTCTGGATTCGCTGTCGGAAAACCTGGCCGTCCAGACCATGCTGCCCGCCTTCTACGAACAGGGCTACGATCCGATCATGATGGAGAGTAAGTTCTCGCCGCAGATGGTGGAAGAGCATCTCGGGATGCTCAAGCGCCGCAATATCGACGGCGTGGTGCTGTTTGGTTTTACCGGCATCAGTGAAGAGATGCTCACCCCGTGGCAGTCCTCGCTGGTGCTGCTGGCGCGCGATGCCCGCGGATTTGCCTCGGTATGCTATGACGATGAAGGGGCTATTCACATTCTGATGCAGTGCCTGTATGAGAGCGGCCATCGCCATATCAGCTATCTTGGCGTGCCCCACAGCGACGTCACCACCGGCCAGCGCCGCCATGCTGCGTATCTGGAATTCTGCAAACAGCACGCGCTGCCTGCGGTCGCCGCCTTACCCGGTCTGGGGATGAAACAGGGCTATGAGAAGGTAGCCGACGTGCTGACCCCGCAGACCACCGCGCTGGTCTGCGCTACGGATACTCTGGCTCTGGGTGCAAGTAAGTACTTACAAGAGCAGCGCATCGACAGCCTGCAGCTGGCGAGCGTGGGCAACACGCCGCTGATGAAGTTCCTGCATCCGGAGATCATCACCGTCGATCCGGGCTACGCCGACTCCGGCCGCCAGGCCGCTCTGCAGCTGATTGAGCAGATTAACGGCCGCAGCAAACCACGCCAGATCGTCATTCCCGCCACCCTTTCCTGAGCGTCAAAAGACGCTTTATTGTGATCCTCGCCCGATTTCGGGAACGTTCCCATTTTCGTTAATTGAGGTTAAGAGTAGGCTTGCCACCAGTTATCTTCCTCCCCCTGAACGAGTGTCATGAGGTTTCATGATGAGCAAAGTAAAACAAACGGATATCGACCAGCTGATCCTGCTGGTTGGCGGACGTGACAATATCGCCACGGTCAGCCACTGCATTACCCGCCTGCGTTTTGTGTTAAACGACCCGGCCAAAGCCGACCCGAAAGCCATCGAAGATCTGTCGATGGTAAAAGGCTGCTTCACCAACGCCGGACAATTCCAGGTCGTGATCGGCACCGAAGTGGGCGACTACTACAAGGCGCTGCTGGCGACCACCGGCCACTCCTCGGCTGATAAAGAGCAGGCCAAGAAAGCGGCGCGCCAGAACATGAAGTGGCATGAACAGCTCATTTCACATTTCGCGGAGATTTTCTTCCCGCTGCTGCCGGCGCTGATCAGCGGAGGCCTGATCCTCGGCTTCCGTAACGTGATTGGCGATGTGCCGATGAGCGACGGCAAAACCCTGGCCCAGATGTATCCGGCCCTGCAGAGCATCTATGACTTCCTGTGGCTGATTGGCGAGGCCATCTTCTTCTATCTGCCGGTGGGCATCTGCTGGTCGGCGGTGCGCAAAATGGGCGGTACCCCGATCCTGGGTATCGTACTGGGCGTGACGCTGGTCTCTCCGCAGTTAATGAACGCTTACTTACTTGGACAGCAGGTGCCCGAGGTGTGGAACTTCGGCCTGTTTACCATCGCCAAAGTGGGCTATCAGGCGCAGGTGATCCCGGCCCTGCTGGCTGGCCTGGCGCTGGGGATGATTGAAACCCGCCTCAAGCGCATGGTGCCGGACTACCTCTATCTGGTGGTGGTGCCGGTCTGCTCCCTGATCCTCGCGGTGTTCCTCGCCCACGCCTTTATCGGTCCGTTTGGCCGCATGATTGGCGACGGCGTTGCTTACGCGGTGCGTCACCTGATGACCGGCAGCTTCGCCCCGATTGGCGCCGCGCTGTTTGGCTTCCTGTATGCCCCGCTGGTGATCACCGGCGTGCATCAGACCACCCTGGCCATTGATATGCAGATGATCCAGAGCCTCGGCGGTACCCCGGTGTGGCCGCTGATTGCCCTGTCGAACATTGCCCAGGCCTCGGCGGTCACCGGCATCATCATCGTCAGCCGCAAGCATAACGAGCGTGAAATCTCGGTACCGGCGGCCATCTCCGCCTACCTCGGGGTCACCGAACCGGCGATGTACGGTATCAACCTGAAGTACCGCTTCCCGATGCTGTGCGCCATGATCGGCTCCGGGCTGGCGGGCCTGCTGTGTGGACTGAACGGCGTGATGGCCAACGGCATTGGCGTCGGCGGCCTGCCGGGCATCCTCTCCATCCAGCCGACCTACTGGCAGGTGTTCTCCCTGGCAATGGCCGTGGCGATCATCGTCCCGATGGCGCTGACCACCGTTGTCTATCAGCGCAAGTACCGTCAGGGCGCGTTACAGGCGGTTTAATCTTCTTCGGGGCGCAGTTGCGCCCCCTTCGCATTTGCAGGAACGCATGATGAATACCCTTCCTCACTGGTGGCAAAACGGCGTCATCTATCAGATCTACCCGAAGAGCTTCCAGGACACCACCGGGCGCGGCACCGGGGATCTGCGCGGCGTGACGTCGCGTCTCGACTACCTCAAAACCCTCGGCGTTGACGCCCTCTGGCTGACGCCATTCTACATCTCTCCGCAGGTGGATAACGGCTACGACGTGGCGAACTACGTCAGCATCGATCCGGCCTACGGCACCCTGGACGACTTCGACGAGCTGGTGGCCGAAGCCCATCGCCGCGGAATGCGCATCGTGCTGGATATGGTGTTTAACCACACCTCCACCCAGCACGCGTGGTTCCGCGAGTCGCTGAACCCGCAAAGCCCGTACCGCGAGTTCTATATCTGGCGCGACGGCACCCCGGAGCAGGCGCCTAATAACTGGCGCTCCAAGTTTGGCGGCAACGCCTGGCGCTGGCATGCCGAGAGCGAGCAGTACTATCTGCACCTTTTTGCCCCGGAACAGGCGGACCTGAACTGGGAGAACCCCGAGGTGCGCGCCGAGCTGAAAAAGGTGTGCGAGTTCTGGGCCGATCGCGGCGTGGACGGCCTGCGCCTCGACGTGATTAATCTGATTTCGAAAGATCAGGACTTCCCGGAGGATGAGTTCGGCGACGGTCGCCGCTTCTATACCGACGGGCCGCGTATTCACGACTATCTGCAGGAGATGAGCCGGGACGTCTTCATCCCGCGCAACCTGATGACGGTGGGCGAGATGTCCTCTACCAGCCTGGAACACTGCCAGCAGTACGCGGCGCTGGACGGGCGCGAGCTGTCGATGACCTTTAACTTCCACCATCTGAAGGTGGATTATCCCAACGGCGAGAAGTGGACCCTGGCAAAGCCGGACTTTGTGGCGCTGAAAAGCCTGTTCAGCCACTGGCAGCAGGGGATGCACAACCGGGCGTGGAACGCGCTGTTCTGGTGTAACCACGATCAGCCGCGCATCGTCTCGCGCTTCGGCGACGAGGGAGAGTACCGCGTCCCGGCGGCGAAGATGCTGGCGATGGTGCTGCACGGGATGCAGGGCACGCCCTACATCTACCAGGGTGAAGAGATTGGCATGACCAACCCGCACTTCAGCCGCATCACCGATTATCGCGACGTGGAGAGCCACAACATGTTCGCCGAACTGCGCAACCAGGGACGGGATGCCGACGACCTGCTGGCGATCCTCGCAAGTAAGTCCCGGGATAACAGCCGCACGCCGATGCAGTGGGATGCCTCCCCCAACGCCGGATTCACCACCGGCGAGCCGTGGATTGGGCTGGGCGATAACGCAGAGGCGATCAACGTTGACGCGGCGCTGGCCGATCCCGACTCGGTATTTTACACCTACCAGGCGCTTATCCAGCTGCGTAAAACCCTGCCGGTGCTGACCTGGGGGGATTACCAGGATCTGCTCCCGGATCACCCGTCGCTGTGGTGCTATCGCCGTCACTGGCAGGGCCAGACGCTAATGGTGGTCGCGAACCTGAGCCGCGAGTGCCAGCCGTGGCAGCCGCATTCGGTGGACGGCAAATGGCAGGTGGCGATGAGCAACTATGCCGAGGTGTCCCGGCAGCCTGGCGCCATGACCCTGCGTCCCTTTGAAGCGGTGTGGTGGCTGCAAAACTGATGTTATCCGCCGGGCAGCGCACCCTTGCCCGGCGCACGCTTTTTTTGGTGGAAAATCAACCAGATTAGCGCTTGAAGAATTTACAAACCCCGGATCGCCCGTCATCTGTACACTTCGTTTTTTACCTTGTCCTGAATCAAATAAATCGCAAACAAGTTTGATGCAAATCACTACATATAGAACTTAGAATGCTCGCCGACCCAAGATGTTGTATTCATCGTCTATTATTGCCACAAGACTTTGCAACCCAGACTGCACCAGTTTGTGGATAAAAAGGGTCGATATCAGGAGAAATCGCGCGCGCGTCGGCAGTTACGGCCCCGACCCTTTTCCCTGCTTCTGTGGATAACCTGTTCTTAAAATGGAGTGATCATGACACCGCATGTGATGAAACGAGATGGCTGTAACGTGCCTTTCAAATCAGAGCGCATCAAGGAAGCGATTCTGCGTGCAGCTAAAGCAGCGGGAGTCGATGACGCAGACTATTGCGCCACCGTCGCAGAAGTCGTCAGCAATCAGATGCATGACCGCAGCAAGGTCGACATCAACGAGATCCAGACCGCGGTGGAAAACCAGCTGATGTCTGGCCCGTACAAGCAGCTGGCGCGCGCCTACATTGAATACCGTCACGACCGGGATATCGAACGTGAAAAACGCGGTCGTCTGAACCAGGAGATCCGTGGCCTGGTCGAACAAACCAACTCCGCGCTGCTCAACGAAAACGCCAACAAAGACAGCAAGGTGATCCCGACCCAGCGCGACCTGCTGGCGGGTATCGTCGCCAAACACTATGCCCGTCAGCACCTGCTGCCGCGCGACGTGGTGCAGGCCCACGAGCGCGGGGATATTCACTATCACGATCTCGACTATTCACCGTTCTTCCCGATGTTCAACTGCATGCTGATCGACCTGAAAGGTATGCTGACCCACGGCTTTAAGATGGGCAACGCCGAGATTGAGCCGCCAAAGTCGATCTCTACCGCCACTGCGGTAACCGCGCAGATCATCGCCCAGGTTGCCAGCCATATTTATGGCGGGACCACCATCAACCGTATCGACGAAGTGCTGGCCCCGTTTGTGACCGCCAGCTTTGACAAGCACCGTCAGGTGGCAGAAGAGTGGCAGATCCCGGATGCGGACGGCTATGCCCGCTCCCGCACCGAGAAAGAGTGCTACGACGCCTTCCAGTCGCTGGAATACGAAGTGAACACCCTGCACACCGCCAACGGCCAGACGCCGTTTGTCACCTTTGGCTTTGGCCTGGGCACCAGCTGGGAGTCGCGCCTGATCCAGCAGTCCATTCTGCGCAACCGTATCTCCGGCCTCGGCAAAAACCGCAAAACCGCGGTGTTCCCGAAGCTGGTGTTCGCCATCCGCGACGGCCTGAACCACAAGTTCGGCGATGCCAACTACGACATCAAGCAGCTGGCGCTGGAGTGCGCGAGCAAGCGCATGTACCCGGACATTCTGAACTATGACCAGGTGGTGAAAGTCACCGGCTCGTTCAAAACCCCGATGGGCTGCCGCAGCTTCCTCGGCGTCTACGAAGATGAAAACGGCGAGCAGATCCACGACGGGCGTAACAACCTGGGCGTCATCAGCCTCAACCTGCCGCGCATCGCGCTGGAAGCCAAAGGCGACGAAGCGGCCTTCTGGAAACTGCTGGACGAGCGTCTGGTGCTGGCGCGTAAAGCGCTGATGACCCGTATAGCCCGTCTGGAAGGGGTCAAGGCCCGCGTCGCGCCAATCCTGTATATGGAAGGGGCCTGCGGCGTGCGTCTGAAAGCCGACGACGATGTGTCGGAGATCTTCAAGAATGGCCGGGCGTCCATTTCGCTGGGCTATATCGGCATTCATGAAACCATTAATGCGCTCTGTGGTGACAAGCACATCTATGACAGCGAAGCCCTGCGTGAGAAAGGCATAGCTATCGTGCAGCGCCTTCGCGACGCGGTGGATCGGTGGAAAGACGAAACCGGCTACGGCTTCAGCCTCTACAGCACCCCGAGCGAAAACCTGTGCGACCGCTTCTGCCGCCTGGATACCGCCGAGTTTGGCGTGGTGGAGGGTGTGACCGATAAAGGCTACTACACCAACAGCTTCCACCTCGACGTGGAGAAGAAGGTGAACCCGTACGACAAGATCGATTTCGAAGCGGCCTACCCACCGGTGGCGAGCGGCGGGTTTATCTGTTACGGCGAATATCCGAACATCCAGCACAACCTGAAGGCGCTGGAAGACGTGTGGGATTACAGCTATCAGCACGTGCCTTATTACGGCACCAACACGCCAATCGACGAGTGCTACGAGTGCGGCTTTACCGGTGAGTTCGAATGCACCAGCAAAGGCTTCACCTGCCCGAAATGCGGTAACCACGACGCCGCCCGCGTCTCCGTGACCCGCCGCGTGTGCGGTTATCTGGGTAGCCCGGACGCCCGTCCGTTCAACGCCGGTAAGCAGGAAGAGGTGAAGCGCCGGGTTAAGCATTTAGGGAATGGGCAGATCGGGTAATCCCCTCACCCTAACCCTCTCCCCATAGGGGAGAGGGGATCGATCGAGCACATTGTTGAGCCCGGCACCGGTTTTCTCCCTCTCCCTTTCAGGGAGAGGGCCGGGGTGAGGGTCTCAGCGCGCACGACTCTATGGACGACTTCTATGCGATACCACCAATACTACCACGTCGACATCGTCAACGGCCCCGGCACCCGCTGCACCCTGTTTGTCTCGGGCTGCATCCACGAATGCCCCGGCTGTTATAACAAAAGCACCTGGCGGCTGAACTCCGGGATGCCGTTTACCGCAGAGATGGAGCAGCGGATCATCGACGATCTCAACGACACGCGCATTAAACGCCAGGGCATTTCGTTATCCGGCGGCGATCCGCTGCATCCGCAAAACGTGCCGGATATCTTAAAACTGGTGCAGCGCATCCGCGCCGAGTGCCCGGGAAAAGATATCTGGATGTGGACCGGCTACAAGCTGGACGAACTGAACGACGCCCAGCTGCAGGTGGTGGATCTGATCAACGTGCTGATCGACGGCAAGTTCGTGCAGGATCTGAAAGATCCGATGCTTATCTGGCGCGGCAGCAGTAACCAGGTGGTGCATCATTTGCGTTGAGCTCAAAACCGGCTCAAACACTCCATTGCCACGGATTTAAATTCCGCAAAGTCGTGGCAGCCGCACAGCCGGGTCATCGCCCGTTCGCGCAGGAAGGTGACGAAAATATCGTAGATGGCCATTGCCTCTTCATACTCGCTTTTGCTGATGGCGAGCAGGAAGATGACGTGCGCGGTTTCATCCCCCCACTGGATGCCCTGTGGGGCCAGCACGGTGTAAACCACGGTCTTTTGCGCCAGCAAACCAAGGGAGTGCGGCAGGGCGATACCGTCGCCGAGCAGGGTGCTGACGATGGCCTCACGCTCGACCACCGAGTCGAGAAACTCCGCGTTCACAAACCCCTCCTCCTGCAGCTGGCCGCACAGCTCCTGGAACAGCGTCTGCTGGTCGATGGGTTTTTCAATCACGCGGAAGTGGCTGGCGTCGAAATACTTCTCCAGCATCCACGGGCGGGTTCTGTCCACCAGCACCAGCTTGCCAATCTGCTCCAGCTGATAGTCGGTCGGGAACGGGGCGATCATCACCACCGGCTTGGCTTTTTCGCCGACGCGCGCGGTGGAAATGACAAAATCTTCGCTGATGCTTTCGCACTGCTCATACTCCCGCAGCGTCAGGACGCGGGTGACCTCGATTTGCGGATACTTGCGCTGCAACACCGCCTCGATCATCCGCACCATGGCGTTGCCCGCGTCGCACACCAGCATTACCCGCGGCTGGCGCTGATAGCCGATGTTGTAGTGGCGCTCCAGCCCGACGCCGATATGCAGCACCAGGAAGCCAATCTCGTTTTCGCTGATCGCATACGGGGTGTATTTGCCCCAGCTGGAGACCGCCGCGAGGGTCATGTCCCAGGCCATCGGGTAGTGCTGCTTAATGTTATCCAGCAGCGGATTGGGGATCATGATCTGGTAGCGCACCCGGGTAATCATGGTCTTAATGTGGGTCAGCAGATCCGCGTGCAGCTGGGCGTCGTCGAGCAGGTTGTAGTTATAGTGGGTGTTGATATAGCGCAGGATGTAGTTCACCAGCGCCTCTTCATCATCGGCGTTGATGGCGCTGGGGGAGATCTCCTGCACCTGGCGCGCGGCGATATGCACCCCCAGCCAGGTCACTTCCGACGGTGCCAGCGTTTTATCTGCCAGCCGGGCGATGGCGCTGGCGATATCCCGCGCGGCGTCGCGCACGTTCTCGGCCACCTCTTCGGCGTTAAATTCCGGCAGCGGATAGCCTTCGCTGATGCGTCGCACCGTCACCGCGCCGTAGAGGCGTAAAAACAGCTCCCCCTCATCGGTGAGGCGAATGTGATGGCGGGTAAAGGTCTCATGCAGGACGGCGGCGAGCTGCTCCGGCACGCCCGCATTCAGCGCCACTTCCGTCACCAGCGGGTTGAGATTGTCCTGCTGCGCCAGCTGCCACAGCAGATCGGTCAGGCAGGCGCGGATCGCCATCTCGCTGCCAAACAGCTTCATGCCGTGACGCGGACGGGTCTCCAGGGTCAGGCGGTAGCGGTGAAACCACTCCCGCACCTCCGCCATATCGCTCTGCAGCGTAGCGCGGCTGACGAACCACTCGTCGGCCAGATCTTCCAGCTTGAGGGAGAACGCCGAGGTGAGAAAACGCACCACCAGGTAGTGCACCCGTTCCGGGCCGGTGCGCGGAATACGCAGCATCCGTGGGTGGGAATCCTGCAGCAGCTGATAGCGCGCCGGATCGTCGATCTTCAGCTGGTAGCCGTTCCCGCGGCTGAGGATAAACTGCGCCCCGTTCCCCGCCAGCAGCGCGTTGAGCGCGGAAATGTCCGCCCGGACGGTACGCGTGGATACCGACAACCGCTGCGCCAGTTCATCCTGCGGCAGCGTTTCGTTTTGCAACATCTCGAACAGTTGCGCTAAACGTTGGTTGGGAAATCGCACGGGGTTGTCCTCTTACTGCTCAGGGTGAAATGACCATCTGGGATGGACTGCCTACCGGGGTGTAGTCTGGCTCAAAGCTCAGCCTGCCGTCCTGCGCCACGCGAAAACGGGTGATGTTGTCGCTGCGCTGGTTCATGACGTACAGCCAGCGTCCCTCTTTATCCAGCGTCAGGGTGCGCGGGTAATCGCCCCGCGTCCAGACATCGTCCTGATGGGTCAGGATGCCGTCCGCCGTTACGGTAAAGTGCCCGATGCTGTTATGCAAACGGTTAGCGACATAGAGCTGTTTTCCATCGGTGCTTAATGCCAGCCCGGCGGCAAAACTGGTGCCTTTGTAACCTGCCGGCAGCGCGGAGACCGTTTTACCCTCTTTCAGCCTGCCGCTGTTATCCAGCACATAATGGGTCAGCGTAGACGCCTCTTCGTTAATCAGCCACAGGGCATCACCTTTTGGCGTAAAGACGAAATGGCGCGGCCCTGCCCCTTTCGAGGAGGCGCTGATAAACGGCGGATCGTTCGGGATCAGCGTTCCGCTTTGATCGTCAAAACGGTACTGATAAATACGATCCAGCCCCAGATCGGTAGAAAAAACGAACTTCCCGCGCGGATCGGCGGCGATCATGTGGGCATGCGGGCCGCTATGCCCGCTGATGGCAAAACTGCCCTCCACGGCGGCTTCCGGTTTTGCCACACCCGGTTCGCCCCGATGCAGATGAACGTCGCTGGCCTCACTCAGGCTGCCATCTGCCTTCACCGGCAGAACGGCCACCGACCCGCTCCCGTAGTTCGCCACCAGCAGGTAACGTCCGGTAGGGGTCAACGACAGGGATACCGGGCCTGCGCCGCCGGACGCCACCTCGTTCAGCAGATGCAATTCTCCGGCGTCATCAATACGCAGCGCCTGAACAACGCCCTGCTCTACTTCGCTTGCCAGATAGAGCGTATTGCCATCCGGCGCAATAGCCAGCTGCGCGGCGTTTGTCAGGGTATGCGCCAGGGTTTTGTTGCTGAGCGCGCCGGTGATGGGGTCGAGGGTAAAGCGGTATAAGCCTTCGCCGTGGGGATGGTAGGTGCCGACCCAGGCGTACTGCTGATGTTGGGTGTGCATGGGGATCCTGAGATTTTTTACTCCCCTCACCCTGACCCTCTCCCCATAGGGGAGAGGGGATGATTACACCGCTGGGGTGAGGGGTGGTTTTTATTACTTAACCAGTTTCTTCGTCATTTCCAGCAGCGTGCGCACGTCTTCCGGACGCGTGTCGCCGCTGGCTTTGTCGATGATCGAACTGTAGATATGCGGGATGATCTTGCTCACACCCGCATCCAGGGCGATCTGGAGGATCTCTTCATAGTTTTCCAGATCGATGCCGCCGGTCGGCTCCAGCCAGAAATCGTGACGGGCGCAGGCTTCCGCCACCGCTTTGTATTCGTCACGACACTTCAGGCCGCCCATCGGGAAGTATTTGATCGAGCTGCCGCCGAAATCCTTCAGCAGGGCAATCGCCGTTTCCACCGGGACAATGCCGTCCGGCGACGCGCTGCTCAGCGGGCCGGTGGAGATTTTCACCATGCCGACGGTGCCGGTCGGCGAGACCAGACCGTTGACCACGGACTCGCTCTGCCCCAGCAGCGCGCGGCTGGTCGCCACGCCGGTAAAGACCTGGTTGACGTGCTGCGGCTGTACCTGGCGGGAGATTTCGCTCACCATCGCCGACTGGTTCGGGTCGCCAGCCCCCAGGCCCACGGAGAGCGCGTTATCAATAAGCGCGGCATACTCGCGCATATCGGCCACGGCGCTGTCGACGTCCGGGTAGTTTTTGGAGAGCACGCCCACCAGCACATGGCCTTCTGCCGCCTCATAGATGGCGCTGGCATTGGCTTTCGATCCGGCCAGCACGTTCAGGCAGACGCGGTCACGGTAAAAATTGGGGGTCAGTTTCATGCCTTTTTCTCCTGGCCTAATACTTCGCTGATGCGGCGATAGACAATATTCAGTTGGTCGGCGCTGACGCTGCGCACGTCCGCTTCGATGATCCCTTCGTTGGCCTTGTAGCCACGGAAGTAGATGGCGTATTCGCCCTGCTTCAGGGCGTGCACCAGGTCGCCGGTGCCGACGCCGGTGGCGGCTTCGTCGAACTTGATTTCGGTACGGGCGATATCGCGACCGGCGCTGTCCCACACCACGCGGGCGGTCACGCCGTTCAGGGTGTTGAGCGCGTCAATAAACGGGGTCATCTTCGCCACCATCTCAGCACCGCTCTCTTTGGTGGCCGTCAGGTAGTGTTCGATGGCGCAGGTCAGGCCGAGAATCCCCTCTTTGCCCACCTTCATGGCGCGGCCAATGCCCGCCGTCTGGCGCTTCACCCACTCCACGTACTGGGTCCTGCCGATCACCAGGCCGCTGGTTGGGCCTTCAATGGCCTTCGCGCCGCTGTAAATTACCAGGTCCGCGCCGGAGCGGTAGTAGGTATGCAGATCCTCTTCCGCCGCCGCATCGACGATCAGCGGCAGGTCGTGCTTACGTGCCACCACGGCCGCCTGCTCCACGCTGAGCATGCTCTTCTGCACGCAGTGGTGAGATTTGATGTAGAGGATCGCCGCCGTGCGCGGAGTGATCGCCGCCGCCAGCTGATCGGCGGAGCATTCGTTGGCATAGCCCGCTTCCACCAGTTTGCCGCCGCCCAGCGCCACCATAGTGCCCACCGGAGCGCCAAAGTTGACGTTATGGCCCTTCGGCAGGACGATCTCGTTGTTCTCAATCGGGGTGACGTGCAGGTTTTCCAGCAGCCAGTCGCTGTCTTTTACCAGCACGGCCGCCACCGACTGGGCGATGCCCGCCGAGGCGCAGGAGACGACGGTCGCCCCTTCCACATCCAGCAGTTTCGCGATGTATTCGCCGGTTTTGTTCACCAGATCCTTCATCTCGAAGTACTGGTTCATGCCGTCCATTGCCGCCTGCACCACTTCCGGGCGCGGGGTGGAGACGCCGAGCGCGGTCATGCGTCCGGAGGTGTTAATCACCTGTTTTAAATTGTATTTCTCAAAAATTGAAGGCATGTTCCGTGCTCCCTTGTTCGGTCATGTAGCCCTTGCCCGCGCGGATCGCGGCAAGCGGCACCAGAATGTGTTCAGCCTGCAGGCTGTCGTTTTCGGCATCCACCAGCACTGTCGGCTGGCGCTTAAGGGTGAACAGCGTCAGGTCGGCATCGAGCCCCGGCTGAATACGCCCTTTCTGCGCCAGGCGCAGGCCGTCGGCGGCGTTGGCGGTCACGCACTCAATCACCTGCGGCAGCGACATGCCGATGGCGAGGAATTTCGACATCACGCTTGCCAGCGAGCCCACCGGACCGTTGATGCGGTTGCGGCAGTAGATATCCGAGCTGATGGTGTGCGGCAGAATGCCCATCGCGATGGCGCGTTTCGCCACTTCAAAGCTGAAGCTCGCCGTGCCGTGGCCCACGTCCAGACGCACGCCGCGCTTCAGAGCGGAGGTGATGGAGGCGCGCAGTTCGCCGGATGGCGTCAGAATGCGGTTCGGTTTGCCGTTGTAGCAGTGGGTAATGATGTCGCCGGAACTCAGCAGGTCGGCAATCTCATCGAGGTTCGGCGGGTTATTGCCAATGTGCACCATCAGGGGCAGGTCGCCGTTCTCTTTCTGGATGGTTTTGGCGCGCTCCAGCGGCGTAATGCCGTTCTCGCCCACCACGCTGCTGCTCATGCGCGCTTTCAGGCCGACGATAAAATTCGGGTGGCGTTGTACCGCCTGCTTCACCGCGTCGGCGTCGATGTTGGCCATGTTGGCCAGCTCGTTCTGGGCAATCAGCCCCACGCGGGAGATGTTCAGCAGGGCAAAGACCTCGGTGGAGGCTTTGCGGGTGATGGCGTAGAAATCGTCCACGTCGTCCGCCCCGGTGCTGCCCGCGTCGACCACGGAGGTGACGCCGGTGGCGATGCCGACGCTGTCCGGCTCGTCGTGGTAAATCGGCGAGTTCGGGTAGCAGTGGACGTGGGAGTCGATCCAGCCTGCGCTGACGTAAGTGTCGCCGTTGAGCTCAACGGTGCGGTGGGCGGGATCGGTGATGTCGCCCGTCGCCGCGATCTTCCCGTCCTGAATGGCGATATCGGTCAGGGTATCGTCGGTGAGGCGCGCACGGCGCAGGAGTAAATCAAACATGGGGTTCTCCTGATAAGTCGGGCGCCTGAGCGCCCGCGGGTATTAAAGGGCGACCGGGAACAGCCAGCCCAACAGCATTGCACCGAGGATGGCGCCGCCGGTGATCGGCTTCTGCCAGATATAGAACAGCAGTGCGCCCGCCAGCGAACCAATGCCGATAGGAATCGACGCGGTCATCGCGCTGAGGATAATCAACGGCCCGAGGAAGCGGCCGGAGGCGTTACCGGCCCCCATCATCACGTCTGCCCCGTAGGTGGAGTTGCTCTGGTTGATGGTGAACTTACGCGCCAGGATGATGACGTAACCAATCGCCAGGCCAATCACCAGGCCGGTTGCCAGCGAGGCGGCAAAGTTGGTCACCGGGAACATGATGCCCGCGCCCAGCAGCAGCGCCGGAACGCCTAAGCCTACGCCGGTCTGGATCGCGCCACCGATATCGAGGATCCCCACCAGCGAACCTTCGATAATACGGGCGAACAGGAAGCTGGCGCCGAACGCCGCGACCGCACCGTAAGCCCCGGTATCGATGCCCGCTTTCAGCATCGCCACGAAGGCCACTTCGTTAAAAGCACCGATGCCGTAGAGGTAGTACATGTGCGTCCCGGCGAACACGCCGGAGGAGAGCAGGCCAACGAAGATCGGGAACGACCAGTCGGCATACCAAAAACCTTTATTTTGTTCCATTTAGAGGCTCCTGTTACTTGCCGCTGAGCGAGTTGTGGATCATGTCGAGCCAGTTCGGCACGGTCAGATGGAAGGATTCAATCATCTTCATGTCGAAGCCGCGGAAGAAACCGCTCAGCACGAACAGCAGAACGATGGCCGCCATCATCACTTTGGTGACGTGGTTCCAGCCGCTCTCTTCCACGCCCTTGCCGATCAGGATGCCCAGCACCAGACCCGGTACGGCGTTACCCATAATCAGCTGCGCCGCGCCGCCAAAGACGGTGGCCCAGAAGCCCGATTTTTTGCCCGCGTCGATGGCCGCCAGCCAGAAGATCACCGGCATCACGGTGTTGACCAGCAGGTTAGCCGCCGGCACCAGCACCTTAACGGCGGTTACCTGCAGCGCGGCCGGAACGGACGAGGCGGTAAGGTTCAGGAAGGTGACGACAATCATGCCGATCACGCCGCAGGCAATTGCCATTTTGCGGGGATCGTGCAGCGTCTCGCCGACGTTGCGGTTTTTGATCATCAACGCCGCAGCACCCCAGTTAGGGATGATGCGATGGTCTACGTCCTGGGTGAAGGAACCCGCCGCCACTGACGACGCCCAGGCGTTAAAGAAGAAGCCTAACCCAAAGGAGAAGTGGGACGCCGGATCCCCTTCACAGGAGTTCAGCTCCCCCAACGTACGAAACGCGCCCATACCTTGTGTGGTAGGCGCATGAAACATGCGTGCAGCCCCGGCACCAACGCCGACGCCAACCAGGCCGCCGATGATGAGCGATTTTATTAAAATTATCAGGAACATTAGTCTGCCCTATTAGTAAGAATCAGCGTTGCGTGACAAAGTCCACCTGGTCGAGATTGATGGCAGTCACGTTGACGGTCACGTCCAGCTCCACGCTGTAGGTGCGTCTTTCCCGGCGCAAAAAGAAGAACAGAAACGCCTCTTTACGCACCGCTTCTTGCGCCTGAACAACCTGCACATCCTGTGGCTCAATACGCAGTAAGATATGCGGCGATGCTTTCATCACCGCGGCCTGAACGTGGTTCAGCGCGTCGGCAAAGGCGCGCGCTTTGACGTCACCTTTGCCTTTCACTCTCACCGTGGTGGTGAACTGTTCTTTCATGCTTATGCGCCGTGCTTCTTCTGCCACGCCTGAACCAGACGCTCGCCCAGCTCTTCTTTATCCATAAAGCCAAAGCCCAGCACGTTGCAGCCTTCGTTGATGGCGGTCACGCCCTCTTCCACCGAACGCATGCCGTACTTCGCTTTGTAGCCATATTTGGTCTGGGCGGTGATAGCACCCGCGCCGCCGCTGCCGCAGAAGGAGATGCCGAAGGTGGCGTTTTCCGCTTTCATCACGTCGCCGAGCTTCATATCCGCCGCCATGCCAGGCACCACGACCGCGCGGCCACCTGCTTTTTCAACCCCTGCTGCAACCTTCTGGCCTTTGCCCAGGCGATCGCCGATGACAACTGTAATTTGTTCCATGATGTGCTCCTTAAAGGTTGTCTTTTGCGACTTCGAAGTGAACGGAGAGCAGCCAGGCCTCTTCATCAGGAAGATTGCCAAACTGCGCGACCACTTCACGGGCAAGCCGCATGGATTCTGGTGAAATTTCGTCAAACAGGTCAGCTTCGACCTCCGGCAAGGGTTCGCCGGTAACTGACCGGTGCGCCATGGCGCGAACGTGGGAGGTCAGCATCTGCTCCTGAACGGCATTGGGGATAATGTTGTGATGACTAAGCAGCGCGAAAGTCTGCCTGAGCATGCTGTCGGCGAGCTGTTCAGTTTGTGCCGCCTGGTCTCCAGTGTCGTTTATTACCGTTCCGTTAATCACTCGTCTTACCCCGTTATTGGCTCTGGGATAAAACTAACGCCGGCTGTTATGGGTTTGTAGCGAGTTGTTTTCCACTTCGAAGTGGAAAGGAGAGCGGCACCAGTGATCTGTGCCACATAATTGCTCTGAATAATGATTTTGAACTGGATTTACGTGACGAATATCACGCATCTGAACGGCGAATACGGCGGTCTGGAAGTGAAAAAGTTTACGAGCAGACTCGTAGAAATGTGAGCTGGATAAGGTTTTCTTATGCGGATTGGGTAGAGTGGCCGTGGGTGCTTGAGACTGACCGTCTCTTGCATGGGACGGAAAGTGGAAAGCCCCGCCTGACTAAAAATCAGGGCGGGGGCTCGAAACGACACGTCCAACCACGTGGAGTTCGCTACCTCGCCCGCTTTTAAAGCAAGGAGGCATCCATGAAACGCAGAGATCCCAGTATCGGGGTTTTGATGATTATTTCTTTGACGATAATCATCTTAACTCTGGTGACGCGGAAAACGCTGTGCGAGATCCGTTTTCGAAACGGTTCGCTTGAAGTGATTGCGCAAATGGAGTGTCGCTCCGGATCGTAGGAGCAAACAGGCGGAGGCGTTTAGTGCGCCTCCGCACACGGGGACAGGGCGTAAGGCTCAGGCACCCATTAACGGTATTTTTTGTGATAGGTATTGCGCGTGGTGACAAACCCGTCGGCTGCCGCCTGGGCCTCTTTCACTTTTCCTTCGTTCGCCAGCTTCAGCGCGCCGTCGATCTGGCCGACCAGCGTCTCAAGGCCGTGGCGGAAATCTTTCATCTCCGGGCTGTCTTCCGCTTTGCCTTCCAGCTTCGGCGGGGTCTCTTTCTGCGCATCCACCGCCGCGGTACGCATTTTGGTTAACGCCTCTTTCATCTCTCCGGCATTATCGGTTTTTTGCACCACCTTCAGGTTTTCGCTGAGGGTGTCCATATTGTCTTCCAGGTCGGCAAAGACCGACGTACTCATTACCAGCGATGACGCTGCGAGGATAGCTAACAGGGTTTTACGCATTGCTCACTTCCTTTTTTATTATCAAAAAAAAGCGCACCGGAGTGCGCTTGAATGTTACTGACCGGCGATCTTCATCTCCGGTAACAGTACGGATCCGCACTGAATATTACTGCGCGTCTCGATATCGTTGCCCACGGTCACGATATTGCGCCACATATCCTTTAAGTTACCGGCAATGGTAATTTCGCTCACCGGATACTGAATCTCACCGTTTTCCACCCAGAAGCCAGACGCCCCGCGCGAGTAGTCGCCGGTCACGCCGCTGACGCCCTGGCCCATCAACTCGGTCACCACCAGCCCGGTGCCCATCTCTTTAAGCATCTGCTCAAAGCCCAGGCCACGGCCCGGAATGCGCCAGTTGTGGATCCCGCCCGCATGGCCGGTGCTCTTAAGCCCCAGTTTGCGCGCGGAGTAGCTGGTCAGCAGCCACTGAGTCAGGATGCCGTCTTTGATGATATCGCGACGTTCCGTGCGCACGCCTTCGCTGTCGAACGGCGTGGAGGCCAGCCCTTTCAGCAGGTGCGGATGCTCTTCAATGGTCAGCCACTCCGGCAGGATCTGCGTGCCCAGCGCATCGAGGAGGAAGGTAGATTTACGGTACACCGCTCCACCCGCAATGGCACCCACCAGATGTCCGAACAGCCCGGTCGCCACTTCATTGGCGAAGATCACCGGTGCTTTCATGGTAGACAGTTTTCGCGGAGCGAGGCGGGATAATGTGCGTTTTGCGCACTCCATCCCAACCCACTCAGGCGACTGCAGATCGCCCATCGCGCGGCCAATGGTGTAGGCGTAGTCGCGCTCCATGTCGCCGTTCTCTTCCGCAATCACGCAGCTGGAGAGCGAGTGACGGGTTGAGCTGTAGCCCTGCAGCATGCCGTGGCTGTTGCCGAAGACTTTGATGCCGTAGTGGCTATTAAAGCTGCCGCCTTCGGTGTTGGTGATGCGCTTATCGGCGTTAAGGGAGGCCTGTTCCGCGCGGGCCGCAAACTCAATGGCTTCGTCCGGGGTCACTTCCGCCGGGTGGAACAGATCCAGATCCGGGGCCTCGAAAGCCAGCAATTCTTTGTCCGCGACGCCAGCGTAAGGGTCTGGGGAGGTGTAGCTGGCGATATCCAGCGCCGCCTGCACGGTGCGGGCAATAGCGTCCGGACTTAAGTCGGTCGAGGAGGCGCTGCCTTTACGGTTCTGGTGATAAACAGTAATCCCTAACGCGCCATCGCTATTAAATTCAACGGTTTCCACTTCACCATAGCGGGTGCTGACGCTCAGGCCGGTGGTCTTGCTGACGGCGACTTCTGCCCCGTCGGATTTCGCTGACGCCAGCTCCAGGGCCATGGAGACGGCCTCTTCCAGTGCTTTACGCTGCGCTGCAACTTGTGAGATCACTTTCATCGTAAATGCCATAATGTAAGGTGTAGTTAGCTGAAGTCTAACAGAGAACCGTTTCTCAGTACGCGTCTAAACTGGTAACATTAGCCTCTTTTTTTAAGGAGCCTGACATGACTAAGCAGCCCGAAGACTGGCTCGACGACGTTCCCGGTGATGACATCGAAGACGAAGATGATGAGATCATCTGGGTCAGTAAAAGTGAAATTAAACGCGACGCCGAAGAGTTAAAACAGCTTGGTGCGGAAATGGTAGAGCTGGGTAAAAACGCGCTGGACAAAATCCCGCTCGATCCCGATCTGCGTGCCGCCATCGAACTGGCACAACGCATCAAGAAAGAGGGCCGCCGTCGCCAGCTTCAGTTGATTGGTAAATTGCTGCGTCAGCGCGATGTGGATCCGATCCGCCAGGCGCTGGATAAGCTGAAAAACCGCCACAACCAGCAGGTTGCGCTGTTCCATAAGCTGGAGCAGATCCGCGATCGCCTTATTGATAATGGTGATGATGCCCTGGCAGAAGTGCTGAATCTGTGGCCGGACGCCGACCGCCAGCAGCTGCGAACGCTTATCCGCAACGCGAAGAAAGAGAAAGAGGGAAACAAGCCGCCGAAATCTGCGCGTCTGATTTTCCAGTATCTGCGCGAGCTGGCGGAAGCGGAAGGTTAATCCCCTGCCCGTTGTTTGCCGGATGGCGGCGTAAACGCCTTATCCGGCCTACAAGGTCGTGCGAAATGTAGGCCCGGTAAGCGCTAGCGCCACCGGGCTTTTTTATTACTCTGCGGCCTGTGCTTTCTTCGCCAGACCGTCCAGCAGCTTCTGATGGATCCCACCAAACCCGCCGTTGCTCATCACCAGAATGTGATCGCCCGGCTGCGCGGTCTTCACCACCATCTCCGCTAAGGTATCCACATCGGCGCTCCAGTGCGCTGGCTGGACGCAGGCTTCGGCCACTTCCGCCACCTGCCACGGAATGTGCTGCGGCTGCAGGAGGAAGACCTCATCCGCACGGCCCAGAGAAGGCGCCAGATCGTCTTTGCAGACGCCCATTTTCATGGTGTTTGAGCGCGGTTCCAGTACGGCCAGGATGCGTGCCGTGCCGCCCACTTTGCCGCGCAGGGCAGCCAGGGTCGCCAGGATCGCGGTCGGGTGATGGGCAAAATCGTCATACACCGTGACGCCATTAGCTTCGCCGCGCAGCTCAAGACGGCGACGGGCGTTGATAAAGGAGCCCAGCGCATTGGCCGCATCGGCAGGCAGCACGCCCACATGACGGGCAGCGGCAATCGCCATCAGGCCGTTATGCATGTTGTGTTCGCCCACCAGCGCCCAGTTCACTTCCCCGACCTTTTCGCCATCCAGCAGCACTTCCCACTGGGAGGCATCGTTGGTCAGCTTTTTCGCCTGCCAGTGGCCCTGCTCGCCCACCAGTTCCTGCTCGCTCCAGCAACCCATCGCCATGGTCTGCTTCAGGTTGATGTCGTTTTCCGGCAGGATGATCCGCCCCTGACCCGGCACGATGCGCACCAGGTGGTGGAACTGTTTCTGGATCGCTTTCAGGTCGTCAAAAATGTCCGCGTGATCGAACTCAAGGTTGTTGAGGATCAGCGTGCGCGGGCAGTAGTGGACAAATTTGGAGCGTTTATCAAAGAACGCGCAGTCGTATTCGTCTGCTTCAATGACAAAGAACGGGCTCTCGCCCAGGCGGGCAGAGACGTCGAAATTACCCGGTACGCCGCCGATCACAAAGCCCGGCTTGTAGCCACAGGCTTCGAGGATCCAGGTCGCCATTCCGGCGGTGGTGGTTTTACCGTGCGTCCCCGCAACAGCAACAACCCAGCGATCGCGCAGGACAAAATCATGCAGCCACTGCGGGCCTGACATGTAGGGAATATTCCTTTCCAGCACGGCTTCTACGCAGGGATTACCACGGGTCATGGCGTTACCGATGATCACCAGATCCGGCTGCGGCTCCAGCTGGCTGGCGTCGTAACCCTGAATCAAATCGATGCCCTGGTTTTCCAGCAGCGTGCTCATCGGCGGATACACATTGGCGTCCGAACCTGTCACCTCATGGCCAAGAGCGCGCGCCAGCATAGCCAGGCCGCCCATGAAAGTGCCACAAATCCCCAATATATGAATGCGCATACGTCACTATCCTTCTTCAATGTGGCGCACATTTTACGCATATGTCAGCAGCAGAGAAACGCATTTCAGGAAAATCTGTAGCAAGCTGGCGCGATTCACCTCTGCGACACTATTTGAAAGTTTGTTAAGATTGTTGGGCATCAACAACTTTACTCAACATCCAATGCAGGGAAAGTGTTATGAAAACGTTAGGTGAATTTATTGTCGAAAAGCAGCACGAGTTCTCGCATGCTACCGGTGAGCTCACTGCTTTGTTGTCGGCAATAAAGCTGGGCGCCAAGATCATCCATCGCGATATCAACAAGGCCGGTCTGGTCGATATCCTGGGTGCCAGCGGTGCTGAGAACGTGCAGGGCGAAGTTCAACAGAAACTCGATCTGTTCGCGAACGAAAAACTGAAAGCTGCACTGCGCGCACGCGACATCGTTGCGGGGATCGCCTCGGAAGAAGAAGATGAAATCGTCGTCTTTGAAGGGTGTGAACACGCGAAGTATGTCGTACTGATGGATCCGCTGGATGGCTCCTCCAACATCGACGTTAACGTCTCTGTCGGCACGATCTTCTCCATTTACCGTCGCGTTACCCCTGTCGGCACGCCGGTAACCGAAGAAGATTTCCTGCAGCCGGGCAACAAGCAGGTTGCTGCGGGCTATGTGGTTTACGGCTCCTCCACCATGCTGGTCTACACCACCGGCTGCGGCGTGCACGCCTTTACCTACGATCCGTCGCTGGGCGTGTTCTGCCTGTGCCAGGAGCGCATGCGCTATCCGCAGAAAGGCAGCACTTACTCCATCAACGAAGGGAACTACATTAAATTCCCGTCGGGCGTGAAGAAGTACATTAAATTCTGCCAGGAAGAGGATAAAGCCACCCAGCGCCCTTATACCTCGCGCTATATCGGCTCCCTGGTGGCGGATTTCCACCGCAACCTGCTGAAGGGCGGTATCTACCTCTACCCAAGCACCGCCAGCCACCCGGAAGGCAAGCTGCGCCTGCTGTACGAGTGCAACCCGATGGCCTTCCTCGCCGAGCAGGCGGGTGGTAAAGCCAGCGACGGCAAAGAGCGGATTATGGATATCATTCCTGAAAGCCTGCACCAGCGCCGCTCGTTCTTCGTCGGCAACGATCATATGGTTGAAGACGTCGAACGTTTGATCCGCGAATACCCGGACGCCTGAGTTTGACCAAAAGGGCCGCCAGGCCCTTTTGTTTTTCCAAAGATTTATACCTGTGTCGGTATAACACTATATAAAAATGCTGCTGTAACCCTCCGGCGCTATCCGTCATCATTACGGCGTTCAAATAGTGTTCAACGGGAATCAGCAGAAATGAAAAACTACTCTCGCTCATCCACTGGAATCGATCTCAATCTTATTCCGGTATTTATTGAAGTCGTCAGATGCGGGAGCATGGCCAAAGCCTCTTTACGTCTTGATATGTCCAGGCCCGCCGTGAGCCTGGCGCTGAAACGCTTTGGTATGCTGTTTAATGAGCCGCTGTTTACCCGCAAGGGGCTGTTCCTGGAGCCAACGCCACACGCGCTGAAGCTCACCGCCGAGATGGAAAAGCTGCTGGCTTCAATTCACGATCATATCGCCAGCACACCGGAGAACGCGGAGAGCGTCCCGACGCCAGCGGCGCCGGAACGTGATAAGGCTACGCCTGCTGTAACGACAGCTTAAACGATGACATCGCCTCGATGAGCTCGCGGGATTGTTCTTCCAGCGAGCGCGTCGCGGCCGACGATTGCTGGACCAGCGCCGCGTTTTGCTGCGCGGTTTCATCCATCTGATTGACCGCGATATTCACCTGCTCAATACCGCGACTCTGTTCGTGCGACGCGTTGGCGATCTCACGCATCAGGCGGGTCATGCGCATCACCTCGGTCGCGATCTCGTCCATCGTTTCACCCGCCTGCTGGGCCAGCTCGCTGCCTTCGCTGACGTGTGCCTGTGAATCGCTAATCAGGGTGCGGATCTCTTTTGCCGCATCGGCGCTGCGGCTGGCGAGGATACGCACTTCCCCGGCGACGACCGCAAAACCGCGCCCCTGCTCACCCGCGCGGGCGGCCTCGACCGAGGCGTTCAGCGCCAGAATATTGGTCTGGAAGGCAATGCCGTCAATGACGCTGAGAATGTCGGCGATGCGGTCGGCGCTGCCGGAGATGTCGCGCATCTTCTCAATCACGTAGCACACCATTTCGCTGCCGCGGTCGGCAGTATCGGACATCGTCTTCGCCACCTGATGCGCCTGCTCGGCGTTGTGGGCGTTCTGTTTCACCGTGGCGGTGAGCTCTTCCATGCTGGCGGCAGTCTGCTCAAGGGAAGTGGCGGTGGATTCGGTCCGCTGGGCAAGGTGCATGTTGCCTGCGGTCAGCTCCCGGCTGCCGGTGTCGATTTGCGAGCTGGCGTCGCGCACCCGCAGCACCGAGCCCATCAGCGACTGGCGCATCTTCTCGATGGCGGCATTGAGGCGGTTAAACTCCTGGCTGGCGGGGCGGGTCAGGGCGTGGGTCAGATCCCCGGCGGCCACGTGTTCAAGCTGGGCGATTGAGGCAGAGAGTGGCTTGAGCAGCATATGGCGCAGCGCCAGCCAGGCCAGCACGATAATGCCGGCGGTCAGCAGCGCGGCGACGATAATCAGCATCATCACCCGGTCTTTACTCGCCTGCACCGCGGCGACTTCGGCTTTGCCCCGGGCGTCGCTCCAGATCTGGAAGGCCTGCATGTCGTTGTCAAACTGACGCGCCACCGGCACCAGACGGTTCTCCAGCAGATCGTAATAGTCATCCGCATTCTGCGCATTCAGGGCGTTCTGCATCGGCACAATCCCCTGGGCGTTGTATGCCGCCAGGCTCTCCGCCACCTTCTTCAGCAACTGCTCCCCTTCGGGATCGTTCACGCCGCCATCGATCACGCTTTTCAGCGTGGCTTGCGCCTGTTTGATTTCGTCATTGATGTTCTTCACCGATTTGGCGGCATCATCCAGCAGGCCCACCTCCATCATGCGGACGGCCTGCCCCGCCTCGTTGCGCGCGCGCAAAATCAGGGTGTAGCCCGAATTGAGCTGCACCAGCTGTTCACCCTGGAGGTGATTAATGCGCTGCAGGGAGGAGGAACTCTGCGTGAGGGCATAAATGCCAATACCGCTGACGAGCAGCAGCAGGAGGGTCATGACGGCCAGTAATGAAAGCAAGCCGGTACGAATCGATAGCGTTTTAAGCATGATGTAATTTCCGGTAGCGAGATAAATCTGGACAGAATTAAGGGTTATCGGCCGCTACCGGAAAAGATTTAGACTTTACGCAAATTCAGGGAGTTATCCCTTGCTTGATGTGGTACTCACCCGGGTGACAGGCGAGCTCTGGCGGTTCTCCCAGAGTACGGTCAGGCCGCGCTGCAGGGCGATAAAGATGAACAGCAGAATGCCAATCGCAATCTTGGTCCACCACGAGCTGAGCGTGCCGTCGAAGTTGATATAGGTCTGGATCAGCCCCTGGATCGCCACCCCGAACAGCGTGCCCAGCACCGTGCCGACCCCGCCGCTGAGCAGCGTGCCGCCAATCACCACCGAGGCAATTGCGTCCAGCTCCACGCCAACCCCTGCGAGGGCGTAGCCCGCCTGGGTATAGATGGAGAAGACAATCCCCGCCAGCGTCGCCAGCCCGGTAGAGAGCATGTAGATCCGGATGGTGGTGCTGCGGGTGGAGATCCCCATCAGGTTCGCCGAGGTGGCGTTGCCGCCGATGGCATACACTTCGTTGCCGAAGCGGGTGCGGTGAGCGAGGAAAATACCGATCACCACCACGCCCAGCATCACCAAACCGAGAATACTCAGACGGCCGCCGCCGGGGATTTTCCACGCCAGGCTGGAGAGGGTGTCGTACACCGGATGGTTAATCGGGATCGACTCCTCCGACACCAGATAGCTGACGCCGCGCAGGAAGAACATCCCGGCGAGGGTGATAATGAATGCCGGAATTTTCAGGGCGTCGATCAGCAGCCCCATAAAGGCACCAAAGGCGCAGCCCATCGCCAGCACCAGCGGGAAGGCCAGCAGCGGGGAGATCCCCCAGTAACCAATCGCTTTTGCCAGAAAGACGCCGGTAAAGGCGATGACCGACCCGACGGAGAGGTCGATCCCGCCGGAGAGGATCACGAAGGTCATGCCGACGGCGATGATCCCCAGAAAGGCGTTGTCGGTCAGGATGTTGCAGATCACCCGCGTTGAGGCAAAGCCGGGGAACTGCGTCAGACAGTAGAGATACCCCAGCACAAACACGCCCAGGGTTATCATGAGCGGTAAATTACGTTTTATCATGACCACGCATCCCCTTAATGAGACTGATAAAGCGCGGCGACTGCACGATGAGCACGCAGAGCACCACCACCGCTTTCACCACCTGGTTGAGTTCCGGCGGGAAGCCAGACAGCAGAATACCGGTGTTCATCCCCTGGATAATCAGCGCCCCCACCACCGACAGCAGCAGGTTGAAGCGCCCGCCCATCAGCGAGCCGCCGCCAATCACCACCGCGAGGATCGCGTCCAGCTCCAGCCACAGACCGGCGTTATTGGCATCCGCCCCGCGAATATCGGCCGCGACAATCACCCCGGCAATGGCGGCGCACACCCCGCTTAAGACGTAGGTCAGCATCACCATCAGGCGGGTGCTGACCCCGGCGTTTTTCGCGGCGCGAATGTTGATCCCCACCGCTTCGATAAACATCCCGAGGGCGGTTTTGCGGGTAAAGAGCCAGAAGGCGATCAGGGTGACCACCACGATAATTACCGGCGTCGGGAAGAACAGCAGCGAGCCGCTGCCGATCCACGCCAGATTAGGGGCGTTAAAGGTGACGATCTGCCCGGAGGTGATCAGCTGCGCCACCCCGCGTCCGGCAACCATTAAAATCAGGGTCGCAACGAAGGGCTGTATCTTGAGGATCGCCACCAGGATGCCGTTCCATAGTCCCGCCAGCACCCCGGTACCGAGGGTTACCAGCAGCACCACCGGCAGGCTGTGTCCGGCCACGGTCATCGACGCCGCCGTCGCGCCCGCAATGGCCATCACCGCCCCCACCGACAGGTCGATACCGCCGGTGGCAATCACCAGCGTCATGCCGATTGCCAGCAGAGCCACCGGTGCGGCGCGGTTTAAGATATCAATCGGACTGCCGAACAGGCGGCCATCCTGGAGGATAATCTGATAAAAATGCGGCGAAACGAGGCTATCCACCAGCAATACCAGCACCAGGGCAATGATTTGCGGCGTGCCGGTGGGCCAGCTGAAGCGGCGCTTCGGCTCGCCGGTTTGAGAAAGTGAACGTGGCATCACGATCTACTCCTTATGCCGCAATGGCGTTCATGATGGCCGGAACGGAGAGCGCGTCCAGCGGGATCTCGGCCACCTGTTGACGGTCGCGCATGATGATCACCCGATCGGCATACCCCACCAGCTCCTCCAGCTCCGAGGAGATGACCAGCAGCGCCAGACCGTCGGCGCAGAGGGTTTCGATCAGGCGAATAATTTCCGCGTGCGCCCCCACGTCGATACCGCGGGTCGGCTCGTCAAGGATCAGGAACTGCGGTTTGGTCAGCAGCCAGCGCGACAGCAGCACCTTCTGCTGGTTACCGCCGGAGAGGAACTCAATGGGCTGTTCCGCGCTCGGGGTTCGGATACCGAGCTGGCGAATGAAGCGCTCGGCAATGGCGTGTTGCTCTTTACGCGGAATGGGCCTCAGCCAGCCGCGTTGGGCCTGCAGGGCCAGAATAATGTTCTCGCGCACCGAGGCGGCGGCAATAATACCGTCGGTTTTACGGTCTTCCGGGCAGAAGCCGATCCCAAGGCTGGAGGCCTGATGCGGAGAGCGCAGCGCCTGGGGTTTGCCTTTGATCATCGCCGTGCCGCTGTCGGCAGGTTTGATCCCGAAGATCACCTCCGCCGTTTCGGTACGGCCTGAGCCTAACAGACCCGCCAGACCGACAATCTCGCCCGGACGCACCTCAAGGTCAAAGGGCGCGATGGTGCCCTTCCTGCCGTAATCCTTGAACGCCGCAATAGGTTTCTCGCTGAGCAGCGTGCGGCCCGCACGTTGCAAGGCGTTGGTCTCCAGCTCGCGGCCGAGCATCATTTTGACCAGCTCGATCTGCGGCAGCTCGCGGGTTTCGCGGCAGCCGACAAAACTGCCGTTACGCAGGACGGTAATGCGGTCGCTCACCTCATACACCTGATCGAGGAAATGAGTGACGAAAATCAGGCTTACCCCCTGGTCGCGCAGCTGGCGCATCAGGGTGAAAAGCATCTCCACCTCCTGGGTATCCAGGCTGGCGGTGGGTTCATCGAGGATCAGCACTTTGGCGGAGAGATCGATGGCGCGGCAGATGGCGACGATCTGCTGCATCGCTACCGAAAAACGGTTCAGCGGCTCGCGTACGTCGAGGGAGAAGCCGTAAGACTCCATCAGCCTGGTGGCGCGGGCTTCCATCTCTTTGCGGCGCAAAAAGCCAAAACGTCGCGGCTCGCGGCCGATAAACAGGTTATCCGCTACCGACATGTTCGGCAGCAGGTTCACTTCCTGGTAGACCGTCCCGATCCCCAGCTGCTGGGCATGGGCGGTATTTCTTGGCGATATAGCGTTCCCTTCCAGCCAGATAGTGCCGCGATCGGCGTGATACACGCCGGTCAGGGCTTTAATCAGGGTCGATTTCCCGGCGCCGTTCTCTCCCAGCAGGGCCATGATCTCGCCACGGCGCAGACTGAAATCGACGCTATCCAGCGCTTTTACGCCGGGAAAGTACTTGCTCAATCCTTCTGTGCGGAGGATTTCCTGGTGTTGGTTGGTGGTCATGATTTCCCCCTCACCCTAACCCTCTCCCCGGAGGGGAGAGGGGATTGATCGTGCCAATTGTTAATTTCCAGCTCCGCCCTGCCTTTCTTCCTCTCCCCTCTGGGGAGAGGGCGGGGTGAGGGGCAAGGGATCAGTAGCCCATATTTTTCTTTTTCTCTAACTCTTCTTTAGCGGTATCAGGCAGATAGAGCGTGGATTTGGTGATGGTGACTTTCTCCGGCATGGTGCCGTCTTTCTTGAATTTCTCCAGCGCGTCGAAGGCCGGGCCTGCCATGTTTGGCGTCAGCTCAACGCTGGCGTTGGCCTCTTTGTCGATCATCGCTTTATAGATATCCGGAACACCGTCGATGGAGCCGGTCAGGATGTCGGTACCCGGCTTCAGGCCCGCTTCTTTAATGGCCTGGATGGCACCGATCACCATGTCGTCGTTATGGGCGTAAACCATGCAGATGTTCTTGCCGTTGTTCTCAGCTTTGATAAAGCTTTCCATAACCTCTTTACCTTTACTGCGGGTAAAGTCGCCGGACTGGGAGCGGATGATTTTGATGTTTGACGCTTTGGAGATGGCGTCGGCAAAGCCTTTCTTACGGTCGATAGCCACGCTGGCGCCGACGGTGCCCTGCAGCTCAACCACGTTACACGGCTTGCCATCCACCTGTTTCACCAGCCACTCACCTATCAATTTGCCTTCCAGCACGTTGTCGGCGGTGACGGTGGTCATATAGAGAGATTTGTCTTTTACATCGATGGAACGATCGAGCAGGAAGACCGGAATTTCCGCATCTTTCGCTTCTTTCAGAACGGGTTCCCAGCCTGTCGCCACAACCGGGGCAATGAAGATGGCGTCAACGCCCTGGGCGATAAAAGAGCGTACCGCTTTGATCTGGTTTTCCTGTTTTTGCTGACCATCGGCGATTTTCAGCGTGATACCGCGTTTTTCGGCCTCGCTCTTCGCGACGTTGGTCTCAGCGGCGCGCCAGCCGGACTCTGAGCCGACCTGCGCAAATCCTACGGTTAAAGGGGCGGCCATCGCCATAGACGACATGGCTGCCGAAACTGCTGTGACAAGAAGTAAGCGCTTCCACATAAGTGCGTCCTCGTAGGGTAGTTTATTGTTGGGTAAAAGATGTTCTGCGACCAAACTATAGACAATGCGAGATGTAACGGAGTGTGTTACATCACACTTCGGAAAAGTGAATAAAACGTTAATCACAAGTTTGTAATCGCTTTCACTCACCCATGAAAAAAGCGGCTGAGTTTATGGATTATCTTGTCATGAGAATGGGCTGATAGTGGCCTTCAGGTGAAAGGAATGGCGAAAACAGGCGGAGACATTCCGCGCCAGTTGGCTATAATACTCGCCACTTGATTACCAATCATTTTAAAGGACACAGACATGAGCTTACTCAACGTCCCAGCGGGTAAAGAACTGCCGGAAGACATCTACGTAGTTATCGAAATCCCGGCGAACGCTGATCCTATCAAATACGAAATCGACAAAGACACCGGCGCACTGTTCGTTGACCGTTTCATGTCTACCGCGATGTTCTATCCGTGCAACTACGGTTACATCAACCACACCCTGTCTCTGGACGGTGACCCGGTAGACGTTCTGGTCCCAACGCCGTACCCACTGCAGCCGGGCTCCGTCATTCGCTGCCGTCCAGTTGGCGTGCTGAAAATGACCGACGAAGCCGGTGAAGATGCGAAACTGGTTGCGGTACCGCACACCAAGCTGAGCAAAGAGTACGATCACATCAAAGATGTGAACGACCTGCCAGAACTGCTGAAAGCGCAGATCGCCCACTTCTTCGAGCACTATAAAGATCTCGAGAAAGGCAAATGGGTGAAAGTGGAAGGCTGGGACAATGCAGAAGCGGCTAAAGCTGAAATCATTGCCTCCTTCGAGCGCGCTAAGAAGTAATTCTTACTGCTGCTAATAAAGCCCCGCGAGCCGGGGCTTTTTTGTGCCCGTCGGTTGCCGGGTGGCGGAAGCGCCGCCGCGCAAAAAACAACGCCACCCGAAGGTGGCGTTATTCGTATCAGTACTGGTCTCTGTCTAACCAGTTACCGCTTTCAATCAGCGTTAAACCTTCCACCGAACGTTGGTACACGTACATCCATGCACTGCCGTAGGGCGTCTGGATCAACCGGCGAGCGTATTCCCCGCCTTTGGTGCGCAAGGCATCAAGTTCGGCCAGCGTGGCATTATCAATACGATAAACCTCACCCTGTACTGCTCCTTCCCCCGGAACGGCGCCTGGATAGTGGCCCAGGCTGTACAGCTGGTAGTTTTCGATACTGTAATCACCCAGCAACTGGGCGTTGGTCATCCAGTGGCTGTTGCCCTGCTTCGTTCTTAAACTGCCGTAGACAAATATTCGCATTGCTAAAACTCAAACTGATAGAGCAAATCGAGTGCCTGGTCTACGCCAGACACCGCTTCCAGATATAGCTTAGGCATCAGGCGATAGCGTAACGTGAGCGTCGCCAGCGAGTCAAAGATCCCCACACCATATTTCACCTGCAGACCTGGCAGTACATAACCGCTGACCACCACCTGAGAGGAGTCACCGACCCCCTGGGTGTCCAGCGCCAGGTTGCTTACGCCAAAGGTCTCGCCGATTTTACCCACAACCTGACCACTTTGTGCAACCCCCAGGCCGACTAACATTGAGGTCATCGCCGCGCTGTCGCTCTGATTGCTGTCCAGCCCCTGCCCGCGCAGCAGGTATGAGAGCGCTTCCTGCTGGGACATTGCCGGGTCGGAGAAAATTTCCGCTTTCGGTTCATCCGCGGTGCCGGTCACGCGCACCCCGGCGATCACGTCATTTTCGGTGGCCTCAGGATTACGGATCGCTTCGATATTCAGCAGCGGCTGGTCCGGCGGACCGGAGAACAGCAGCTCGCCTTTACGCACAATCAAATCCTGGCCGTAGGCATGGAAGCGCCCTTCCGGGATGTTGATCTGCCCGTTCAGGCCCAGACCCTGCTTATCCTGCGCGACTTTCAGATCGCCGGTCAGCCTTGCCTTCAGCCCAAACGCATCCAGACGGACGTTGTTGCCCACGTGCACTATCAGGTTGCTGTTGATTGGGATAGAGGCGCTCTGCGGCTCCTCCGGCTGCAGGTTGTTGTTGAGCATCACCTCATCGCTGGAGACGCCCACCGCGCTTTCCGGCAGCTCATGCACCACGATACGCGCCCAGGGCACATCAACGCGGCCATCGAGGGTGAACAGCTGCGGCGTGGCCTCAAAGACCACGTCCGGCGAGACGTCTAAACGCACCATCGGCGGCACGGTGATACGCACCTTGCTGCCTTTGGCCGCGACGCGCGCGCGCCAGTTATCAAGCTGGCTCCAGTCCGCATCGCCGCTGAGGTTGATCTGCCCCTGCTGGGTACGTACGGTGCCCGCCAGGGTCGAGCTCATACCGTTGAAGTTCATCGCCAGCTGGCTCGGCAGCATATCGAACGGCATAAAGTTGCCGTCGATATCCACCCCGTTCAGCTGCAGCTGACCAAACAGCTGCGGGCTTTGCGCGCTGCCCGCCAGACGTAAGTTGGCATTCAGCATACCTGCCGCCTTCTCACCGCGGGAGAAGATGGCGTTGGCCATCGCCAGGTTGAGATTGCGGATATTGACGTTGCCGCCCAGATTGCGCCGTCCCTGCGGATCGGTCACCTGGATCTGGCCGTCCAGCTGGCCGTTGTTGGCAAGACGGATCAGCCAGCCCAGCTCGGCGCGGTTGTTATGCAGATCGGCGGTGAGATTCAGGGTGTCGAACGCCAGCGGCAGCGGCGCATCGTTCACCACCTGGGTCACCTTTACGTTACGCCCGGCGAGCGTGACGTTACCCTCCGGCAGCCCCGGTTTGGTGGCATCCCAGGAGACATCCGCCTTGCCGCTGAAGACGCCGCTCGCCTGGGTGGTGTCCGGCATGAACGGCTTGAGCATCGCCAGATCGAAGCGGTTGAGGTTAACCACCGCCCGTCCTTCTGCGCCCGCGTCAATGGTCTGAGGCACGCACAGCTCGGCGTTCGGGTTGGTCCAGCAGTGTGGCCCGATGCTGATTTTCTGCTCCGCGTTGCGGTAATCCAGGGCAATGGAGCGGGTTAACGACCACGGCCCCACCGGGGTGGCGAAGCGGGTGTTATCCAGAGTCCCTTTCCAGCGCGTCTCTTTGCGGTCAAAACTGCCCGCCAGATGCAGCTGGCCGGAAACCGGTTCACCCTGAATGCGCAGCTGCAGGTCGTGCTGCTTCTCGCTGCCTTTGGCCTCCAGCGTCACCTGGTCAAGGTTAACGCCCGGCTGGGAAATCCGATCCACCCGCAGGTTCAAATGCCCGGCGATCTGGTCGGTGGATTTCACGTCGCCGTCCACCCGCACGCGGGCGATGGTGAGCTCCTGCCAGCGCAGGCTGTTGGCGGTGATATCCGCCAGCAGCTGTGGCGCTTCGACCGTACCGCGCACCTTAACCAGTCCTTTCGCGGTGCCGCCCAGCCCAGGCAGGGCGTTATCAAGATTCGGCGCGTCGATGGTGGCATCGAGATCGAGATCTTTCACCCCCAGCTCGCCCTTGATGTCGGCGGTGTTGCGACCAAGCGCGACGTGCAGGCCCGGGATCACCCACTGCAGGTAGCTGTTGCCCCTCAGCGAGCCGTTCACATCCACCTTGTTCTGCTTCACGTTGCCGGTGATTTTCAGCTCCGGCACCTCCATCTGCCAGCTGCCGCCGTACAGACTGCCGCGCGTCTTAATCAGGCCGTCGAGCTTCGAAGGCCAGTCCGGCACCTCTTTGGCGGTGTTGATCCCGGTGAGCTTCAGCTCGCCGCGCCAGCTGATCGCCTTCTGCCAGTCGAGCAGCGCCCTCAGTTCGGTTTTACCCTCCAGCGCCGCGACCGTCAGCTTATCGAGGTTAATCTGCTGCTCGTTACCCTTCGCATCCAGGGTAATGCCCGCAGGCGGCAGTCCCTCCCCTTTCACTGACGTGCGGAACGACAGGGTGTAGTCGGTCATCTTGCCGGTGAGCTTCAGCTTCACGTCATCGGCCTGGTACTGCTTCTCGCCGGTAAACGGCCAGTACAGCTGCTCGCTCACCACCTCCAGGTTGAGCGGCAGGCCCGCCTCCGCCAGCCGGGTCTGGCCGCGCAGCACAACGTCTACCGGGCCCGAGAGGTTAACGCCGAACTCCAGCTGGTCGCGCAGGGCGCCGCCAACCTTCAGCTTCACCTTCTCGCCTTTAATCGGATCGATGTTCAGGGTGCTGTTGAGGGTGATATCGACCGGCCAGTTATCCTTCAGAAGTGCATTGCCGGTGGCGTTGACGCTGCCCTGGTTGGTGTCGATATCCAGCGCGTCGAGCTTCATGTTGCCGTCGATGCTGCTCACTTTCAGCAGCATGTTGAAGACCGTCAGATCGGTGTCACCGGTCAGGCGCAGCTGCTCGCCCTTGAACTCTTCGATATTGAGGTTCAGCGGCAGATGGACGTCGGTCATCTCCGGCAGGACCGGTTTAGAGAAGAGATCTTTCAGGGTTTCGCCCAGCGGTTTCTCTTCCGGCTGCGGGTTCTGAATTTTTGGCTCGACGATCTCTTCCTGCGCCACTTCCGCCACTTTCGGCAGGGCAATCAGCAGCCCCTGCAGGTTGGTCGGGGTTAAGGTCAGGTTTTTCTCCTGCCAGCGCAGGCCGGAGGTGAAATCCATCACCGATACGGTGGTGTCGTCGATTTTGACGTTGACGTTATTCAGCGCCACCCGGTAGAGCGCAATCGGGTACGGCGTGGAGAGATCCAGCGGGCCGCTCTCCTCTTCGGCGACCGGCGCCGACGGCGGCATTTTTTTCGAATCTATCGTCACAAATACATCTTTTAACGACAGATCGTTAATGCACAGGCTGCTGTCGCGCAGGCAGCCGAGCTTCACCGCCAGATGCAGATCCCCGGCATTCACCGCCACGCCCGGCTGGTCGTAGCGGACGTTTTTCAGATGCAGGTCGCGCCAGCCGCCGGTAACCTGGCCGATCTCCAGCCCCGGCACCCAGCGGTCTGCCGCCTTAAACAGCAGATGCAGGCCGCTGGTGGTCCCCACCAGATAAGCCACCGCAGCCAGCAGCAGCAGGATAAACACCAGTACGCCGAGGCTGATTTTCTTCCATAAACTCATAATTCAGGCCCCAGACCGATGTAGAACTGCAAACCGTGTTCCTCTTTGTCGCCCACCGGCACGGCGAAATCGAGCTTGATTGGCCCGACCGGTGACTCCCAGCGCACCCCGACGCCCGCGCCGGTTTTAAAGTCGCTGCGGCGGATATCGCTTACCGCCTCTCCGCTGTCGATAAAGGTCGCGCCCCACCATTTTCCGGTGACGTTGTATTGATACTCCAGCGAGCCGGTGGCCAGCTTCGAGGCCCCGATCAGCTTGCCGTCGTCATCTTTTGGCGCGATGGATTTGTATTTGTAACCACGAATGCTGCGATCGCCCCCGGCGAAGAAGCGCAGATCCGGCGGCACTTTTTCAAAATCGCCGGTTTCGATCCAGCCGAGGTTGCCGCGCACCACAAAGCGATGGCGGTCATAGAAGGTGCGGATCCAGACGTTCTGCGCCTGTACCACGGAGAAGTCCACATCCGAGCCCCAGGCGGTATTGGAGTAGTCTATCGAATAGCGCTGGGAGTCGCCCCAGTCCGGCATCAGCCCGCCGCGGGAGCGGGTCCGGCTGATCATCACCCCAGGATAGAGCAGCATGGTGGTGTTGGTGACGTTGGCCTGGGTAAAGTGGTCGAGACTCCAGCGCAGGTTGATGGCGCGCTGCCAGCCGCTGGAGAGATCCCAGTAGCGCGACACGGCGAGGGTCGTGGAGTCCGCTTCGGTATCGTTAAGATCGGTGCGCTTAAAGCCGCCCTGCACCAGGTAATATTGCTCAAGCGGGTTTTTCAGCAGCGGCATTTTATAGCTGAAATCGAGCTGCTGTTCCGGCGCGGAAAGGCTGAGGTTGCTGGTCAGGCTGTGGCCGTAGGAGTTCATCCACGGCTTTTTCCACGACGCTTTTACCCGCGGGCCGACGTCGGTGGAGTAGCCCACCCCGGTCTCGATGGTGTTCTCGGTGCGCGGCGAAACCACGCCGTGCAGCGGCAGCACTTTTGTCTGCCGCGATTTATCAAACTCCGGCGCCACGACCACCGAATTAAACCAGCCGGTGGCTGACAGGCGGCGGTTCAGTTCCGCCAGATCTTTTGATTCATAGTAATCCCCCTCTTTAAAGGGGATCAGGCTTTGCAGGTACTCGTCGCGGATCTGCGAGCCTTCGAAGGTGACGTCGCCAAAGCGGTAGCGTTCCCCGCTGTCGTAGTCGATATCCCAGAACGCCTGATGCCTGTCGAGGGCGATGCCGAGCTGGCTTTTATTGAACTGGCTGTCGAAGTAGCCTTTGCGCAGCGCGACCTTAGTCAGATCTTTTTTAAAGCCGTCATAGTCGCTGTGGTTGAGCACGGTGCCGTTTTTTGGCCGCGTGTTCAGCAGATCCAGATAGTCATGATCCGTGCGCGCGCCGCCGCGCAGCACCACGTCCGTGCCGCCGATCAGTACCGGTACGCCCGGCTTGACGCGGGCAATCAGCACCTGCCGCCCTTTGGCAGGAGGTGGACGCAGTTCGAAGTCGATGGTCGGTTCGTAGTAGCCGAGCGCTTTTAAACCGCCGCGGATGGCGTCGTCCACGCGCGCGCGAAAGCGACGGTCTGGCGTCACTTCGTCGCTCTGGATCGTGGAGAGCTGTGCGCGTACGTTTTTTTCCAGCGCCCCGGATAGCCCCTCAACCTGCAAACGAACATTCGCCGCGCTGGCGACTCCGCTTGTCAGCAAGACACTGACTAAACATAACTGGCGGATTTTTGGCACGTTTTCTCCTGAATATCCTTGTTTCCACCCCTGGAAGCATATGAAGTGCCGCTCCGCAGCAAATCACGGCATTAAGCCCAAAACCCAATAGACGGGTTGAAAAATGGTTAAACAACCTAATATTTCTTATGTTTAAATCTAGACTCATTCACCGCATTTATTGTGTTCAATTAAACGCGTCGTGACAACCTTAACCCAAACATCACCTACCCGGAGGCCACACCGTGAGTTTATTTGATAAAAAACACCTTGTTGCTCAGGCGGATGCATTACCGGGACGTAACACCCCTATGCCAGTCGCCACCCTGCACGCGGTTAACGGACACTCCATGACCAACGTTCCGGACGGTATGGCGGTCGCCCTGTTCGCGATGGGCTGCTTCTGGGGCGTCGAGCGCCTGTTCTGGCAGCTGCCGGGCGTCTACAGCACCGCGGCCGGCTACACCGGCGGTTATACCCCGAACCCGACCTACCGTGAAGTCTGCTCCGGCCAGACCGGCCACGCCGAGGCGGTACGCGTGGTGTATGACCCGAACGTCGTCAGCTACGAACAGCTGCTGCAGGTGTTCTGGGAAAACCACGACCCGGCGCAGGGTATGCGTCAGGGCAACGACCACGGTACCCAGTACCGCTCGGCGATCTATCCGCTCACGCCAGAGCAGGATGCCGCCGCCCGCGACAGCCTGGCGCGTTTCCAGCAGGCGATGCATGCTTCCGGTGACGATCGCCCTGTGACCACTGAGATCGCCAGCGCGCTGCCGTTCTACTACGCGGAAGACGACCACCAGCAGTATCTGCATAAAAATCCGTACGGCTACTGCGGTATCGGCGGCATCGGCGTTTGCCTTCCACCTCAACTGGCATAACAGTAAGCCGGTTTTGCCCGTTTACGAGCAAAACCGGCTCAAAAAGTGATCTCTGGCGGGTTTACAGACATTTACGCTATACTAGCCACTGAAATAACCGGCCTACTGCTTCGGACCGGTGTTCAAAATCTCTACACACCTGTATGACCAACTTCCCTCCGAGGATCCGGCGATAAGCTGGATAAGATATGTTAAACAGTATTTTAGTAATACTTTGTCTCATTGCCGTCAGTGCATTTTTCTCAATTTCAGAAATCTCGCTGGCCGCATCCCGTAAAATCAAACTTAAACTGCTCGCCGACGATGGCGACCTGAATGCCCAACGCGTCCTGAAAATGCAGGAAAACCCGGGGATGTTCTTTACCGTGGTGCAGATCGGCCTCAACGCGGTCGCCATTCTTGGCGGTATTGTCGGTGATGCTGCTTTCTCGCCGGTATTCCACGCCCTTTTCTCAAAGTACTTCTCTCCGGAGCTTTCCGAGCAGTTGAGCTTCATTCTCTCCTTCTCGCTGGTGACGGGCCTGTTCATTCTGTTTGCCGACCTGACCCCGAAACGCATCGGTATGATTGCGCCCGAAGCCGTGGCTTTGCGCATCATCAACCCGATGCGCTTCTGTCTGTTCGTGTTCCGCCCGCTGGTGTGGTTCTTTAACGGCCTGGCCAATACCATTTTCCGCCTGTTTAAGCTGCCGATGGTGCGTAAAGATGACATCACCTCTGATGACGTTTACGCGGTATTCGAAGCCGGTGCGCTGGCGGGGGTGCTGCGTAAGCAGGAGCATGAGCTGATCGAGAACGTGTTTGAGCTGGAATCCCGTACCGTGCCGTCATCCATGACCGGACGTGAGAACGTGATCTGGTTCGATCTGCACGAAGACGAGCAGAGCCTGAAGACCAAGGTGGCGGAACATCCGCACTCCAAGTTCCTGGTGTGTAATGAAGATATCGACCACATCATCGGCTATGTCGACTCCAAAGACCTGCTCAACCGCGTGCTGGCAAACCAGAGCCTGGCGCTGAACAGCGGCGTGCAGATCCGCAATACGCTGATTGTCCCGGACACCCTGACGCTCTCCGAAGCGCTGGAAAGTTTCAAAACCGCCGGGGAAGACTTCGCGGTGATCATGAACGAATACGCGCTGGTGGTGGGTATCATCACCCTGAATGACGTGATGACCACCCTGATGGGCGATCTGGTGGGCCAGGGTCTGGAAGAGCAGATTGTGGCCCGCGATGAGAACTCATGGCTGGTGGACGGCGGCACGCCTATCGACGACGTCATGCGCGTGCTGGATATCGACGAGTTCCCGCAGTCGGGCAACTACGAGACCATTGGCGGCTTTATGATGTTCATGCTGCGTAAGATCCCGAAACGCACCGACTCGGTGAAGTTCTCGGGCTACAAGTTCGAGGTGGTGGATATCGACAACTACCGCATCGACCAGCTGCTGGTGACCCGCATCGACAACAAGCCGACGGTGCTGGTACCGAAACTGCCGGACGCCGAAGAGAACGTATCGGCCTAAGCCAGAAACATCAACGGCTCCCATCGGGAGCCGTTTCTTTTACTGCATAGCACGTTGGTTAAGCCATCTCAGTTTGCAGACGCATAACCTGACGGTTGACTTCGGACATCACAGAAAAGTGCTGTTTATCCTTCACTTTCGGGACAAGGATTTTGCCCTTATCAAACTCAAAAGCGCCAACATCCTTGATATACAACCGTCCACGGAACAGGATTTTTACGTATTTAGCTACCTGAAGCGGATTGTAGCGTTGGAAAATTTTCATTCTATTATCTCCTGCGAATCATACGCTCTTGCGGCACCACAATCGGGCCGACCCTCTGGAGCGCAAATTTTGTTGCCCAATGACTATAGACGAGAAAAAAGGTGATACCCAGTCTGCATAAGTTTATTTACCTTTTGATGACAAATAATCAGAATATTCTTTGCAAACGTAACTTTCAGGCAGTATAAGCCATCGTTTTTGTGCAGATATGTGCGTTCCCCCTCACTCTGGCACCGGGATTGCGGGTAAAGCGCCGCGATCGCACTTATGATTAAAACGTCAGACCAAGTGGTCGGATCACCTGCTAAAAACAAAAAGGAAAACACCATGACCTTACGTAACATCCTGGCAACTGCCTGCCTGATGCTGCCACTGATGGCTTCCGCACATAATTTTGAGAAGGGACAACGTGTGCCGCCGGTGGGCATTGCCGACCGGGGAGAATTGATCCTCGACAATAATGAGTTTAGCTACAAAACCTGGAATAGCGCGCAGCTCGTGGGCAAAGTGCGAGTGGTGCTACATATTGCCGGTCGCACATCGGCAAAAGAGAAAAACGCAACCCTGATTGAAGCGATCAAGGCGGCACATTTACCAAAAGATACTTATCAGACCACTACCGTCGTGAACACCGATGATGCGATCCCGGGCTCCGGCATGTTCGTGCGCAGCAGCCTTGAGAGCAATAAAAAGCTCTATCCATGGTCACAGTTCATTGTTGACAGCAACGGTGCCGCGCGTAGCGCCTGGCAGCTGGAAGAAGAGAGTTCGGCAGTCGTGGTGCTGGATAAAAACGGTAACGTGCAGTGGGCGAAAGACGGCGCCCTGACCCAGGAAGAGGTGCAGCAGGTGGTTGCCCTGCTGCACAAGCTGCTCGGTCAGTAAAGCGAGACCCGGAAGCCCGGATTGAGGAAAGATTCACGCGGGGTATAGTCGAGCGGCTTGCCCTGCCAGTCGTGAACGTGTGCACCCGCAGCGGCGGCAACGGCATGGCCTGCCGCCGTATCCCAGACGTTGGTCGGCCCGAAGCGCGGGTAAAGCTGCGCCTGCCCTTCTGCCACCAGGCAGAACTTCAGCGATGAGCCGATGGACGTCGTCTGGTGCTCACCCAGCTGATGCAGATACTCCTCCAGCTCATTATCCGAATGCGAGCGGCTGATCACCACCAGCGGTGGCCGGGCGTCACGGACCTGGATCTGCTTGCGCACCCCGCACTCTTCTTTCCACGCTTTGCCTTCGGCGGCGCTGTACATCACCTTAAGCACCGGGGCATAGACCACGCCCAGCACCGCTTTGCCTTTATCAATCAGAGCAATGTTTACCGTGAATTCACCGTTACGCTTGATGAACTCCTTGGTGCCGTCCAGCGGATCCACCAGCCAGTAACGCTGCCAGTGCTGGCGCTGGTCCCAGGGCTGAGGATCTTCTTCGGACAGCACCGGAATATTGGGCGTCAACGCCTGCAGACCCTGCAGGATCACCCCGTGCGCCGCGAGATCGGCTGCAGTGACCGGGGAGTCGTCGATTTTACGGATCGTGTCCATTGGGATCTTGCCATCGTAGACCTGCATAATGGCATCGCCCGCATCCCGTGCGAGCTGACAAATTTTATCTAACATTCTCCACCTCTTTGTTAACACAGTGGGTTTAACTCTTTGTTTTATTTATATCGCATTGTGAATAAATCCGCTATCTGTGAAGCAATTCCGGTTTCAGGACCCTTTTTTCTGGCAGGATTCACAATTCTGTAAGCAAAAAAATATAGATACATATTCTTTTGTGGCCTGGATCTAAAAAAGGACTCCTCTGATGATTAAGTTTAGCGCAACGCTCCTGGCGACGCTGATTGCAGCGAGCGTACAGGCGGCGACGGTCGATCTCCGCATAATGGAAACCACCGACCTGCACAGCAATATGATGGACTTCGACTACTACAAAGACGCCCCGACGGAAAAATTTGGCCTGGTGCGCACCGCCAGCCTGATTAACGCCGCCCGTAGCGAAGTGAAAAACAGCGTGCTGGTCGATAATGGCGACTTAATTCAGGGTAGTCCGCTTGGGGATTACATGGCAGCGAAGGGGCTAAAAAAGGGCGATGTGCATCCGGTATATAAGGCGCTGAACACCCTGGATTACGCGGTGGGCAACCTCGGCAACCACGAGTTTAACTACGGGCTGGACTACCTGCACATGGCGCTCTCCGGCGCGAAGTTCCCCTACGTTAACGCCAATATCATCGACGTTAAGACCAACAAACCGCTGTTTACGCCTTACTTAATTAAAGAAACGACAGTCGTCGATCAGGATGGCAAACAGCAGACCCTGAAGATCGGCTATATCGGTTTTGTCCCGCCGCAGATCATGACCTGGGATAAGGCTAACCTGAGCGGCAAAGTGACGGTCAACGACATCACCGAAACCGCCCGCAAGTATGTGCCGGAGATGCGCGAGAAAGGCGCCGATCTGGTGGTAGTGGTGGCGCACTCGGGTCTCTCTGCCGACCCATACCAGGCGATGGCGGAAAACTCGGTTTACTACCTCAGCGAAGTCAAAGGGGTGGACGCCATTCTCTTCGGCCACGCTCATGCGGTGTTCCCGGGCAAAGATTTCGCCAGCATCAAAGGGGCCGACATTGCGAAAGGAACCCTGAACGGCGTGCCAGCGGTGATGCCGGGCATGTGGGGGGATCACCTTGGGGTGGTCGATCTGGTGCTGAATAACGACGCCGGGAAATGGCAGGTCACGCAGTCGAAAGCCGAAGCCCGACCGATTTACGATCTGGCCGCCAAAAAAGCGCTGGTGAGCGAGGATAAAAAAATCGTTGAGGTGCTGAAGCACGATCACGACGCCACCCGCGAGTTTGTCAGCAAACCGATCGGTAAATCCGCCGACAACATGTACAGCTACCTGTCACTGGTGCAGGACGATCCTACCGTACAGGTTGTGAACATGGCGCAGAAAGCCTACGTGGAGAAATATATTCAGGGCGACCCGGACCTGGCGAAACTGCCGGTGCTCTCCGCCGCCGCGCCGTTTAAGGTGGGTGGACGTAAAAACGATCCGGCCAGCTACGTTGAAGTGGAGAAAGGCCAGCTGACCTTCCGTAACGCCGCCGATCTCTATCTCTATCCGAACACCCTGGTGGTGGTCAAAGCCACTGGCCAGGAGGTGAAGGAGTGGCTGGAGTGTTCCGCCGGGCAATTCAACCAGATCGATACCCACAGCAGCAAACCACAGTCGCTGATTAACTGGGACGGTTTCCGTACCTATAACTTCGACGTGATCGACGGCGTGGAGTACCAGATTGACGTGTCGCAGCCGGCGAAATATGACGGCGAGTGCCAGGTGGTGAATGCCCAGGCCGAGCGCATCAAGAACCTGACCTTTAACGGCAAGCCGATCGACCCGAAAGCGACCTTCCTGGTGGCGACCAACAACTACCGCGCCTACGGCGGGAAGTTTGCCGGAACCGGCGACAGCCATATCGCCTTCGCCTCACCGGATGAGAACCGCTCGGTGCTGGCGGCGTGGATTGGCGAGCAGTCGAAGAAGCGTGGCGAAATCCATCCGGCAGCGGACAACAACTGGCGTCTGGCCCCCATCCACAGCGACGTGAAGCTGGATGTTCGCTTTGAGACCGCGCCAACGGAAAAAGCGGCGGCGTTTATCAAAGAGAAAGCGCAGTACCCGATGCAGCAGGTCGCCACCGATGAGATCGGATTTGCGATTTATCAATTAGATTTGAGCAAATAGTCGTTTATGTAGGCCGGGTAAGGCGAGGTAAAAGCAAAACGGCAACGCAAGTTGCCGTTTTTAGTGTTTGCGCCCTCGGACCAAAGGAGAGGGTTGGGGTGAGGGCATCAGGCCGCACAATTTTATATAATCACGCCGCTCGCTCCCCCCTGTTACTCATCACCTGCGGTAAGTTCAGCTCTATCCAGTCGGCCAGCGCCGCCACCTTCTCGCTCACCTCTTCCCCCAGCGGGGTCAGGCTGTACTCCACGTGCGGGGGCACCACCGGATACGACACCCGGTTGATAAAGCCATCCTGCTCCAGCGCCTGCAGCGACTGGGCCAGCATCTTCTCGCTCACCCCACCCATCTTGCGACGCAGATCGCTGAAGCGATGCGTTCCATCACGCAGCGCCACCAGAATCAGCACGCCCCAGCGGCTGGTCACATGCTTGAGCACATCCCGGGAAGGACACTGCTCGGCAAACAGGTTGCCGTCGCGCAGCTGCTCGCTGAGGGTCTGATTCGTCATTTGATACTTACCTTTTTGTGCGTACTTACTAAAAGTTAGCTTGAGTGATAGTGTGCCACAACAGTCACCCGATACGAAGGATAATCATCATGATCGCAATCACCGGCGCTACCGGCCAGCTCGGCCAACTCGTTATTGAACAGCTCCTGAAAACCGTTCCGGCCAGCCAACTGGTCGCCATTGTACGCAACCCGGCAAAGGCTGAGGCGTTGAGCCAGCAGGGCGTGACCGTGCGTCAGGCCGATTACACCGACCAGGCCGCCTTCACCCGTGCGCTCGCAGGGGTGGATAAGCTGCTGCTCATCTCCTCCAGCGAAGTGGGCCAGCGCGCCCCGCAGCATCAGAACGTTATTAACGCGGCAAAAGCGGCGGACGTGAAGTTCATCGCCTATACCAGCCTGCTGCATGCCGATACCTCGCCGCTGGGCCTGCACGTGGAGCATGTCGCCACCGAACGCGCCCTGGCAGAGTCGGGCATTCCTTATGCCCTGCTGCGTAACGGCTGGTATACCGAAAACTATCTCGCCAGCGCCCCGCCTGCACTGGAGCACGGCGTCTTCATCGGTGCCGCCGGTGAAGGCAAAATCGCCTCTGCCACCCGCGCCGACTATGCCGCTGCCGCCGCCCGCGTCATCAGCGAAGAGGGCCATGCCGGTAAAGTATATGAGCTGGCGGGCGACCACGCGTGGACATTAGGAGAACTTGCAGCCGAACTCAGCCGCCAGAGCGGTAAAAACGTGGTCTATCAGAACCTGAGCGAAGCCGATTTTGCCGCCGCGCTGAAGGGCGTTGGCTTACCGGCGGGCCTGGCGGATATGCTGGCCGACTCCGACGTGGGCGCCTCGAAAGGCGGTCTGTTTGATGAAAGCCGCACCCTGAGCGCGCTGCTGGGTCGCCCGACCACAACGCTTGCTGAGAGCGTGAAGGGCATCCTGTAATTGTTAAAATGTCGTTAATTAGTGTGGCATCCCCGCGGGTCATCTCTGATAATGACAGTCTGACCCGCGAGGAGGCTCACCGTGCAAGGCGTACCCGAACAGTTCTTCGATGAGAGAGACAGCGCGCGCTTTCGCCATCTGGCGCAGGTGCCTGGCGTCGAACTGTATCACGCCCATATCTCCCGCTACGCGTTTGAGCCCCATACCCACGAGGCCTTCGGGATCGGCGCCATAGAAGCCGGTGCCGAACGCTTTCGCTATCGCGGGACGCAGTACGTCGCCCCGGTCCACTCCGTCGTCACCATGAACCCTGATGAACTTCACACTGGCGAGGCCGAGACCGCCGACGGCTGGCGCTACCGGATGATCTATCTCGAACCGGATCTGCTTGAAGAGGTGACCGGCATCCGCCACTGGTGGTTCAGCGACGTTACCCGCCACGATCCCCGCCGTTCGCAGCAGATCTGTCAGCTGATCTACGGCCTGTGGCATACCGACGATCCGCTGGCACAAAAAGGCTTGCTGCTGGACCTGATTGATACCTTTCAACCGCTGGCGCGCCATGCGCCTGTCCTGCACGAAGGGGCACATCGCTTCGAGCGGGTGCGCGACTACCTGCATGACAACTATATGCACTCCCTGACCCTTGATGAGCTGGCGCAGGTGGTGTCGCTCAGCCCGTACCATTTCCAGCGCCAGTTCAAGGCCCATTTTCACGTCACACCCCATCAGATGCTGATGGCCATCCGCCTGTGGCGCGCCAAAGCCTTTCTCACCCAGGGACTGCCTGCGGCAGAGGTGGCCGCCGCGACGGGCCTGACCGATCAGTCACACCTGACCCGGGCGTTTACGCGTCGGTACGGCATCACTCCCGTGCGCTACCAGAAACAGGTAACGCAGCGCTAATGCGCAATCTCATACAATACGTCCCCCCTTTTGTCTTTCTACACTGCCAGCAGGTTCAAATAAGATGGATGGAAAAATGATTAGCGGCGTGTTGTATGCCCTGCTTGCAGGGTTGATGTGGGGGCTGATTTTTGTTGGTCCGCTGATCGTCCCGGAATACCCGGCGGCGTTGCAGTCGATGGGACGCTATCTGGCGCTGGGGCTTATCGCCCTGCCGATCGCCTGGCTGGGCCGGGCGCGGTTGCGCCAGCTTAAAGGCCGGGACTGGCTGACCGCGCTGTCGCTGACCATGATGGGCAACCTGATCTATTACATCTGTCTGGCCAGCGCAATCCAGCGTACCGGGGCGCCCGTCTCGACGATGATCATTGGCACTCTGCCGGTGGTGATCCCGGTGTTCGCCAATCTGCTCTACAGCCAGCGCGACGGTAAACTGCCGTGGTCGAAGATGGTCCCCGGACTGCTTGCCATTGCGCTGGGGCTGGTGTGCGTGAATATCGCCGAGCTGCGTCATGGCGTGGCCGGGGGCAGCGGCTGGCGCTACGTGTCCGGGATCCTGCTGGCGTCGGTGTCGGTGGTCTGCTGGGCATGGTATGCCCTGCGTAACGCCCGCTGGCTGCGGGAAAACCCCGACAAGCATCCGATGATGTGGGCCACCGCGCAGGCGCTGGTGACGCTGCCGGTCTCGGTGGTGGGGTATCTCGCCGCCTGCGCATGGCTGAACGTGCAGCAGCCGGACTTTGCGCTTCCGCTGGGGCCGCGCCCGTGGGTCTTCCTTGGGCTGATGGTAGCAATTGCGGTGTGCTGCTCGTGGGTGGGTGCGCTATGCTGGAACGTTGCCAGCCAGAAATTACCGACGGTGATATTAGGGCCGCTGATTGTCTTCGAAACCCTGGCCGGGCTGCTGTATACCTTCCTGCTGCGCCAGAGTCTGCCGCCGCTGTTAACCGGCACGGGGATTGTGTTGCTGGTGGTGGGCGTGGTGATTGCGGTGAGCGCGAAACCGGAAAAACCCCTGGTTGTTCCGGCTTCGGAGCTGTAGGTATCGCCCGGCGGCGAGGTAAAAGCAAAACGGCAACCCTGGGGTTGCCGTTTTTAATGTGTGCTCCCTCTCCCGGTGGGAGAGGGTTGGGGTGAGGGCAACAGGCCGCACACTTCCCAGGCCGGGTAAGGCGAAGCCGCCACCCGGCAGGTTTTAGAAGGTTTCCCAGTTCGCGTCCGTCGTCGCCAGCACCGGCTTCGCTTTTGCGGTATAGGTTTTCACCGGCGCGGCCTTCGCCGTCTGGCTCTTTGTGATCTTAAACACCGCCACCGCCTCGTTCAGTCGCGCTGCCTGCTCTTCCAGCGCTGCTGCCGCCGCCGCAGACTCCTCAACCAGCGAGGCGTTCTGCTGGGTCACGCGATCCATCTCGGCCACCGCCTGACCGACCTGATCGATACCCCGGCTCTGCTCATCCGAAGCGGAAGCGATTTCGCCCATGATGTCGGTCACGCGGGTGACGGCGCTGACGATCTCCGCCATCGTCTCCCCGGCTTCGTTCACCAGCGCGGAACCGGCGCTGACGCGCGCGCCAGAGTCGTCGATCAGCCCTTTAATCTCTTTCGCCGCCTGGGCGCTGCGCTGGGCCAGCGTACGGACTTCCCCTGCCACCACCGCAAACCCGCGTCCCTGCTCTCCGGCACGCGCCGCTTCTACCGCCGCGTTCAGCGCCAGGATGTTGGTCTGGAAGGCGATACCGTCAATCACGTTGGTGATCTGGGCGATTTTACTGGAGCTGTTGGCAATCTCGTCCATGGTGCGCACTACGCCTTCAACCACGTTCCCGCCTTTCTTCGCGGTACTCGAGGCATCCAGCGCCAGGCGTGACGCCTGACGGGCGTTATCGGCGTTCTGCTTCACGGTGGCGGTCAGCTGTTCCATGCTGGCGGCGGTCTCTTCCAGCGAGGCCGCCTGCTGCTCGGTACGGGAAGAGAGGTCGTTGCTGCCTGCGGAGATCTCACCGGCACCGGTATAGATGGTATCTGCCCCATCGCGAACCACGCCCACGGTGTTAGCCAGCGCCTTCTGCATCTCGTGTACGTTATGCGCCAGCATCGCCATTTCATTGTGACCTTCGGCGTTAACGGGCTGGGTCAGATCCCCTGCGGCAATGGCGCGAATATGGGCAATCACCTCGTGCAGCGGCTTCAGCAGGACGTTGCGCATGGCGATCCAGCTGGCGACAATCACCGCCACCACAATCACCATAATTGCCGTCAGGATCCACAGAATCCGCTGGTAGTCGTTCTCGTTGTCAGTAATGCCTGCGCTGGCCAGCTTCGCCTGGGCTTCACGCCATTCACGATATACAGCCTGCATTGCCACCTGCTTCTGCTCGGCATTCTGCCTGAACATGTCGTCCAGGTTGCCCTGCGCCAACAGCTCGTTCATTTTCGTCAGCGTGGTGTGGTAAGCGCGGTACTGCTCTTCCAGCCGATCGGCCAGCTTCTCATCCAGGCCCGGCGTTTCCGGCAGGGCGTAATATTTGTCGTAGTGTCCCTGGGCTTCTGCCAGCAGGTTTTTGCCCGCCGTCACCAGCTCGCCCAACTGGCCGCCGTTGATTTCGCTCGCCGTGCTGCTCTGCAGACGGAGCATACCGCGGTTAAGGGTGACGCGCGCCTGGTTCAGGCTGATCCACGCGTCGGTAAACTCCGCCACGTTCTGGCTTGAGAGCTGGGAGACGGTGAAATTGTCCTTATCGTTATTCAGGGCATTGATAAATACCGACGCCGCGATGATTTGCATCACCCCCAGCACCAGCAGCACCGAGACTAACAGGGTGATTACTTTAATACGTTTAAACATTCTCAGTCTTCTTTTGCAGGATATTGTCTGAGGGGTATATCGGCAGGGAGGGCATGTTATTTAACAAATCGTGGTCTAACCACCCCTATTATTTGGAAATTATCAAATCCATTCAGCAAGTTAAATCATAAGAAACTTTTGTGAATTGCCCCCTTTTTAATCCTCTGCTCCTAAAGGGTTATATCTTCACCTTAAAGATGCATTTAAAATACATCTTATCAAATAACGATGAGGTAACGACCATGGCCTTCCGCGACCAACCTTTAGGCGAGCTGGCGCTCTCCATCCCACGCGCTTCCGCGCTGTTTCGTAAATACGATATGGATTACTGCTGCGGCGGTAAGCAGACCCTGGCGCGTGCCGCATCGCGCAAGGAACTGGATCTGGACCTCATCGAAGCTGAACTGGCAAAACTGGCCGAGCAGCCGCTGGAAAAAGACTGGCGCAGCGTGGCGCTGGCAGAGATCATCGACCACATCATCGTGCGTTTCCATGACCGCCACCGCGAACAGCTGCCGGAGCTGATCCTGCAGGCCACCAAGGTTGAGCGCGTCCATGCCGAAAAAGCCTCCGTTCCGCGCGGCCTGGCGAAAAACCTGACCCTGCTGCATGAAGAGCTCTCCAGCCACATGATGAAAGAGGAGCAGATCCTGTTCCCGATGATCAAACAGGGGATGGGTAGCCAGGCGATGGGGCCTATCAGCGTGATGGAAAGCGAACACGACGACGCCGGTGAACTGGTCGAAGTGATTAAGCACATCACCCATAACGTGACCCCGCCTGCGGATGCCTGCACCACCTGGCGCGCGATGTATAACGGGATTAACGAGATGATTGACGACCTGATGGAACACATCAGTCTCGAGAATAACGTGCTGTTCCCGCGGGCGCTTGCCGGGGAATAAAAAAAGCCCGGTAGCGCTAACGCTTACCGGGCCTACAAACGGCAACCGAAGTTGCCGTTTTGCTTTTACCTTACACCTGCCATACGTTTCTTACCGATAAACAGCCAGCCCAGCCCCAGCGCGATAAACCACAGCGGCGTGACGATCAGCGCCTGACGGGTATCCTCTTCCAGCGTCAGCAGGACCAGTACGAACACGAAGAACGCCATGCAGACCCAGCACATCAGCTTGCCAAGCGGCATCTTGTAGATCGATTTTTCATGCAGGTGCGGACGCTGTTTGCGGTACACCAGGTACGAGCACAGGATAATGGTCCAGACGAACATGAACAGGATCGCAGAGACGGTGGTGATCATGGTGAACGCGCCAATCACGCTTGGGTTCACGTAGAGCATCACCACGCCGCCCAGCAGGCAGATACAGGAGAAGGTCAGCCCTTTCGCCGGTACCGCACGCTTAGAGAGCTTCGCGAACGCGCTCGGCGCTACGCCTTCCTGCGCCAGGCCAAACAGCATACGGCTGGTGGAGAACACGCCGCTGTTGGCCGAAGAGGCCGCTGACGTCAGCACCACGAAGTTAATCAGGCTCGCCGCAGCCGGCAGGCCTACCAGCACAAACAGCTCAACGAACGGGCTCTTGGTAGGGACGACGGAGCTCCACGGCGTAACCGACATAATGACGATCAGCGCGAAGACATAGAACATGATGATACGCACGGGAATGGAGTTAATTGCCCGTGGCAGCGACTTCTCAGGATCTTTGGTTTCTGCGGCAGTGGTGCCCACCAGCTCAATCCCCACGAAGGCAAAGACCGCAATCTGGAAGCCGGCGAAGAAGCCGCTCAGCCCTTTCGGGAACCAGCCGCCGTCATTCCACAGATGGGTAAACGAAGCCTGCACGCCGCTCGGAGAGGTGAAGTGCGTCATCACCATCACCAGGCCGACCACGATCAGGCCAACGATGGCGACAATTTTGATCATCGCGAACCAGAACTCCATTTCACCGAACATTTTCACGGTGGCGAGGTTAAGGCTCAGCAGCAGGACGATGACCGCCAGCGAGGCTACCCAGTCAGACAGCCCCGGGAACCAGAACTGCGCATAGGCCGTAATGGCGACCACGTCGGCCATGCCGGTAACAACCCAGCAGAACCAGTAGGTCCAGCCGGTAAAGTAACCCGCCCACGGCCCGAGCAGGTCGGAGGCAAAGTCGCTGAAGGATTTGTATTCGAGATTCGAGAGCAGCAGCTCTCCCATTGCACGCATCACGAAAAAGAGCATGAAGCCGATGATCATATAGACAAAAATGATCGACGGACCGGCAAGGCTAATGGTTTTACCTGAACCCATAAACAGCCCGGTGCCGATAGCACCGCCGATGGCGATAAGCTGAATATGACGGTTTGTGAGATTGCGCCGTAGCGACTGTTCAGACGGTGCCTCTTCGTCGGCAACGACTTTTACCTGATCTACCATGTGATGTTTTCCTGTTGTGACTACCTGTGTTGTTCAGGCTCTTCTGGCCCTTTATTACATCGAAAAGCGACGGCCCCGATTAAGGACTCATCGATATTAGGTAAGAATCGGCGGGATGAATACTATGATTTAAATATTATGTTAACAACATGTTGAAACTGAGTGTCATATCACTTAAGTAACGCAAAACAGCTCACAAAAATACACTTACTGTGACCTTTTGCAAGATAATCTGTTGATTGGCGCGTAACTATAGGTTTTTTAACTGATTTCCCCTCCCCTGTCGGGGAGAGGAAGAGGAAGGTCGCTTACAGGATTTCCAGCAGCTCAACTTCGAAGACCAGGGTGCTGAATGGCGGGATGGACGCGCCAGCGCCGCGCTCGCCGTAGGCCAGGTTCTGCGGGATAGTCAGTTCCCATTTAGAGCCAACCGGCATCAGGGTCAGGGCTTCGATCCAGCCTGGGATCACGCCATTTACCGGGAATTCTGCCGGTTCGCCGCGGGCAACGGAGCTGTCGAACACGGTACCGTCGATCAGTTTACCGGTGTAATGCACGCGAACGTGGTCGGTACGCGCCGGGATTGGGCCTTCACCCTGAGTCAGTACGCGGAACTGCAGGCCGGTTTCGGTGCTGTTCACGCCTTCACGCTCACGGTTCTCTTCGAGGAATTTCTCGCCTGCCGCAGCCATCTCTTCGAAACGGGCGCGACGCACGGAGTCAGCACGTTCGTGGATTTCACGCAGCGCGCGGTGAACCACATCTACCGGAACCGCCGGTTGTTTACCTTCCAGCGCATCGGCGATACCCGCCACCAGCGCTTCAGGTAACAGACCCTGCAGACCTGATTCGCTCAGCTGCTGTCCTACCTGCAAACCAATGCCGTAGCTTGCTTGCGCTTCGATTGTGTCAAAAGTCGGGGTGGTCATGGGATTTCCTTCCATCACATTTAAAGTAGCGGGCAGCATAACAGCCACCTTCCATCCGGTAAAACTTTGTCTTATGGAAAGATGACAAATTGCGACGAAACGGAAACAATAGAGACTATCTGGATTTTTCCCGAATGCGTGTCACGGAAGCCGGCTTTGTTACGCTCATCAGGCAGTTAGCAAACTATACTTCTCGGGACAGGAAAAAAGACGCGGAGCAGGAGGAGAGCCATGCCCGGGCCATTTGAACTAAAACCTACCCTGACGAAAATCTGGCATGCGCCGGATAACTTTCGCATCATGGACCCGCTGCCGCCCCTGCACCGCAGAGGCATTATTATTGGTGCGTTGATGGTGATTGTCGGATTTCTGCTGCCAGGCGGCGCGGACGACAGCGCGACGACGCCGGTTCGTCGCGATGCCGAACTGGATATTCGTTCGCAGACGCAGCCGCAGCCCGACGCACAGCCGATCCAGACGCAGCTGGTGGCCCCGTCTAACGATCCCGGCCAGATCGCCCCTGTTGAGCCGGAGCCGATTCAGGAGGATCAACCCCAGGAGCAGGCCGCCGCGCCTGTCCAGTCCCGGCAATCCCCTCCCGGTATTGAGCAGCAGTGGCGGACCTATCGGGTAGAGCCGGGTAAAACCCTGGCGCAGCTGTTCCGCGATCATAACCTGCCGCCGACCGATGTCTATGCCATGGCGCAGGTTGAAGGAGCTGGCAAGCCGCTGAGCAATCTGCAAAACGGCCAGATGGTGCAGATCCGCCAGAATGCGAGCGGCGTGGTAACCGGGCTGACCATTGACAGCGGAAACGGCCAGCAGGTGCTGTTTACCCGTCAGTCTGACGGCAGCTTTATCCGCGCTAAATAGCAGTTCGCCCGGTGGCGTAAGGCTTACCGGGCCTGCTTTCCACTCTCTTTATTGACCCACCAGATCCCTGAGCAGACCAGCACCAGCGCCACGGCATATTTGATCTCGAGGATATTCTCACCGAGGAAAATGGCCGAGAGTACGGTTCCGGCGACCGGCACTAAAAAGTTGAACGGGGCGATCATGCTTACGCGGTTGTGTTTCAGCAGCAAACTCCACAGGGCAAACGCAACCGAGGAGAGCAGGGTCAGATAGCCGAGGATAGCCGCCGCCTTGAAGCTGGGGACGGCCAGCGTTCCGCCGGTGATGTAACCGCCCACCACCAGCATCACCCCGCCAATCGCCAGCTGCCAGCCGGTCATCACCATCGGGTCGACCGTCTGAGAAATGCGTTTACCGTAGAGCGTGGCGGCAGAGAGAATAAACGCCGCCAGCACCACAAAACCGTCCCCGTTCCAGACAAAGTGGAAGTCCTGCAAGCCGCTGTTAAAGTTCACGATCATCACCCCGGCAAAACCGAGGATACACCCGAGGGCCTTGTTGTAGCTGATCCTGTCGTTCTGATAGATGAAGTGCGCCAGCATAACGCTGAAGAAGGTGGCGGTCGCGTTCATGATCGAGCCTTTAGCACCCGTTGTGTAGGCGAGGCCGATATAAAAGAAGGTGTACTGAATGGCAGTCTGCGTCAGGCCAAGGACCGTCAGCTGTCCGAACTGTCGCGGGCTGAGCCGACCAATCGGCTTGCGCTGAGCCAGGGCTAACAGCAGCAATAGCAGGCCTGCAAAAACAAAGCGATAACCGGCAAAGACCACTTTTGACGGAATGTCGTTGGCGGCTATCTGAAAGAGTTCATAGCCACTCTTAATGGCGGGATAGGAGCTACCCCATAACAGGCAGCACAGCGTCGCGCTGGCGAAGACGATGTTTTTACGGGAGAAAAGCGGTGCAGGCAGAGCGGTGTCCATGACAAATCCCAAAGATAAAATGTCGTTTCATTTTATTATCAGGGAATGCGCAAGGAATAGCCACCATACAAGTCACAAAGAAAGGGGCCGGTCGCGTTAAAAAGCAAAACGCCGGCACAAGGCCGGCGCTTCGACGTGGTGAAGAGTAATTACTTACTCAGCAACAACGTTAACAACCAGTTTCGCGAATACTTCGCTGTGAACCTGGAAGTCCACTTCGTGCTCACCGGTGGTACGCAGAACGCCGTTCGGCATACGAACTTCGCTCTTAGCCACTTTAACGCCAGCTGCAGTTACTGCATCAGCGATATCGCGGGTACCGATGGAACCGAACAGTTTACCTTCGTCGCCTGATTTAGACGCGATAGTAACGGTGCCCAGTGCGTTGATTTCTTCAGCGCGAGCGTTAGCAGCCGCCAGAACGTCAGCCAGTTTGGCTTCCAGTTCAGCACGACGTGCTTCGAAAAACTCTACGTTTTTCTTGGTAGCAGGAACAGCTTTACCCTGTGGAACCAGGAAGTTACGAGCGTAGCCCGCTTTAACGTTTACCTGATCACCCAGGCTGCCCAGGTTTGCTACTTTATCAAGCAGAATAACTTGCATTACCTTATCCTCTTAAAGTCGTATTAATGGACCGTGCCCGATTACTGATGACGATCAGTGTACGGCAGCAGGGACAGGTAGCGAGCGCGTTTGATAGCGCGAGCCAGCTGACGCTGGTATTTTGCACGAGTACCGGTGATACGGCTTGGGACAATCTTACCGCTTTCGGTGATGTAGTTTTTCAGCGTTGCGATATCTTTATAGTCGATCTCTTGAACGCCTTCCGCGGTGAAACGGCAGAACTTGCGACGACGGAAATAACGTGCCATTTGGCTAGTCTCCAGAATCTATCAAATCAATCTGCTCGGCATGCAGAACTAGTTTGCTCAGGCCGTTCTTTGCCTTGTGGCAAGAGATGAACCCCTGAACCGTTACTGCACTACCGACCGTTATACTGTGAGTAATGGCCTGGTTTTCGTGTCCGCTAATAATAACGGGCATTTGGCACCACGCCTGCCGGTGAAACCCGGCTTCCTCCTGCACTGAACGATGCTCAAGCACGAACTGGCAGTGAGGAATTCCTGATGGGCTGACCTTGCGAAGTGGGGTCCTGCACACGGTACCGGACAACACCAGACGGTTGGTCATCAGAAATTACTCTTCAGAATCCCCAGCATCAGAATCATCTGCGGTTTCGTTTGCGAAATCATCGCGACGCTCACGGCGCTCGTCTTTCGCTTTAACCATCGGAGATGCTTCGGTCACTGCGTTTTTGGTACGCATAACCATGCTGCGGATAACGGCATCGTTGAAGCGGAAGTTAGTTTCCAGCTCATCGATCGCTTCCTGCGGCGCTTCAACGTTCAGCAGAACGTAGTGAGCTTTGTGCAGTTTGTTGATCGGATAAGCCAGCTGACGGCGGCCCCAGTCTTCCAGACGGTGGATCGTGCCTTCTGCTGCAGTGATTGCACCAGTGTAGCGCTCGATCATACCCGGAACCTGTTCGCTCTGGTCAGGATGGACCATAAAAACGATTTCGTAATGACGCATCGAATTGCTCCTTACGGATTATTCAGCCTCCTGTCTGGGTCAGCCGAGGCCCGGGGAGGCAAGGAACGTGTTAAAGGTCGGCTGAAAAATTGACGCGTCATAATACTTGCGCCCCCCAGGAAACTCAAGCTGATTGCGCAAATAATTCGCACAAAGCGCAAAGCGGGTCTAAGTGGGTGATTTACCATTGCTCACGGACGATCGCGGCGTTTTTTTGAACAACAGCATCAGAAATGGTCGCCATAGCCTGTGAGATTCATGCTTACACTTTAATCAGACCCTGTCTCAGGATAAAAGACAGCCGTGAATATCGTCGCACCGTAGTTTGTCGTGGAGCGCATATCATGAAAAAGATCACCATTGCCCTTCTGGCTGCGCTTTTGCTGAGTGCAAACGCGACTGCAGCCATTCAGGTTGACGGCCGACAGGCCAGAAATATGGATGATGTGCAAAGCCTGGGCGTCATTTATATCAACCATAACTTCGCCACGGAAAGTGAAGCGACTGAAGCCATTAATGCAGAAGCCGATGCGCGGGATGCCCGCTACTATCACGTCATGCTCACCCGTGAACCGGGCAGCAACGGCAATATGCACGTCAGCGCAGATATCTATCGGTAACGCTTTGACGCTAGCACCAGGAAAGCCAACAACGAAAAAATTGTCATAGTCTGATTAGCCCCCTGCCCGGGGGCTTTTTTTCTTCTTTTACTTCTCTTACTTCTGGCCGTAATAGGCATTGGCACCATGCTTGCGCATAAAATGTTTGTTCATCAGATAGCTGTCGACGGGCTTCAGGTGCGGATTAATGCCGCGAGCTATCCACGCCATTTTCGCGACCTCTTCCATGACTACGGCATTATGCACGGCATCGTGAGCATCGCTTCCCCAGGCAAAGGGGCCATGCTGATACACCACAATACCCGGTCTGTGCAGCGGTTCACCCTCTCCCAGCGTTTCAATGATCACCTTGCCGGTATTGAGCTCGTACTCGCCCTGCACTTCTGCTTCGGTTAGGGCCCGGGTACAGGGGATATCGCCAAAGAAGTAGTCGGCATGGGTAGTGCCGAGCGCCGGGATCGCCAGCCCTGCCTGCGCCCAGGCGGTCGCATGGGTCGAGTGGGTATGCACCACCCCGCCAAGAGAGGGGTAACGCCGGTACAGCACCAGATGGGTCGCGGTATCAGACGAAGGGCGCCATTGTCCCTCCACCACGTTGCCGCTGAGATCTACCACCACCATGTCATCGACGCGCATGGTCTCGTAGGCGACCCCGCTGGGTTTGATCGCCACCAGCCCACGCTCCCGATCGATGGCGCTGACGTTTCCCCAGGTGAAGGTAACCAGACCGTAGCGCGGCAAATCCATGTTTGCCTCAAATACCTGCTGTTTAAGCTGCTTCATGCTGATCCTCTCCGAGCCCGGCTCGCGCCATCCGCTCACGCACCCAGTCGCGCGCCAGCGCCACTTCGCGAACCGGATCGTCTGAGGTTTCGCTCCACATTTCGATCAGATAAGGCCCGCAGTAGCCGCTCTGTTTTAGCGTCTGGAAGCAGCGTTCAAAATCGACGATCCCGCTGCCGAACGGCACGTTTTTGAAGACGCCGGGGCGGGTGTCTTTCACATGGACCGCCACGATATGGCCGATGCCCGCCTGCAGTTCCATCTGCACGTCGTTATCCCACGCCGAGAGATTGCCGATATCGGGATAGAGCTGGAACCACGGATTATTCAGGTAGTGGGCATAGCCCAGCGCCTTGCTGATGGAGTTCATCAGCGGGTAATCCATGATCTCCATCGCCAGCGTCACCTGCGCACGGCTGGCCATTTCCACGCTCTCTTTCAGCCCATCCCGGAAACGGCGGCGCGTTTCGTCATTGGCTTCCTGATAGTAGACGTCATAACCGGCCAGCTGGATAACGCGGATCCCTACGTCCTGGGCAAAGCGAATCGCTTTACGCATGATCTCAAGGCCCTCTGCCCGCACGGCGTCATCTTCACTGCCGAGCGGGAAGCGACGGTGGGCGCTAAGGCACATTGATGGCACGCGCACGCCGGTTTCGGCGACGGCGTTCACCAGCGCCAGACGCTGTTCGCGGCTCCAGTCGAGACGGGAGAGGCGCTCGTCCGTCTCATCCACCGACATCTCGACGAAATCGAACCCCAGCGACTGCGCCAGTTTCAGTCGTTCGAGCCAGCACTCCCCCGAGGGGAGCGCCTTTTCATAGATGCCAAGCGGCACCTGTTTGCTTAACATAGCCGCTCCTTATCCCCACAGTTGGGCGATGGAACGTTTGAACTGGCGTGCCGCTTCCACCGGCGAGGCGGCATCGCGGATGCTGCGACCGGCGATAAAGACGTGAATCGGGATCCCCGCGAACAGCGGCAGATCTTCCAGCGCCAGCCCGCCGGTAACCGTCACCTTAAAGCCCATCTCCGCCAGACGCTTAACGGCGCTAATATCCGCTTCGCCCCAGGCAACGCCCGCGGCCTGCGCATCGCGGCTGCGGTGATAGACCACCTGCTGAATGCCTGCGGCGCGCCACTCTTCGGCCTGCTCCCAGGTCCAGAAGCCGGTAAGTTCGATCTGCACGTCACCGTTGAACTCTTTTGCCACTTCCAGCGCGCCTTTGGCGGTGTTGATATCCGCGCAGCAGATCACCGTGACCCAGTCGGCGTTGGCTTCGAAGCACATCCGCGACAGGATTTTGCCCGCATCGGCAATTTTGGCGTCGGCCAGCACAATTTTATGCGGGTAGAGGGCTTTCAGGTCGCGGACGGCGCGAACCCCCTCGCCGACACACAGGATGGTGCCTACTTCGATGATGTCTACTTCTTCGGCGATAAGACGCGTGGTTTCGTAAGCGTGGTTCAGGGTCTGGTTATCCAGGGCAACCTGTAACATAGGTAATGACATTTTCAAATCCCTCTTAAACTGCCGCCGCTGTGGCGTTGTCGATTAAATCCAGCACTTCCTGCGCGGTGCGGCAGGCGCGTAAACGGTCAAAATTGGCTTCATCTTCAAACAGATTGACGATCTGCATAATGCCCACTTCCTGATGGGTGTTGGCATCCACGGCGGCCATGGTGATCAGGATGTCCACCGGGTCGTTATCTTCATGGTTAAACACCAGCGGCGTTTTCAGGGTGACCAGGGCGAAACCGGTTTTTTTGACGCCCTCTTCCGGACGGCCATGCGGCATGGCCAGCCCCGGGGCAATCACAAAGTACGGCCCGAACTGCTCGACGCCATCAAGAATGGCCTGGTAATAGCGCGGCTCTACAACGTCAGCCTTAACCAGCAGATCGACGCTCAGCTTTACCGCCTCCTGCCAGGTACTGGCCTCGGCCTGTAAAAGGATGGAGTTATTCTCTGCCAGCGAATCACGTAGTTTCATAAGGCCTCTTTACTTCACGTCTTGCGGGAAATGCGCTTTGATCACTTCCAGCAGTTTTGGGCCAAAGTCCGCAGGCGACAGCATGTTGCGCACGCCCACCACGTATTTATTGCCAGTCACGTTAATCTCACCGGCGATGTGGGTTGAGGCGATGATGATGTCCGCGCCGTTCAGTTCACTTTTGTATTCACCCACCGCGCAGCTGTTCACCGTGTGGTCAATTTTTGACTGGGTTAAAAACTGGTCCACTTTCATCTTCATGATCATGGAGCTCCCTTGCCCATTGCCACACACGGCCAGGATACGTACGGTCATAATCAAAACTCCTTAGTGAGCAGAAACTTCTGCTGTTTGTTGTTCCGCATCTTCTTCAGCGCGCAGCGAACGGCCAGCGAAGAACATATAAGCCAGTGCAATCAGAATGATGACGCCCATAAAGATCAGGCCGACAGAGGCGAAGCCCTGCATCATCGGCGGCGCCAGAATCGACCAGTCCGCCATCCCCATCCAGGCGCTCATACCGGTGAGCTTGACCGCCCACACGCAGCCGAAGATTTCAATCATGCCCATCACCAGGCAGATCTTGAGCGCCGCGCGCCAGCCGCCGAAGTGGTTAGCAAATACGCCGATGGTGGCGTTAGAGAAGAACATCGGGATAAAGCCAGGAATAATCAGGATGGACGAGCCGCAGCCCACCAGGATGCCAACCGCAATCAGCTGGCCGATGGTGCCCCACATAAAGCCCCACACCACCGCGTTCGGCGCGAAGCTATAAATCGCCGCACAGTCAATCGCTAACACCGCGCCGGGAATCAGACGCTGAGAGATACCGTTGAAGGCCTCAGACAGCTCGGCGACGAACATGCGGACGCCCTGGGTGATGATGAAAATCGCCACGGCGAAGGAGAAGCCGGTTTGCAGGATGTAGATGGTCCAGTGGGTTTTACCCGCCATGGCCTGCACAACGTCAATGCCGAAGGAGAGCAGGATGGCGCCAAAGAAGATGGTCATCACAATCGCCGTAGAGACGATGTTGTCGTGGAAGATATTCAGCCATCCGGGCAGCTTCAGATCCTCAACGCTCTCCTCTTTTTTACCCAGATACGGGGCAACCTTATAGGCAATCCATGAGGCAAACTGCTGCTGGTGGCCGATGGAGAAACCGCAGCCGTCGGTCACTTCCTGCGTGGGTTTGTACATCATATTGGAGGTGATCCCCCAATAGAGTGAGACCAGCACCGCCGTACAGATAATGGTGGTCCACATCGAATAGCCGAAAATATAGAGGGAAACCGCAATCAAACCGGCCTGCTGGAACATGATGTGGCCAGTCAGCATGATGGTGCGGATGCCGGTGATCCGACGCAGCAGAACGTAAATGATGTTCAACGCCAGGGCGAGCAGGACGGCGTATCCCACCCAGCTATAGGCATCGCCCATGCGTTCGATGGTGGCCATCATTGAGGCGTAGGTGTCTGAAATCGCGCCGTTAATGCCATAAACTTCCGACATTTTGGCGACAACGGGCTTAAAGGTGCTGGTTAAAATGCCTGAACCCGCCTGAAGCAGCATAAAACCGATGATGGTTTTGATGGTGCCTTTGATTATCACGCTCACGCTTTTACGCAGCAGGATATAGCCCAGGCAGGTCACGATACCCAGCAGCAGCGGGGCATTGGTCATTACCTGATTAAAAAAGACGGTAAAGACGCTGTAGAGGATCTCCATAACACTCTCCGGTAAAGGCAGTACGATGCGTAATGCTCGTACAACAGCCCCCACTCTATTAATCACAAATAATCACCACAAGATTTATTTTGATTATTTGTGACGCATCACGCAAATTATTTCCCCGTAAAGATTAATGCCTTTATATGCATTCACGGCCACCCTATAAATCCATTTTAAATCAATATATTATATAAATATAAGTAACAAAATCACATTCAGGAATTTTCAGGGTAGTCGCCTGAGTTTGCCGCAACCCTCGCAAAATGGCATTGCATTGCTGATTCATCGGTGACAATATAAATCAAAACACATCACCAAATGATTACTTTTGATAGATAGGGAGTCTGACAATGAGTAAAGTGAATACCATTACCCGCGAATCATGGATCCTGAGCACTTTCCCGGAATGGGGTAGCTGGCTGAATGAAGAGATCGAACAGGAGCAGGTCGCGCCGGGCACATTCGCGATGTGGTGGCTGGGCTGTACCGGCATCTGGCTGAAGTCTCAGGGCGGCGCCAATGTCTGCGTTGATTTCTGGTGCGGCACCGGCAAACAGAGCCATGGCAACCCGCTGATGAAAAAAGGCCATCAGATGCAGCGTATGGCAGGTGTCGAGAAACTGCAGCCGAACCTTCGCACCACGCCGTTTGTCCTCGATCCTTTTGCGATTCGTCAGATCGACGCCGTTCTTTCGACCCACGATCATAACGATCATATCGACGTCAACGTTGCGGCAGCGGTAATGCAGAATTGTCCGCAAGACGTGCCCTTTATCGGGCCACAAACCTGTGTCGATTTATGGATCGGCTGGGGCGTGCCTAAAGAGCGCTGCATCGTCATGAAACCGGGTGACGTGGTAAAAATCAAAGACATCGAAATTCATGCCCTTGACGCGTTTGACCGCACCGCACTGATTACCCTGCCGGCCGATCGGAAGGCAGCCGGCGTGTTGCCGGACGGGATGGACGAGCGCGCGGTGAACTATCTGTTCAAAACCCCGGGCGGCACGCTGTACCACAGCGGTGACTCACACTACTCCAACTACTACGCCAAACACGGTAACGAGCACCATATCGACGTGGCGCTGGGCTCTTACGGCGAGAACCCACGCGGCATCACCGATAAGATGACCAGCGCCGACATTCTGCGCATGGCGGAAGCGCTGAATACCCAGGTGGTGATCCCGTTCCATCACGATATCTGGTCAAACTTCCAGGCCGATCCGCAGGAGATCCGCGTGCTGTGGGAGATGAAAAAAGACCGGCTGAAGTATGGCTTTAAGCCGTTTATCTGGCAGGTGGGCGGCAAATTTACCTGGCCGCTGGATAAAGACAATTTTGAGTATCACTACCCGCGCGGCTTTGATGATTGCTTCACCATTGAGCCCGATCTGCCGTTCAAATCGTTCCTGTAATCTTTCAGGAGATCGCCAGGCGCCTTGCCTGGCGATAGAACATTTTGCTTAGTATTTTCAGGCTATTTCAAATATCATCTTTTAACATCAATTTATTTCGGAATAGCTCATGACGGAAGCACAGCGGCATCAAATTTTACTGGATCTCCTGGCGCAAACCGGGTTTGTCACCGTTGAGCAGGTGATTGCCCGGCTGGGCGTCTCTCCCGCCACCGCGCGCCGGGATATCAACAAACTTGATGAAAGCGGCAAGCTGAAAAAGGTGCGCAACGGCGCCGAAGGGATCAGCCAGCAGCGCCCACGCTGGTCGCCGATGAATATTCATCAGGCGCAGAACCACGACGAGAAAGTGCGTATCGCCAGAGCCGCCTCCCAGCTGGTCAATCCCGGCGAAAGCGTGGTGATTAACTGCGGTTCCACCGCTTTCCTGCTGGGCCGTGAAATGTGCGGCAAACCGGTGCAGATCATCACTAACTACCTGCCGCTGGCCAACTACCTGATCGATCAGGAGCATGAAAGCGTGGTGATCATGGGCGGCCAGTACAATAAGAGCCAGTCCATCACCTTAAGCCCGCAGGACAGCGAGAACACGCTCTATGCCGGGCACTGGATGTTTACCAGCGGCAAAGGGCTCACCGCCGAAGGGCTGTATAAAACCGATATGCTGACGGCGATGGCGGAGCAGAACATGCTGAACGTGGTCGGCAAGCTGGTGGTGCTGGTCGACAGCAGCAAGGTCGGCGAGCGTGCGGGCATGCTGTTCAGCCGTGCCGAGCAGATAGACATGGTGATCACCGGCAAAAATGCCAACCCGCAGATCCTCCAGAAACTGGAAGATCAGGGGGTGACGATCCTGCGCGTTTAAAGGTGCTGGCGGAAAAACGCCACCGTGGCGTCGAGCGCGGTCGGGGTAATGCGGTGTTTCACCCCCGCCTCCCACAGGCAGGTCAGATTTTTATCCAGTCCTTCCTGCCGTAACGCCTGCTGCAGACGGAATGTTTCTCCGGCAGGCACCACATCATCTTCCTCACCATGCCAGAGCAGCAGCGGGCGGTCGGCAAGACGCGGTAGCGCGGTTGTCACTTCCCAGTCGGCAAGCGGAGAGACCATCGCCGCGAATGCCTCAGGCTGCAGCGGCGGAAACAGCGTCCGGGCCAGCGACGTAAAGTAGCCAGAGCCCATCAGGCTTGCCACACACTTCACCTCAGGGTGGTGCGTCATAATCCCCAGCGCGGTCATGCCGCCCATCGAGGCCCCGGCCACCGCAAGGCGTTCATCGGCCACCAGCCCGGCCTGATACAGAGCGTCCCGCAGCGCGGCAAACTCGGTAAGATTGCCATGCAGGATTGGCCAGAACTGCCCCAGACGAGCCTGCTCATCACCCGTAAAACGCGCCCCGTGCTCGGGCGCATCCGGCATTACCACTCTGAAACCTGCCTGTGCCAGCGCCACCGCAAAATAGCTGTAGACCAGCTTTGAGGAGGTAAAACCATGATAAAAAATAACAACCGGCAACGGTTCAGACCGTTTTCCCGCCGGAACGGCATGTACAATCTCATGGTCGCCAAGCTGCCGGACTTCAATTTCAATCATCAGTGGGCCTCATACTTTAGGGTGAATCATAATGTTGAGAACTGGCTTACGTTTTCACACAATTTTCATTCGAAATTTACGTATCAGATAACAATTTGGGAACATTCCCCCAATGTCAAATCAACAGAGATCTACACTATGGCTATCAGGAAACGAGATATGGTTATGCGAAGGGTTGCTGCTTTAACGCTGATGCTGCTGTTAGCCGGATGTAGCGTGCTGGAAGGTACGCCACAGCCCGCACCACCGGTCGCCGATCACCCCCAGGAAATTCGTCGTAATCAGACGGAAGGATTACAGCGAATGGGTACCGTGACCGCACTTGAGCGCGGCTCTCCCGACGATGTGGAAGATGCCATTAAAGCAAAAGCTGTCGCCGCGAATGCAGATTATTACGTCATTACCCTTATCGATGAAACTATCGTAACAGGGCAATGGTATTCGCAGGCCATTTTATACCGTAAATAACGCGCGGTATTTAAACGACATTTACACTGCTTTGCGTCCATAGACGTTTTCCTGTCCACAATAAACTCCATGCCTGTGACAATGGAAGTGAGTTTATTAGCGAAGGATTGCCCGGCGGATTCCGGGGATACGTAAAATGGAGCTAACGATGAAACGATCTCTTGCTTTGACCTCACTGCTGCTCTCAGCAGGTCTGCTGAGTACGGCTGCACAGTCAGCTGAATTTGCCAGCGCGGATTGTGTGACAGGTTTAAATGAAATTGGATTGATCTCCGTGAGTGATATCTCAGGGAGCCCGCAGGACGTAGAGCGCATGATTGCGCTAAAAGCTGATGAGCAGGGTGCCTCCTGGTATCGCATCATTAAAATGCAGGAAGAGAGCCATGTCGATCGCTGGCGGGCACAGGCCATTATCTATGCCTGAAAAGCGCCAATAAAAAGCCACTAAAAAAGAGTGGCTTTTTAATATTTACAATTTTATTATCCTTGCCGTTACTGCCCAGAGACATCTTTGTAACATTTTGTTACATAAACCGAATAAATGTTATCCCCGCTCTGCCGTTGAAAAGCGATACCTTTTTAACAATGAGCAATTTATGATCAATTTTTTTCGCCGTGCAGGTCTGGGCACTAAGCTGTCGCTGCTTACTGGCTTGAGCGTTGCCACGCTCTTTCTGCTTTTCACTTTTCTCCTGAGCTACAACACCAGTCAAAAACTCGAATCGCTGGCCATTGAAGACCTGCATAATCAATCCACCGGCGTGGTGGATATGGTGCAGATGTTCAATACCAGCCTCACCGAAGAGGTGGAGAGCTATACCCGCCTGTTCACCACCTTCTTGCCGCAGCCGCTGAACCTTGATGCCAGCCAGACCCGCGCGATTAACGGTCAGAACGTTCCTCTGCTGAAGGGCGGCGAGACGGAACTCCACGAGAACAACGCCACGCCGGATGATTTTCTGAGTCGCACCGGGGCGATCTCGACGCTGTTTGTTCGCAGCGGCGACGATTTTGTCCGCGTGGCGACCTCGCTGCGTAAAGAGAACGGCGACCGGGCTATCGGCACCGTTCTCGATCGTGCCAGCCCGGCCTGGGCGGTGGTCAACACAGGCGAGGTTTATCGCGGCCTCGCCCTGCTGTTCGGCAAACGCTATATCACCCAGTATCAGCCGGTAAAAGACGCGGGCGGACAGGTGATCGCCATTATCTTCGTCGGGGTCGATATCACCCACTCCTGGAACGTCATGCGCGAGAAGATCCTCAGCCGCCGTCTGGGCGAGAGCGGTCACTTCTTTGTGCTGGACCGCAGCAATGGCAAAAATCATGGCCAGTATCTGTTCCATAGCGCCGAAGAGGGGCAACTGCCGAAGTGGGATAACGCCGTTCAGCAACAGCTGCTGGGGGATCGCTCCGGTACCCTGGAGCGCAAGAGCAATGATGGCAGCACGCTGATTATGGCCTGGACGCCGCTGCCGGGCTGGAACTGGACGATAGTGGGCGAAGTGGATAAAAGCGTCCTGCTGGCCGATGTGAGCAGCCTGCGCGATCGCTTCCTGCTGGCGGGTGTGGCGCTGTCGGCGCTCTTTGCCATGCTGTTCGTGTTTATTATCCGCCGCTGGCTGTCACGCCCGCTGCGCGATGTGATTGGTCTGGCGGAACAGTATGCCGCAGGCGATCTGCGCGCCACCCTGCCAGCCACCCGTCAGGATGAGGTGGGCCAGTTGATCAACGCCATCAACGGCATTGGCGGCGGCCTGCAAAAAATCGTGCTGCAGGTGCGGGAAGCCGCGGGAGATATTCATCTGGGAACCAACGCCCTGGCGGCGGATACCGGCGAGATCTCCGAGCAGATCAACAAGCAGGCCAGCAGCGTGGAAGAGACTTCTGCCAGTATGGAGCAGCTGGCGGCCACCGTGCAGCAGAACGCGGCCAATATGGAGCAGACCCAGCAGTTAGTAGGCGAAACCTCACGGGCGGTGCATCAGGGCGGGGAGACCGTCAGCAATGCTGTCTCCACCATGGATGATATTCGCGAGGCATCGAAACGTATCGAAGCCATCACGCGGGTGATTGAGAGCATTGCCTTCCAGACCAATATTCTGGCGCTGAACGCCGCAGTAGAAGCGGCCCGGGCAGGTGAGCACGGTAAAGGTTTTGCCGTGGTCGCCCAGGAAGTTCGCGCTCTGGCGGCACGCAGCGCCAACGCGGTGAAGGAGATTGAACAGCTGATTGGCGATACGCTCAGTAAGGTGAGCGAGGGCCACGCCCTGTCGGAGCAGACCCGCCAGGCGATGGAGAGCATCATCGAGCACATCGACAACATCAGCCAACTGGTCACGGAGATTAACCACGCCTCCCGCGAGCAGTCGGCAGGTATCGGTCAGGTGAATCTGGCGATGACGCACATCGGCGAAGCGTCGCACATCAACGCCGACCGCGTCTCGCGTAGCGAACAGACGGCGCAAACCCTGCGGGAGAAGGGTTCGCACCTCACCAACCTGGTCAGTCTGTTCCGCCTGTAACACTCAGGCCACGCCGCCCGTGGCGCGCAGCAGCAGGTCGTCCTGTATCTGCTCGCTGAGCAGGGATCTGCCCCGGGCGTCGAGCATTTCACGGCACCAGGCCTGTGCCAGCGGTGGGGAAGCATGGCGCAGCATCTGCGCGCCCGCGCCCAGCAGGTATATCTGCCGGGCGATCTCCCTGCCCTGGGCCTCCTGCGGTTTGCGCAGTTTCTGCTGGAGCTGCCGCCAGCTGCGATCGAAATGGCGATCCTGGCCTTTGACCTCGGCAAAATCCGCCGCGAGCAGATCGAGCACGCCTGGCTGCTTCGCCAGCACCCGCAGCACGTCCAGTCCCATAATATTGCCCGAGCCTTCCCAGATGCTGTTGACCGGCATCTCGCGGTACAGGCGCGGCAGCTCGCTCTCTTCGCAATAGCCGATCCCTCCCAGCACCTCCATCGCTTCCGCAACGAACGGGATGCCCGCTTTACAGATCGCCAGCTTCGCGGCCGGGGTAAACAGCCGCGCCCACAGCGCCTCGTGCTCGTTATCCCGGCGATCCCAGGCCCGCGCCAGGCGGAACAGGAGCGCCGTCTGGCCTTCAAGCTGCAGCGCCATGCGGCTTAACACATCGCGCATCAGCGGCTGATCGATCAGATTTTTACCAAAAGTCTGCCGCTGGTGGGCGTGGTACAGCGCCACCGAGAAGGCCCGGCGCATCAGGCCGTGGCTGCCGAGGGCGCAGTCGAAACGGGTGAGGCCGCCCATCTTCAGGATCTGGCGCACCCCTTCCCCCTCTTCCCCCAGCAGCCAGCCGGTGGCGTCGAGAAACTCGGCTTCGCTGCTGGCGTTCGAGCGGTTCCCCAGCTTGTCTTTCAGACGCTCCAGATGCACGGCATTGCGCAGGCCGTCGGGCAGAAAACGGGGAACGAAGAAGCACGACAGGCCGCCTTTGGCCTGGGCCAGCACCAGGTGCGCATCGCTTTGCGGCACCGAGAAAAACCACTTATGCCCCACCAGCCGGTAGCTGCCGTCGCTGCAGCGCTCTGCCCGGGTGGTGTTGCTCAGGACATCCGACCCGCCCTGCTTCTCCGTCATCCCCATCCCGATTAACAGGCCGCGCTTCTGGTTGCCCGGCGCGAGATGCGAGTCGTAGCGGTCGCTCAGCAACGGCGTCAGCCAGTCGTGAAACGCCCGCGGTAGGGCCTGCTGCAACAGCGGCGTGGCGGCATGGGTCATGGTGATCGGGCAGAGCGTGCCGGCTTCCACCTGGGCATGCAGAATAAAACGTGCCGCCCGGGCCACGAAGGCCCCTTTTCGCGCCTCCTCTTCCCACGCCAGGTTATGTACCCGGTTGGCGCAGAGCCCCTGCATCAGCAGGTGCCAGGCGGGGTGAAAGCGCACATCGTCCAGCCGGGTTCCGCTGGCATCATAGCGCAGCAGTTCGGGCGGATTGACGTTAGCCAGGCGGCCAAGCTCCAGAGATTCTGCCGTCCCCAGCTGTTGGCCGATGCTGGCGAGCAGGTCAGCGTCCCAGTCGGCACCTTCACGATTGACCGCTTCACACAGGGCACGATCGGAAAGAAAAAGGTTGCTGTTGGTGAGTGGCGCAGGCTGATTAAAAACAGTGTGTGTCTGCCAGTGCATAGTGTATCCCTCCATCTGTGGCAACGGAGTAAGTATGGACAGACCGGGCCACATTACCGCCACTCTCAAGCGTGAACATGGTCACACAATGAGCGAATAATAAATTTCTTATGGGATATTATGGTGAATAATTTATTCTCGACTCATGGAGAGAATAACAATGCACAACACACAACGGGCGCCGGATGCCCACAAACGCGCTTTGATTGCTGGCTCCATCGGCAACTTCATAGAATGGTACGAATTTGCGGTGTACGGTTTTCTGGCCACCGTGATTGCGAAAAACTTCTTTCAGCTCAGCGGTGAAGCGGGGCTGACCAGCCTGATCCTCACCTACGCTTCGTTCGCCATCGCCTTTTTCTTCCGCCCGCTGGGTGCCATCGTATTTGGCCGGATTGGCGATCGTATCGGGCGCAAGCCCACGCTGATTATCGTGCTGGTGATGATGACGCTGGCAACGGCGGCAATCGGCCTCGTGCCGGTGTATGCCAGCATCGGCATTGCCGCACCGCTGATAATCACCGGCCTGCGGATCCTGCAGGGGCTTTTCGCTGGCGGCGAATATGGCGGTGCAGTGTCGCTGATGACCGAGTTCGCCCCGCGCGGTAAACGCGGGCTGTACGGCGCCTGGCAGTCCTTTACCGTTGCGCTGGGCCTGCTCGCCGGAGCGGGCATCGTGGCGCTGCTCTCTGCGCTGCTGACGCCAGAAGCCCTGCACGACTGGGGCTGGCGCATTCCGTTCTTTATCGCCCTGCCGCTGGGGGCGGTGGCCCTGTGGCTGCGGGTGAGCATGGAAGAGACGCCGAGCTTCGTGAAGCAGCAAACCAAACCGGTGGTTGTAAAGGCGCGCACCCGCGACACGCTGAAGGCCATTGTCATGGGCATAGGCCGGGTGATGGTGTGGTCTGCCGCGGGCTATACCTATCTGGTGATCATGCCTGCCTATCTGCAATCAGCCCTGCATACCGGCTTTAACCAGGCGCTGCTGATTGCGGTGATCTCGAATATCGGCTTTGCGCTGACCATTATCCCGTCGGGCATGCTCAGCGACCGCATCGGACGCCGGACGGTAATGGTGATCGCCGCCGCGCTGCTGCTGATCCTCGCCCTGCCGCTGCTGAAAATTCTGCAGGCGGAGTCCAGCACGCTGGCGGTGAAAGCGATAGTGGTGCTCATTGCCGGTGGTCTGGTGGGGATGCTGGCAGGACCAGGACCGGCCATGCTGTCAGAGATGTTCCCGACGCGGGTGCGCTATACCGGGCTGGGGCTGGCCTATTCCCTGTCGAACGCTATTTTCTCGGGCTGTGCGGGGTTAATCATTACCGGGCTGATTAAAGAGACGGGGAACCTGGATATTCCGGCGTATTACGTAATGGCGACGGCGGTGGTAAGTATTTTTGCGCTGATGACGCTGAAGAAGGATGACCATTTGCGGTCGCTGGAGGAGTGACAGTGCCGGGTGGCGCTGCGCTTACCCAGCCTACGGGACCGTGCATATTGTTGTGCCGGGTCTCTGTTTTGTAGGCCGGGTAAGGCGTAGCCGCCACCCGGCAAAACCACAAAGCCTTACCCGCGCTGGCGCACCGCTTCAAACAGGCAGATGCCGGTTGCTACGGAGACGTTCAGGGACGAGACGCTGCCCGCCATCGGAATGCTGATCAGCTCGTCGCAGTGCTCGCGCGTCAGGCGGCGCATGCCTTCCCCTTCCGCACCCATCACCAGCGCCAGACGGCCGGTCATTTTGCTCTGGAACAGGGTATGGTCCGCTTCACCCGCGGTGCCGACAATCCAGATGTTCTCTTCCTGCAGCTGACGCATGGTGCGCGCCAGGTTGGTCACGCGGATCAGCGGCACGTTCTCCGCCGCGCCGCAGGCCACTTTCTTGGCCGTCGCGTTGAGCTGCGCGGAGCGGTCTTTCGGCACGATCACCGCATGGACGCCCGCCGCATCGGCGCTACGCAGGCAAGCACCGAGGTTGTGCGGATCGGTCACGCCGTCGAGGATCAGGAAGAACGGGTTATCCAGCGCGGCAATGAGATCCGGTAGATCGTTCTCCTGATACTGGCGGCCCGGCTTCACGCGGGCGATGATCCCCTGGTGTACCGCGCCTTCGCTTTTCTCATCCAGATACTGACGGTTCGCCAGCTGGATCACCACGCCCTGCGCTTCCAGCGCGTGGATCAGCGGCATCAGGCGTTTGTCTTCACGCCCTTTCAGAATAAACACTTCCTGAAAACGCTCCGGTGCGCGCTCCAGCAGGGCCTGCACCGCGTGGATGCCGTAAATCATTTCACTCATTGATGGTTCTCATTAATTACTGTTCACCTCTCCCTGCCGGGAGAGGATCATGGTCAGGGGAGAATTACTCCGCCACTTTTTTCTTCGCTGCCCGCTTCGCTTTGGTCGCGGCAGCTATTTTCTGGGTCTTTGCCGACGGTTTTTTCGCCGCTCTGGCCTCTTTCTTCGCGGCCTTCGGCTTCTGTTTTTTCTCGCCGCGGAACGCACTATCCGGCTCGAAGTTTACTCGCTTACCGGCCTGACGGCGTTTACCGCTGGTTTTGCCGGCGGCCCCTTTCTTCGCTTTCTCGCGCTCGGTTTTACCCACGTTGCGCGGCGCACGTTCGCTGGAGATCAGGCTAAAGTCGATTTTACGCTCGTCCATGTTGACGGCTTCAACCTTCACTTCAACGCGATCGCCCAGGCGATACGTTTGACCGCCAGATTCGCCAATCAGGCGCTGACCGACCTGGTCAAAGCGGTAGTAGTCGTTGTCCAGGGATGAAACGTGAACCAGACCATCAATAAACAGTTCATCAAGGCGGACAAAGAAGCCGAAGCCGGTGACGCTGGCAATGACGCCCTTAAACACGTTGCCGACCTGATCCAGCATGAAGTCACACTTCAGCCAGTCAGCGACGTCGCGCGTCGCTTCATCAGCCCGGCGTTCGGTCATTGAACAGTGCTGGCCCAGCTGCAGCATCTCTTCCATAGAGTAGTGGTAACCACCGGTCTCCGTGGTGTTGCCCTTATGTCCCTGATCATGCGCCAGCAGATACTTAATGGCACGGTGCAGGGAGAGATCCGGATAGCGGCGGATCGGCGACGTAAAGTGCGCATACGACTGCAGCGCCAGACCAAAGTGACCGCGGTTTTCAGGATCGTAAATCGCCTGCTTCATAGAGCGCAGCAGCATGGTTTGCAGCATTTCTGCGTCAGGACGATCGGCGATAGATTCCAGCAGCTCAGCGTAATCGCGCGGCTCCGGCTTATTGCCGCCGGGCAGCTCAAGGCCCAGCTCCGCCAGTACGGTACGGAAGGAGGTGATGGCCTCGGTGGTCGGTTTATCGTGAATACGGAACAGCGCAGGCTCTTTGGCTTTCTCAACAAAGCGTGCCGCAGAGATGTTCGCCAGGATCATGCACTCTTCAATCAGCTTGTGAGCATCGTTACGCTGGGTTTGTTCGATACGCTCAATACGACGCTCGGCGTTAAAGATGAACTTCGCCTCTTCACTCTCAAATGAGATCCCGCCGCGCTCTTCACGTGCCTGATCCAGCACCTTATAGAGGTTATGCAACTCCTCGATGTGCTTCACCAGCGGAGCATACTGTTCACGCAGATCCTGGTCACCCTGCAGCATATGCCACACTTTGGTGTAGGTCAGGCGCGCATGTGAACTCATCACCGCTTCATAGAATTTGTAACCGGTTAAACGCCCTTTGTTGGAGATGGTCATTTCACAAACCATGCACAGACGGTCAACCTGCGGGTTGAGCGAGCACAGACCGTTAGAGAGCACTTCCGGCAGCATCGGCACTACCTGCGACGGGAAGTAAACCGAGGTGCCGCGGTTACGCGCTTCACCGTCCAGCGGCGTACCGGTTCGGACGTAGTAGCTCACATCGGCAATGGCTACCCACAGACGCCAGCCACCACCGCGTTTTTTCTCGCAGTACACGGCGTCATCGAAGTCGCGGGCGTCTTCGCCATCAATGGTAACCAGCGGCAGGCTGCGCAGATCCACGCGGCCCGCTTTTGCCGACTCCGGCACCTGCTCTTTCAGGCCTTCAACCTGCTCTTCAACCGCTTTTGGCCAGACGTGTGGGATTTCATGGGTGCGAAGCGCCATATCCACGGCCATGCCGGTACCCATGTTATCGCCCAGCACCTCGACAATCTTACCGATCGCTTTGGTACGGCGGGTTGGACGCTGGGTCAGCTCAACGACCACCACAAAGCCCATTCGCGCGCCCATCACCTCTTCAGGTGGAATAAGGATGTCAAAGCTCAGGCGGCTGTCGTCCGGTACCACAAAACCTACACCGGCATCGGTGAAGTAGCGGCCCACAATCTGGCTGGTTTTTGGCACCAGCACGCGCACGACGCGCGCTTCACGACGGCCTTTGCGGTCTGCACCCAGCGGCTGGGCCAGGATCTGGTCGCCGTGAATGCACATCTTCATCTGTTCAGAGGAGAGGTACAGGTCGTCCTTGCGGCCTTCGACGCGCAGGAAGCCGAAACCATCACGGTGACCAATCACCATGCCTTTCAGCAGATCGAGACGTTCTGGCAGGGCATAGCACTGGCGGCGGGTAAAGACGAGTTGCCCATCGCGCTCCATTGCGCGCAGACGACGGCGAAGGGCTTCGATTTGCTCTTCGCCTTCAATGTTTAATTCAACGGCAAGTTCTTCACGGTTGGCAGGCTTTTCGCGTTTTGTGAGGTGTTCAATGATGAACTCGCGGCTGGGGATAGGGTTCGCGTATTTTTCAGCTTCGCGTTCCTGGAAAGGATCTTGTGACATATCGGTTCCTCCGTTGTCATCTCCGGTGGACGTTTTCTTCATTCCACCAGCAATAATTTATACAGCGGTTGATTCTCTTCAACCAAATCGGCCAGCGTGTAGTTATCCAGCTCCATGAGAAAACTTTGCACGGCCTTAGAAAGCGCCTGTTTCAGTCGACAGGCGGGGGTAATGTGGCAGAAGGCGCTGCTGCAGTTCACCAGAGACAATGGCTCCAGTTCGCGCACCACATCACCAACACGAATACTCTGTGCCGGTTTACCCAGGCGGATGCCGCCATTTTTCCCGCGGACGGCAGCAACGTATCCGGCACGGCTAAGTTGATTGATTATTTTGACCATATGATTACGGGACACACCGTACACCTCTGTCACCTCAGAGATACTGGTCATTTTCCCATCGGGTAACGACGCCATGTAGATCAGCGCGCGTAATCCGTAATCGGTGAAACTTGTTAACTGCACATCAACCTCAGGAAAGGGTAAAACGCGGGAGTTCCGCAGAGATATTCATTAATGATGATAAACCAGCCAGATAGTCAACGGCGAATTTATTTGACAGACGGGGTGAAAAAGCGGGGATCCAGGAGCGGTCGCCGGATGGCGCTACGCTTATCCGGCCTACGGGTCACCCCGCAGGCCAGTATTCACGAAGATTATGCGTCGAACGGGTCGCGCAGGATCATCGTTTCAGAACGATCCGGGCCGGTAGAGATAATATCAATCGGCACGCCGGTCAGTTCTTCAATACGCTGGATGTAATCCAGCGCCGCCTGCGGCAGACCGCTACGCTCTTTCACGCCAAAGGTGGTCTCAGACCAGCCTGGCATGGTTTCGTAGATTGGCTCAATACCCTGCCAGTCGTCTGCAGCCAGCGGAGTGGTCGTCACTTCGCGGCCATCCGGCATACGGTAGGCAACACAGATTTTCACTTCTTTCAGGCCGTCCAGCACGTCCAGCTTGGTCAGGCAGAAGCCAGACAGGGAGTTGATCTGCACCGCACGGCGCACAGCAACTGCATCCAGCCAGCCGGTACGACGACGACGACCGGTGGTCGCGCCAAACTCGTTACCTTGCTTGCACAGGAACTCGCCGGTTTCATCAAACAGCTCGGTCGGGAATGGACCGGCACCCACGCGAGTGGAGTAAGCTTTGATGATCCCCAGAACGTAATCCACATAACGCGGACCCAGGCCAGAGCCGGTTGCCACGCCACCTGCGGTGGTGTTAGAGGAGGTTACGTAGGGATAGGTACCGTGGTCGATATCCAGCAGCGTACCCTGCGCACCTTCGAACATGACGAAATCGCCACGTTTGCGCGCCTGGTCCAGCAGATCGGACACATCAACAACCATACCGGTCAGGATGTCAGCGATTGCCATGACATCATCCAGCACTTTCTGGTAGTCAACAGCGTCAACTTTGTAGAAATTCACCAGCTGGAAGTTGTGATATTCCATCACTTCTTTCAGTTTTTCAGCAAAGGTGGCTTTGTCGAACAGGTCGCCAACGCGCAGGCCGCGACGGGCAACTTTATCTTCGTAAGCCGGGCCAATACCACGACCGGTTGTACCGATCGCTTTCGCGCCGCGCGCTTTTTCACGCGCCAGGTCCAGCGCAACGTGGTAGTCGAGGATCAGCGGACAGGCTTCGGAGAGCAGCAGACGCTCGCGAACCGGGATGCCACGGTCTTCCAGGCCTTTCATCTCTTTCATCAGCGCGGCAGGAGACAGCACAACACCGTTACCGATGATGCTGGTCACATTGTCACGAAGAATACCTGATGGAATAAGATGGAGGACGGTTTTTTCACCGTTGATTACGAGAGTATGGCCAGCGTTATGACCACCCTGATAGCGTACAACAAATTTAGCACGTTCAGTCAGAAGATCGACGATCTTCCCTTTACCTTCGTCACCCCATTGGGTGCCCAGTACGACGACGTTGTTACCCATTTTCAAAATCACCGATTGCTTAAAAATGGATTCTACCATCGGTTTTGATGATGTTCAGCTTTTTTTGTATACAAATTTCGGCGAAATTGGCGGGTTCCTCGCCAGTTAAACGATTACCTCAATATCTTGTGTGACGTGCCGATTTTCATCACAAGCGGTGCGGTAAAGACCGCATAAAAACAGGATGAAATGATAACCGCTTTTGTTTCATCGTTAGACGTTACCGCTTCCTGTTATGAGTAAATGTGATTTAACGAGATGAAATAAAATTCATAAACCACTGGTATTGCTGAATATTTAAAAGGTTGTCAGGATCCTTTCGCGCCCCATGAGGGGGCGGCATAAACTCATTAATTAGGATGATTAAAATGAAAGAATTAACAATCGTAGAAATGGAATACGTTGGTGGTGCGGGCTGGCTGCAGGATGGACTGGCATCTCTGGGCGGTAAAATTGGTGAAAAAGCGTGGTCAATGAGCTCTGATCAGCTGACAGTTGAGCTGCCGCTGTTTGGTACCATCAATCTTGCCACTGTTGCCCCGGATCTGGGCAAAAACCTGGGTACTTCTGTTGGCAAAACCGTGGGCGGAACCATTGAATCTACCCTGGCAAATCTTCCGGTTGTCGGTAACCTGCTGAATAAATGGCTTGGCAACTGAGTGACACAGTAGCATGCAAAAAAATGGCGCCTCATAGAGGCGCCATTATCATTTTTTGAAGCCGGGAAATCAGCGAGTGGTTGTCGGTGACTTCATATAGCGGAAGAAATCGCTGTCCGGGCTTAGAACCATCACGTCCTGATTGCTCTTAAAGCTGCTCTCATAAGCACGCAGGCTACGGATAAAGGCGTAGAAGTCCGGATCCTGGCTGAACGCATCGGCGAACAGTTTCGCGGCTTCGGCATCGCCTTCACCACGCTGGATACGACCCTGACGCTCCGCTTCTGCCAGCGTTTTGGTCACTTCATAGTCCGCGGTCGCACGCAGTTTCTCTGCCTCTTCCTGACCTTGTGAACGATGGCGACGCGCTACCGCTTCACGTTCTGCACGCATACGGTTGTAGATCGCTTCAGACACTTCAGTCGGCAGGTTGATCTGCTTGATACGCACGTCAACTACTTCAATACCTAACGCCGCCATACTGTTCGGGTTAATGACCGCGACTTTACCGTTGGTTTCAGCCTGAACGCGCTCCGCCGCTTTGGCGATTGCATCGTCAGCCGCTGGGGTTGTCACTTCATCTTCCGTGCCCGCAGAGCCGGAGTTCAGCGCATCGCGCACTTCCAGGGTCAGACGGCCGCGGGAGTCGGTAACTATGTCTTTCACATCCAGACGACCGATTTCCGAACGCAGACGGTCAGAGAACTTACGTTTCAGCAGCACTTCTGCCTGTGAAACATCGCCACCGCCTGTCGCCAGGTAGTAACGGCTGAAGTCGCTGATACGCCATTTGATATAGGAGTCGACGATCAGGTCTTTCTTCTCTTTGGTCACAAAGCGATCGGCCTGGTTATCCATGGTCTGGATACGAGCATCCAGCGTTTTAACCGACTCGATCATTGGGATCTTAAAGTGCAGACCCGGCTCGTAAACCAGCGGTTTGTTTTCGCTGTCACGCAGAACTTTGCCAAAACGCAGGGTAATACCGCGCTCACCCTCTTTTACGACAAAAATAGAGGTATAAAGCACGACCAGCACGATGATGATGATCGCAATAACTGACTTACGCATCGTTATTCCCCCTGACGCTGGTAGTCGTTACGCTGCGCGTTGGCGCGGCGTTGGTCCATGATGTCACCATCGCTTGAAGAAGAGCTGGTGTTGGCACTGGAGTTACCCGTTGACGCAGGTGGCAGACGCAGCAGGTTATTCGCCCCGCTGTTGTCGTTCTTCGCGCCCGCGGCGTTACCGCCTTTCAGCATCTGATCCAGCGGCAGAACCATCAGGTTGCCATTTTTGCTGTCATTGACCAGCACCTTACGGGTGTGGCTCAGCACTTTCTCCATGGTCTCGATATACAGACGCTCACGGGTAATTTCCGGTGCGGCTTTATATTCAGGCAGCAGCTTCGCAAAACGCGCCACTTCACCCTGTGCTTCGAGGATGGTCTGAGTCTTATAGGCGCGCGCCTCTTCGAGGATACGCTGTGCCTGGCCGTTAGCACGCGGCTGTACTTCGTTGATGTACGCTTCCGCTTCACGGATGTACTGCTGTTCGTTTTCACGTGCAGCAATCGCATCATCAAACGCGGCCTTCACCTCTTCCGGCGGACGAGCGGCCTGGAAGTTGACGTCCAGCAGGGTGATACCCATGTTGTACGGACGAATGGTTTCTTCCAGCTCGCGCTGGGTATCGCTACGAATAACGGTACGACCTTCGGTCAGAATGCGATCCATGGTGTATTTACCGATTACGCCACGCAGGGCGCTGTCGGTAGCCTGACGCAGGCTGTCATCTGCGCTGGTCACGCTGAACAGATAGTGCTGCGGATCGGTTACGCGATACTGCACGTTCATCTCAACGCGCACGACGTTCTCATCGGACGTCAGCATCACGCCAGAGGCCGCCAGTTCACGTACCGATTCAACGTTCACCGCCGTGACGTCATCGATAAAGGTTGGCTTCCAGTTCAGGCCTGGCTCAACCAGATGGCTGAATTTACCAAAACGGGTAACAACACCGCGCTCGGCTTCTTTGATTGTGTAGAATCCGCTGGCTGCCCAGATGATCACCGCTGCTGCTGCAACAATGCCCACCACGCGACCGCCCATATGAGGACGCGGCCCCTGGCCAGTACCACCGCCAGTGCCTTTACCACCGCCAAGTCCGCCCAGCTTTTTACTCAGCTTGCGGAAGATATCATCCAGATCGGGTGGCCCCTGCTCGCGACCACCTTTGTTGCCATTTCCCCCGGAGTTGCCGCCTTGATTATTGCTGCTCCCCCACGGGTCGCGGTCTTGTCCGTTATTACCGGGCTGATTCCACGCCATGTATGTGCTCCATATTTGTTATGCGGTGATATACCCTCAAACGCCTGTGCAGCGATGCGGGTATCCCAAAGGGCAAAATCCTTCAGGCATCTCCTTTCCGGTCAGACGACGTAGTCGACCAGCGCAGGTTCTTGTTTACAGAGGCGACGCCAGTCAACGATTGGCATACGTACCTGCAACCCCACGCTGCCGTCATCCTCCATCCACTCTTTTTCTATCGCCTGAAGCTGATAAAAACGGCTGCGCAGTCGGCCTTCTTCTGGCGGGAGACGCAGCGTGTGCTGAGCCACTTCACCGGAAAGGCGTTCTGTTAAGGCCTGGAAAAGCAGTGGTACACCAACACCGGTCTGAGCAGATAGCCAGACCCGAATCGGTATGTTCTCTTCATTCCTGTCGATACGTGGCTCAAAACCGTCCAGCATATCGATCTTGTTCATTACCAGCAGCGTCGGGATCTCGTGGGCATCAATCTCTTCCAGCACGATATTCACTGCATCAATATTTTCCTGCAGGCGGACATCCGCAGCGTCAATGACGTGCAACAGCAACGTCGCCTGACGGGTCTCCTGCAGAGTCGCTTTAAACGCGGCCACCAGATCGTGCGGCAGATGACGGATAAACCCAACGGTATCCGCCAGCACGGTTTCACCGACGTCCGTCACGTCTATGCGGCGCAGCGTCGGATCCAGGGTCGCAAACAGCTGGTCTGCGGCATATACCTGGGCTTCGGTTATCTGGTTAAACAGGGTGGATTTACCGGCGTTGGTATAACCGACCAGCGACACCGTCGGGATGTCAGCTTTCTGTCGGGAGCGGCGCCCCTGCTCGCGTTGCTTCTCAACTTTTTCCAGTCGTGAGAGGATCTGGGTAATACGGCCACGCAGCAAGCGACGGTCGGTTTCGAGCTGGGTTTCACCCGGGCCGCGCAAACCAATCCCGCCCTTTTGTCGTTCAAGGTGTGTCCAGCCACGCACCAGGCGCGTCGCCAGATGGCGCAGCTGCGCCAGCTCAACCTGCAGTTTCCCTTCATGGGTACGTGCACGTTGGGCAAAAATGTCTAAAATCAAACCCGTCCGATCGATAACCCGGCATTCGCACAGACGTTCCAGGTTGCGTTCCTGGGCCGGTGTCAGAGCGTGATCGAACAGCACGACTGATGCGCCAGTCGCTTTAACGGCATCCGCAATCTCTACTGCTTTACCTTCACCAACAAAATACTTTGGGTGCGGCGCTTTACGGCTACCGGTAATCACCTGCATTGCTTCGACACCGGCGGAAGAGACCAGAGATTCAAACTCCTGGAGATCTTCCATATCTTTGTCTTGCGAAAAATAGATGTGTACCAGCACCGCCTGCTCACCGGCATCGTAACGGTCAAACAAGCGTAAACCCCTCAAAAAAGATCAGCGGGGAACGCAGAAAACCTGGCTCCCCGATATGGAAATAACAGCCAGTAACCTTATTCGGTTTCTTCGCTGTCCTGCGCAGGCGCTGAAGAGCCCTGTGCGTTGCTGCCGTGATGGTAGTTACTGGAACCGCCGCCAGCGTTATTGCTGTGATGAGATACCGGGCGAGACGGAACAACAGTAGAAATCGCGTGCTTGTAGACCATCTGGCTGACCGTGTTTTTCAACAGGATCACGAACTGATCGAAAGATTCAATCTGACCTTGCAGCTTAATACCATTCACCAAATAAATAGAAACTGGAACACGTTCCCGACGCAGTGCGTTCAAGAACGGATCTTGTAAAGATTGCCCCTTAGCCATTCTATCTTTTCCTTATATGCTTGTTTTGTACTTAGAACCTTGCGATTCTGAAAAATTGCGCACGATACGGCTTAATTGTACACATTCAGTCTGCGATATCACCAACAACCTGTAATACATCGTGTAACGCCTGTTGCGGCTTTTCACTGTCTAACCAGTGAACCCCGTCCCAACCGCGCAACCAGGTTATCTGGCGCTTCGCCAACTGTCTCGTGGCGCAAATACCTCGATAAACCATTTCATCATGTGATATTTCACCTTCAATGTATGACCACATCTGGCGATAACCCACACAACGAATGGAAGGCATGTCCGTATGCAAATCTCCACGGGCAAATAGCGCCCGCACTTCTGCTTCAAAATCTGAAGCCAACATCTGATGAAAACGCTGCTCAATTCGCTGATGGAGCAGTTCACGGCTCGCCGGGGCGATGGCGAACTGATGCACCTGATACGGCAGAGCCTCTCCTGACGTTTGCGTCAGTTCCGTTAAAGTTTTACCCGAAATGAAAAAAACTTCCAGTGCCCGGGAAAGCCTTTGCGGATCATTTGGATGAATACGTGCTGCAGCAACCGGATCGATCTCTGCCAGTTGCTCATGCAGCGCACCCCACCCCTGCTCTGCTGCCTGATGCTCAATCTTTGCTCTTACTGCCGGATCGGCCGAAGGTAGCGGCGACAGCCCTTCCAGTAAGGCTTTGAAATACAGCATTGTTCCGCCCACCAGCAGCGGGATACGTCCTGCTGCTGTGATCTCAGCCATATGCGCCAGCGCATCGCGACGAAAATCAGCCGCCGAATAAGCCTGCGCCGGGTCGAGAATGTCCAGTAATCGGTGCGGTGCCGCGCGTAACTCGTCTGCGTTAGGCTTAGCCGTACCAATATCCATCCCCTGATAAATAAGGGCGGAATCAACGCTAATCAACTCTACTGGCAAAACTTTACGTAACTCAATGGCTAACGCAGTTTTGCCCGAGGCCGTTGGCCCCATCAAAAATATCGCCTTTGGCAGGCTGGTATTACTCAAGTCACTCATTTTTCAGGGCGGTCTTAGCCGTTTGTAGATCTATAAGTTGCAACAAACCACCCGGCGGCGCTTTCACCAGATGCGGACAGAGACGTTCGACCTCTGCCAGCACGGTGATAGCCTGCGCCATGCTCCACGTCGGGTGGTCGCTTGCCAGCTGGCGGGCAATCCACTGCGCGGTATTGGCGGCATCAAACGTTGTCTGCTGCGCCAGGTAGCCTATCAGTTCAGGAATCAAGTTTTGTAAATTTTGTTGGCGTAAGGGTAAAGGCACGGCACGAAGCGTGACATGATGCGACTCCTGCACCATTTCAATACCCATTTCAGCAAGGGCAGCCTGATGACGCTGCACAACCTGCGTCTCCTGCGGTGAGATTTTTATCCGCACCGGGATCAGCAACGGCTGTGCGCAGGCCTGATGCGGACCCGGCGCCAGCTGCGCCTGTTTCAGCCAGCGTTCGGCGACCGGCAGGGAGAGCAGCGCCAGCTGACCGTCACGCTCCAGCAGCGCCGCATCGGGCGCGACGATGGTCAGCACCCGGCCAAAACTCTGGCTATGGCTCGCCAGCGCTGGCGTCGTGGGGACGACCTCATCCGCTTTTTGCGCCGGAGCAGGAGTGTCGAGCAAGGTGCGATATACCGCTCCCGCCTGCTTCTGGTAGCCCGGCTGGGCATGAGGATAATTCGCGCCAGACGCCCGGGGGGCTGAGCCGCCAGACGAAAAACGCGGGGCGGCAGGTTCCCGCGCCACCGCGGGTTCAGCAAACTGGTTTCTGCCCGCCGCAACACGGTTCTCCGGGATCGGACGTGGAGCGGGCACCTCTTCGCTCAACGGCAAGCCCGGCTCGGCCTGCTGCTGCAATACGCTCAGCACGCCCTGATAGATAAAGTCATGTACCAGCCGCGACTGATGAAAACGCACTTCATGTTTCGCCGGATGGACGTTGACGTCCACCTGATGCGGGTCGATCTCCAGATACAGCACAAAAGCGGGCTGCTCGCCGGCGCCCAGTTTATCCTCGCACGCCTGGCGGATCGCATGGTTGATGAGACGGTCACGCATCATGCGGCCGTTCACGTAGCAATACTGGATCTCGGCAAATGCGGAACTGTTCGCTTTCGGATCCGCTACCCAGCCGCGCAGGGTCAGATCGCCATGCTGCCACTCAATGGCCAGCGCCTGTTCCAGGAACGGGGTTCCGCAGATGGCGCCAAGCCGACGCTCTTTCTGCCCGCCCTGCGCCACGGCGCGGTACTGACGCATCACCTTGCCGTTGTGGCTCAAATTGATGGTGACATCGAAGCGCGCCAGGGCGATACGGCGAATGATCTCGTCGATGTGGCCGAATTCGGTTTTCTCGGTACGCATAAACTTGCGCCGCGCGGGGGTGTTATAGAAGAGATCCAGCACTTCCAGCGTTGTACCCACCGGGTGCGCGGCAGGTTTCACCGTCACGTCCATATCCCGGCCTTCGGCGTAAGCCTGCCAGGCTTCCTGCTGTTCAGCGGTGCGGGAGGTGAGCGTCAGGCGGGAGACAGAGCTAATACTGGCCAGCGCTTCGCCGCGAAAACCGAGGCTGATGATGGCTTCAAGGTCGTCGAGGGAGGCAATTTTACTGGTGGCGTGGCGAGCCAGCGCCAGTGCCAGCTCCTCTTTTTTAATACCGCAGCCGTTATCGCGAATTCGAATGAGTTTCGCACCGCCGCGTTCGATATCAATATCGATGCGGGTCGCGCCCGCATCGAGACTGTTTTCCACCAGTTCTTTCACGACCGATGCAGGACGTTCCACCACCTCACCGGCGGCGATTTGGTTCGCAAGCTGCGGCGGCAGAACCTGAATCGGCATGAAATCTCCTTAATGGGTCGAGGACGACTCGCCCGGTAACATGGCGGTCTGCTCCGCGCCACCCTGTGGTGCAGACTGGAGCGGATGCGCATCAAAGTACTTACGCAGGCCCTTGTAAATCGCTTCGGCAATCTGCTGCTGATAGCTGTCGCTGGCCAGCAGGCGCTCTTCACCGTTATTACTGATAAAGCCCGTCTCCACGAGGATGGACGGGATATCCGGCGAGCGCAGCACGCCCAGGCTGGCATGTTCCGGACGGCGCTTATGCAGGGAACCCACGCTTTGCAGTTGGCTCAGGACGTTAGTCGCCACATCATACCCGACGCGCTGGGAATGGCCGAACTGTAAATCCAGCACCGCCTGGCTCAGGTAGGGATCCGACTGGCTGTTCGCCAGTACGTCACCTGCCCCGCCTAACAGCTCGGATTGCTTTTCATGTTCCTCAAGCCAGTTTGCCATTTCGCTGTTAGCACGACGGTTGGAAAGCACCCATACGGATGCCCCCGTCGCGTTGCGGTTGGGAGCGGCATCGGCGTGCACAGAGACGAGGAAATTAGCGTTCTGCTGGCGCGCCACGTCTGAGCGGCCCATGACCGAGATAAAATAATCGCCGTCACGGGTTAACACGCCTTTAAACATCGGGTCGTCGTTCAGCAAGGTCCGCAGCTTACGGGCAATGGCAATGGTCACGTTCTTCTCACGCGTACCACCCGGCCCGATGGCGCCAGGATCATCGCCACCGTGTCCGGCATCAATCGCAATAATGACTTTATCGCCGTTTACCTGACGGCGCGCCTGCGCTGCCGGACGGGTTACCGTGTTGCTGCTGGTGACGCTGGTAATACGATCGCTGCCGGATTTAAACGGATTTCGCGCTGGCTCTGAAGGGCGCGGCGCAACGACAGGCTCCTCCATACGCTTCACCACCACCGGTGGCGGAGGAGGCGGCGGCGCATCGGCGTTGATGGTAAAGACCACCATGTAGTTCGCACCGTTCTGCTGCTTCACCGCCCGGGTCTTGCCGTTTTGGGTTAAATCGACCACCAGACGCAGGGACTGCGCGTCTTTTGGCGTACCTGAACGGATGCTTTGCACCAGGTTATTGCCGCTGAACTGGAGCGGCAGCCCTTTGATGACGCCGGTCTGTTTGATATCCAGCGCAACGCTGCGCTTATCGACCTGCGAAAACGCATACTCAGGATCGCCCATAAAGCTGAAGGTGATCCGGGCCTGATTGTCTCCGTTGGAAACCTGAATATCGGACAATGTTGCCGCCCCGGCCTGTGCACAAAACAGCACCGTTGCTGCTATCAACCAACTTTTAACGCGATTAATCATCCCGTTATCTCTTAACTTAACCGGCTAAACGCGCCAGTATCGATTTTCCTGATGCAGAGACAGCAGTCACGCGGGCCTCACGCCCTTGCGCCTGATACTCCAGGTGAATTTCAACGTCGGGTTCAGGCAAGACGCCGGTACCCTGCTGCGGCCACTCCACGAGGCAAATGGCATCGTTGGCGAAGTAGTCACGGATCCCCATAAATTCCAGCTCTTCAGGATCGGCAAGGCGATAGAGATCGAAGTGGTACACCATCAGATTTTCCAGGGTGTAGGGCTCAACCAGCGTGTAGGTTGGGCTTTTCACATTTCCCTGATGCCCCAGCGCCTGCAAGAAGCCCCGGCTAAAGGTGGTCTTACCCGCACCAAGATCGCCATACAGATAGATGACGGTTGCGCCCTCGCAGGCCTGCGCCACGCGCTGGCCGAGATCTAAAGTTGCCTGTTCGTCGGGTAAAGGGATCACTCGATTAATCATTTTCTACGTCAATTATTCTTGGGTTAACGACACGCCGTAGCGCGTCAAAAAGATCGGTTGCCAGCATGCCGCGCGTGCCGTACTGGTCCGCCAGCCTGTCGGCAGCTGCACCATGCGCGACGCAGCCTGCGCAGGCGGCATCATAAAGCGCCAGTTTCTGTCCGAGCAACGCTCCGATAATACCCGAGAGCACGTCGCCCATTCCGCCGCTCGCCATTCCGGCATTGCCGACATCCACGATGCCTGCCACTCCGCTCTCGCTGGCGACGACGGTACCGGCGCCTTTCAGAACCACAACACCACCGTAACGTTTTACCAGACGCTGGGCAGAATGTAAGCGATCGCTTTCAATTTCTGCAACGCTGCAGTTAAGCAGCCGCGCGGCTTCGCCAGGGTGCGGCGTCAGGATGCGATTGTGACGTTTATCCGGGTTGATTGCCAGAAGGTTCAGCGCGTCAGCGTCCCACAGCATCGCATGCCGGAAATTCCCGACCTTGCGTAATGCCTCTTTCCCCCATGACTCCTGCCCCAGACCAGGTCCAATCACCACCACATCGGCCCATTGCAGGCTGTCTTCCAGCGACTCTGGCGTCAGTTCATGCACCATAAGTTCAGGCCGGGCGGTGACGATCGGCGCGATATTTTCGCTGCGCGTCAGCACGCGCACCAGCCCCGCCCCCGTACGCAGCGCCGCTTCGCCGGTCATACGGATAGCGCCCGCAGTACCATGATCGCCGCCGATAATCACCAGCCTGCCGTGATCGCCCTTATGGGATGTGGGACGGCGTGGCGGCAGCCACTGCGCCAGATGCGAGGCATCAAAGCGCGTAATACCCGTCTCCTGCCCGGCGAGCCACCCCTCCAGTCCAAGGGCGTTATGATGCAACGTCCCGACCACATCGCGCGCTTTACCGGTCAGCAGGCCGGGTTTAAGGGCGATAAAGGTCAACGTATGGTCGGCTTGAATGACCGCCCCCGGCGTGGTGCCCGTCTGGGCAACCAGCCCGGAGGGAATATCCAGCGCCACGATGGGCGCTTTATGTTGGTTTGCATGGGTGATTAATCCGGCGACCTCATCGCGAGGTGCGCTGTGTAAACCGGTTCCCAGCAGGCCGTCGACGATCAGGTCGATACCTTCCGGCCAGGGCGTATCCGCAGCGTGGATCACTCCCGCCGCGTCCAGCCAGGCTTGCCGCGCGTTGGTTGCCTCTTCCGGAAGGGGTTTGTCGCTTTCCAGCGCCAGCAGCGTGACGGTAATGCCTGCGGCAAGCGCCAGGCGGGCAACCACATAGCCATCGCCGCCGTTATTGCCATGACCGCACAGGATCAGCCAGTGGCGGGACTGCGGGTATGCCGTGCGGGCAACGGTAAAAGCCGCCTCGCCCGCGCGCTGCATCAGTTCGTAAAGGGTTATGCCGAGACTGTCTGCCGCCTCTTTTTCGGCGCGCCGCAGGTCATCCGCGGGCCAGACAGAGTGTGGTATACTTGCAGGGTTTTTCTTCACAGTATGGTCCGTCATGTCACAGCCCCTCGATCTCAATCAGTTAGCGCAAAACATTAAACAGTGGGGCGCTGAGCTTGGTTTTCAACACGTGGGTATCACCGATACCGATCTCTCTGCCAGCGAGCCAAAGCTGCAGGCATGGCTGGATAATCAATACCACGGCGAGATGGAGTGGATGGCGCGCCACGGCATGATGCGCGCCCGCCCGCATGAACTCTTGCCGGGAACCCTGCGCGTGATCAGCGTGCGTATGAACTACCTTCCCACCGGGGCTGCTTTTGCCAGTACGCTGAAAAATCCGTCGCTGGGCTATGTCAGCCGTTATGCCCTGGGGCGTGATTATCATAAACTTTTGCGTAACCGACTCAAAAAGCTTGGGGAAAGGATTCAGGAGCAGTGCGCCACGCTGAATTTTAGACCCTTTGTCGATTCTGCGCCTGTTCTCGAGCGCCCGCTGGCTGAAAAAGCCGGGCTCGGCTGGACAGGTAAGCACTCACTTATCCTCAGCCGCGACGCCGGCTCTTTCTTCTTCCTTGGCGAGTTGCTGGTTGATATCCCTTTACCGGTGGATAAACCGGTCGAAGAAGGCTGCGGCCGCTGCGTGGCCTGTATGACTATCTGCCCCACCGGGGCCATTGTCGAGCCGTATACCGTCGATGCCCGCCGCTGCATCTCGTACCTGACCATTGAACTTGAAGGGGCCATCCCGGAAGAGTTTCGTCCCTTAATCGGCAATCGCATCTACGGTTGCGATGACTGTCAGTTGATCTGCCCGTGGAACCGTTACTCGCAGTTAACGGAAGAGGACGACTTCAGCCCCCGCAAGGCATTGCACGCGCCTCCGCTGATCGAACTGTTCGCCTGGAGCGAAGCCTGGTTCCTGAAAGTGACAGAAGGATCGGCGATTCGCCGTATTGGTCACCTGCGCTGGCTGCGTAATGTCGCCGTTGCGCTGGGAAATGCCCCCTGGGATGAGGCCAATATTCAGGCGCTGGAAAGTCGCCGGGGTGAGCACCCACTTCTCGATGAGCACATAGAGTGGGCGGTTGCGCAGCAAATAGACAAGCGAAACGCCTGTGTGGTGGAGGTGCAATTACCGCAGAAAATCAGGCTGGTACGCGTGATCGAAAAAGGGCTGCCGCGCGATGCATGATGTTTCCACAGGCTGTGAATAAAAATCAAAAGCCAGAAGTACTCTGGGTGCGGCTACAGGTCAAGTGATCGGCTTAACAATTTGAAATGAAATTTTATTTATAATTTTCAAGGAATTATAAAGTTACTATTCATCAGGCGAAGTAATTGAGTAATCGTCAGAAAAAGACAAAGCTGTGGATAAGTCTGTTAAGAAGAGTTTGTCAGAAATGAAACAAATCATCCCTGGCGGGGCTTTCCGCTGTGGATATCTGGAGGAGGAGATAAAATTTGGAGCGGGAAACGAGACTCGAACTCGCGACCCCGACCTTGGCAAGGTCGTGCTCTACCAACTGAGCTATTCCCGCTTGGGTGGTGTTACTGCTTTGCGAACAAATTTTGGAGCGGGAAACGAGACTCGAACTCGCGACCCCGACCTTGGCAAGGTCGTGCTCTACCAACTGAGCTATTCCCGCTTAATCTTCGTCTTTCAAGCCGCCTTGTTGCAACTCGAAATCCTGCGATTGGTGGTCTTACTGCGCAGCAAACAGATTTGGAGCGGGAAACGAGACTCGAACTCGCGACCCCGACCTTGGCAAGGTCGTGCTCTACCAACTGAGCTATTCCCGCAAAATCTATGCTGTCGTAACGATGAATTCTCTGTCGTTACGGGAGGCGCATTATACGAGAAATCTTTCCTCCTGCAACCCCCTCAAAAGCGTTTTTTTATAAATTTAGTTCAAGCGCTGCAATATTCATCACATTGTACAGATTTAGAGCGCAACACCCCGGCAGACGCAGCGCTGCCGGGAAGAGTGCTTATAAATTAATAAAATGTTCGCGGTAGTAAGCCAGCTCCGCCACTGACTCACGGATGTCATCCATGGCCTGATGGGTGCCCTGCTTCTTAAAGCCGTCGAGGATTTCTGGTTTCCAGCGACGCGCCAGCTCTTTCAGGGTGCTGACATCAAGATAACGGTAGTGGAAATAAGCCTCCAGCTCCGGCATGTACTTAAACAGGAAGCGGCGATCCTGGCCGATGCTGTTGCCACAAATCGGTGACTTGCCCTGCGGCACCCACTGCTTCAGAAATTCGATTGTTGCCAGCTCAGCTTCGCGGTCGCCCTGGGTACTGGCTTTCACGCGATCCACCAGCCCGCTGCCGGTGTGGGTGCGCACGTTCCAGTCATCCATCAGCGCCAGCTGTTCGTCAGACTGGTGTACGGCAATGGTTGGCCCTTCTGCCAGGATATTCAGGTTCGCGTCGGTCACCAGCGTGGCGATCTCGATAATGCGATCGCGCTCGGGATCCAGCCCGGTCATCTCCAGATCGATCCAAATCAGATTGTTTTCATCTGCACTCATGTTATTTTCCACCCTTCTCGCATAACCGGCCGTGGCAGGTTAACTAGTATTAATTAGTGTGTATCATAGAGGTTTTGCCCAATATGGGCGACCAGGAGCCAGCACGATTGAGTAAAAATAAACTCTCCAAAGGGCAGCAGCGCCGCGTAAAAGCCAATCATCAGCGCCGCCTTAAAACCACTTCGGAGAAGGTCGACTACGACGACAACCTGTTTGGCGAGCCCGCGGAAGGCGTCGTGATTAGCCGCTTCGGTATGCATGCCGACGTGGAGTCTGCCGATGGCGACGTTCACCGCTGTAACATTCGCCGCACCATCCGCTCGCTGGTCACCGGTGACCGCGTGGTATGGCGTCCGGGCAAAGCTGCCGCAGAAGGCGTAGCGGTGAAAGGGATCGTGGAAGCCGTGCATGAGCGCACGTCGGTATTAACGCGCCCTGACTTCTACGACGGCGTAAAACCAATTGCCGCCAATATCAATCAGATCGTGATTGTCTCTGCCATTTTGCCGGAACTGTCGCTGAACATTATCGACCGTTATCTCGTCGCCTGTGAAACCCTGCAGGTTGAACCGCTGATCGTGCTGAACAAGATTGATTTACTCGACGACGACGGCATGAGCTTCGTTAACGAGCAGATGGATATCTATCGCAAGATTGGTTACCGCGTGCTGATGGTTTCAAGCCGTACGCAGGATGGGCTGAAGCCGCTCGAAGAGGCGTTGACCGACCGCATCAGCATTTTCGCCGGTCAGTCCGGGGTGGGCAAATCCAGCCTGCTGAACAACCTGCTCGGCTTGCAGCAAGAGATCCTGACTAACGACGTTTCTGATAACTCGGGTCTGGGTCAGCACACCACTACCGCCTCACGTCTGTATCACTTCCCGCACGGCGGGGATGTGATCGACTCCCCGGGGGTGCGTGAATTTGGTCTGTGGCATCTCGAACCCGATCAGATCTTTAACGGCTTTGTCGAATTCCTCGACTATCTAGGCGCGTGTAAATACCGCGACTGTAAGCATGATAACGACCCCGGCTGCGCCATTCGTGCCGCGGTTGAAAACGGTGAAATTGCGGAAACCCGCTTTGCGAATTATCACCATATTCTAGAAAGCATGGCGCAGGTAAAAACGCGTAAAAGCTTTTCTGAATCTGATGACTGACAACTAAGCTAAGCGTCGCTAAAATCGTCCCCTTTTTTCAGGTTCCGGCTGTCTGACGGCCGGATCAGGAACGACAAAACAATGGCCTGGAGGCTACCTTGTTAAACTCATTTAAACTTTCGCTTCAATACATTCTGCCGAAACTGTGGCTCACTCGCCTGGCGGGCTGGGGCGCGAGCAAACGAGCGGGCTGGCTGACGAAGCTGGTAATCGATCTGTTCGTGAAATACTACAAGGTCGATATGAAGGAAGCGCAGAAGCCGGATACTGCCAGCTACCGCACCTTCAATGATTTCTTTGTCCGCCCACTACGCGACGAAGTGCGTCCCCTGAATACTGACCCGAACGTGCTGGTGATGCCTGCCGACGGCGTGATCAGCCAGCTGGGCGCTATCGAAAACGACAAGATTTTGCAGGCTAAAGGCCACAACTACAGCCTCGAGGCCCTGCTGGCCGGTAACTACCTGATGGCGGACCTGTTCCGCAACGGTACGTTTGCCACCACCTACCTGTCGCCGCGCGACTATCACCGCGTGCATATGCCGTGCAACGGCATCCTGCGCGAGATGATCTACGTGCCGGGCGACCTGTTCTCGGTTAACCACCTGACGGCGCAAAACGTACCGAACCTGTTCGCCCGTAACGAGCGCGTTATCTGCCTGTTCGATACCGAGTTTGGCCCGATGGCGCAGATTCTGGTGGGTGCGACCATTGTTGGCAGCATCGAAACGGTCTGGGCTGGCACCATTACGCCACCGCGTGAAGGGGTGATCAAACGCTGGACGTGGCCTGCGGGCGAAAGCGAAGGATCCGTGGCGTTGCTGAAAGGCCAGGAGATGGGACGCTTCAAGCTCGGCTCCACCGTTATCAACCTGTTTGCCCCGGGTAAAGTGCAGCTGGCAGAGCAGCTCGAAAGCCTCTCCGTGACCAAACTCGGCCAGCCGCTGGCGGTATCGACAGAGCCCTTCGTCACACCGGATGCAGAGCCTGCGCCGCTGTCAGAAGAAGAAATTGCCGCCGAACTCGACGCCAGCCCGCTGGTTGACGACAAGAAAGACGAAAGCTAAGTAAAGGTAAACTGACGTGCGCCTGATTATCACTTTTCTGATGGCCTGGTGCCTCAGCATGGGGGCGTACGCAGCGACGGCCCCCGATACCAAACAAATCACCCAAGAACTGGAGCAGGCGAAGGCGGCAAAACCCGCCCAGCCGGAAGCCGTCGAGGCGCTCCAGGCTGCGCTGAACGCCCTTGAGGAGCGGAAAGGCTCCCTTGAGCGCGCCACGCAGTATCAGCAAGTTATCGATAATTTCCCCAAACTTTCACAGACCCTGCGCACGCAGCTGAGCGATATTCGTGAAGAGCCGCGCCAGGTGCCTGCGGGCCTGACCTCAGACGCACTCAATCAGGAGATCCTGCAGGTCAGCAGCCAGTTACTGGAAAAAACCCGCCAGGCGCAGCAGGAGCAGGAGCGTGCCCGTGATATCGCCGACTCTCTGAGCCAACTGCCCCAGCAGCAAACCGATGCCCGTCGTCAGCTTAATGAGGTTGAACGCCGGGCCGGGGCGCAAACCGGCAATACGCCTCTTAACCAGGCGCAGAGTCTCGGCATGCAGGCGGAATCCGCCAGGTTAAAAGCCCTTGTGGATGAGCTGGAGCTGGCGCAACTGTCGGCCAACAACCGTCAGGAGCTGGCGCGTATGCGCTCTGAGCTGGCGAAGAAGCAGGGTGAACAGCTGGATGCTTATCTCCAGGCGCTGCGCAATCAATTGAACAGCCAGCGCCAGCGCGAAGCAGAACGGGCGCTGGAAAGCACCGAGTTGCTGGCGGAAAACAGCGAGAACCTGCCGGCCGGCATCGTTGAGCAATTCAAGGTTAACCGTGAGCTTTCGGCCGCGCTGAACCAGCAGGCGCAGCGCATGGATCTGGTGGCCTCGCAGCAACGCCAGGCCACGAATCAGACCCTGCAGGTGCGTCAGGCGCTGAACACCCTGCGCGAACAGTCCCAGTGGCTGGGTTCGTCGAATCTGCTCGGCGAAGCGCTGCGCGCGCAGGTGGCTCGTCTGCCCGAGATGCCTAAACCCCAGCAGCTCGACACCGAAATGGCGCAGCTTCGCGTCCAGCGCCTGCACTTTGAAGATTTGCTCAACAAGCAGCCTCAGCTGCGACAAGTCCACCAGCCGGACGGCAAACCGCTGACCGCCGAGCAAAACCGGATCCTGGAAGCCCAGTTACGAACGCAGCGCGAGCTGCTGAACTCTCTGCTGCAGGGCGGCGATACCCTCCTGCTTGAGCTGACCAAACTGAAAGTCTCCAACAGCCAGCTGGAAGATGCGTTAAAAGAGGTCAACGAGGCGACGCACCGCTATCTGTTCTGGACCTCGGACGTGCGGCCGGTCTCCTTCTCCTGGCCGATTGATATTGTTCAGGATCTGCGGCGCTTAATTTCGCTGGATACCTTCAGCCAGCTCGGCAAAGCCAGCGTCATGATGCTCACCAGCAAGGAGACGATTTTCCCGCTGCTGGGGGCACTGATTCTGGTGGGGTTCAGCATTTACTCGCGCCGCCACTTCACCCGCTTCCTTGACCGTTCCAGCGCGCGGGTCGGCAAAGTGACCCAAGATCATTTCTGGCTCACGCTGCGCACGGTCTTCTGGTCGATTCTGGTCGCCTCCCCGCTGCCGGTACTGTGGATGACGCTGGGTTATGGCCTGCGCGAAGCCTGGCCTTATCCGCTGGCGGTGGCCATTGGCGCCGGGGTGACGGCCACCGTGCCGCTGCTGTGGGTGGTGATGATCTGTGCCACCTTCGCCCGTCCTAACGGGCTGTTCGTCGCCCACTTTGGCTGGCCGCGTAATCGCGTGGCGCGAGCCATGCGCTACTACCTGATGAGCATCGGGCTGATCGTGCCGCTGATTATGGCGCTGATCATGTTTGATAACCTGAACGACCGGGAGTTTTCCGGCTCGCTCGGTCGCCTCTGCTTTATGCTGATTTGCGGTGCGCTGGCGGTGGTAACTCTGAGCCTGAAGAAGGCCGGGATCCCGCTCTACCTCGATAAAGAGGGCAGCGGCGATAACATGCTTAACCGTATGCTGTGGAACCTGCTGCTCAGCGCCCCACTGGCGGCTATTCTCGCGGCAGCCGTCGGCTATCTGGCCACTGCCCAGGCGCTGCTGGCGCGCCTCGAGACATCGGTGGCGATCTGGTTCCTGCTGCTGGTGGTCTATCACGTCATTCGCCGCTGGATGCTGATTCAGCGCCGTCGTCTGGCCTTTGACCGGGCCAAGAACCGCCGGGCCGAAATTCTTGCCCAGCGTGCGCGCGGTGAAGAAGAGCCGGCCCATACGCTCAGCACCGAAGGGGCGATAGAGGTCGATGAAACCGAGCTGGATCTGGATGCCATCAGTACCCAGTCACTGCGCCTGGTGCGCTCCATCCTGATGCTGGTCGCCCTGCTCTCCGTTATCGTGCTGTGGTCGGAAATTCACTCGGCGTTTGGCTTCCTCGAGAACATCACCCTCTGGGATGTGACCTCGACGGTACAGGGCGTGGAGAGCCTGGAACCCATTACGCTCGGGGCCGTACTGATTGCGATTCTGGTGTTCATCATCACCACTCAGCTGATCCGTAACTTCCCGGCGCTGCTGGAGCTGGCCCTGTTGCAGCACCTGGATTTAACCCCCGGAACCGGATACGCCATCACCACCATCACCAAATACCTGCTGATGCTGTTTGGCGGGCTGGTGGGCTTCTCGATGATCGGGATTGAGTGGTCGAAGCTGCAGTGGCTGGTTGCCGCACTGGGTGTCGGGCTCGGGTTTGGGCTGCAGGAGATCTTCGCCAACTTTATCTCTGGCCTGATTATCCTGTTTGAAAAGCCGATCCGTATCGGCGATACCGTGACGATCCGCGATCTGACCGGGAGCATCTCCAAAATCAACACCCGTGCCACCACCATTAGTGACTGGGACCGTAAAGAGATCATCGTCCCTAACAAGGCGTTTATCACCGAGCAGTTTATTAACTGGTCGCTGTCCGACTCCGTCACGCGTGTGGTCCTGACCGTACCTGCCCCGTCGGATGCCAACAGCGAAGAGGTGACGCAGATCCTTTACACGGCAGCCGAGCGCTGCTCGCTGGTGATCAGCACCCCAGAGCCGGAAGTGTTCCTGGTAGATTTACAGCAGGGTATCCAGATTTTCGAACTGCGTATTTATGCTGCGGAAATGGGGCATCGTATGCCGCTGCGTCATGAAATCCACCAGCTGATTCTGGCGGGCTTCCGTGAACACGGTATTGATTTGCCGTTCCCACCGTTCCAGATGCGTCTGGAAAGTCTGGACGGACGTAAGACGGGAAGAACCTTGACGTCAGCGGCGAAGACGCGCCCGGCGGGGAGTTTGTAGTGCAAATGCCGGGTGGCGCCTCGCTTACCCGGCCTACGAAAATAGTAGGCCCGTGCAAGCGCAGCGCCGCCGGGCAAAAAAACCGTCAGGCGCGATCTACAGTAAACGCAATCACATCACCCAGCTGCTCGGCGCCCAGCGCCAGCATCACCAGACGATCGACACCCAGCGCCACGCCGGAGCAGTCCGGCAGGCCGGCTTTTAACGCGCCCAGCAAATTGTGGTCGATTGGCTGCTGCGGCAGGCCGCGCGCGGCACGCTTGCGGTTATCCTGATCGAAACGCTGCTGCTGTTCACGGGCATCGGTCAGCTCATGGAAACCATTCGCCAGTTCAATACCTTTAAAGTAAACCTCGAAACGCTCCGCCACGCGGTGGTCTTCCGTGCTGATCTGTGCCAGTGACGCCTGGCTTGCCGGGAAGTGATAGACGAAGGTCGGGCGATCTTTGCCAATCTGCGGCTCAACGCCAAAGGTAAAGAGCATCGTCAGCAGCGTGTCGCGATCTTCTTCGGTATCGGCAATATTGCTGAGATCCAGCTTCGCTGCCGCTTCACGCAGCTGGGTTTTGTCCGCAGAGAGCGGATCAATCTCCAGATAGCGCTGGAAAGCCTGCTGATAAGAGAGCGTCTCGGCTTCCGGGCACTCCAGCACCTGCTGCAGCAGATCGTCCACCTCGTTCATCAGGCGATACATATCATAATGCGGGCGGTACCACTCCAGCATGGTGAATTCCGGATTGTGATGGCGTCCCATCTCTTCATTACGGAAGCTGCGGCACAGCTGATAAACCGGTCCACACCCCGCTGCCAGCAGGCGCTTCATGTGGTATTCCGGGCTGGTCATCAGGTAGAGATTCATCCCCTGGGAGTGACCAGGGCCAACAAAACGGGTTTCAAACGGCACCAGATGAATGTCGGTCACCGTCGCCTGACTCATGCAGGGCGTTTCCACCTCCAGCACACCGCGGTCGGCAAAGAAGCGGCGGATCTCCGCCATAATTGCTGCGCGTTTTAACAGATTGGGGATGGATGCGCTCGGCTGCCAGGTGGCCGTTTCGCTCATGAGAATTTCTCCGATTTCAGACAAGGGGACGAAGTCTACTCGTAACCCATGGCGGAGACAAATTTTGCACAGTGAATTTTGGGGTTTTCATAACCGACAATAATTACGTGACGCAATTCATCAATTGCGGTGATAAATCCAGAGAAATAACCGCAAAAAAATCGAACACGTCAAATTTCCCTTCTTTCCCTGCGGCTATACTGCGTTACCCATAAAGGAGCAGTGGAATCGCTTTCGCATTCGCCCTCCCGGGCCGTGCACTACCTTAGGTAGTTAAGATGCGAAATATCAAAAATCTGGAGGAATGTCGTGCATACCTTTCAAGCCGATCTTGCCATAATTGGCGCTGGCGGAGCGGGATTACGCGCAGCAATAGCTGCAGCCCAGGCTAATCCAAACGCTAAAATCGCCCTGATTTCAAAAGTATACCCTATGCGCAGCCATACGGTTGCCGCTGAGGGGGGATCCGCCGCCGTTGCGCAGGATCATGACAGCTTTGATTATCACTTTCACGACACAGTGGCCGGCGGTGACTGGCTGTGCGAACAGGATGTCGTCGATTATTTCGTCCATCATTGCCCGACGGAAATGACCCAGCTGGAGCAGTGGGGTTGCCCGTGGAGCCGCCGGGATGACGGCAGCGTCAACGTGCGTCGCTTCGGCGGTATGAAGATTGAGCGTACCTGGTTTGCCGCCGATAAGACCGGCTTCCATATGCTACACACCCTGTTCCAGACTTCACTGCAGTTCCCCCAGATCCAGCGCTTCGACGAGCACTTCGTCCTCGACATTCTGGTTGATGACGGTCAGGCTCGCGGCCTGGTGGCAATGAACATGATGGAAGGTACGCTGGTCCAGATCCGCGCCAATGCGGTGGTAATGGCAACGGGCGGTGCGGGTCGCGTTTATCGTTATAACACCAACGGCGGCATCGTAACGGGCGACGGCATGGGCATGGCGCTCAGCCACGGCGTACCGCTGCGCGATATGGAGTTTGTGCAGTATCACCCAACCGGTCTGCCGGGTTCCGGCATTCTGATGACCGAAGGCTGCCGCGGTGAAGGCGGTATTCTGGTCAATAAAGACGGCTATCGCTATCTGCAGGATTACGGCATGGGCCCGGAAACCCCGCTCGGCGAGCCGAAGAACAAATACATGGAGCTTGGCCCGCGCGATAAAGTCTCTCAGGCCTTCTGGCATGAGTGGCGCAAAGGCAACACTATCCCAACACCACGCGGCGATGTGGTCTACCTCGACCTACGCCACCTGGGTGAGAAAAAGCTGCTGGAGCGTCTGCCGTTCATCTGCGAGCTGTCCAGGGCCTATGTCGGTGTCGACCCGGTTAAAGAGCCAATTCCTGTACGCCCAACCGCGCACTACACCATGGGCGGTATCGAAACCGATCAGCAGTGTGAAACTCGAATTCAGGGCCTGTTTGCGGTGGGCGAATGTTCCTCCGTCGGCCTGCACGGGGCTAACCGCCTGGGTTCAAACTCGCTCGCGGAACTGGTGGTATTTGGTCGTCTGGCCGGTGAGCAGGCCATGGCGCGCGCCGCGACTGCCGGGGTAGCGAACGATGCCGCGCTCGATGCGCAGGCAGCAGATGTCGAGCAGCGTCTGAAAAAACTGGTTAATCAGGAAGGCAGTGAAAACTGGGCGAAAATCCGCGATGAGATGGGTCTTTCCATGGAGGAAGGCTGCGGGATCTACCGTACGCCGGAGCTGATGCAGAAAACCATTGATAAGCTGGCCGAGCTGCAGGAGCGCTTCAAACGCGTGCGGGTGACCGACACCTCCAGCGTGTTCAACACCGATCTGCTCTACACCATTGAGTTGGGCCACGGTCTGAACGTTGCCGAATGTATGGCGCACTCCGCCATGGCGCGTAAAGAGTCCCGCGGTGCGCACCAGCGTCTGGACGAAGGCTGCACGGAGCGTGACGACGTTAACTTCCTCAAGCATACCCTCGCTTATCGCGACGCGGACGGCTCTACCCGTCTGGACTACAGCGACGTGAAGATCACTACGCTGCCACCGGCGAAACGCGTTTACGGTGCAGAAGCGGAAGCAGCCGATAAGAAGGAGACGGCGAATGGCTGAGATGCAAACTCTGAAAGTTGAAGTGGTGCGCTATAACCCGGAAGTGGACAGCGCGCCGCACAGCACTTTCTATGAAGTCCCTTACGATGAGCAGACCTCCCTGCTGGATGCGCTGGGCTACATCAAAGACAACCTGGCACCGGACCTAAGCTACCGCTGGTCCTGCCGTATGGCGATTTGCGGCTCCTGTGGGATGATGGTCAACAAGGTGCCTAAACTGGCCTGTAAAACCTTCCTGCGTGAATACCCGAAGGGGATGAAAGTCGAAGCCCTGGCCAATTTCCCAATTGAGCGCGATCTGGTGGTCGACATGACCCACTTTATCGAAAGTCTGGAAGCCATTAAGCCGTACATCATTGGTAACCCGCGCACGCCGGATCAAGGGCCTAACAAGCAGACCCCGGCGCAGATGGCCAAGTATCACCAGTTCTCCGGCTGTATTAACTGCGGCCTGTGCTATGCCGCCTGCCCACAGTTTGGTCTGAATCCGGAATTTATCGGCCCGGCAGCCATTACCCTGGCGCATCGCTACAACGAAGACAGCCGCGATCACGGTAAGAAAGAACGTATGGCGCAGCTGAACGGTCAGAACGGCGTATGGACCTGTACCTTTGTCGGCTACTGCTCGGAAGTCTGTCCGAAGCACGTCGACCCGGCCGCCGCGATCCAGCAGGGTAAAGTTGAAAGCTCGAAAGACTTTCTTATTGCCACCCTGAAACCACGCTAAGGAGTGCATGATGACGACTAAACGCAAAGCCTATGTGCGGCCGATGCCGTCCACCTGGTGGAAAAATCTGCCGTTTTATCGCTTCTATATGCTGCGTGAAGGCACGGCAGTACCGGCGGTGTGGTTCAGTATTGAACTGATGTACGGCCTGTTTGCCCTCAAACACGGCCCTGAAACCTGGGCCGGTTTTGTCGGGTTCCTGCAGAACCCGATTGTGGTGATCCTGAACATCATCGTGCTGGCAGCGGCGCTGTTGCATACCAAAACCTGGTTTGAACTCGCGCCAAAAGCAGCAAATATTATCGTGAAAAACGAAAAACTTGGGCCAGAGCCAATTATCAAAGGACTCTGGGTGGTGACTGCGGTGGTAACCGTGGTAATTCTCGGCGTAGCCCTGTTCTGGTAAGGAGACCACTGTGATTAATCCAAATCCAAAACGTTCTGATGAGCCGGTCTTCTGGGGTCTCTTTGGGGCTGGCGGCATGTGGTGCGCCATTATCGCGCCGGTCATCATTCTGCTGGTGGGCATTATGCTGCCGCTGGGGCTCTATCCCGGGGATGCGCTGAGCTACGAGCGGGTGCTGGCCTTTGCCCACAGCTTTATTGGTCGGGTATTCATCTTCCTGATGATTGTTCTGCCACTGTGGTGTGGTTTGCACCGTATTCATCACGCCATGCATGACCTGAAGATCCACGTTCCTAACGGTAAATGGGTGTTCTACGGTCTGGCGGCTATCCTGAGCGTGGTTACGCTGGTTGCCGTAGTCTTTATGTAATGCTTCCTCGCTCTCCCGCCCACCGGTGGGAGAGCAAAATTCCTGACAGGTTCTACACTTAACAAAAATCCTGTAAGGATAATCCTATGCGCATCCTGCCTGTCATCGCCGCAGTTACCGTTGCGTTTCTGGTTGTTGCCTGCAGCTCCCCTACCCCACCCCGGGGCGTGACTGTTGTCCATCCCTTCGACGTTCAGCGATATCTGGGCACATGGTATGAAATTGCCCGCTTTGACCACCGTTTTGAGCGTGGTCTGGAAAAAGTGACGGCGAATTACAGCCAGATGAACGATGGCGGTATTCAGGTTATCAACCGGGGTTATAATCCTGAACGTGGCATGTGGCAAAAGGTGACGGGAAAAGCGTACTTTACCGGCGCGTCTGATACTGCAGCGCTGAAAGTCTCTTTCATTGGCCCCTTTTATGGCGGCTATAACGTGATTGGGCTGGATAAAGATTACCGCCATGCGCTGGTGTGCGGGCCGGATCGCGATTACCTGTGGATCCTCTCCCGCACACCGACGATTTCAGATGAGATGAAACAGACGTTACTGAATTCTGCAACGCGTCAGGGATTTGATGTCAGCAAACTTATCTGGGTCGAACAGCCCCGTTAATGGGTGCTGAGCTTCAGCCCAATTATTCCGGCAACAATCAATGCGAGGCTGGCAATGCGCGCCAGGCTCGCAGATTCGCCCAGCAGTAAAATGCCGGTAATGGCTGCGCCTACCGCACCAATCCCCGTCCAAACGGCATAAGCCGTCCCTACAGGCAGCGAACGCATCGCCCACGAGAGCAGCACAATGCTCACAATCATGGCGGAAACGGTAATGATGCTGGGCGTAAGACGCGTAAACCCGTGGGTATATTTCAGGCCGATGGCCCATACCACTTCGAGTAAACCGGCAATAAAAAGAATGATCCAGGACATATCAGGCTCCTTAACTTAAATAACAGTCTGGGGCCGTCCCCGGTGAGAGAAATGCTTACAGGTCGTCCTGCAAGATATATGAATTACTTATTGTGAAGAGCATGAACTCTTTTTTCAACTTGTTTGTTTAAGGTAGCAATTGGGGCATTGAAGCCCAGAAATAGGCGCAATTCGAAGCGAAATTCAGTCATTTATTACTCATCCGACTTCTTTATGATGAGGCACTTCCTGATAGCAGGAAGCGACTACACTTTGCCGATTGCGAAATAACATGTTCAAAATTCTCTTGATTGACCGGTGTCATTACACCCGCATGGGCCTGGAAATGTGGATCAATCATTCAGGGCTGTTTCCTTCACCTGTGTTGGTGACAGGCCTTAATAACCTCTTTCTTGCCAGAGAGCATATCCTGCAGTGGAAACCAGCGTTAGTTATCGCAGATTTTCAGGGGTTCGCCTCCGACATCCAGCAACTCTCTTCAGTGATGAACGCCAGCGAAACCGTGCCTTTCATTTTGCTTCACACAGATGAGACGCCTGAAATGTCAGCCTTCACGGGTACATTTCCTTTATGCGCATCGTTACCTAAAACGACCCCGCTGGAGGCGCTTGCAAAAGTGATTAATGAGGCGCTGGCAGCACATGAGGGTAGTGAATCCGGGCCTGTCGCTACGCCATTATTGACGCGTCAGGAGGAAAAAGTTTTAACGCTGTGGATGGATGGAGCCAGCAACCAGAAAATTGCCAGCAAGCTGAGTATTCATGGAAAAACGGTTTATACCTACAAGCGCAATATCAGGATGAAATTGCACATGGATACGCGGTACTCGCCGTTTCTGTCGCTGCCCTGAGCGGTAAACTGAGGGTACGGAGACGTATTCAGCCCCGTACCACCCAAAATTACTGCTGTGCTTTCGTTGCCGCACCAGAGATCGCGCTGCCGCCAGAGGAGATATCTTCGCCGACGCCGCGAGTGGTATTACAGGCGGTTAAAACTGAAGAAAGCACGAGGACAGAAAAGATCGCTACAAATGTTTTCTTAAGCATAATGTCTTCCTTTTTTAGCCAAAGTTATTGTGTACAGCCACATAAGCATAGGACAGGATTTCATCAGATGACGGAAAAGGAAGAATTTTTAAGAAAAGTAGAAAGTATCAGGAGGCGGCGTGCGAAATAGCATTGCCCAGGCTTTTAATGTCTTCCCCAACGCCCCGGGCCGTGTTGCATCCGGAAAGCATTGTGCTGGCAATAACCATCATCAGAACAATTTTGATTGTACGCTGCATCGTCCATGAACCTTTTTAAGGTCGGAAAGGCGCAGCAAAACTGCTGCGCCCTGCATCCCGAAATGAATTACTTCACGCGAGAAACGTATTCACCAGAGCGGGTGTCAACTTTGATTACTTCGCCAGTCTGTACGAACAGTGGAACTTTAACCACTGCACCGGTAGACAGCTTAGCTGGCTTGCCGCCAGTACCTGCGGTATCACCTTTCAGACCTGGATCGGTTTCAACGATTTCCAGCTCAACGAAGTTTGGTGGGGTCACAGCGATAGGCTGGCCGTTCCACAGCGTCACGATGCACTCAGCCTGATCCAGCAGCCATTTAGCGCTGTCACCGACCGCTTTCTCATCAGCGGAGAGCTGTTCGAAAGTAGAGTTGTTCATGAAGTGATAGAACTCACCGTCGTTGTACAGATAGGTGAGGTTCATATCCACTACGTCTGCGCCTTCAGCGGAGTCGGTAGATTTGAAGGTTTTCTCAACACGGGTACCGGTCAGCAGGCGGCGCAGCTTAACGCGTGCGAAAGCCTGGCCTTTGCCTGGTTTCACGAATTCACTGGCTTCAACCGCGTACGGTTCGCCGTCCATCATGATTTTAAGACCGGCACGAAAATCGTTGCTATAGTAAGTCGCCATAAGGCCCTCTGAAATTGTTAACTGGTAGCTAAGCCACAAAATGGCGCATATTGTAACCCTAAACACCCCATCCAGAGAAGATTGGTTATTGCAACTTGCAGATGTAATCACCAGTCCGGATGAACTGCTGCGTCTCTTAAATGTAGACACTGACGAAAAACTCCTTGCCGGACGAGAAGCGAAGCGCCTGTTTGCGCTGCGTGTTCCGCGTGCTTTTGTTGCACGTATGGAGAAAGGCAATCCTGAGGATCCACTCTTAAAACAGGTGCTTACTTCGCAGGAAGAGTTTATCGCCGCCCCCGGTTTCAGCACCGATCCCCTTGAAGAGCAGAACAGCGTGGTACCCGGTTTACTGCACAAGTACCGCAATCGCGCCCTGCTGCTGGTTAAAGGCGGTTGTGCGGTAAATTGCCGGTACTGTTTTCGTCGCCACTTCCCCTACGCCGATAATCAGGGCAACAAACGTAACTGGCAGACGGCGCTTGATTACATTGCCTCCCATCCTGAGCTGGATGAGATCATCTTCTCCGGTGGCGATCCGCTGATGGCGAAAGATCACGAACTGGACTGGCTGATTACAGAGCTGGAAGCGATCCCGCACATTAAGCGGCTGCGCATCCATAGCCGTTTACCGATTGTTATCCCCGCGCGTATTACCGATGAGCTGGCCCATCGCCTGGAACAATCATCACTACAAATCCTGTTGGTGAACCATATCAACCATGCCAATGAGATTGACGAGACGTTCCGGAACGCAATGAGTCGTCTGCGCCGGGCCGGCGTGACTCTGCTTAATCAAAGCGTTCTGCTGCGTGGTGTGAATGACAATGCCGCGACATTAGCCGATCTGAGTAATGCGCTGTTTGATGCCGGAGTAATGCCCTACTACATCCACGTGCTGGATAAAGTACAGGGTGCTGCGCACTTTATGGTGGGTGATGATGAAGCTCGCGCCATTATGCGCGAACTGTTGACCCTGGTATCCGGTTACATGGTGCCGAAGCTGGCACGTGAAATTGGCGGGGAGCCGAGCAAAACACCATTAGACCTTCATTTAACACAACGCTAACTCATTATTTGTAAAGGATTTTCGCGAGCGCTAGTGATTTGGTGAGCATCTATGAAATCAAAGTATGTTTCAAGGGGATAGATGCTCACTATTTTACTAACGAGCAAGAGTGCCAGCCTGTACAAGCACGTCCTGCTCTTCCGTCAATATTATATCAACTTAAAGCAATCGCTATAAGCAACACTACAAATCGCCCTCATAATGAATTATTTGAAAAATAAAGTAAAAATATCGATAATAATCAATATAAAACAGGCAATTAATATCCATTTAGATAAGCGGAAAGTGTTAAATGTTTCCCTATTTTTGATCTCCCCCTTAAAATTATTAGTTGATAATATCTCAGATGCATCATCTTCAATTTGCTCATGATATGTAGACAAGGAATATTCAGTTTTCTCATGAGCAATGGGAGTGACATTAGAACTTTCAGAAATGATGAAACCTTTTTGTCTGATTGTAACGATAATATCTTCTGTTATCCCCACCTTTATTAACGACTTCCTTAGTAAGGATATATTCTGATAAAAAGTATTTTCAGATACTACGATACCTCTTGAGCGCCACACCTCCTCAAGAAAGACCTCACGGGAAATCACTTGATCTCGCCTTTCCAATAATAACTGTAAGCAACGCGCTGTTGGTGCATTCAGCATGATGCATTCTTCATTTCCGATGATTGATTTCAACTCATTTGAATCAGCATCGAAAATAACTTCACCATTAATCATAAATTTCTTGAATGCCATATATCCCCTCAGTTATCCATACTGAATCACGCAAATAAAAAAGCAAACTACTTCATCAAATGGCGCGATAAAAATCCAAATTATACAAAGAGTTAAGCGCAGCACTTTTTAAAAGTAAACAGCCGTGATCTTTGTTAAAATTAGAATATCACGGCCACATGAGATTAACATAATCATATATATTAACATTACACCACGCTTAAAATTAGTTTAAGAAATTCTTAATGCAACCAAAACCCACACGTGAATAGAACATTCAACATAATTCACAAACACCCACCAAGTTATTGCATTATATTATCTTCGCTCTTAAGGGGGCTAGATGTTTATGCAGCAAACTACAATGCGCTTAACCTAATCCCTGCAAGTTGAAAATGTCATGTCCATGTCGAACGGTATTATTACAACGTTTAGTAAGACTGTAATCGTGGTACATAGCATTTTAAGGACAATGTAACTTCAATATATGGAATACTAAAATGAAAAAATCAATTGTAGCTGTAATGGTCGCTGCATCTGCAGTATTAAGCGCACAAGCACTGGCAAACAATACCGCTGAAGTGACTGTTCTGGGTGAAGTATCCGACTCCGCCACTTCCTGCGTTGTTACTCCGACTGGTACCCTCAATAATGGCGTTGTACGCCTGGCAACCGTAACAACCAGCGAAGCAAACTCTCAGGCAGCTAACACTCTCTTTAAACCACAGAAGTTCGGTTTTGAAGTTAAGGATTGTGCTCTGGGTAGCACCAATGCCGCTAACGTTAACGGCCTGACTGTAGCAGTTAATGGCACCAGCAGCGCCAACAATAATATTCTTGATAACACAGCTGAAAGCGGAGCTGAAGGTATCGGCATTGGCATGCAGAAGGTCAGTGATGCTAGTCGTATCTCTTTCGATGGCACTTCAATGTCAGAAACATACACCGTAGGCAATGTGACTGCGCTGGAATACCTGGCTGGCTATGTCAAAGTAAATGCTGCGACTCCAGTGACCGAAGGCCCGGTTAAAGCTGTAGCAACCTTCACCATTGATTACACCACCAAGTAATGACACCCGAGAGCCTGGGCAATGCTCGGGCTCTCTTTATTTTTGAGAAACACATATGTTTAGGACACTATTTAATGCCACCATTGCATATATACTGCTGGCAGGTAGCCTCGCTCATGCGGGAATTGTGATTGAATCAACCCGTTATCTTTATAAAGAAGGCGCGAGGGAAATTACCTCACAAATTGAAAATAAAGATGATATGCCCTATTTAATAAAATCTTGGGTAGAAACTAACCCTGGAAGCTCACCAGCATTTACGGCTACACCTCCACTATTTCGCCTGGAAGCTAAGCAGCAAAACACGGTACGTATTTTTTCAGCCGGTAATATTAACGCTCCAAAGGACCGTGAGTCATTATTCTATTTTAATGTCATGGCGATCCCACCATCAGATGAAGCGCAGGCAAGAAACAATACCATTCAACTTGCAGTTCGACATCGTATGCGTTTGATTTTTCGCCCGAAATCGCTTCTTAGCTTAACCCCTAACATAGAAGCTAAAAAACTTGAGTGGCGTAAAACTGGTAATAAAATAATCCTGAAAAACCCTACACCATTCTTTTTTTACTTTAATACTGTAAAACTAGGGAACATGGAAATAAAAAAAGATATCAAAACAATTCCACCATTTACAACACAAGAAATCACCGTTAAACAAAGTAACGAATCTAAAATCACTTGGAAAATAGTGAACGATTATGGCGGTGCTGGCTCTCTATATTCTTCTTCGCTGTGATAGCGGCTTGTATATATAAGGGATGTATCTATGCAACATAGAAAAAAAGATCTGTTAAGATTATCGACCCTTTGTCTGGCAACGATCTCCGCATTATATCCTGATCTGAATAACAAAGTACATGCGCGCGATTTTTTTGACCCGGCATTCATTAATGCTGTAAATAATAATTCATCTGATACGCTAGACTTATCAGTATTCCAGACAAAATATGCCCAAGCACCAGGCGAGTACCGTGTTGATATCATTTTAAACGGCCGATATCTGGAGACGAAGAACATCACCTTCATTATTGATGAAGAAGCTAATAAAAGTGATGATCAAATCAAACTTGTCCCTTGTATAAGTCTGCAGACGCTATCTGAATATGGCGTAAAAATAAATTCTTTTACTATGTTAAAAGAAAATTCGCAAGGTTGCGCCAGACTAAATGCTATCCCGGATACCAAAGCTGTATTTGACTTTACAACACAACGACTGAGCATCTCTATTCCGCAGGCTGCCTTATTGAATATTGCGCAGGGATACATTCCTCCCGAGCAATTTGATGATGGTATAAATGCCTTAATGGTAAACTACCAGTTCAGCGGCTCAGAGGATTATGAAGCTAAAGATGAGTATTACAGTTTGAATCTTCAGTCTGGTCTAAACATCGGACCATGGCGCGTACGTAATTTAAGCACCTGGAATAAAAGTCAAAGTGATTCTGGAAAGTGGGATTCTGCCTATCTTTATATGCAGCGTAGTATTCATAAGCTTAATAGTAATCTCGTTTTAGGTGAAAGCTCATCCTTATCAAGTATTTTTGACAGTGTGCCATTTACTGGTATTCAACTGGCGACAGATACCTCCATGCTGCCAGAAAGTATGCGTGGCTACGCTCCAGTTGTGCGCGGTATTGCAAAAACAAATGCCCGGGTGGTTATTAAACAAAACGGCTATCAGGTCTATCAGACCTATGTCGCTCCGGGTGCTTTTGAAATAACAGACATGTATCCAAGTGGGGGTAGCGGCGATCTCTACGTTTCAGTCGAGGAAACCGACGGGACGACTCAGAACTTTATCGTCCCATTCGCCACACTACCGCTCATGCTCAGAGAGAACCAATTTGAGTATGAAGTTACCTCGGGTAAATATCGTCCATACGATAACAAAGTCGATGAAACGCCATTCACACAGGCGACGGCGAGCTATGGTGCTACCAGTAGCACGACTGTCTATGGCGGCACACAGTTTTCTTCGCACTACCAATCGCTGTCAGCAGGCCTGGGCTATAACTTAGGTGATTTAGGTGCGATTTCTGCGGATGTCATTCAAGCATGGTCCAAAAAACAAGATCAAGATAAAACGTCGGGTCAATCTTGGCGAATTCGCTATGGTAAAAATATATTAGAAACAGGAACTAACGTGACCATCGCTGGTTATCGCTACTCTACAAAGGGCTTTAATTCGCTTAGCGATGTACTTGATACTTATTCGAACGACGGCAGCAATGCTACTAGTCGTTCATTACGTAACAGAACAAATCTTACCGTAAACCAAAGCTTGGGTTACGGTCTTGGAAGCATATCGGTTAGCGGCCTGATTGAAGATTATTGGGATAACAAGCGAACCAACAAGTCTATTAGCATCGGTTATAACGGTGGCTGGAGAAATATAAATTACTATATCGGCTACAGCTACAACCGCTACACCTGGAACAGCAGTAATTCAGACAAGACAGCCCAGGACGACCAGCGTATCAGTTTTACTCTTACAGTTCCGATGAGTAACTGGCTACCTAGCACCTATACCAGTTATCAGCTTACAAACAGTAATCCGGGGGCTACCGATCAATCAGTTGCCATTGGAGGTGTTGCTCTTGAAAACGATAGCCTGGACTGGAGTATTCAACAGGGATACAGCAACCGTGAATACTACAGTGGAGATATGCGCGCAACCTATAATGGCTCTCGAGGCAGTATTAATGCAGGGTATAGCTATGATCGTGATAGCCAGCGTATTGATTACGGTGCGAGTGGAAGTCTGATCGCTCATAGGGACGGCATTACCTTTGGTCAGGATATTACCGATGCGGCGGTACTGGTTAAAGCACCTGGATTAAATGATGTCAGATTAGTAACGGATAATTCGATCTCTACAGATCATCGCGGCTATGCCATCGTTCCGTATGTCACTCCATACCGCCGGACAGATATTACTCTGGATAGCGCTACCCTTAGCGATAACATGGAGTTACCTCAAACTACACAGTCTGTCGTTCCAACTCGCGGTGCTATTGTGCGCGCGAATTATGCAGGAAGTATCGGCCAGCGCGCCTTTATTCATCTCAAAAATTCTGAAGGAAAAGATATTCCATTTGGAGCCACAGTATTGCTTGATGCCGACTTAACCAAAAAAACGAATATCGTCAGTGATGCCGGAATAGTCTATATGTCTGGCTTAAAACAGACCGGTATTCTTAATGTGCAATGGGGAAAAAACGAAAATCAGCAATGCCGGGCCCCCTTTAAGTTACCGTTAAGGGAAGACACAGCTACCGGCATCATCCAAACCGAAGCAATTTGTCGCTAATCATTAGTCAAGGAATTACAAATGATTAACAAGATCGTCTTTATATTAGGGCTAGTCTGTTACTACGGCGAAGCTGTAGCGAAGTGTACTTACAATGGCACTTCCGAAATTGTCACTATATCTTTATCCCCTAAAATAGCAACCGACCCTACTATTCCTGTGGGTTCAATACTTTATACAAAAAAAATAACTACCGGTCCTTATAAAACTTTTGAATGCAAAAAAATTATGAGCGATCAGTACATTATTGAATCCTCCACACCTGTAGTAGCTGGAGTAACCGGTATTCAAGGAAAACCTGTGTATGAAACTGGTATAGATGGTCTCGGTTTTCAAGTGTCTGATATTTTAACCAGCAAAAATGGCTCACTTACTCCTGCAGTTGCGGGTTCAGTATTGGTGCCGAAAGAGAAATCTGATAACGATTACAAATTTATCACACTATGGCTGGTAAAAACGAAAGCAGTAATCGACACAGCAGGAACGTCATCGAATCCCTTTATAAAATTTTCTGCGGGTAATTTAAACACCAACCCGAGACCCAGTGATAGGTTGCTACTAACTGCAAATGTAAAGTTTCAGAGTATAAACTTTCAGGATAGTTCTTGTGATATCTCAGTTTCAGGCCCTAAACAAATAACCTTAAACAAAATTGAAAAGAATGTTCTTTTATCAGTTTCTCGGGGTGCAGCTACACCATCGCAGAAAACAATTACAATGAATATAATTTGCCCAATGAACTCAATTGGCAATACCTTAAGTTATTGGTTTAACCCAATATCAGGAAGCAGTTCATCAGGAAATGGCATAATAGAAAATATGCTGACAGGAGCGACGGCAGCTACCAAGGTTGGTATTATCTTTAAAAAAGATAACAATCCGATAGTCTTTTACGATACGGATAAATACCGTATTGACAGCTTAAAAAACTCTCAATCGATAAATTTTACTGCGGATTATTACAAACTTAGTGATAATGCATCAGAAATAACATCAGGGAATGTCAAGGCAATGATGGAAGTCATTATTCAGGAGGAGTAGTGCTATCCTAAATTTCAGAGAGTGGTATTCACGCCACTCTTTTTTTTTATAAAAAGAAAAAATACTCTGACTGTTACTTTTCAATGTTTCTTCATAATTAATTCAGTTGCCAATACTTACTACAACCGTTATCTTATCGGCGGACCAAACGTCATGGTCTATTAATTAATAATATATTTCATTAAAGGATTAAACATGAAACAATTAACTGTATTTGAAATGGAATCAATCGCTGGTGGCGCCTATACTTGGGATTTTTCTTCTGTCAGCAGCACACTATCTACCCTGGCTGGTAATGCAATCTCTGCTACAACTGGTGCCATTGGTGGAGCTGCTGCTGCAGGCATGATCGGTTCTATTATCGGTGGTCGTTGGGGTGGTGCAGGCGGTGGACTTCTGGGTGTTGGTAGCATCGGTCAGGGTGTAGGCATGATTTGGGGCCTGGTTGTCGGCATTATCGGTGGCGGAGTCTGTGGCGCTTTAATCGGCTTCGATGATGTTTATAAATACGGTACGATGGCTCTCGAAGGTGGTATCAACGGCACCATTAACTTCTGGTCCTAATACTTAAAATCTAACTATAAATTCTCATGGTTAGAATTTGAATTAGGTTTATTCTAAATTATTTAAGATAGAAATTTGGTTCCCAAATTTCTATCTTTTTATTAAAAGTAAGTGAAAATGTTGAAAAATATTTATCGCAAGGAAGCGATTGATTATAAAAGAGCCCACTGGAAGGGAAAAGCTCTCTTATTAGCCGGATTACCTGTATGGCTAATTTGCCTCATCGCAAGTGTTTTTTTTATTTTACTTCTTTCTGCGCTTATTTTTTGCACATTCACTCAACGTATAGACGTCAGTGGAGAAGTGATTACTTTACCTCATTCTGTTAACGTGTTTGCTCCACAGCATGGATTTGTTGTCAATCAGCATGTCCAGATTGGAGCATTAGTAAAAAAAGGACAGCCTTTATATGAAATCGATGTTTCACGTTCAACGATAACCGGAAACGTAAGCAAAGCACAGACTGCTGTTATCAATGAAAAAATCAACAACTCTCAAGACATAATTTCAAAATTACAGCACAATAAGCTTGAAACAATAAAGGCATTAGATAAGCAACTTAAAACAGTCAGTGATTCGCTTAATGAAACCAACCGCATGCTGAAAAACACCCAATCCGGGTTAAAAAAAATGCAGGATAACTTATCTAGTTATAATGATTATCTAAAACGGGGTTTAATTAACAAAGACCAATATAATTATCAACACTCACTTTACTTTCAACAACAAAGTGCGTACCAGTCACTGGTGAGCCAGAAGTTACAGCTTGAATCACAGATCACACAGCTTAATAGCGACAAAATAACTAAGAATGCCGATTTTGATAACCAAATTTCCAGCCAGCTCAATCAAACAAATGACTATAAAAATCAACTCGTTGAGTCCAATGCGAATGGTAATTTAGTTATCAAAGCAACTATCGATGGTCGCATCGAATCGCTTTCAGTCACAAAAGGTCAAATGGTAGAAAATGGCAGTAGTTTGGCACAAATAAAACCAACCGGTAACGTTGAATATTTTCTTGTTTTATGGCTACCAAATAACACTATACCTTACGTTAAGCCTGGAGACACTATTAACATCCGTTATGACGCATTTCCATCGGATAAATTTGGACAATTCCCAGGAGAGATACTTTCTATATCTTCCGTGCCGACTTCTCGTCAAGAGATGTCTGAATACACTAATGTCAACAATGGTACTAATCAGCAAGAATTTGCTCTTTATAAAACAATAGTAAAAATTAAAAATAAGACATTTAGTTATAATGGAAAAAACCTCAATTTATCGAACGGATTAAAAGCACGGGCGATAGTATTTCTTGAAGAGCGTCCTCTTTATATGTGGATGTTTACCCCATTTTATAAAATTGCCCAGAGCGTAAGCGGACCTATTCATGACTAAAGATCTTTTTGAATCTATTGTAGCCAAACTTAATTTTTCATTTACAAAGAAAATACCGGTCATTCTGCAAGCAGAAGCTACCGAATGCGGAATAGCCAGTTTGGCGATGATTTGTAGCTTTTATGGGCTAGATATTGACCTGTTTAACTTTCGCCAACGCTTCGGCAGCCCATCTCAAGGAACGACATTAGTATCTCTGAGTAAAACTGCAGAGAATGCTGGCTTAAAAAGCCGTGCCCTTGCTCTTGATCTGGATGAAATAAACCAGCTTAAGTTGCCGTGCATTCTTCACTGGGGTATGAACCACTTTGTGGTCCTGACTAGGGTGCGTAAATCCAGTTTCATCGTACACGATCCAGCACTTGGTAAACGCATCATTAGTCTGCAGGAAATGTCTAATAATTTCACTGGTGTAGCCTTAGAGCTATGGCCCGATCACAGTTTTCAGCAAGAGCAAGCTAAATCCCGCCTGCGCCTAATCGATTTGATGCGTAATATTGTGGGCTTGAAATCTGCTCTGGTAAAAATATTCGCCTTTTCCGTGGTCATTGAAACTATCGGCTTACTAATGCCTATTGGCACCCAACTGGTAACGGACCATGTCATTATGGCTCATGACCAGAGCCTGCTTTCAGTTATTTGTATTGGCCTGGTGATTTTTACCCTGTTTCGCACTTTTATCAGCATGCTACGTGCCTGGACATCTCTCACCCTAAATACGTTGACCGATATCCAATGGAAAACGACTCTCTTTGACCATTTAAGTAGCTTACCGTTATCTTTTTTCGAGAAGCGGCATTTGGGCGATATTCAATCTCGTTTTTCGTCGTTGGATACTATTCGCTCAATCTTTACCAACAATATAGTTAGCGGCATTATAGACTCTATAATGACGATTGGTTTGCTGGTGATGCTCACCCTTTACGGTGGCTGGTTAGTGTGGGTAGTGGTAGGCTTCACCTTATGTTACGCAATCATGCGTCTGATTACCTATCGTTTCTATCGCCAGGTGGCCGAAGAGCAAGTAGTAAAAGGTGCACGTTCCGGTTCGCATTTCATGGAATCTCTGTACGGTATTTCAACCATTAAGGCATTAAACTTAAAAGAACGTCGATCTAAACATTGGCTTAATATAAATATTGATGCCTGTAACGCCGGTATAAAACAAACCCGTTTCGATATGATGTTTGGTGGTATTAATACCTTTATTACTTCAATCGATCAGGTCGCGGTTTTATGGTTGGGTGCCATTATGGTTATTGATAATGAGATGACCCTCGGGATGTTTATGGCCTTTAATGCGTATCGTGGTCAATTTTCTCAGCGAGCATCAAGTTTAATCGATTTGATAATGCAATTGCGAATGCTTTCCTTGCATAATGAACGTCTTTCTGAAATTGTTTTTAGCGAGCCAGAAAAAGAACTTCCTTTCCGCAAGGTATTCGATGAGAATAAAGGTGCAAAGCTTGAAGTTAAAAATTTAAGTTATCAATATGATCCATTTTCTCAGCCGATATTTTCTAATTTAAATATTACTGTTGAGCCGGGCGAATCCGTAGCACTTATTGGTCCCTCTGGTGTGGGTAAAACAACACTCCTGAAAGTGATGTGTGGCCTGCTCACTCCGACGAGTGGCGATATAATGGCGGATAATCTGGACATTACTAAAATTGGTCTTAATAACTATCGACTAGGAACGGCCTGCGTACTTCAAGAGGATCGCTTATTCTCCGGTTCGCTTATTGATAATATTAGCGGTTTTGAAGATAATGCTGATCTTGATTTTATTATTGAGTGTGCCCAACGCTGCAATATTCATGAAGAAATCATGAAAATGCCAATGGGTTATGAAACCATTGTTGGTGAGTTAGGCCTGGGGATTTCTGGTGGTCAAAAGCAACGCATACTAATTGCTCGAGCGCTCTACCGTAAACCAAGTATTTTATTTATGGATGAAGCAACCAGTCATCTCGATCTTAGTAATGAGTCTGTAATCAATGAATCCATATCCTCTTTAAGTATTACCAGGATCATTGTAGCCCATAGACCATCAACTATTGCTTCAGCTGATCGTATTATCGACCTGTCTAAAGCTCATTCGCTGTTAACAGTATAGTTATCGGGAAAAAGGAAAAGCCCATGCAAGAAAAATTTATCGGATTCAATACTGCAAGTATTACGCATGCTGGAAATTTTCTAGCGTTAATGTTAAAAATAAAGCTTAATAACCAATTTTGCCAGACATATTATTTACAGGCAAATATTCTTTCGGATCTTCTATTAATTTTGCAAAGCCGCCTTCAGATTATTATTCAGCGCCTTGAACATAAAGGTGATGATTATAAATCTGAACTGATTACCTATAATGAAGATTTTGTAACACATACCCCATTGATTGATATGTCTGAAATTGAGCAACCAAATCCTGCTCAGCGTATTATGTCTATTACTCTGAAACCTGCTGAAACATGGTGCACCATTATTTTGGTTTTACAAAATGAAGAAGTCGTATCATTACGTATTGATGATATGCAGGTGGAAGCATTGTTGGTAGGTATTCGGCAGGCATTAGAAAATTCTGAAGATAATAATATAATTAAATACCTAAGTTCAAATCTTGAATTTCTGATGTTATATGCAGTGGATTTAACAAAAGTCCCAAATATTGATTATCAACAGTATACGCAAGATAGTTGGAAACTTAACTTATTTACCCATTACCTTGGAGTATTATTCTGTTGTGAAACAACAGCCGGTAAAAAGATAATTTCTGGTGCAGTGATCAAAACTAGTGCCCCGCATTTATCTGAAACTGAAAATAGTATTGTAATGAGTTTAATCGACAAAAGCCCTAAACTAAAATCAATGCATAACGACGCTGAACCCTGCCAGATATTTAGCAGAATTATTTCTTCACATTCCGGAAAAATGCTGACCCTGGAAGAGTGCCTGCGGCCTCTTCACGCTTTCTACCTTGAAACACAAGCTACGCTTAATTCATGATAGCCATACTCCTCTCTCTACTCAAACGGAGAGAGGAGTATCACCTTAGTTCGGGCACTTATAAACCTGACCCTGCATCTCGCTGGCGGTCGGGACAAAGCTCGACAACATCCCTTGTGTCGGACTGCTCACGCCATAAATCACGTTTCCGCCCATCTCTGCCGCCTGATTACGCAGCGCGTTTGCCGCGCCGCGCATCGAACCGCCCTCTTCGCCATGCTGCCCTGAGAGCCAGTTACTTTGTTTACCGGTTGCGGTACCGACCAGCTGACATTCACTGCCCGGCTTATCTTCCACAAAGCGAACGCTCTGCCCACCAGCAGACAGTTCGTTACCGGAACTACAACCCGCCAGCAGCAACGCTGCTGCTACTATCCCTGCACCCACTTTAACGCGCATGTTATTCCTCGTTTTCAATAAGCTGGGCACGTGCTGCCCGCGTCTAAACCTTATACTAAAAAGATGACCAAAAGAAAAACCCCCGATCATTTCTGACCGGGGGTTTATTCATTTCTGCAAGGTGCAGAACAACATGATTACATCATGCCGCCCATACCACCCATGCCGCCCATACCACCAGCAGCACCTAAGTCAGGCGCATCGCCTTTCGGCAGGTCAGTGACCATGCACTCGGTGGTGATCATCAGGCCAGCAACAGATGCCGCGTACTGCAGAGCAGAACGGGTCACTTTAGTTGGGTCCAGGATACCGAAGTCGATCATGTTGCCGTACTCTTCGGTAGCAGCGTTGTAACCGTAGTTACCTTCGCCCGCTTTCACCATGTTTGCCACAACAGACGGCTCTTCACCGGCGTTGGAAACGATCTGACGCAGTGGAGCTTCCATTGCGCGCAGCGCAACTTTGATACCCACGTTCTGGTCTTCGTTCTGAGCGGTCAGGCCAGCCAGTTTCGCTGCAACGCGAACCAGAGCAACGCCACCACCAGCAACCACGCCTTCTTCTACCGCAGCACGGGTCGCGTGCAGGGCATCGTCAACGCGTGCTTTCTTCTCTTTCATTTCAACTTCGGTAGCTGCACCGACTTTGATAACTGCAACGCCGCCTGCCAGTTTAGCAACACGTTCCTGCAGTTTTTCACGGTCATAGTCAGAGGTCGCTTCTTCGATCTGCTTACGGATCTGAGTCACACGGCCCTGGATTGCATCTTCTTCACCCACGCCATCGATGATGGTGGTGGTGTCTTTGTTGATAACAACACGTTTCGCCTGACCCAGGTCTTCCAGGGTCGCTTTTTCCAGCTCCATACCGATCTCTTCAGAGATCACGGTACCGCCAGTCAGGGTCGCGATATCCTGCAGCATAGCTTTACGACGATCGCCGAAGCCAGGTGCTTTAACCGCAGCCACTTTCACGATGCCACGCATGGTGTTAACCACCAGGGTCGCCAGCGCTTCGCCTTCAACGTCTTCAGCGATAATAACCAGCGGCTTGCCTGCTTTCGCAACGGCTTCCAGAACTGGGAGCATTTCGCGGATGTTGGAGATTTTTTTGTCAGCCAGCAGGATGAACGGGCTTTCCAGCTCAACAGCGCCAGTTTCTGGCTTGTTGATGAAGTATGGGGACAGGTAGCCGCGGTCGAACTGCATACCTTCAACCACGTCCAGTTCGTCTTCCAGACCGGTACCGTCTTCAACGGTGATCACGCCTTCTTTACCGACTTTATCCATCGCTTCTGCGATCAGTTTACCTACGGTTTCGTCGGAGTTAGCGGAGATAGTACCAACCTGAGCAATGGCTTTAGAGTCAGAGCACGGTACGGACAGCGCTTTCAGCTCTTCAACAGCAGCAAGGACAGCTTTGTCGATACCACGTTTCAGATCCATCGGGTTCATGCCCGCAGCAACGGCTTTCAGACCTTCGGTGATGATTGCCTGCGCCAGTACGGTTGCAGTAGTGGTGCCGTCGCCTGCAGCGTCGTTCGCTTTAGAGGCAACTTCTTTCACCATCTGGGCACCCATGTTTTCGAACTTGTCTTCCAGTTCGATTTCACGCGCTACGGAAACGCCATCTTTAGTGATGGTCGGTGCGCCGAAGGATTTGTCCAGAACCACGTTACGGCCTTTCGGGCCCAGGGTTACTTTAACTGCGTCTGCCAGTACGTTTACGCCGCGCAGCATTTTCACACGAGCGTCGTTACCGAATTTTACGTCTTTAGCTGCCATTTTAATCTTTCCCTTAAATTCGTATGTTCAGTGTCGTTCGCGGATTACGCTTCAACAATTGCCAGAATGTCGCTTTCGGACATGATCAGCACTTCTTCGTTGTCGATCTTCTCGGACTTAACACCGTAGCCATCGTTGAAAATGACGATGTCACCAACTTTAACGTCCAGCGGCTGCACATTACCGTTTTCCAGAATGCGACCTTTACCGACAGCGATGATTTCGCCACGAGTTGATTTTGCTGCTGCAGAACCGGTCAGAACGATGCCGCCCGCAGATTTGGTTTCAACTTCTTTACGTTTGACGATCACACGATCATGTAACGGACGAATACTCATTGATAGCTCTCCTTTGAGAAAGTCATTATCAGTTATGGGTGACGCCGGGCCGTAAGCGGTTTTCCGGCTAGTGCCCTGAGAGATGGGGATGGGGTTTTACCCCTTCAAGGGGTAGTCGAAAAAAAATTTGTGAAAGTGTTACCATCGCCTCTCTTTTGTTGGCGGCAGGACAATGGAATGAGTGGACTCAAACAGGAGCTGGGACTCGCGCAGGGTGTTGGCTTACTTTCAACGTCTTTATTAGGTACGGGGGTTTTTGCCGTGCCTGCGCTGGCAGCCCTGGTGGCGGGTGATAACAGCCTGTGGGCGTGGCCGGTGCTCATCGTGCTGGTCTTCCCGGTGGCAATTGTCTTTGCCATTCTCGGGCGTCACTTCCCGAGCGCGGGTGGTGTAGCGCACTTTGTCGGGATGGCGTTTGGCCCGCGTCTGGAGCGCGTCACCGGCTGGCTGTTCCTTTCCGTCATTCCCGTGGGTTTGCCTGCCGCTCTGCATATCGCGACGGGCTTCGGTCAGGCCCTCTTTGGCTGGCACGACGCGCAGCTGTTACTGGCCGAGCTGGGCACCCTGGCCATCGTCTGGTGGGTTGGCTCACGTGGAGCCAGCTCCAGCGCCAACCTGCAAACCCTGGTCGCCATTCTGATTGTGGCGCTGATTGCCGCCATCTGGTGGGCGGGAGATATTGAAGTTTCAAAGATCCCCTTCCCTGCGGTCACAGATATCAACCACTCGCAGCTTTTCGCGGCGCTTTCTGTGATGTTCTGGTGTTTTGTCGGCCTCGAGGCTTTTGCCCATCTGGCTTCCGAATTTAAACAGCCGGAACGGGATTTTCCGCGCGCCCTGATGATCGGTCTGCTGCTGGCAGGCACGGTCTACTGGGCCTGTACGGTGCTGGTACTCCACTTTACCGCCTACGGTGCCGAGATGGCGGCAGCGGCTTCTCTTCCTGCCATCGTGGTACAGCTGTTTGGCCTGAAGGCGCTGTGGATTGCCTGCGTCATTGGCTATCTGGCCTGCTTTGCCAGCCTGAATATTTACATCCAGAGCTTTGCCCGACTGGTCTGGTCCCAGGCCCTATACAAGCCGGAAAGCCGTCTCGCACGACTGTCGAAACGTCAGCTGCCGCTCAACGCCCTGAATACGGTGCTGGGCTGCTGTGTGCTAAGTACGCTGGCTATCTACTGGCTGGACATCAACCTCGACGCGCTTATCGTCTATGCCAACGGCATTTTCATTATGATCTACCTGCTGTGCATGCTGGCGGGATGTCGTCTGCTGAAAGGCCGCTATAAAGCGCTGGCGGTGATTGGCGGAGTACTCTGTTTGCTGCTGCTGGCAATGGTGGGATGGAAGAGTCTCTACGCCATTGTGATGCTGGCGGGATTATGGCTGTTTTTGCCGAAGCGGAGTGCGGTGTAAGTTACGCCCGGTGGCGCTTCGCTTACCGGGCCTACAGATTCCCCAGGCCCGTGCAAGCGCAGCGCCGCCGGGCACATAATCAACGGTCGTCTTTATGGTCCAGACGGTCGCGCTGATCATCCTTGCGCTGATACTCCCCGTCAAACGTCTCGCCACCGCCCGTACCGGCGCTGAAACCACCACCCGGCATACGGTTAAAACGCAAATGCGGCATCAGCTTCAGCGTCAGGAGCTTTTGCACTGGCGGGACAAGCAGCAGCAGGCCGAGGAAGTCGGTGAAAAATCCGGGAATAATCAGCAAAATACCGCCGATAATCAGCGATACGCTTTTGATCATCTCCGCAGCCGGACTCTCCCCTGCGGCCATCTTCTGCTGCATTAACAGGAAGTTTTTGAAACCCTGATTGCGCACCAGCGACATGCCAATCACCGAAGTGAAAATCACCAGTATCAGCGTCAGCAGGACGCCCAACACGTGGGCGACCTGAATAAAAATAGAAATCTCTATGTAAACATAGAGAAAGATTGCAGCTAACGGTATCCAGCGCACTGGCTTCTCCTGTGTGGCAGACGCCTTTATGGCCCCTGTCGGTATCAATTTGCGATTCGCGTCTGTCAGAAATGGAGGCGTTTAGTCAAAATTCAATCGGTTTGCACGGATATTTTTTCTGGAAATATTAAAGCGGTGATTCATTTCACAGATTAATAAATATCATGTCGCGGGCTCCATAATAAGTGATCCAGGTTACGGCATTTCGCTATCATCAGCATATCATTCCGGGTATCTGGTCGATTCAGGGGATAATCGTCGGTCAGAAAATAGACATAACCACATATGTACTGTGTGTTTAGTACATCAATCGGCAGCTTGAAAAGAAGGTTCACATGTTAAACAACATTCGTATCGAAGAAGATTTGTTGGGTACCAGGGAAGTTCCAGCGGATGCCTACTATGGTGTTCACACTCTGAGAGCGATTGAAAACTTCTACATCAGCAACAGCAAAATCAGCGACATCCCTGAGTTTGTCCGTGGCATGGTGATGGTGAAGAAAGCGGCAGCCATGGCGAACAAAGAGCTGCAAACCATTCCTAAAAACATCGCCAATACCATCATCGCCGCCTGCGATGAAGTGCTGAACAACGGCAAGTGCATGGACCAATTCCCGGTCGACGTCTATCAGGGCGGCGCGGGTACATCAGTGAACATGAATACCAACGAGGTACTGGCAAACATCGGCCTTGAGCTGATGGGCCACCAGAAAGGTGAGTACCAGTACCTGAACCCGAACGATCACGTCAATAAATGCCAGTCCACCAACGACGCCTACCCGACCGGTTTCCGTATCGCCGTGTACGCCTCTGTAGTGAAGCTGGTTGATGCGATTAACCAGCTGGGCGAAGGTTTCCAGAACAAGGCTGTCGAATTCCAGGACATCCTGAAAATGGGGCGTACCCAGCTGCAGGACGCGGTACCGATGACCCTCGGTCAGGAGTTCCACGCGTTTAACGTGCTGCTGAATGAAGAGACCCGCAACCTGATGCGCACCTCTGAACTGCTGCTTGAGGTGAACCTTGGGGCAACGGCGATTGGTACGCGCCTGAATACCCCGGATGGCTATCAGCAGCTGGCGGTGCAGAAGCTGGCGGAAGTCTCCAACCTGGCCGTTGTGCCGGCGGAAGACCTGATTGAAGCCACCTCCGACTGCGGTGCCTACGTAATGGTGCACAGCGCGCTGAAACGCCTGGCGGTGAAACTGTCCAAAATCTGTAATGACCTGCGTCTGCTCTCTTCCGGGCCACGTGCCGGTCTGAACGAAATCAACCTGCCGGAACTGCAGGCGGGCTCGTCCATCATGCCAGCCAAAGTGAACCCGGTCGTGCCGGAAGTGGTAAACCAGGTGTGCTTTAAAGTCATCGGCAACGACATTACCGTTACCATGGCGTCCGAAGCGGGCCAGCTGCAGCTGAACGTAATGGAGCCAGTGATTGGCCAGGCGATGTTCGAATCCATCCACATCCTGACTAACGCCTGCTACAACCTGCTGGAAAAATGCGTTAACGGCATCACGGCCAACAAAGCGGTTTGTGAAAGTTATGTATATAACTCTATCGGTATCGTGACTTACCTTAACCCGTTCATCGGTCACCACAACGGCGACATCGTTGGTAAAATCTGTGCTGAAACCGGTAAGAGCGTACGCGAGGTCGTACTTGAGCGCGGACTGCTGACAGAAGCCGAGCTGGATGATATCTTCTCGGCGCAAAACTTAATGCACCCGGCCTATAAAGCAAAAAGATATACGGATGAAAGTGAACAATAACAGTTCAGGTTAAACTTCATGAAGGCACGTCAGATGACGTGCCTTTTTTCTTTTTAGGCGTTACCAAAACACAACAATTTAATATCAACTTGTTAATAAGCAAGGTAGGCACTTATGTTCGGAGCAGAACTCGTCATCGTCTTGTTGGCGATATACTTAGGCGCAAGGCTTGGAGGGATCGGTATCGGTTTCGCCGGTGGTCTCGGCGTGCTTGTCCTCACTCTCTTTTTTCAAATTAAACCAGGCGCTATCCCGTTTGACGTTATTGAAATCATCATGGCGGTTATCGCCGCTATCGCAGCCATGCAGGTTGCAGGCGGTATGGACTACCTGGTGAGCCTGGCGGAGCGTATGCTGCGCCGTCACCCGAAATACATCACCTTCCTTGCTCCGCTGGTCACCTGGTTTATGACCATTCTGGCCGGTACCGGCCATACCGCGTTCTCCACCCTGCCGGTGATCACCGAAGTGGCGAAAGAGCAGGGCATCCGTCCGTCCCGTCCGCTCTCCATTGCCGTTGTCGCTTCGCAAATTGCGATTACCGCCTCGCCAATTTCGGCGGCAGTGGTGTTCTTTGCCGGTATCCTTGAGCCGCTGGGCGTGAGCTACCTGACGCTGCTGGCGATCTGTATTCCGGTGACCCTGATTGCGGTGATGATCACCGCGGTGGTCTGTAACTTCCTCGGTGCCGAGCTGAAAGACGATCCGGTGTATCAGGAGCGTCTGGCAAAAGGTGAAGTGAAGCTGCGCGGCAGCCAGGCATTTATCCTGAAGCCACACGCTAAACGCTCCGTGCTGCTGTTCCTGATCGGCATCGTCGCGGTGATGTTCTACGCCACCGCCATCAGCGATACCGTTGGGCTGATCCAGAACCCGGTTCTGCCGCGTAACGAAGCCATCGTGGTGTTCATGCTGACCATCGCTACGCTGATTAGCATCACCTGTAAAATCGACACCAGCGAAGTGCTTAATGCCAGCACCTTCAAATCCGGTATGAGCGCCTGCGTGTGCGTACTGGGCGTGGCCTGGCTGGGCGATACCTTCGTCAAAGCCCACATCACCGATATCCAGACCGTTGCGGGCGACCTGCTGCATAACTACCCGTGGTTGCTGGCGGTGGTGCTGTTCTTTGCGGCTACCCTGCTCTACTCTCAGGCGGCCACCACCAAGGCGCTGATGCCTGCGGCACTGATGCTGGGCGTTTCTCCGCTGACTGCAATCGCCTCGTTTGCTGCCGTTTCCGCGCTGTTTGTGCTGCCAACCTACCCGACCCTGCTTGCAGCCGTCGAAATGGATGACACCGGCTCGACCCGCATTGGTAAATACGTGTTTAACCACGCCTTCCTGATCCCGGGCGTGATTGCTATTACCCTGTGCGTGATCCTCGGCTTCATCATCGGCGGGATTGTGCTGTAAACCTTTTTTGGCTGTAAAAAGAGTTAAAGTCGGGCCGCTTAGCGGCCCGATTCATTAATGAGCAGCGGCCCGTCGTGATATAGTGATTTTTTTTCGCGATAACGAGGTCGACCTGTGAATATGCCTGACACTGTTGTTGTACTCTGTACCGCCCCTGATGAAGCTACCGCTCAGGATCTGGCTGCCAAAGTCCTGGCAGAAAAGCTCGCGGCCTGCGTGACCATCCTCCCCGGCGCCACCTCCCTTTACTACTGGGAAGGCAAGCTGGAACAGGAGTATGAAGTGCAGATGCTGCTTAAATCCAGCGTGGCCCATCAGCAAGCACTCCTCGACTGCCTCAAATCGCATCATCCTTACCAGACCCCGGAACTGCTGGTGCTGCCAGTGCTCCACGGTGATAACGACTATCTCTCATGGCTCAACGCGTCCTTACGCTGATCCTGCTGCTGTGCAGCACATCAGTCTTTGCCGGGTTGTTTGATGCACCCGGCCGCTCAAACTTCACGCCAGCCGATCAGGCTTTCGTGTTCGATTTTCAGCAAAACCAACATGAACTGAATCTCAACTGGACTGTGAAGGAGGGTTACTACCTCTATCGCAAACAGATCAGCATTACGCCCGCTCAGGCGCAGGTCGGTGAGCTCCAGTTGCCCGCCGGCGTGGCGCACGAAGACGAATTTTACGGTAAAAGCGAAATCTACCGCGGCCAGCTGTCTGTCCCGGTAACGGTCACTCAGGCTGATAAAGGTGCCACCCTGACGGTCACCTATCAGGGCTGTGCCGACGCGGGCTTATGCTATCCGCCCGAAACCAAAGTCGTGCCGCTGAGCGAAGTTACCGCAACTGACCAACCAGCAGTTTCCCCTCTCCCCTCAGGGGTGACGGGCGAAAGCGGCAGTGAACTGCCCTTCTCCGCCTTCTGGGCCCTTCTGATCGGCATCGGCATCGCCTTTACGCCCTGCGTATTGCCGATGTATCCGCTTATCTCCGGCATCGTGCTCGGGGGCAAGCAACGTCTCTCTACCGCCCGCGCGCTGCTGCTGGCGTTTATCTACGTACAGGGGATGGCGCTTACCTATACCGCGCTTGGCCTGATCGTGGCGGCAGCCGGGCTCCAGTTCCAGGCCGCGCTGCAGCATCCGTGGGTGCTTATCGGGCTGTCAGTGGTGTTTATCCTGCTGGCGCTCTCCATGTTTGGCCTCTTCAGCCTGCAGCTGCCCTCTTCCCTGCAAACCCGCTTAACCCTGATGAGTAACCGTCAGCAGGGTGGTTCCATAGGCGGGGTATTTGCGATGGGCGCTATCGCCGGGCTGATCTGTTCGCCCTGCACCACCGCCCCGCTCAGCGCGATCCTGCTCTATATCGCCCAGAGCGGTAATATGTGGCTCGGCGGCGGCACGCTCTATCTTTACGCCCTGGGAATGGGTCTGCCGTTGATTCTGGTGACGGTATTCGGCAACCGCCTGCTGCCCAAAAGCGGCCCGTGGATGGAAACAGTCAAAACCGCGTTTGGCTTTGTAATCCTGGCGCTGCCGGTGTTCCTGCTGGAACGCGTGATCGGCGATGTCTGGGGGATGCGCCTGTGGGCCATGCTGGGGGTGGCATTCTTTAGTTGGGCATTTATCAGCAGCCTCAGTGCCCGCAAGCCGTGGGTCCGCGTTGTGCAGATCCTGCTGCTGGCTGCCGCGCTGGTTAGCGTGCGCCCGCTACAGGACTGGGTGTTTGGCGCGCCGGCCGCGCAAAGCCAGGCGCACCTGAATTTCACGCCGGTCAGGAACGTCGACGAATTACATCACGCGCTAGCGCAGGCGCAGGGCAAACCGGTGATGCTCGACCTCTACGCCGACTGGTGCGTCGCCTGCAAAGAGTTTGAAAAATACACCTTTAGCGACCCACAGGTGCAAAACGCGCTGAAAGATACCGTCCTCCTGCAGGCTAACGTCACGGCGAACGGCCCGGAGGATAAGGTCCTGCTGAATGAGCTTAAGGTGCTCGGCCTGCCTACCATCCTCTTTTTTAATGCTCAGGGTAAGGAGCAGTCCGCTCAACGGGTAACGGGCTTTATGGATGCCGCCGCATTCAGCGCGCATTTGCGCGATCGCCAACCGTAAACGACACTTTAAGCGGGAAAGTACGAAAGTAACGGAGGAGAAAACCGTGCAACGTGAAGATGTTCTGGGCGCAACCCTGCAATTGCTTGAAATTCAAGGGATAGCCAGCACCTCGCTGGAAATGGTCGCCGAACGAATTAATTATCCTCTGGATGAACTCCGCCGTTTCTGGCCCGATAAAGAGGCTCTGCTGTACGATGCCCTGCGCTACCTCAGCCAGCAGGTAGACATCTGGCGCAGGCAACTGATGCTTAACCCTGACCTCTCGGCGGAACAAAAGTTAATGGCGCGCTATTCCGCGCTCACCGACTGCGTGCGCAATCACCGCTACCCAGGCTGTCTGTTTATTGCCGCCTGTACCTTTTTCCCGGATCCGGGCCACCCTATTCACCAGCTTGCCGACCAGCAAAAACGCGCCTCACATGACTTTACCCATGAGCTGCTGACCACGCTTGAAGTAGACGACCCGGCGATGGTGGCAAAGCAGATGGATCTAATCCTGGAGGGCTGCCTCAGCCGGATGCTGGTGAACCGCAGCCAGGCAGATGTCGACACCGCCCAGCGACTGGCGGAGGACATTCTGCACTTCGCACAATGTCGTAAAGGGGGGGCGCTGACTTAAGCCAGCATTCCCGCCCAGGCAGAAATAAAGAGGCACAGCGCCATCAGGCGCTGGAAACGCACCATTGCCGCAGTGGTGCGAAACAGCCTGTTCACTGCTTTTCCCAGCCATGCCCAGCACAGCAGGCAGGCCACTGAAATCAGTAAAAACCAGAGCGCCATCAGCGCGACGTCCCGTAATACATGCCCCCCTGCAGGAGCAAACAGGCTGACTACCGCCAGCGCCATCATCCAGGTTTTAGGATTGATCACCTGCAAGAGTGCCGCCGCACGCGCGGTAAACCGGGTATGCGTATTACCGGATAAGTTAGCTGCGGGTGCGCAAAACAACTGCCAGCTCATCCAGCTCAACCACAACACCCCGGCCCAGCTCATCCCCTGACGCACCAGCGGATACTGATGCAGCAGCTCACCCGCTCCGGCCCCCGAAATCAGCACAATGGCACTGGCTGCCGCGCAGGCGCTCACCAGCGCAGGCAGGGTTGCCTTCACACCGTGGTGCTGACTGTTGGTCAGAATCAAGATATTGGTAGGGCCCGGCGTTATCGAGGCGACAAAAGCAAACAGCAGAAACGGGATCAGATTCACAGGTGGCTCCTTTTGATAAGAGCCCTGACATTGCCGCTATTTTCTGGAAACGTCTGGAAGGTTTGTGCATAACCGCCGGTAGTGGGCGGGCGTAATGCGATAGGCACGCTGGAACCAGCGCCCTAAATGGCTTTGATCGGCAAACCCCAGCGCCGCCGCCACATCGACAGGCTGATCCCCACGCGCCAGAAGCTGCCGTGCTTTTGCCAGCCGCAGCTGAATGAGCCAGGCATGGGGCGCCAGATGAAACTCGCGCTTGAAGCAGCGGGTAAGCGTAAAGCGATCGGTGCCGGTCTCCCGTGCCAGATCGGAAAGACCAATATTGTCGCCCAGGTGCGCATAGAGATAGTCCCGCGCCCGGTGCGCTACCGCCGCGCTCTGCAGTTGCGAGGGGAGTTTTTTGCGCCAGTAGCAGTGTGACGTGAGCTGGGCCAGCAGATTATCCATCGTGCTTTGCTGCACGATTTTCATCTCGTCGTTGTGCAGCGTGGCAAAGGTGTCGCCAATGATGCGCACAAGCTGCGGCTCGCGGGTCAGGGTTTGCGTGAAATGCAGGGAATAACTGCCGGGGGTGGATTCATACAGGCCATGCAGGGTATCGGTCAGCCAGCGCTCGTCGAGGTAGAAGGTCAGATAGGTGAAGCCGCCTGCGACAGGAGCGTCGCCGTCGTGGATCTCACCCGGCTCAAGCAGAAACGCATCACCCGGATGGCTACGATGGCGCTCACGACGGCAATGGAACTGCTGGGTACCGCTCAGGGTGATGCCCACCAGATAGCTGTCGTGCCAGTGCGGATCGTAGGCATGCCCTTCAAAGTGCGCCTTGATCGTTTCAATTCCTGTATCCGCATGCTGTCGCAGTTCAAGCCAGTCGTTCACTGTCGCTCCCCTTTTTCGCTGCCAGCATTGCCCGAGCGTATCTTTCTGTCTGGAAGATTTGTGCAAAATCGCCGCGCAAACCGACAGATTGCCGCAATCTTAAGCAGTTGAACAGGGTTTCCCGAAATAAGGTTGACGACCGTACGCGATTACGGTTTAATGCGCCTCGTTGCCCGGATAGCTCAGTCGGTAGAGCAGGGGATTGAAAATCCCCGTGTCCTTGGTTCGATTCCGAGTCCGGGCACCACTATTTAAAGAACCCGCCCAAAAGGCGGGTTTTTGCTTTTGGAGAGCCGGACTCTTCATCGAACTCCGTTCGATTATTCGCCGCCAGCGGCTCACCCCTTCGGGGCCAGCGCGGCAAGCGCGCTGTTCAACGCCTGCGGCGTTAGTCCGAGTCCGGGCACCACTATTTAAAGAACCCGCCTTTTAGGCGGGTTTTTGCTTTTACAGAGCCGGACTGGCACCACTATTTAGAAAAACCAGCCTTAGGGCTGGTTTTTTGCTTTTCAGCTTTCAGCCAAATCCTTCAGTTAATCACGACCGACGACAGCCGATACCAGCCATCACTCAGTTTCCCCTCGTTAGCGAGCTGGATCCGCGCTGTGTTGTTTTTATCCACCAGCGCCATGTCCAGCTGATAGCGTCCGGCCGCAAGGTTACGCGGCGTTGCCAGCTGATAAGCCGAACTGTGCCTGCCCGGCAGCCACTGGCGGATATCATCCCCGGCGCTGCCCTGGGCGACCGTGCTCCCGCGCTGGTCCTGCAGGCGCCAGGCGAGGTTATAACGCAGATAAATCGGCGCCACGCCATCGTTTGACCATTGGCTGGTGAGCGACAGGGCCTGCCCCGCACGCGCACTCGCCGGATGCGTCAGCGACACCACCCGGAAGCGGTAACCTATTTTAGTCAGCGCCTTGTCGACGATATCGCGATACACCTTCGGTATTTCAGTGGATTTGATATTCAGGGTGCTGGCATGCTGCGCCAGCGCCCAGTCAAAGGTCGCCTGTACCTCTTCGCGAGAGTACTTTTGCTCGGTCAGCCATTCCGCCATATGGCCGCAAATCTCCAGGCTGACGGGCGCTTTTTTCCAGGCGTCGTTGAATCCCGGCCAGGCCGCCTGCGCCGCCGTAATACGCTCCGGGTAATCATTGGCCATATGGCTCCAGGTAGGGCTGAAGTTGCGCCAGTCTCCCCAGCAGTCCGCCCGCCAGCCCGCCCCTTTTTTCGCTGCATAGGCGACGGAATCATAGCCGTTGATCAGCATGATCTTAGGCGTGTCAGGAAAGGCACTGAAATGCATATCAACGTAACGGTTGAGCAGCGCCGGGGAATAGCGCTCCTGCAACGGCGGCAGGTTAGGGAAGTTGCTGTTATGCCACTCCCCCCAGGCGCCCACCATCCCAATGTCGATGAAAGCCAGCTCCGGGTTATTGTTGTACCGCGCGCCAAACGCCTGCAGAAGCCGCCGGGCGTAGGCAATATAGGTAGGATCGTCCAGATCGGGGGCAAAGGTTTTATGATCCGGCGTCCAGGTGCCTTTAATCCCTTTGTCGATCAGCCACTGGGGGATCTCAGAGCCTGACTCCGGCCCATCGAGGATCATAAAGCGCAGCCCGACGTTCATGGGCGGTTGATGGGCAGCCGCCGCCGCAAACCCCTCATCCACCAGCGCAAAATTGTACTGCCCTTCTCGCGGTTCAACCTCGCTCCAGTAATAGCGCCGATATTCGAGGCCCGTCGCCGGATAATCCGCAAGGTTTAAGTCCTGATCGTGAAAACGGGCCACGCCGTTCCCGGGATTAGCCAGCGGGCCGCTAATGGCGGGCGGATTCACCGTCTGCAAGGTTTCTGCACTTTCAGCGCAGGCCCAACCCGAAGAGAACATCAGCGCTCCGGCGATAAGCAGTAACAACCCATTTTTACTGCATGGCAGATCGTTTAAGCGCATTGAATCCCCTTTTTACAGTGACTTACTTCTTATAAATAACATTTTATTTCACAGAATATATTCCCGGACTCACACGAATTGACTATTTCCATAAACAAGAAAGGAACTAATGTTGATATGTTACTGCGCGGGAAAAGTGAGTGTCAGGATTCATCTATCATACCTCTGGGCCAACAGACACCGCTTATTTCTGGTTTTATCAATTTTTATCATGAGTAGCATGGTGAAATGTTCAATAAAAATAACAAGCTAATCAAAAAGCTGTTCTTCCATGAGTCCTGGGACATCATGGTCATAAACAGCCACGGCCAGCATGTTTTCCCGGAAAACACGCTGGATATTCTTTGTAACGCTAAAGCACAGCAGCTTGATAAAAAATATATCTTCCAGGCCGACCCTTTTATTATAGATAAAGGCGATCGACTGTATGTTTTTTATGAAGCTTTCTCCTTCCTCAACTCTAAAGGCATTCTGCGTTGCCGTATCCTGAATAAAGACCTTCAGGAGATGGACGACGTTAAGCTTGAAGGCTTTGACGACTTAAAATGCCATCTCTCTTTTCCGTTCCTGTTTGAACTCGAGGGTAAACTGTTCATGATCCCCGAGTCGTCAGAGAGAAAAGAGGTCATTCTGTTCCAGTCCGTCGATTTCCCCGCGCGCTGGGAAAAGGTCAAAGTGCTGGTCTCCGATATAGCCGTGACGGATAACGTGGTCTTTGAGCTGAACGGCGTGAACTACCTGGTCTCCACCACGCTGGATAACGAGCTGGTGATCCACACCTCAGAGGGCATTCTCGGCGACTGGAAGCAAATCTCCCCGGCCCTGGATATCTGTAATGTTCATGCCAGAGGTGCCGGCAAGCCGTACTCGATCAACGACAAGACCTACCTTTTTACCCAGGAGTGCAATCCTGGCTTTTATGGAAAGTCTATCTTCATCAAGGAATTGACCAGCCTGACGCCGCATAAATATGAAGAGAAGCTGGTAGGCAAAATAAGTTCGTCGATTAATAACAGTGACGGTATTCACACCTTAAACTTTACCGATAACTATATTGTCTACGATACAAAACACCTGACCTTCAGCCTGCTCTCCACGCTTAAAAAGCTGACGTATAAAGTTATGGTTAATCACCGAAAGCGTCTTTTTAGCTAAGTGACAATATGGGGAATTAGCACTAACCTAACCAGTGTCACAGGATAAAAAACTGCAAAAGAGCGTCTATATTCCGCCACCCCGGTGCGCGGACGGATGCGGGCTTTTTAGGGGATTTATTATGGCAATTCTGGTTACGGGCGGTGCAGGTTATATTGGTTCACATACGGTGCTGACATTACTGGAGCGAGGAGAAGAGGTCGTTGTCATAGATAATCTTTCTAATGCTTCGCAGGAGTCGTTAATCCGGGTTGCAGAATTAACGGGAAAACAGCCGGTGGTTCATATCGCTGATATTCTCGATCGCGACGCGTTAAAAACGCTTTTCACTCAACATACCATTACCGACGTCATCCACTTCGCGGGCCTTAAATCTGTTTCCGAGTCTATTGCCCAGCCGCTCGCCTATTATGAAAACAATGTGGTCGGGACGATGGTCCTTCTGGATGAAATGCAGCGGGCAGGCGTGACCAGTTTAATTTTCAGCTCGTCGGCCACGGTTTATGGCAATCCTGACGCCGTTCCCCTGAGCGAGAAGTCCCGCACCGGCGGTACCACGAACCCGTACGGCACCTCCAAGCTGATGGTAGAGCAGATTTTGCGGGATTTCGCGGCCGCGCAACCGCAATTCAGGATCACCTGTCTGCGCTATTTTAATCCGGTGGGTGCGCACCCTTCCGGGCGCCTGGGAGAAGATCCGAACGGTATTCCCAATAATCTTGTGCCCTATATTTCCCAGGTTGCGATCGGCAAGCTGGAGTGCCTGACCGTCTTCGGCGACGACTATCCGACGCCTGACGGAACCGGCGTTCGGGATTACATTCATGTGATGGATCTGGCCCACGGCCATCTGGCCGCGCTGGATCATAAAGACGAAGGCGAGGCGTTTAAGGTCATCAACCTCGGCACCGGCGTCGGGTATTCGGTAATTGACCTGATCAAGGCATTCGAAAAAGCCGCCCAGACCAGAATCAATTACCGCATCGTCGGCAGGCGCTCCGGCGACGTGGCAGAGTGCTGGTCTGATTCGTCGCTGGCGCGCCAGCAGCTGGGATGGCAGGCCACGCGCAACCTGGACGAGATGATGCGCGACGCCTGGAACTGGCAGAAGAACAATCCCGGGGGTTACAACGCCTGACGTTCAGCTGAGCAAACAGGTGCCATCAGGCACCTGTTTTTTACTGATATTTCAGACTGAGCCACCAGTCCCAGATCCCGACGTGGAAGTTCTGGAAGACGTCTATTCCCAGTGCCGATTTGATCATGTACAGCGTCAGCAGCACGCAGCACAGCAGGAACAGCGTGGCGAACAGAATGAGGAAGGTCACCACGATGCGTGACAGTTTTGACTCCGGGCGGGAACGCGCGCGGAGGTCCCGTCCCAGTAAGAACACCATATAGAGGCGTTTGCCGAAGAAAGGAAAACTTTTACGGAAATCGATCCGATGCCGCGATGCCAGGGTAATCGAAACGATGGCGTCCTCGATCTCCTCTTTTTGCTCTGGGGTCAGCTGAGCGGCAACGTTCTTATCAAGCACTTCGTAAAAACGATCGATAACTATCGGGTTTCTGGGCTTACTGGTCAATTTTAACCTATTGTTTTATCTATTTTGTGGTAGACAGAGACGGTTTTTCTGGCGATTTCGTCCCAGTTGTAACGCTTCAGAAAATCACCGTAATCCACGCGCGGCAGGTTCGCCTGGCTTGCCATTTTCCGGGCTAAATCCGCGATGTTCCCGAGCTTAAAGCTGGTCTCATCCGGCAAGCCGACCTCGAGATTGGGCAGAATATCGCTTACCACCACCGGGAGCGAGTAGGACATCGCCTCCAGTAGCGCAATGGGCAGCCCCTCATGGTACGACGGCATCACAAAGAGTGAAGCCTGAGAGAAGACAACCTGCAACTCCTCACCTTTTAAAAATCCCGTCATCACCACGCCCGGCGTCTCAAACGCGAGCTGCTTCAGACGCAAACTGTATTCCGAGGGGTGATCCGAATCCCCCACCAGCACCAGCGGCAACGTCAGGCCCGACTGTTGATACGCGGCGATGGCGTCATGCATCCCCTTCTCTTCAACGAATCGCCCGACCATCACGATATAGCCCCCGGGCTGCAGATCATACCGCCCGAGGATCCTGTCAATCGTCTCGTTATCCAGCGGTTCTGGCACCTTCACGCCGTTATAAATCAGATGCGCATCATAGCGGTAGTATTTCTGCTGGATCAGCTGGTTGATCACCTCAGAAATCACAATCACTTCACTGGCGTACTTCACCGCCACTTTCTCACCGAGCATCAGGATTTTTTTCGCCGTCTTGCCCCACTTCTGGCGATCGTAGTCCGGCCCGTGATGGGTAAAGACCACGCGTTTGCCCAGCAGGCGTAACAGCGGCACCACGAGGCCGGGTCCGATGGCGTGAACATGAACAATATCGGATCGATCGAAGAATGTCCTCAACGCAGCGATAACAGAGTGCACGATGGCCTCAAAACTGCGTTTTTTAGGTGCCCACAGCGCCAGCGTCTCGACGTTTTTGTAGCTCGAGCGCCGGTAAGGTACATAGGGAGACCGGGCAATGACGCAAATCTCCACGTCATACTGCTGGCGAATAGCCGGATAGAGATGCTGACAGTGGGTTTCGACGCCGCCCAATACATCGGGGATCCCCCGGGTACCCAACACCGTGATTTTTTTTGCCATGTTATCGCCCGTCGAGCAGCTCGCGGTACAGCGACTGCAACGTTTCCATGTGCTTACGCAGTGAGTATTTCTGGCAAAGCCGTTCCCGGCCTCTCAGCCCCATCTCCCGGGCCTGCTGCGGGTTTTCCGCTATCACGTCCAGCGCATCGGCCAGATCCTGAGCGTTGCCAGGTTCAAACAGCAATCCTTCCACATCGTGTCGAATCTGCTCCGGGATGCCGCCAATGCGGGCCCCCACCACCGGCCGGGCGAACGACATCGCCTCCAGCACCGCCATCGAGCAGTTCTCATAACATTCTGAGGGCAGCACCACCGCCCGGGCGTTTTTAATCAACGCATCCAGCCCCGGTCCCTGCTGCACATAGCCAAGGAATTCCGCATCGGGGAAGTTCTTAACCATGTCGTCATGCAGCGGCCCGTGGCCGACCACTTTTAACGGCATTTTGTTGCGCATAAGCTGATGCGCCCGGGTCAGCGTCGGCACCCCTTTTTCGCGGCTCAGGCGCCCGACGTAGAGCAGATACGACTCATCAGGGCTCTCTTCTGGCGGCTTACCGTCGTCGATGCCGTTCACGATCACCTCGATACGGGACTTCGGCAGCGAGCGCTTCAGCTCGTTACGCAGGAACTCGCTCGGGGAGACAATCACGTCCAGCGCCTGATAATTTTGCGCGATGTACTGCCAGGTGGCCTCTAAGGAGAGCAGCAGGCTTTTCGCCGCCGAGCCCTCCTGGCAGCGATAGCGAAACGCATTGAACACGGTGCCGGTCACGCAGGCATCGCACACCTTGCCGTCGCGCAGCATGGAGTACGACGGGCACATAATTTTATAGTCGTGGGCGGTTAACACCGTCTTACAGCCGAAATCCCGGGCGACCTTGATCAGCGCCGGCGTCAGCTGGTGATAGATATTGTGGAAGTGGACGATCTCCGGGCGCGTCTGCTCCAGCAGCGCCCGCATTTTTTTGCAGGCTTCGCGGTTGTGAATAAAGTTGATGGCGGTTTTAGCCCCGGCCAGCAGACCACCCTCTGTATGGTAATCCACGTTTGTGACAAAGTAGTCCGCATAGTCAGAGGGGAAGTTTTTCTCATGCTGCATCGAGAAATCGATCACCTCCACGCCGGCCTCTTTCAGCATGTTGCGTTCCTGAAAATAGACCGTTTCAGCTCCTCCTTTGATAAAGAAGAACTTATTCACCAGTAAGACTTTCATTACTCTCCCTGCTCACGAATAACTTTATTGCCCGGTGGCACCCTGGGGTCGCGGAGCGGATGAAAAAGCCCTTTGACCAGCCCGGCAGAGAGCACCGCCAGATTGATTACGCTGTTGAGGCCGTTTTTTAATGAGCGGTTGCGAATGGTTTTCAGCAGGATAAAGGCCAGCAGCGGCAACAGCGCGATATCGATCAGGCTGACGTCGAAGGTAAAGAACACAATCAGCACGATAAGAATGTAACTTGCGAAGATGACTTCGTTTTTCACCAGCATCAGCGCGTCGCGGAACCAGGGTTTACCCCACGCGCTGCGCAGCAGCTCCCCCGGCGCCTGATGGAAACCGCTCTTCCAGCGATAGCGCAGCATTTTGAAGGTCGGCATTGTGTAGGAGGTGTGCCGGAAATAGGGCACGTTCAGGCGATGCAGTTTGTAACCCGCGGTCAGCAGGCGGATCCCCAGCTCCGCCTCTTCATAGGCGTGCAGGCTGCGGTTGGTTAAGTAGCCGATATCGGCAATCGCCGACAGGCGGTACAGTCCGCCGCCGCCCAGATGGTCGCAGTCGCCCAGGGGGTAGATCTTATTAATGCGCTGCTTGCGGGAGGTGAATTCATAGTTTGAAGCGTCGTCCATCTCCACCGTTCCGGCCACGCCAGCGTACCCAGGATTTTCCTGCAGAAACGCCACCGCCCGATCGATGAATCCCGGCTCCAGCTCCATATCGCCATCCATCAGCAGGATGAACTCACCTTCGCTGTGAAGGTAGCCCAGCTGATGCCCGACGCCGCAGCAGCGGTCTGCCGGTTCGGTTAACGACACCACCATCACCCCTTTATCGCTGGCCAGCTGCTGGGTGTTATCCGTCGAAAGACTGTCGGCAACGATAATTTTATGCGGATACTCAGCAATCTGGCTGCGAATACTGTCGATGGTTTTCTCTATACATTCGGCTTCGTTAAACGTCTTAATACTTACGGTAATAAACGGTTTGTACATCAATAGAGCCCCGTATAACGGCGTACGGTCCGGCGAATGATCAAGCTGGAACCTAATGATAAATAGAACAAGAATTGCAGCATTGGCACGATCATCAGTATCTGGCTGTAGGGAATACTGAGCAGACAGGCGATTGAAAAAACGTTAAAGGCCGGCGCAAAGCTCAGCAGCCGGAGATCCTGCTCATCAATCTGGTCAACCGACAGCAACGGTTCAGGCTGAACCACTTTCAGAATATAGACAAACAGCCCGATAAAGATGACGGTCCCCACCACCCCGACTTCCCAGAGCAGCATACTCATGGCGGTACTGTCGAGGGTCAGGTTGTAGATCTGGTTCAGGAAACCCGGCGAGAGGAAGCTGCCGCTGTTGGTGGCATTCAGCCCGTAGCCGAACAGCGTGCCCGGCAACCCCGACAGGTCGTTATGCTGTAACCAGAACGTCAGGGTGGTAAAACGCCCTATCTCCCCGCCCGGCAGGATGAAGTTCGGGTCGAAAATGTAGCCCAGTGAGTCAAAGAACACGGCGAAGGGGTTTTCCGACGTGTCGATGCCATAGGCGGCGCTATAGCTGTAGGCCAGGATGACAATGGCCAGGCCGATCAACAGCACCATCGACACCAGAATAGACAGCAGCACGGCCAGATTCACCTTGCTCGCCTCTTTGACCCAGGAAGGCATGATCCACACCCACCCCAGCAATAACGGCGACAGCAGGATCACGAACTTCACTTCACCAATAATGCACATCACAAAACCCAGGATGATATGCAAGGCCATGTTTTTAAAGCTGGTCAGCCCATGCTTATACTCCGAGACTTTCAGCAGCATGATCAGCAGGCAGAACAAGCCCATCGCTGCGGTGTTTCCCCCACCCATCGGGTCGCCCCCGAACGTTCCCACCACGGAGTCCCATTTTTCCTCTTCGCCATGCAACGCCACGCGCTGCGGCACCACAAAGATGAGCTGGTAGAGCGCAACCGGGAACTGGAGATAAAAAATCCAGTACAGGCCGCGCGTGACCTGGTAGATCTGCGATTCCCGGCAGAACCCCAGCAGCAGGCAGAGCATCACCAGCGAGAGGGCAATCTCATTCTTAAACCCGATAAGGGTGATGAGCGCCCCGCCCTGAAACAGGGTCGAGATCCCTGCGAGCAGGATAAAAGAGAGATACAGCGTCAGGACAATGGCTTCCTGCGCATCGAGGCGCACGGGTTCGTGACGGGTCTGCAGAAGCAGGAAAGCCGCCATCAGCATCGTTAAGAAGAAGGGCAGCCACAGCACCGTCAGCTCACCGGTAAAATACTGCACCAGCCCGCAGAAGATGAGTGTCAGCAGGGTGAACGTTTGTAGGTAATGTCCGGTATTAAGATTCATGATGCCACTGACCCGTTTTTCAGAATATCGGCGCGCTTATTCACCTTCAGATAGATGAAGGCGTAGCGAATGAACGTCAGAATCGAAAATATGATGATGGAGGTCGCATAGTCATTGTAGAAGTACGGGACAACGACAAACGCGATCCCCACGATCGCCAGTTGTTCGAGCTGGATCCGCAGGAAGTAGCGGTGCGAGCCGAAAATCAGCTCGATTACCGTCAGCGGACAGACCGCCAGCGCCGGGAACAGGTACGGCAGCATGTAGCGCGAGGTGGGTACGGAGGCGATCCACTCCTCGCTGAAACCGAGATTCATCACAATCGGATAGAAGATAAAGACGCCCAGGGTGCAGATCACGCCCAGCACCAACAGCAGCAGGCGGACCTTTGTGTACTCTTCGTAGTTGAAGACGTTGTTTCTGAAATCAATCGACCATTTCGAGAAAATGGTATTGCGCACCGCATTGCCGACAATCACCACCGGGGCCAGGCAGAAGCGGCTGACCACCGAGAAGTAGCCCGCCGTTAAGGCTGAGAACCAGAAGTTGATCAGCATGATCGGCAGGTTGTTGTTAGCCATCGCCAGCACTTCGGCACTGCCCACTTTGGTGATGTGGTGGATATTTTTTTGCAGGAACGCCAGGTTACTGGAGGGCGACAGGTGATGCAGCGCGACGGTGCGAATATCAAATGCCCGCAGGATGCAGGCGCTGGTCAGCGCCATCATCAGGATCGCCCACATCCAGTAAAACGCCATCACCTGGTGGGTGAGCAGCACGGACACCACCACCACCACCGAGACGGAGATGCGTTGCACCACCAGAAAGCGAAAGTTTGCCGTGCGCAGCGACAGGTTCTCGGCTATCAGCACCCAGGTATTCGAGAGCGTGAGCAGGTAGAGGAAAAGGACATTCTGATGAAACAGCCAGCCCGTCAGTACGGCATACGGAATGGCGATGGTCAGGCTTTGCAGCAGACAGAACACCACGTTCTGGGCCAGCTCGTCATCCTGTTGCCTGGGGATCAACAGCTGCGAGGCAAAGGTACAGACCTGCGCCCCGATCAGGGCAATGCTGTAGTTGAGCGCGTAGAGCCCCACCTCGCCAAGATCGTACTTATGCGAAATGAGCCAGATCGACAGGGCACCAATCAGTTGTGATATGACTGATGACCCCGCGATCGTGGAGGCGCTCTTAAGGAGACTCATGCCTGGCCTGTGTTATTCATCAGTTCGTGGGTATGGTAATTCAGCGAACGCAGCCCCTCTTTGCTCTCCAGATTTTTATCCACCACCTGATTCAGCACCCCGCCGATAATCACGTTGTGGTCGTTGGCCGCTTTCTCAATGGCTGGCCCAATCGTGTCGGCCGCGTTCAGACCCGCTTTCAGGACAAAGATCAGGCCATCCGTCACCTGGCTCACCAGCTGGACTTCCTGGCTCTGATTCACCGCCGCCACATCGACGATAATGCGCTGGTAGCGGCCACGCAGCGAATCGATCAGCGGTTTCAGCCGTTCAGGCGACAGCAGCAGCAGCGCGGAGACCGGGGTATTGCCGCGCGGCAGGAAGTCGAGATTCTCGCTCATCTTCACCAGCACGTTGTCGGTCGCACTGTCGCCGCGCAGCACTTCTGCCACGCCCGGCGCCTTCGGTGAGCCCAGTTCGCCCGACAGACCGTCGCTGTTGAAGAAATCCATATCGATAAGCAGCGTTTTCTGGTCAAAGCTAAAGGAGTTGGCCAGCAGGTTCGCCAGCAGCGTCCGCCCCTCTCCGCCTTCCGCCGACGTCACGGCAATGACCTGCAGCGGATGGCTGTTCAGCATGATCTGCGTGCGCATGCTGTGAATGATGTCGGCATTCAGCGGATCGCTGGCGATCAGATCGCGGATTTTGCTGCGCCCGCCCACCCCTTTAAAGCGGCGGATCTCACCCAGCGGCAGCAGATTCAGTCGTTTCTGCATCTGGCTGAGGGTATTCACCGATTTGTCCGTGGCGGTTTTCACCATGATGTACATCGTGTAGAAAAGCATCACCAGCAGCACAATCATCAACATCAGCAGCGGCTTATTCGGTTTGGCCGGAAGCGCAGCGGGTACAGCCGGATCGTAGATCTCCGCATCGGCATCGGAATAAGAGCCGGGTAACGCCAGCTCCTGCGTGCGCTGATAGGCCATCTTGTACATCTCTTCCGTTTTATCCAGCGCCAGCTTCAGGTCGTTGTATCCATCACGTTTCATAGACAACTTCTGGAAGTTCGCTTTCTGTTCTTCCAGCTGCTTCTGATAATTTCTTTCGTCCGCCAGCGCCGCCTCGTAGTTCTGGCGTAATCCGGCTTCCTGCTCCCTGAGCGTCATCGCCGTTTGCGCCTGGATCGCGCTGATACGGGCCCGGGCCTGGATCACTTTGTCGTACTGTGGCCCGTAGGTTTTTTCCAGTTGCGAAAGCTCGCTGTTGGCCTGGATCAGGGCGATGCGTAAATCCTGGATCTGGGCATGGTTTGAAATCGACGGCAGCGAGATGGCTCTCCCCCCGCCGGAACGAATCTCGTTATAGACAGATTCAGCCGCCACCCGGCGCTCGGTCGCATTCGCCAGTCGGTTGGTGATAATGCCCATCTGTTCCGTCTCAAAACCATCCACGCCGCGGAAGGTCAATAACCCCTCTTTCGCCAGATAGCCATCCAGAGCGGACTTTTGTTGCGCCATCTGCTGCTGAAGTTCCTGAAGCTTCTGCTGGTTATCATCCCTCGCCTTCGCCGTTTTTTGCTGCTTGAGGGCCAGGGTGTAATTGATAAACGACTCGGCGACGCCGTTAGCCACATCCGCCGCCAGTTGCGGCGACGTGGATTCATAGGAGACGGTGGACAGATGGGTGGTGCGCACGTTGCTGATGGTGAGATCTTTCATCAGCGTTTTCAGGGCATGATCTACCCGCTGCTGTTCGTTCTCAGGGGTTGCGCCAATGCCCGCCCCCTCGCCGTTAAACGCGGGGTTCTGATCGAGTTTCAGCGTGCGAATGGCCTGCTCAAGCACCACGCGCGACTGCATCAGCGCGGTTTGCGTTTCGTAATATCCGTTACGGGTGGAGTCATAGCCTTCCACTTTCTGGAATGGTGAAACATTGTCCGGCTGAGCTTTGATCAGTACCGTGGCGGTGGAAACGTACTTCGATGACATCAAACTCATTAGTGGCCAGGCAATCGCTCCGGCAACGATGCCGGAGAGAAGGATTTTCCAGGAGTTCTTTTTAATTTCTCTGGCAAATCTTGCGATATCGATAGCGCTTTCTCGCTTTTTGCCATTTTCCACTATTGATAGTTTCATGGTCAGAAGAATCCTGTGCCAATAATGACGAGATCGCCCGGGAGAACGGAGTGCGTAACATCAACATTTTCGAGTAACTCACCGGTGGATGATTGACGAATTTTGAGATCCGTACGGTCTGCACGATCGGTATAACCCCCAGCAAGGGCGATGGATTTCTCCACGGTCATACCTGGCTCGTAGGAATAGCCATTCGGGTTCTCAACTTCACCAGAGATATAAAACTTACGGAATTCAGCGATATTGACCGTCACCATGGGATTAAGCACAAAACCTTTGCGCAGGCGTTGCGTAATTTCCGCATCCACCTGGCTGGCGGTTTTGCCCTTTAATTCCAGCTTGCCAATATAGGGGTAATTAATAGCCCCACTGTTATCAAGTACTACTTTCATGGTCAGGTCAGGCTGCCCGGCAACGTTAATGTTGACGATATCACCCGAGCCCAGTAAATAATTTCCTGAATCCACTACGCTATTGTCCATTAACGTCGGCTGCGGTGATTTGCAGCCAGCGAAAACAAGGCTGAGGAGTAAAAATGCGCACAGTTTCATTATTTTCATTTTAAATCTGAACCTTAGCTGTAAGCATAATCAAAGATTGATCATAGCCCAACGTTTCAGTCACGATGCGATCGTCGTTGGGGCCGATGGTAAACGTATCTGTATCTTTATTAGACTTAAGCGTATCAAAATGATATTCCACACCAACGTTAAACGATGTGGTGAAGTCATAACCTACGATAATTGAAAACACGCTATTTTTGTCGTGGCGGTCCTTGTCCTGATCTTTGTAATCCTCTGTAATATATGCGTAATCAAGCAACGTCGTTAACCGGTCGTTCATCCATAAATGTTTGTAGGAAATGCCGTACTCAGTAAGTAAATTATATCCGCCCGCTTCGGAAGGATCCTTAATACTTTGTGATGTTCTTAACGTAAACAGCGACTGCTGAAGCGGTCTCCACTCGCCCAATATATCCCAGTTAATCCCGTTGAAATCCTTTGAACCGGGGTTATTCTCAAAAGTTTTATAGAGCCACGACACGTTCATATCAACATTCGTTTTGCCCGTAAGCTGGGACTGAATGCCGTAACGCAAATAATATTCATTACTGTCTTTTTGTGAGTCATGATCGTAATGAAACTGGTTAGTAATAAAACTATAGCGAAAACGCGTCTTAGATGTGTACTGATCGAAAATTTCTGCAATCAGGGTATTTTCGGTCCACTCCTGCTCGCGGATATATTGTGCAAAGTCCTCATCCTTGCTTTCAACCTGGCCGGTATTACCAAAAGACCATCTGCGGTGCATTAACGCCAGGTCAGCCCTTCCCCGTCCGTCGGGTGCACCATAACTATAGCGCAGCTCGCTGTTGAACAAATTGGTGGTTAACGGCGACGTTACGCCAAATTCACGGAACTGTTCCGGCAGGAACCCTTCCGTCACGCCACGCCCGCGCTCTTCATGGCCGAGGGAATCTTCCAGCGTCAGGCTCAGGCCATGCATCAGACCATAACGCCAGTCGCCCTTGAAGCGGAAAAAGTGATCGTCATAATCATCCGCAGAATCGCTGGAGTAGTGACGATAATCCCCCGTGTACATCAGCAAATACTTGTCCTGGCCGCGTTCCCCATTCAGGGACAAGACCGGCTTGAGGCTCTGAAAGTCGGAGCCTTTCGCGTCGCTATCCTGAGGCTGGAAGGTCACATTATCGTTATGCCCATAGTTCACCCCGACATTGCTTTGAAAGTCGATACCTGCCCAGCCAATGTGTGATTTTGGCGTTAATTCTGCTAACGCGACCGGAGACGCCATAATCCCAGCGATAATAATAATTTTAGTATGCATTCTTACCGACAAATCCCTTAAAAATGGTTTTAATGATGATTTTTATATCTAACCAAAAGGACCAGTTCTGAATATATTCAATGTCGTACTGGACTCGCTTTTCCATTTTATATAGCGCATCAATTTCGCCACGATAGCCATTAATTTGCGCTAAACCTGTGATCCCAGGCTTCACTTTATGGCGAATCATGTAGTTCTCGACCTGCTTACGGTAAAGCTCGTTGTGCGCCACGGCATGGGGCCGTGGGCCGACAATCGACATATTTCCCTGAATAACATTGATGAACTGCGGTAGCTCATCCAGAGATGTCCGACGTAAGAATGCTCCAAAGCGCGTGACCCGGGGGTCATCTCGTGTCGCCTGTTTCACCGTGTCGGTATTTTCCATAACTTTCATGGTCCGGAACTTCCAGACTTTGATCTTCTGCCCGCTCAGACCGTAGCGATCCTGTTTAAAGAAAACCGGCCCGCGAGAGGTGAGCTTGATACCAATGGCAATGACGATCATTAACGAGACAATCATTACCATAATCGCGCTGCCGAGCACCAGATCTTCTGCGCGTTTTATAAACGCCCCTCCGCCATCCAGAGGCGAGGTGAAAATACCGATGGTTTGTAAGTTATGGATGGAGCGTATCTGCGAGGTATTGGTGCTGTAGGCGTAAAAGTCCGGCACGATCCAGGTATTTACCGTGGTATCGGACATCATGGCCAGGAAATGGCGTATGCGCTCCAGCGCCACCATCGGCAGGGCAATGTAGATTTCGTCGACCCTGCCAGCCTTGGCTTCTTCGACCAGTTTAATTACGGGCCCGTTATAAGGACTGGTAATTCTTTTCGCCAGTTCGCCCAGTCGCTCCGGGCCGCGTTCATCGTAGAAGGCCAGCTCCAGCTTCACGTCCGCATATTCCAGACGCAACGCCTTTTCCGCGGCCAGGCCGTTATCGGTAATCCCGATAATGGCAACTCTGATGCGCTTTTTAGCGGAAAGTTTGAAAATAATCAGGCGGACGACATAAAGAAAAGGGATCGGCGAGGCATACCATAACGGCATCGCGGGAATATTGCGCACGTCGATAAAGGTTAAGTAGCCCAACGAATATAATTTGGCAACGAGAATGCGTACTATGCCGATAAACAGAATGGCGAAAAAAGCCGTCAGGAAAAGCCGCCGTTGGTTGCGTAACTTGTTGTTTTTAGGTCGATACAAATAACACTGCGTGTACTCGCCAAACAGTAAAAATGCGGTGGAGTATAATAGGCTGATCAAAATTACAGTGTCGAAAGACTCCATTTTCAACCACCAACCACTGAGCATCAGAATTAAATTAATTGAGAAGAAATCAATTAATTTAATGAATACTGAGTAACCTCCATGGGTGATCTTTTGCGAATTTCTCAGCATGTCCTGACCTACTTATAATTAAGCATCGGTATTATTTTTTTGTTGTGCTAATTGCACCGGTAAGCGTAGTAAAAATAAAACACGGGTCCGCGCAGGGAGGCGCAACCTAAATGAGTCAGCATTTTAGGGTCTGGCTGGGTTCACTGCTATGTCGGTGTAAGACTCGGCATACACATCCCTTATAGCGCTGAAGCGTCGGTTTTATAGAGACATCTGTTTATATACAGCGTAAGCACTATTCAATAAAACCGCCAACAAACTTTAGTTGTATTCCGTTCAGGAATGAAAAAAGCGATTACGCAAACTAAAGGCATAAAAAAACCCGGCCGAGGCCGGGTTTTTAATTTACTCGTTTATGCGGGGGTGTTGGTCCACCAGCCGGGACCGCTTCGCCTGCAGCTCCGCGATTTCAGCATCGATATCTTCAATCTTCTGCTCGATGTTGTCGTGATGCTCACGCAGGATCTCCTTCGCTTCCTGGAGGTCAGACGCAGCAGGCGTCGCCCCTTTCAGCGGCAGGTTCGCCGTCTCTTTCATATAAATGCCGGTAACCAGGCCGATGACCGCAATCACCATCAGGTAGTACGCGGGCATCATCAGGTTCTGGGTACTCTCTACCAGCGATGCCGCCAGCGTAGGGGTAATACCGGCAATCAGCACCGAGATATTAAACGCCGCTGCCAGCGCGCTGTAGCGAATGTGCGTCGGGAACATCGCTGGCAGGGTCGAGGCCATCACGCCGATAAAGCAGTTGAGGATCACCGCCAGCATCAGCAGACCGGCAAAAATCAGGCCGATCACATTACTGTTGATCATAATGAAGGCCGGGATAGCCAGCACGAACAGCGCGACACTGCCGAAAATAATGAAGGGACGACGGCCGAAGCGGTCGCTCAGCAGGCCCATAATCGGCTGCACAAACAGCATCCCGACCATGATAGCGATGATGATCAGCACGCCGTGATCTTCTGAGTAGTGCAGGTTATGCGACAGGTAGCTCGGCATGTAGGTGAGCAGCATGTAATAGGTCACGTTGGTGGAGATCACCAGACCGATACAGGTCAGCAGGCTGCGCCAGTGACGGGTGGCAATCTCTTTGAACGAGACTTTAGGCCCTTCCTGCAGACCTTCGCGATCGCCCTGCTCCAGCTTATCAACGTGCTGCTGGAACGCCGGAGTCTCTTCTAACGCGTGGCGCAGATAGAGGCCGATGATGCCTAACGGCAGCGCCAGGAAGAACGGAATACGCCAGCCCCAGGAGAGGAAGTTCTCTTCGCCCACCACGGTGGAGAGCAACACCACCACGCCCGCGCCGAGCACGAACCCGGCAATGGAGCCAAAGTCGAGCCAGCTGCCCATAAAGCCGCGCTTACGGTCCGGAGAGTACTCGGCGACGAAGATCGACGCACCGGTGTACTCGCCCCCAACCGAGAAGCCCTGAGCCATCTTACACAGCAGCAGCAGGATCGGCGCCCAGATACCAATGCTCTCATACGACGGGATCAGGCCGATACAGAAGGTACTGACCGACATGATCACAATGGTTATCGCGAGGATTTTCTGACGTCCGTACTTGTCCCCCAGCATCCCGAAGAACAGGCCGCCGAGCGGACGAATAAGGAAAGGCACAGAGAAGGTCCCGAGGGCGGCAATCATCTGCACGCTGGGATCGGCACCGGGGAAGAAGACTTTACCCAGCGCATAGGCCACAAAGCCATACACGCCAAAATCGAACCACTCCATCGCATTACCGAGCGAGGCGGCGGTGATCGCTTTGCGCAGTTTGCCGTCATCAATAATGGTGACGTCGCGCAGGGTGATCGGTTTAACTTTTTTCCTTTTAAGCATTGCTATCCTCGTAGACTGAGCCCAGCTCTCCCCACAGCGCTCAAAAAAAGCACTCTGTGGAACCCGGGAAGCGCCTCATGCGCATTCTCCTCACTCAAGCGTAGCAGGTTTACTTACACTGACCTTTTTTGACCGGTACAACCGAACCTGTTGACGCCTGTCTGGGCTTGTTGATGACCTCAATACCCTACCAGCGTTTATATGTGTGATCAACTTCACATATATTTTTCAGTTTATCACCAGAAGTGTAAAAACTGTAAAACCATGACCATTAGTTGTTTCTTATGTCTGCCTCTGTAAATACCCTTCCGGGCGTTATTATTTGCGGTGAAATTAAAAAAGAACGACTTTTTTTTACAAGACATTCACAGCCGCTTTAATAATCAAGAGGCAAATATCCTGTTTCCTTAAAATATGTGATGAAGATAACTAAAACGGTGTTTTATTTTGATTGAATCATCATTCCAACGATCGCATCATAAGTCCGTCAGAACGAGTCAGGCCTCCTTCAAATGAAGGTTTAATGAGCCGAACTGTTTTATATCTGCTGTATGAATAACGAATCGCCTGACGTCAATGCGCAGCAATTCGTTGTATTCATTAGATTATTAATTATGACTTGTCCGCCGGCGATGCGCGATGAGATGTGAGTGTTGATGATGAAGATTAAAGCCGCGATTGAACGCATCCCCGGTGGGATGATGCTGGTTCCGCTGGTTCTGGGCGCAATTTTAAATACCTTAGCACCAAATACCGGAGCCTATTTTGGTGGGTTCACCAAAGGTATGATTACCGGCACAGTTCCAATTCTTGCGGTATGGTTCTTCTGTATCGGCGCCTCCATTAATTTACGTGCAACGGGCACGGTATTACGTAAATCCGGTACGCTGGTTATTACCAAAATTGCCGTGGCGTGGATTGTGGCGATGGTTTGCGCCATGTTTATCCCGGAAAACGGCATTCAGACCGGCTTCTTCGCGGGCCTCTCGGTGCTGGCGATTGTCTCTGCAATGGACATGACCAACGGCGGTCTGTACGCCAGCCTGATGAACCAGTACGGCACCAAAGAAGAGTCCGGTGCTTTCGTTCTGATGTCTCTGGAGTCCGGCCCGCTGATGACCATGCTGATCCTCGGCTCCGCAGGTCTGGCGTCCTTTGAACCACACCACTTTGTTGGCGCCGTCCTGCCGTTCCTGATCGGTTTTGCCCTCGGCAACCTCGACCACGATCTGCGCGACTTCTTCAGCAAAGCAACACCGGTTCTGATCCCGTTCTTCGGCTTCGCGCTGGGTAACACCATCAACCTGAACGTGATCCTCGACACTGGCCTGCTGGGTATTGTTCTGGGTGTGGCGGTTATCGTTATCACCGGTATTCCGCTGATTATTGCCGACCGTGTTATCGGTGGGGGGAATGGTACTGCGGGTGTGGCCGCCTCTTCAGCAGCAGGCGCTGCGGTGGCAAACCCGGTGATTATCGCCCAGATTAACCCGGCGTTCGAACCGGTTGCCGCTTCCGCTACCGCACTGGTTGCCGCAAGCGTCATCGTCACCGCGATTCTGGTTCCGATTATTACCGCGCTGTATGCCAAACGCTTTGGTCAGGTCCCGGCAAAAGCCGAAGAACCGCAAGCGGTGGAGTCACTGCACCACTAACAGGTAAACCCTAAACGTTAGCCCTCTCCCCTACAGGGAGGGGGCTTTGTATTTATAGCAAGGAAGTCATTACAGGATAATAAATGACTTACAGCGGCGCCCTGGTCCGGCTGAAAATCGCCGAAGCGTTGACCGCAGGCCGGGGCGAGGCGCATGGATGCGCCGAGAGGGCGTGACCTACAGGGATGTAGGATCACGCCCGACCCTAAGCCTGCGGGAATAAGCTGAGGACAAAATTGCCGGGAGCAATTTTGGACAGCGCTTGCGCTGGCCCCGAAGGGGTGAGCCCCAGGGATGGGGCGAACAATCCGCGAAGCGGCGATTTTCTTGCCGGGAGCCGGGATTGTTAAGGGGGCGCGATAGCCCCCTTAACACGTTCACAGTTGACGTTGTTTACAAAGGAGCGCTGCTCTGGAAGTGAACGGAAAAACCATCGGTGCCGCATATTCCCCCTCACCCCAACCCTCTCCCTCAAGGGAGAGGGGACTAACCGTGCCAACCCTTACTCCCCAAACACCTCACCCACCATCGCTTTTGCCAGCCTGGCCGCCGAACACAGCCTCGGCATCCCCAATGCCACGTTCTGCCAGCTCTGCGTCACCGACCAGCACACCGGATGCCTGTCGGTATCACACCAGTCCCCCAGCCAGCCCAGCATGTCTTTATGATCGATAATCCCCGGCGTACCGGGCGTGGTCAGCCACTGATGATAGAAATGACGAGTGTTGGGCGCGGCGTTGATCCCCTGCGCCAGATAGTTCGCCACCATGCTGCACAGGTTATCTTTCAGCATGGCGCTGACGTCCGCATTCGCCAGCCGGCAGGCGTCACCAAACGCTCCCCAGCGCAGCTCCTCCAGCGCCACATAACCGCGCCCGGCCAGCGACCAGCCGTCATAGTGTCCGGCCCGCCAGCGGGTAAAAATCTGCTCGCTGTGAACGCCGGCCTGCACCGTTAATCCGCGCTGGGTTAAGGCTTTCTCTTTAAACTGTGCACGTTGCTGGAAATGGGCAGCGAGGGTCTCGTACTGATGCACCAGCCCGATGGCTGGCTGATTACGCAGGCTGGCCTGCTGGCGCAGGGTGGTGAGGATTTGCGTCATCCGGGTCAATGCCAGATGGCCGGGGTCAAACATCCCCGCCAGCTTCTCTGCCAGCCCGAGCCGCAGCACAGCATTTTCGCTGAACATTCCCCCCATGGCCCACTGGCGAAGCTGAGTCTGCGCCATGATCTCCTGGGTTAAACGTTCACGAAAGTGCTGCTGTTGCGACGCCACAGAGGTATGACGCTGCGCGTCAGCCCCCTGTACCAGGTCGACCATAAATTTAGGATGGATACATTCCAGCGTCCGTCCGGGACCGTCCAGTAAGTGTTTTGTCATGGTTGCTCTGCCGCGAATAGCGTTTGAATATCATCGCGTAACAGTCGGGTATCTTCCTGAATCCACGTCGCAGTGGTAATACATTGCTGCAGCAGCTGGCTGAGCGCCCGTGTGGCATGCTCATTTTGCTGGCGCACTGCGAGGCTATCACGCAAGCTTTCCTGTAACCCAGCAAGGCATAACGAGAATTCCGCAAAGAATGTTGCCATACCTGCTGTAACAGAGACATCGACCTGCGCCGCCAAAGCTTTACGAATTTGTTCACAAAAGTGATCTATATGCTGTTTAAATTTTTCATGAAGCTGTGACACGTTGATAACGTATCGCGTCCGCGTCATCACGTAATCTTCCCAGCCCCAGCCCGGATTGTTCAACCAGCGGGAGACCGTCTCGCGCAACGCGCTGCTGGCTCCCTGCGCCTGGCTGGCTGGCTGACTCTCCTGGGCGATAGCGTCGCTGAACAGGCTCCGGGTGTTGAAGTTAAGCTGGTTCGCCTGGAACGCCGGGAAGCTGATCCGCGCGCGGAAACCGGCGTGGCTTAACTCCTCTTTAATGCGCGTCTCAATCGGACGCATGGCGTCGTTCAGCGAGCGGGCCAGAGTGGTTTCCAGCTGGTCAAACCGCAGCGCCAGCTCGCGGCCGATTTTGGCCTGCGCATCCAGCATGATCATTTCGCAGGAGGAGCGGATTTTGCTCAGCAGGATCTGCGCCTGGCCTTCATCCTCAAGCACCAGCTGGCCGGGCGTCGCTAACGCATCGGCATGCAGCGTATGCGGATTAAACCCGGCCAGATCCAGCAAATTGTCCGGGTTGAAGATGTGTTCTACCGCAAGTTTGATATCGCTCTGCTGGGTGCTGATAAACAGATCGGTTGCCGTCAGCGCCTGGCTAACCTCATGCCTCACCTCATCGCTCACCGACGCCTGGCGGGACTGCAGCAGCGCCATATCCTCTTCCAGCCGGGCGATATTTAGCTCCAGCTCCTCAAAGGCCACCGTCAGCCCCTGATAGCGGAAATCCAGATATTCGCGGGCGTTCTGGGCATAGTTCAGCAGCTTATGCGACGCCGAGCGTAGCGCGTAGAGCGAGGCGTTAGCGTAGGCGGCGTGAATCAGCTTGCGGATCGGCTGCTCGAAGAGGGAGTCCTCCCACAGCAGATCGGCGGAGTGGCGAACATGTTCAATATCGTCCAGATCGGCAGTCCGCCAGCGGCGGCCCAGCGCGGCTTCGGCAAAATCCTGCACCCAGCGCTGCTCCTGGTGATCCGGCAGCTTACCGTGCTGCGTCAGCTCATGACGGGCGCGGTTCGCCAGGTATCCCCACATCGACGACACCGGGAAGATCTGGCCCGGAGAGATGTGGCCTTTCATCAGGGTGCCGGATATCATCGCCCGCACCTGCTCTTCATCGTCGCTGTTACGGTCTTTCTGATCGAATTTATTGACCAGCGCATACAGCGGGACCGATTTGCTGACGGCAGAAATAGCCAGCCGCACTTCGGCATCCGAAATCGACTTCAGCTGCGTATAGTCCATTACCGCCAGCACCGCCGAGGCACGTGAGAGCTGCTCGGTGAGCATTTTTTGCAGATGAGGCTGCCCGGCCTCGTTCGGCCCCGGGGTGTCCAGCAGGGTTAATTGCCCCAGATGCGCGTCCAGCCCGGCCAGATGAACAAATTCCACTTCAATAACCGGGATATTTTCAATTGCGGCATAGGCCGAAAACGGAAAATCGGTTCCCAGCGCCTGGGAAAGGCGCACTAAATCGTTAAGGTTTTTTAAACAGTTAAATATTGGCTGCGCACCCAAATAATGTTTTTCAAATGCTTCGCCGGATTCAATGCGCCCCAGCAGCGCATTCATATCTTTATCAATTTCAAGTTGCTGGGCCAGCTTGCCACGATCGAAATTGGCGAGCTTCTTTTGCATCTGTTTTATTAATGTATCGATCGGCGCCACGTGAGAAAAATGCAGCACCGGCTCTTTCTGGCCCGGGGTATGGCGGATCAGCGTCGGCAACGCGGTCATCGGGCGGTTGCGGTTGGGCAACACCTCGGTGCCCACGATGGCGTTGATGGTGGTGGACTTCCCGGCTTTCATGGTGCCCACGATCGCCAGCACCATCTCCAGACGGGTAATTTTGCGCAGCTCATTATTCAGCATCGACTGCTGCGCTTCTAAGCCACGGGCACTAAAGTGCAGAGGTAATATGTTACTGGTTTCGCCGGTAAGGGCCGACGTCGCGTTGTCCAGCATCGCAACAGGCATGGCGCTCAGCGCATCGAGATTCTGCAAGGAGAGTTGCAGCAGCCTTTCTGCTTCCTGGCTTAACTCAAATATTGTTTGTGTGTGCATGGTAAAAGCCTTCCCTTAACACAAATTTTATATAACCGAATTATTTTAAGAATGAAGGATCGGCTTATATGATTCCGTGTAGCAAATATGTTCGACGCAATATAATTGCTTGATGGCAATAAAATATATTCTTTCGGCGCGTAAAGCAGCGGAGCACGCTCCTTCGGTCAGGGAAACCGAAAGATAAAGAGCGTAGCTCAAATTGACGAAATTTCAGGATAAACCATCTTTAATCGCCCACCAAAAATGAGGGGTAATTCACCCCTTTGTGGATCGGGGATGGCTTTAAAAACATTTACGGTGAATATCATTAGCACCTTAACCTTATCTGAAATAGTACGGCGTATCAATTTGCCGCAATAAATATTATTGCTTTCATTCATAAGAGTTTCTCCTCCTGTGCCTGAGACTTATCATTACCTGAGTCACTGACAAACAATGTCACTGAAAACGCTTTTTTGGACAAAAGCGAAAAATAATATCACCGACAACAGTAAGGACATGCGCTATACTTGCCGCCTTTTTCGACAACCTGTCGATTTTTGGCGGGCCTTATTGCCGCCGGTTCGCACTATTTTGAGGAGAACACCATGCAGCTTCCACACTGTCCAAAATGCAACTCTGAATACACCTACGAAGATAACGGTATGTTTATCTGCCCGGAATGCGCTTACGAATGGAATAACGCAGAGCCCGCAGCAGAGAGCGACGAACTGATCGTCAAAGATGCCAACGGCAATCTGCTGGCGGATGGCGATAACGTCACCGTCATTAAAGATCTGAAGGTAAAAGGCAGCTCGTCAATGCTGAAGATCGGCACCAAAGTGAAAGGCATTCGTCTGGTCGAGGGCGACCACAACATCGACTGCAAAATTGACGGCTTCGGCCCGATGAAGCTCAAATCCGAGTTCGTGAAAAAGAACTGATTTGTTTTGTAGGCCCGGCAAGCGAAGCGCCGCCGGGCGCTTTTGCCGGATGCGCTCCGCTTATCCGGCCTACAAAAAGCGAACTAAACTTAACGGGCTTCTCTTACCTGAGGTAACTATTATGCCGTTAAGTCCCTACATCTCTTTCGCCGGCAACTGCGAAGAGGCCATCGCCTACTACCAGCAGGCCGTTGGCGCAGAACTCCTCTATAAAATGACCTTCGGTGACATGCCCAAAGACGACAACAGCGAAGAGGGCTGTCCGTCCGGCATGCAGTTCCCCGACTCCGCTATCGCCCACTCCAACGTGCGCATCGCCGGCAGCGACATCATGATGAGCGACGGCACGCTCAGCGGTAATGGCACCTACGCCGGGTTTACCCTGGTACTTGATACCCAGGACGTGGCCGAGGGCAAACGCTGGTTCGATAGCCTGGCCGCAGGCGGCACGGTTGATATGGCCTGGCAGGAGACCTTCTGGGCGCACGGTTTCGGTAAAGTGACCGATAAGTTCGGCGTTCCCTGGATGATCAACGTCGTTAAACAACCGTGATCCCGTCGGCGGGGGCCATGCCTCCGCCTGTCATCGCTTTCACCTCAACTCTTCAAACTCCCGCAACTAACACTTAACCTAAATGTCACATTGATCCGCCAGCATGAGGCCACATTCGAATCGAGGCCTCACCCATGCACACTGTCATCCGCGTCGAGAAACTGAGCAAGACCTTCCATCATAACAAGGCTCTGCATGCCGTTGATCTGACCGTCCATCAGGGCGAAATGGTAGCGCTGCTCGGGCCGTCCGGTTCCGGTAAATCCACCCTTCTGCGCCACCTAAGCGGCCTTATCACCTGCGATAAAACGTCGGAAAGCTTTGTAGAGCTGCTGGGCAACACCGTGCAGCGCGCGGGCCGTCTGGCGAGTGACATCCGTAAAAGCCGCGCCCAGACCGGCTACATCTTCCAGCAGTTCAACCTGGTGAATCGCCTGACGGTGCTGGAGAACGTGCTGATCGGCGCCCTCGGCAGCACCCCGTTCTGGCGCACCTGCCTGCGCTGGTTCTCCCCAGCCCAGAAGCAGGAGGCGCTGCAGGCGCTGGCCCGCGTCGGCATGGCCCATTTCGCCCACCAGCGCGTCTCCACCCTGTCCGGTGGACAACAGCAGCGCGTGGCGATCGCCCGGGCGCTGATGCAGAAAGCCAAAATCATTCTCGCCGATGAGCCGATTGCCTCGCTGGATCCGGAGTCGGCGCGCATCGTCATGGAGACCCTGCGCGACATCAACCAGAAAGACGGCATCACCATCGTGGTGACGCTGCATCAGGTGGATTACGCCCTGCGCTACTGCGAGCGCATCGTCGCCCTGCGTCAGGGCCACGTCTTCTTCGATGGCGCCAGCCATCAGTTTGATAACGAACGTTTTGACCATCTCTACCGCAGCATAAATCGCGTCGAAGAGAGCGCGCAGGCTGCTTAACGTCCCCACAATGAGGAATGGAAATGAGCTATAAAACGGTTGCCGCGCTGGCCTTCACCAGCATGTTCAGCATCAGCACCCTGTTAAGCCCGGCGTTCGCTGAGGAGCAGGAAAAAGCGCTGAACTTCGGCATCATTTCGACGGAATCACAGCAGAACCTGAAGCCACAGTGGGAACCCTTCCTGAAGGATATGGAAACCAAACTGGGGATCAAAGTGAACGCCTTCTTCGCCCCGGACTACGCGGGCATCATCCAGGGGATGCGCTTTAACAAAGTGGACATCGCCTGGTACGGCAATCTCTCCGCCATGGAAGCGGTGGATCGCGCCAATGGTCAGGTCTTTGCGCAAACCGTCGCCGCCGACGGCTCCCCGGGTTACTGGAGCGTGCTGATCGTCAACAAAGACAGCCCTATCAACAACCTTCAGGACATGCTCGCTAAACGTAAAGAGCTCACCTTTGGCAACGGCGACCCGAACTCCACCTCGGGCTTCCTGGTCCCTGGCTACTACGTCTTCGCCAAAAACAACGTCTCCACCAGCGAATTCAAACGCACGGTCAACGCCGGGCATGAAACCAATGCCCTGGCCGTCGCCAACAAGCAGGTGGATGTGGCCACCAACAACACCGAAAACCTCGACAAGCTGAAGACGTCCGCTCCGGACAAGCTGAAAGAACTGAAGGTGATCTGGAAATCTCCGCTGATCCCGGGCGACCCGATTGTGTGGCGTAAAAACCTCTCCGAAAGCACCAAGGACAAGGTGTACGACTTCTTTATGAACTACGGCAAAACGGCGGAAGAGAAAACCGTGCTGGAACGTCTGGGCTGGGCACCGTTCCGCGCCTCCAGCGACCTGCAGCTGGTACCTATCCGCCAGCTGGCGCTGTTCAAACAGATCCAGGGCGTGAAGGACAACAAGGGTCTGAAAGAGGAAGAGAAGAGCAGCAAGATGTCTGAAATTCAGGCCCAGCTGGACGATCTCGACCGCCTGACCGCCGCGCTGGGCACCATGACCAGCGTGAGTAAAGCGGTGCAATAACCCTATACCCCTCACCCCAGCCCTCTCCCCATAGGGGAGAGGGTGTTCAGGTTCCCTCTCCCCTATGGGGAGAGGGTTAGGGTGAGGGGAACATAAACCAACGGAGTTAACATGCAAACCATCACTCTCCCCCCGCCAAAGCGCGGCTGGTTCTCGCTGATCGGCTGGGCCGTTCTGCTGGCGGTGCTCGTCGTCTCCTGGAAAGGCGCGGAAATGGACCCGCTGACGCTGGTACGTGACTCCGGCAACATGGCGACCTTCGCCGCCGACTTCTTCCCGCCGGACTTCAGCCAGTGGCAGGACTACCTCAGCGAAATGGCCGTCACCCTGCAAATCGCCGTCTGGGGCACCGCCCTGGCCGTGGTGCTCTCCATTCCGTTTGGTCTGATGAGCGCCGATAACATCGTGCCGTGGTGGATTTACCAGCCGGTGCGTCGCCTGATGGACGCCTGCCGCGCCATCAACGAAATGGTCTTTGCGATGCTGTTCGTGGTCGCCGTCGGTCTCGGTCCCTTCGCCGGGGTGCTGGCGCTTTTTATTCACACCACCGGCGTGCTCTCCAAACTGCTTTCGGAAGCGGTGGAAGCCATCGAGCCCGGCCCGGTCGAAGGCATTCGCGCCACCGGCGCCAACAAGCTGGAAGAGATCCTCTACGGCGTCCTGCCGCAGGTGATGCCGCTGCTCATCTCCTACTCCCTCTACCGCTTTGAGTCCAACGTCCGCTCGGCGACGGTGGTCGGCATGGTGGGCGCGGGCGGAATTGGCGTCACCCTGTGGGAAGCGATTCGCGGCTTCCAGTTCCAGCAAACCTGCGCCCTGATGGTGCTCATCATCATCACCGTCAGCCTGCTGGACTTCCTCTCTCAACGTTTGCGTAAGCACTTCATCTGAGTAGCGAGGCATTGTTTTATATGCACTTATCCAGACATCCGACCAGTTACCCGACCCGCTGGCAAGAGATCGCCGCGAAGCTCGAAGTGGAGCTACGAACCCACTACCGCTGCGGCGACTACCTGCCTCCCGAACAGCAGCTTGCCGACCGCTATGAGGTCAACCGCCACACCCTGCGCCGCGCCATTGACCAGCTGGTGGAGCGCGGCTGGGTCCAGCGCCGTCAGGGCATCGGCGTGCTGGTGCTGATGCGTCCGTTCGACTACCCGCTCAACGCCCAGGCGCGCTTCAGCCAGAACCTGCTCGATCAGGGCAGCCACCCCACCAGCGAAAAACTGCTCTCGGTGCTGCGTCCGGCCTCCAGCCACGTCGCCGACGCGCTGGGGATTTCGGAGGGCGACAACGTCGTTCACCTGCGCACCCTGCGCCGGGTCAACGGCGTGGCGGTCTGCCAGATCGACCACTACTTCGCGGACCTGGCCCTCTGGCCGGTGCTGCAAAATTTCACCAGCGGCTCGCTGCACGACTTTCTGTTCGACGCCACCGGGATCGCCCTGAAGCGTACCCAGACGCGGATCAGCGCCCGCCGCGCCCAGGCCAAAGAGAGCAAGGTGCTGGAGATCCCCAACATGGCGCCCCTGCTCTGCGTGCGCACCCTTAACCACCGTGACGACGAGGTGAACGCGACGGAGTACTCCGTCAGCCTGACCCGCGCCGACATGATTGAATTCACCATGGAGCACTGAATGCACTTCGATACCTCCACCCGTCAGCACTGGATGGCCGTGCTCGCCCACAGCCAGCCTGCGGCACTTGCGGCGCGGATGTCGGCCCTGAGCCTGACCCCGGTTTATGAGCTGATCCGCGCCCCACAGAGCGGGCTGGTGCAGATCCAGGCCCGGATGGGCGGCACCGGCGCACGCTACTTTGCCGGCGATGCCACCCTGACCCGCGCCGTGGTGCGCCTCGCCAGCGGCACGCTCGGCTACAGCTACCTGCTCGGGCGCAACAAAACCCACGCCGAGCAGTGCGCCGTCGTGGACGCCCTGCTGCAGGAAGCGCCGCACTTTCAGACCTTAATGGAAACCGTTATTGCCCCGCTGGAAGCCGATCGCGCCGCACGCCTTGCTGCCCGTCAGGCCGAAGTGAACACCAGCCGGGTCGACTTCTTTACGCTCGTTCGCGGAGACAACGCATGACCCTTCATCCCGCTTTTACCCTCGCCGTGCAGGATGCCCAGCACAGTTTTCGTCGTCTGCTGAAAGCCATGAGCGAACCGGGCGTCATCGTCTCGCTGCATCAGCTCAAGCATGGCTGGCAGCCGCTGAACCTTGCCACCACCAGCGTGCTGCTGACCCTGGCCGATAACGACACCCCGGTGTGGCTGTCGGGCGCCGTCAGCAACGATATCGTCAGCAGCAACCTGCGTTTTCATACCAGCGCCCCGCTGGTGGATCAGCCCCAGCAGGCGGTGTTCGCCGTGGCCGACGAACACATCAGCCACGAGCAGCTCAACGCCCTGAGCGAAGGCACCGCCGTGGCCCCCGAGACCAGCGCCACCCTGATTTTGCAGGTCTCCAGCCTGAGCGGCGGACGTATGCTGCGCCTGACCGGCGCCGGGATCGCCGAGGAGCGAATGGTCGCCCCGCAGCTGCCGGAGTGCATCATTCATGAGCTGACCGAGCGCCCGCACCCGTTCCCGCTGGGGATCGACCTGCTGCTGACCTGCGGCGAGCGCCTGCTGGCGATCCCGCGTACCACTCATGTGGAGGTGTGCTGATGTACGTTGCCGTCAAAGGGGGCGAGAAGGCGATCGCCGCCGCCCACGCGCTGCAGGAGCACCGACGCCGGGGCGATGACCAGCTTCCCGAGCTGAGCGTGGCCCAGATTGAACAGCAGTTGAACCTCGCCGTCGACCGGGTGATGACCGAAGGCGGCATTGCCGACCGCGAGCTGGCGGCGCTGGCGCTGAAGCAGGCCAGCGGCGATAACGTCGAGGCCATCTTCCTGCTGCGCGCCTACCGCACCACCCTGGCAAAGCTGGCGGTGAGCGAGCCGGTGAATACCGCAGAGATGCGCCTCGAGCGCCGGATTTCTGCCGTCTATAAAGACATCCCCGGCGGCCAGCTGCTCGGCCCGACCTACGACTACACCCATCGCCTGCTCGATTTCACCCTGCTGGCAAACGGTGAAACGCCGGAACTGAACACGGCAGAGCCGCAGCAGGACGCCGCCCCGCACGTCTTTAGCCTGCTGGCCAGCCAGGGGCTGGCGAAGGCGGAAGAGGACAGCGGCGAGGAGCCGGACGACATCACCCGCACCCCGCCGGTCTACCCCTGCTCCCGCGCCTCGCGCCTGCAGCAGCTGATGCGCGGCGACGAGGGCTACCTGCTGGCACTGGCCTACTCCACCCAGCGCGGCTACGGACGCAATCACCCCTTCGCCGGTGAAATTCGCAGCGGCTACATCGATATCAACATTGTGCCGGAAGAGCTGGGTTTTGCGGTGAACGTCGGCGAACTGTTGGTGACGGAGTGCGAAATGGTTAACGGCTTCGTCACCCCGGACAACGACGCGCCGCACTTCACCCGCGGCTACGGGCTGGTGTTCGGCATGGGCGAGCGCAAGGCGATGGCGATGGCGCTGGTTGACCGCGCGCTCCAGGCACCGGACTACGACGAGAACCTCGCAGGCCCCGCGCAGGACGAGGAGTTCGTGCTGGCCCACGCGGATAACGTCGAGGCTGCCGGGTTCGTCTCGCACCTCAAGCTGCCGCACTACGTCGATTTCCAGGCTGAACTGGAGCTGCTTAAACGTCTGCAACAGGAGCACAAAAATGGCTAACCTCAGCGGCTACAACTTTGCTTATCTGGATGAGCAAACCAAACGCATGATCCGCCGCGCCATTTTAAAAGCGGTAGCCATCCCCGGCTATCAGGTGCCGTTTGGTGGCCGTGAAATGCCCATGCCTTACGGCTGGGGCACCGGCGGCATTCAAATCACCGCCAGCGTGATTGGCGAGGCGGACGTGCTGAAGGTCATCGACCAGGGGGCCGACGACACCACCAACGCCGTGTCGATCCGCCAGTTCTTTCAGCGCGTGACCGGGGTGAACACCACCGAGCGCACCGAAGACGCCACCCTGATCCAGACCCGCCACCGCATCCCGGAAACCCCGCTCACCGAAGATCAGATTTTGATTTTCCAGGTGCCGATCCCGGAGCCGCTGCGCTTTATCGAGCCGCGCGAGACCGAAACCCGCACCATGCACGCCCTGGAAGAGTACGGCGTGATGCAGGTGAAGCTGTACGAGGACATCGCCCGCTTCGGCCATATCGCCACCACCTACGCCTACCCGGTGAAGGTCAACGGCCGCTACGTCATGGACCCGTCGCCGATCCCGAAATTCGATAACCCGAAGATGGACATGATGCCTGCCCTGCAGCTGTTCGGTGCCGGGCGCGAGAAACGCATCTACGCTGTGCCGCCCTACACGCGTGTCGAAAGCCTGGATTTCGACGACCACCCGTTTACCGTGCAGGAGTGGGACGAGCCCTGCGCCATCTGCGGATCGAAACACAGCTATCTGGATGAAGTGGTGCTGGATGACACCGGCAAGCGGATGTTTGTCTGCTCCGACACCGATTTTTGCCGCCAACAGAGCGAGGCCAACAGCCAATGAAACCGCTGCTTTCGGTCAATAACCTGACCCACCTTTATGCGCCGGGCAAAGGCTTCAGCGACGTGTCGTTCGACCTGTGGCCGGGCGAAGTGCTGGGGATTGTCGGCGAGTCCGGTTCCGGCAAAACCACCCTGCTGAAGTCCATCTCCGCCCGTCTGGCCCCGCAGAACGGCGACATTCTCTATGACGGCGATTCGCTGTACGGCATGAGCGAGGCGGAGCGCCGCCGCCTGCTGCGCACCGAATGGGGCGTGGTGCACCAGCACCCGATGGACGGCCTGCGCCGCCAGGTGTCGGCGGGGGGCAATATCGGCGAACGGCTGATGGCCACCGGCGCGCGCCATTACGGCGAGATCCGCGCGACGGCGAAACACTGGCTCGAGGAGGTGGAGATCCCGTCCTCGCGCATCGACGACCTGCCCACCACCTTCTCCGGCGGCATGCAGCAGCGTCTGCAGATCGCCCGCAACCTGGTCACCCATCCGAAGCTGGTGTTTATGGACGAACCCACCGGCGGGCTCGACGTCTCGGTGCAGGCCCGTCTGCTGGATCTGCTGCGTGGTCTGGTGGTGGAGCTGAACCTGGCGGTGGTGATTGTCACCCACGATCTGGGCGTGGCCCGCCTGCTGGCGGACCGTCTGCTGGTGATGAAGAGCGGCGAGGTGGTGGAAAGTGGGCTGACCGACCGGGTGCTCGACGACCCGCATCACCCCTACACCCAGCTGCTGGTGTCGTCCGTTTTGCAGAATTGAGATTGCTGTTGCCCGGCGGCGCTTCGCTTGCACGGGCCTACGATTTTGTAGGCCGGGTAAGGCGCAGCCGCCACCCGGCAATAAATCCAGCACCTTGTAGGCCGGGTAAGGCGCAGCCGCCACCCGGCAATGAATCCAGCTCCTTGTAGGCCGGGTAAGCGAAGCGCCACCCGGCATCCCGAACCACGAGGCCAACATGATCCGCGTTGAAAACGTCAGTAAAACCTTTGTACTCCACCAGCAAAACGGCGTCCGCCTGCCGGTGCTGCAAAACGCCTCCCTTGAGGTAAAAAATGGCGAATGCGTGGTGCTGCACGGCCACTCCGGCAGCGGCAAATCGACCCTGCTGCGCTCGCTGTACGCCAACTATCTGCCGGACGAAGGCCACATCCATATCCGCCACGGCGACGAATGGGTGGATCTGGTGCAGGCCCCGGCGCGCAAGGTGCGCGATGTGCGCCGTACCACCATCGGCTGGGTCAGCCAGTTTTTACGGGTGATCCCGCGCGTTCCGGCCCTGGAAGTGGTGATGCAGCCCCTGCTGGATCTCGGCGTGCCGCGCGACACCTGCGCCGCCAAGGCCGCCAGCCTGTTGACGCGCCTGAACGTGCCGGAGCGCCTGTGGCATCTCGCCCCCTCCACCTTCTCCGGCGGGGAGCAGCAGCGGGTGAACATCGCCCGCGGCTTTATCGTCGATTACCCGATTTTACTGCTCGATGAACCGACAGCCTCGCTGGATGCGAAAAACAGCGCCGCGGTCATGGAACTGATCGAAGAAGCCAAAGCGCGCGGCGCGGCGATCGTCGGGATCTTCCACGACGACGCCGTGCGGGATCGCGTGGCGGATCGTCTGCACCCGATGGGGATCACAGCATGATCGTAAACAACGTAAAACTGGTGCTGGAAAACGAGGTCGTTGACGGCTCCATCGACGTTCAGGACGGCGTCATTCGCGCCTTTGCCGAAACCCAGAGCCGCCTGCCCGAGGCGATGGACGGCGAAGGCGGCTGGCTGCTGCCGGGGCTGATCGAGCTGCACACAGACAACATGGACAAGTTCTTCACCCCGCGCCCCAAAGTTGACTGGCCCGCCCATTCGGCGATGAGCAGCCACGACGGGATGATGGTCGCCAGCGGCATCACCACCGTGCTGGACGCGGTGGCGATTGGCGACGTGCGCGACGGCGGCGACCGTCTGGAGAATCTGGAGAAGATGATCAACGCCGTGGAAGAGACGCAGAAGCGCGGCCTCAACCGCGCCGAGCACCGTCTGCACCTGCGCTGCGAACTGCCCCATCACACCACCCTGCCGCTGTTCGAAAAGCTGGCGGGCCGCGAGCCGGTGACCCTGGTATCGCTGATGGACCACTCCCCGGGTCAGCGCCAGTTCGCCAACATCGAAAAGTATCGCGAATACTATCAGGGCAAATACTCCCTCAACGACGCGCAGATGGCGCGCTATGAAGAGGAGCAGCTGGCGCTTGCCGCCCGCTGGTCGCAGCCCAATCGCCAGGCCATTGCCGCGCTGTGCCGGGAGCGCAATATCGCTCTTGCCAGCCATGACGACGCCACGGCGGATCATGTCCGGGAATCCCACCAGCTTGGCAGCGTTATCGCCGAATTTCCCACCACGTTCGAGGCCGCAGAGGCTTCGCGCCAGCACGGAATGAACGTGCTGATGGGCGCCCCGAACATCGTGCGCGGCGGATCGCACTCCGGCAACGTGGCGGCAAGCAGGCTGGCGTCCCTCGGCCTGCTGGATATCCTGTCGTCCGATTACTACCCCGCCAGCCTGCTGGATGCCGCGTTCCGCGTGGCGGATGACGAAGGCAACGGATTTACCCTGCCGCAGGCGATCCGCCTGGTGACCCGAAACCCGGCGCAGGCGCTGAACCTGCACGATCGCGGGGTGATTGGCGAAGGCAAGCGGGCCGACCTGGTGCTGGCGCACCGTAAAGGCGAGCACATTCATATCGACCACGTCTGGCGTCAGGGAAAACGGGTGTTCTGATGGGAAGAGTGATCTGGTTAATGGGGCCGTCCGGCTCCGGAAAGGACAGCCTGCTGGCGGCGTTGCGCCAGCAGTCACAGCCGCAGATGCTGGTGGCGCATCGCTACATTACCCGCCCTGCCAGCGCCGGGAGCGAAAACCATATCGCCCTCAGCGAGCCCGAGTTTTTTACCCGCGCCGGGCAGCAGCTGTTTGCCCTGAGCTGGCACGCCAACGGCTATTATTATGGGGTGGGCCTGGAGATCGACCTGTGGCTGCACGCCGGGTTTGACGTGGTGGTAAACGGCTCGCGCGCCCATCTGCCCCAGGCGCAGGCGCGGTATGCGCAGGCATTGCTGCCGATCTGCCTGCAGGTGTCGCCGGAGATCCTGCGTCAACGCCTGCAGGACCGGGGTCGGGAGAGCGCAAAAGAGATCGACCAGCGGCTGGAGCGCGCCGCCCGCTATACGCCTTCCCACTGCCCTGTTCTGAATAACGACGGAAGTTTGCATCAGTCTGTCGATAACTTCCTGTCACTCATTAGCCAGAAGGAGAAAAACCATGCCTGAGTGTGAGTTGCGTCCCGCCACCCCGGAGGACGTCGATGCGGTCTATGGCCTGATCTGCGAATTAAAACAGGCGGAGCTTGATCGGTCGGCGTTTCATGCCGGGTTCGCGGCCAATCTGCAGGATCACAATATGCGTTACCAGCTGGCCGAACGGGATGGACACATCATCGGGATGATCGGCCTGCACATGCAGTTTCATCTCCATCACGCCAACTGGATCGGTGAAATCCAGGAGCTGGTGGTGATGCCCCAGGCGCGCGGCCTGAAGGTTGGCAGCCAGCTGCTGGCCTGGGCGGAAGAGGAGGCCCGCCATGCCGGGGCGGAGATGACCGAGCTTTCCACCAGCGTCAGGCGCCTCGACGCGCACCGTTTTTATCTTCGTGAAGGGTACACACAGAGCCATTTCCGCTTTACCAAACCGCTGTAAGGGGGCGCTATGAGTCTGACCATTACGTTAACGGGAACCGGTGGCGCCCAGCTGGTGCCCGCCTTTGGCTGCGACTGTCCGGCCTGTCGCCGGGCGCGTTTGCAGGAGGATCATCGCCGTCGCCCCTGTAGCGCGGTGGTCAAATTCAATGATGCGGTGACGCTGCTCGATGCGGGGATCCCCCACCTGATGGACGACTGGCCGGCGGGCAGTTTTCAGCAGATTTTGCTCACCCATTACCACATGGACCATGTTCAGGGGCTGTTCCCGCTGCGCTGGGGCGTGGGAGCGACCATTCCGGTGTACGGCCCGCCGGATGAAAGCGGCTGCGACGATCTGTTTAAGCATCCCGGCATCCTCGACTTTAGCCACACCCTGGAGCCCTTTGTGGTGTTTGAACTGCAGGGTCTGCGGGTAACGCCGCTGCCGCTCAACCATTCGAAGCTGACCTTTGGCTATCTGCTGGAGAGCGCCCACAGCCGGGTGGCCTGGCTGTCCGATACCGCCGGGCTGCCGGATAAAACGGTGAAGTTTTTACTCAACAACCAGCCGCAGGCCATCGTGATTGACTGTAGCCACCCGCCGCGGGAAGAGACCCCGCGCAACCATTGCGATCTGAATACTGTTATTGCGCTCAATCAGGTGATTGGCTGTCCGCAGGTGATCCTGACCCATATCAGCCATGAGTTTGACGTGTGGATGATGGACAACCCGCTGCCGGAGGGGTTTGAGGCGGGGTATGACGGGATGGTGCTGGTGCTGGATTGAGGTCTGGTGCGGCCTTCTGCCGGGTGGCGGCTGCGCCTTACCCGGCCTACAAACCGTAGGCCCGTGCAAGCGAAGCGCCGCCGGACAATGGCATTACCGCCGATCGTAATCCTCTTCCAGCCTGCGCTCGTCATCTTCTAAACGACGACGGTCCTCATCCAGCTGGCGCTGACGTTCATCCAGCCGACGACGGCGATCGTCCAGCTGGCGCTGGCGTTCTTCATACTGCCGGTTATCGCTGCGGCGATTCTGATCGTAACGATCGTCGTCATCGTTGCTGCGATCGCTGTTGGGGTTGTAAGCGTCGTTGATGGCCTGCTGAATATTGCCGATCGTATCGTCAACGATATCGGCATGAGCCAGATGGCTGGTTAAAGAGAGCAGACCAAATAACAGAGCGGTAGAGTAACGTTTCATAAAGCCAGTCTCGCAGGTGGGCTAGCTTTACGGTAATAAACGGCGGGTGGGGCGAGTAGCGGAGGAATCTCAAATTCTCATCGCTTTTTGTAGCGCCTGCGCCAGCTGCGCCCGGGTAAAGGGTTTGCGCAGCAGCTCCACGTCCGGGAGCTGCGGGTTGTGAGCCGGACGCAGATCCTGGCCGCTCATCAACAGCACCGGCAGATGCGGGAACTGCTGGCGGACCTGCTGGATCACCTCCGCGCCGCTCAGCGTGCCGGGAAGCATTAAGTCGCTGATAAACATCTCGATATCCGCCGAGGCGCTCAGCATCTGTAATGCCTGCTCGCCGGTTTCGGCCTCCAGCGTCAGATAGCCCAGCTGGTGCAGCTGTTCGCACAGGGTCTGGCGGACATCGCTCTGATCGTCCAGCACCAGTACCAGCCGGTCGCTTTGCGCCGCTGCGGCAGCTGCCAGCGTTTCCGGCTGGGGAAGCGCCTGCTGCGTGGCGCGCGGCAGATGCAGCCGCACGGTGGTGCCCTGTCCGGGGGCGCTTTCGATCTCCACCCGCCCGCCGGACTGGCGCACGAAACCATACACCATCGACAGCCCCAGCCCGCTGCCGCTCCCGGTCTGCTTGGTGGTGAAGAAGGGTTCAAAGACCTGGGATTTGATGGCCTGCGACATGCCGCTGCCGTGGTCGATCACCTCCAGCGCCACCATATCCTGCCTGCGTCCGTCGCTGCGGGTGACGCGCTGGTTCCAGGTGCGAATTTTGATGGCGCCGGCGTGCCCTTCCATCGCATCGCGGGCGTTCATCACCAGGTTGATGATGGCGTTCTCGAGCTGGCTGACGTCAATCCACGCCGGCCACGCCGGGGTTTGCGCTTCGATCTCCAGGGCGATAGTGGCGGGCAGAGAGTGGCGCATCAGCTCGGCCAGGTTCTCCAGCAGGGGCTTCATCTCCACCGCGTGCGGGTTCAGGGACTGTTTGCGGGAGAAGGCCAGCAGACGCTGGGTCAACAGCGCCCCGCGCTCGGCGGCCTTCAGCGCCCGGCTGATGCGCGGCGCGTCCGGCGAATGGGGATCGGCAAGCTCCAGGCTGCCGATGATCACCGCCAGCAGATTGTTGAAATCATGCGCCAGCCCGCCCGTCAGCTGGCCCACCGCCTTCATCTTCTGGCTGTGCAGCAGCGCCTCTTCCAGCCCCTGACGTTCAATGCGATCCACCTCCATCTGCGAAGTCTTCTCTTTTAACAGCCGGGTGGTGTGCTCCAGCGACGCGGTATTGCGGGCAAAGACGTTGAACGCCCTCGCCAGCTCGCCCAGCTCATCCCGGCGCTGCAGCGCAGGCACCGAGACATCCTGCTCGCCGTGGGCCAGCCGCGACATCGCCCGGGAGATGGCGGTCAGGTTGGTGCCCAGGTTGCGGTAGATGTACCAGCAGGCAAAGGCGGTGATGATCAGCGCCAGCACGGCAAAAATAGTGATAAAGACGCTGATGGAGCGCAGCTCCTGATGGCTCTCGGCGGTGCGCAGCTGCGAGGCCTGCGCCACCTGCTCCACGTACTGATTGATGTCGCTGTTGAGGATCGCCACCAGCGCTTTGATGTGGAACATATACCAGCTGATGGAGAGATCGCTCTCCTCCAGCTGCCTGGAGAGCGGGCCGAGCTTGTTCAGCTCGGCGTTAAAATCAGGCAGGACGAGGCTCACCACCGGCTGCGTGACCCCCTGAGGCAACATCGCCGTCACCCTGTCCAGCTGCTGAATGGTCGCCCGCGGCGAGGGGGTTTCGATGGCGGCGACGATAAGGCGGTCCATCTCGCTGAGCAACCGGGCGTCGGGGACGTTACTGGCGAAGCGACGGTTGATGTCCTGCAGATGACGGAGATAGCTCTGGCTCTGGTAGAGCGAGCTCAGCAGAGCGTTACGCTCCAGATGGCGACGCTGCCCGCGCTCCAGCATCCCGGTTACGCTTCGCTGCAGCTCGTTGCTGCGCCGGATGATCCGCGCCACCAGCGCCGGCTCCTGCTGCGCCAGAGGAGCCCAGGCAAGCTGCTCCAGCGAATGGCCCAGCGCGGTCTGGGTCTGCTTGAGCCGGTTGGCTTCGTCTTTATACTCCAGCGCCCCCACCACCTGCGACAGCCGCACCGCCGCCGTCGCCACGTTGGCGGTTTCCCGCGCCAGGTTCATGCTGCCGTTCATGTCGTCCAGGGTCTGGCGCTGCACCTCCTCCTGAATATGGCTGGCGTGGCGAAAGCCCAGCACTGCCACGCCGCTGACCATTAACGTCACCGCCACCACCAGCAGATTAAAGATCAGCAGGCGGCCACGGGCGCTGGCGAAGAAGGGGGGACGGCGTGAGGGCATTAATTTTAGCTCCGCTGTAAGCATGTATTTTCCCCTCACCCCTCACCCTAACCCTCTCCCCATAGGGGAGAGGGAACTTGAACACCCTCTCCCACAGGGAGAGGGGGAAAAAGCGGGGAATTGTGACGGCGGTTAACTATTCAGAACTATGACAAATATGAACGACTTCTGACATTTTGCATTTACCGGGCTGTGATGAAGTGCGGATATCGAACGTCACAGGAGATCCGCCATGAGCAGGACCCCGGTTTTAGAGATGCGCAACATTGCCAAAACCTTTGGCAGTTTCCACGCGCTGAAGGGTGTGGATCTGACGGTCTTTCCCGGTGAGATCCACGCTTTAATGGGTGAAAACGGCGCCGGAAAAAGCACGCTGATGAAAATTCTCGCCGGGGCTTACATCGCCACCAGCGGCGAGATCCTGATCGACGGCAAGCCGTTTCACATCAAAGGCCCGAAGGACGCGCTGGCCGCGGGCATCACCCTGATTTATCAGGAGATGCAGCTGGCACCGAACCTCACCGTGGCCGAAAACATCTTCCTCGGCAGCGAGCTGTCGCGCGGCGGGCTGGTGCAGCGCAGAGAGATGGCGGCCCAGGCCCAGGCGGTGATTGACCGCCTCGGCGCTCACTTTAAGGCCACCGACCTGGTGATGAAACTGACCATCGCCGAGCAGCAGCAGGTGGAGATTGCCCGGGCGCTGCACCGCAACAGCCGCATTCTGGTGATGGATGAACCTACCGCCGCCCTCTCGTCGCGGGAAACCCACCGTCTGTTTGAGCTGATTATGCGTCTGCGCGATGAGGGGATGGCGATTATCTATATCAGCCACCGTATGGCGGAGGTCTATGAACTGTCGGACCGCGTCAGCGTGCTGCGTGACGGCCAGTACGTCGGCAGCCTGACCCGCGACAAGCTCAACGCCTCCGAGCTGGTGCGGATGATGGTCGGGCGGCCCTTAAGCGATCTGTTTAACAAGGAGCGCGATATCCCGCTCGGCAGCCCGCGTCTTAACGTCCATCACCTCACCGACGGCAGCAAAGTACAGCCCTGCAGCCTGCTGGTGCGCTCCGGCGAAATCGTCGGCCTCGCCGGGCTGGTGGGGGCCGGGCGTTCGGAGCTGGCCCAGCTGATTTTCGGCGTGCGCAAAGCGACGGGCGGCATGATAGAGGTGGACGGCGAGCCGGTGGTGATCCACTCCCCGCGCGCCGCCATCGACCACGGGATCGGCTTTTTAACCGAGAACCGCAAGGAGCAGGGGCTGTTTCTCGAGCTGGCGGCGCAGGAGAACATCACCATGGCGACGCTGGAGCGCGACGCCACTTTCGGCTGGCTCAACCGCAAAAAAGCGCAGTCGATCTCCGATGACGCCATCGCCCTGCTCAATATTCGCGTGCCGCATTCCCAGGTGCGGGCGGGCGGACTTTCCGGTGGCAATCAGCAAAAGCTGCTTATCTCCCGCTGGGTGGCGATTGGCCCGCGCATTCTGATCCTCGATGAACCGACCCGCGGCGTGGACGTCGGCGCCAAAAGCGAGATCTACCGGATCATGAACCAGATGGCGCGCAAAGGGGTGGCGATCCTGATGATCTCCAGCGAACTGCCGGAAGTGGTCGGCATGAGCGATCGCGTGTATGTGATGCGCGAAGGGAGCATTGCCGGGGAGCTGCACCGGAGCGATATCTCTCAGGAAAATATAATGACGCTTGCAACCGGCGTGAACGACTCTCATCACCAGGCGGTAAAATCATGAGCCAACAAAACAGTCCGCAACAGGTGGCCAAAGCGGCCTCCGCCAAAAAAATGCTGATGGGCGATCTGATGCAAACCATCGGTATCCTGCCGATATTGATCCTGATTGTCGCGGTATTTGGCTTTATCGCGCCTAACTTCTTTACCGAAAGCAACCTGCTGAACATCACCCGTCAGGCGTCGATCAACATCGTGCTGGCGGCGGGGATGACCTTCATCATTCTGACCGGCGGCATCGACCTCTCGGTGGGGTCGATTCTGGGCACCACGGCGGTGGCGGCGATGGTGGTATCGCTGATGCCGGAGCTGTCCATGCTCTCGGTCCCGGCGGCATTGATGCTCGGCATGGTGCTGGGGCTGTTCAACGGGGCGCTGGTGGCCTTTGCCGGGCTACCGCCCTTTATCGTCACGCTCGGCACCTATACGGCGCTGCGCGGGGCGGCCTACCTGCTGGCCGACGGCACGACGGTTATCAACTCCAGCATCAGCTTTGAGTGGATCGGCAATAACTACCTCGGGCCGGTGCCGTGGCTGGTGGTGATTGCCCTGGCGGTGATTGCCGTCTGCTGGTTCATCCTGCGCCGCACCACCCTTGGGGTACACATCTACGCGGTGGGCGGCAACATGCAGGCCGCACGCTTAACGGGGATTAAGGTCTGGCTGGTGCTGCTGTTTGTCTACGGCATGAGCGGCCTGTTGTCGGGCCTCGGCGGGGTGATGAGCGCCTCCAGGCTCTACAGCGCCAACGGCAACCTGGGCACCGGCTATGAGCTGGACGCCATCGCGGCGGTGATCCTCGGCGGTACCAGCTTCGTCGGCGGCATCGGCACCATCACCGGCACGCTGGTGGGGGCGCTAATTATCGCTACCCTCAACAACGGCATGACGCTGATGGGCGTCTCCTACTTCTGGCAACTGGTGATCAAAGGGGCGGTGATCATCATTGCGGTACTGATCGACAAATACCGTACCCGACACCATCAAAGTGCATAACAACAATATTTCCCTAAATCATTCTGGTCGCAGGAAGGCGGCAAGTGAGTGAATCCCGATGAGCTTACTGTAGTAAGTGATTCGGGTGAATGAGCGCAACCAACGCATCTGCGGTCAGAAGGATGACGGGAAACCCTACGTGAGGAATACAGCATGAAATTGAAGCCCTTAGTTACCGCGCTCTGTGCTGGCGCACTGCTTGCAGCAAGCCCGTTTGTCCAGGCCAAAGAGCTGAAATCCATCGGCGTGACGGTGGGCGATCTGGCGAACCCGTTCTTTGTGCAGATCACCAAGGGGGCGGAGTTGGAAGCGCGCAAGCTGGCGGGTGATAACGTGAAAGTAACCCTGGTTTCCAGCGGCTACGATCTCGGCCAGCAGGTTTCTCAGATTGATAATTTTATCGCGGCGAAGGTCGATATGATAATTCTCAACGCCGCTGACTCGAAAGGGATCGGCCCGGCGGTAAAGCGCGCTAAAGATGCCGGGATTGTGGTGGTGGCGGTTGACGTGGCGGCAGAAGGTGCCGATGCCACTATCACCTCCAACAACACCCAGGCCGGTGAACTAGCCTGTAAGCTGATTACCGACCGTCTGAAAGGCAAAGGCAACGTGGTGATCATCAACGGACCGCCGGTCTCTGCGGTACAGAACCGTGTGGAAGGGTGCCAGAATGAGTTCAAAAAGCATCCGGATATCAAGGTGCTCTCGGATAACCAGAACGCCAAAGGCAGCCGCGAAGGCGGGCTGGAAGTCATGACCTCCCTGCTGGCGGCCAATCCGAAGATCGACGGCGTGTTTGCGATCAACGATCCAACGGCGATCGGTGCCGATCTGGCAGCCAAACAGGCGCAACGTAGCGAGTTCTTTATCGTTGGCGTGGATGGCTCACCGGATGCCGAAGAGGCCCTGAAGCGTGAAAACTCTCTGTTCATCGCGACCCCTGCCCAGGATCCGCAGGTGATGGCGGCGAAAGCGGTGGAGATCGGCTATGACATTCTGCAGGGCAAACCTGCGCCGAAAGAGCCGGTTCTGATCCCGGTGACGATGATCGATAAGAACAGCGTCGGCACCTATAAGGGCTGGACGGTGAAGTAAATGTTCACGTTCCCTCTCCCCTGTGGGGAGAGGGTCAGGGTGAGGGGTCTTTATGAAACGCTCCGAAATCAACGAAATCCTCGGCCACACGCGGCAGTTTTTCTCCATGCACGATGTGCATCTGCCCCCTTTTGCCAGCTTTCCCCCTGCCCGCTGGCAGCAGCTTGAGGCTGACGCCTGGCGCGAAGTGTTCGAGCTACGTCTCGGCTGGGACGTGACCGCCTTCGGCGGGGACAATTTTGCGGCGCAGGGGCTGACCCTGTTTACCCTGCGTAACGGTTCGCCCGGCGGCAAGCCGTGGGCCAGATGCTATGCGGAAAAGATCATGCACGTGCGCGACGGCCAGGTAACGCCCCTGCACTTCCACTGGCGCAAGCGCGAGGACATCATCAACCGCGGCGGCGGCAATCTGATTGTGGAGTTGTGGAACGCCGATGAGGATGAGCAGAAAGAGGATGGCGATATCATCGTCTCCATCGACGGATGCCAGCAGACCCACGTCGCGGGCAGCCATATCCGTCTCACGCCGGGAGAGAGCATCTGCCTGCCGCCCGGTTTGTATCACAGCTTCTGGGGTGAAGCGGGCTTTGGGGATGTGCTGGTCGGGGAAGTCTCTTCAGTGAATGACGACGACACCGACAACCACTTCCTGCAACCCACCGCCCGCTATAACCACATTGATGAAGACGAACCGGCCGTGCTGGTGTTGTGTAACGAGTACAGCCTGTTTCGCCCGTAAGGAGTCACTGATGCCGCTTATCTCTCTCGCTGAAGGGCTGGCGCACGCCCGGGAACACCGTTACGCGCTGGGGGCCTTTAACGTCCTCGACTCTCACTTCCTGCGCGCGCTGTTTGCCGCGGCCCGCCAGGAGAACTCGCCTTTTATCATCAACATTGCCGAAGTGCATTTTAAGTACGTATCGCTCGACTCCCTGGTGGAGGCGGTAAAGTTCGAAGCCGCCCGGCATGACATTCCGGTGGTGCTGAATCTCGATCACGGCCTGCATTTCGAGGCGGTGGTACGGGCGCTGCGCTTAGGGTTCAGCTCGGTGATGTTCGATGGCTCAGCCCTCAGCTACGAGGAGAATATTCGCCAGACGCGGGAGGTGGTGAAGATGTGCCACGCGGTTGGCGTGTCGGTGGAGGCGGAGCTGGGCGCGGTGGGTGGCGATGAGGGCGGTGCCCTGTACGGCCACGCCGACGAAGCCTTTTTCACCGACCCTGCCCTGGCGCGGGAATATGTCGACCAGACCGGCATCGACGCCCTGGCGGTGGCCATCGGCAATGCCCACGGCAAGTACAAGGGCGAGCCAAAGCTCGATTTTGCGCGTCTTGACGCCATCCGCCAGCAAACCGGCCTGCCGCTGGTGCTGCACGGCGGGTCCGGGATCAGCGACGCCGATTTCCGCCGCGCCATTGAGCTCGGGATCCACAAAATCAACTTCTACACCGGCATGTCTCAGGCGGCGCTGGCGGCGGTGGAGCAGCGCATGGCTAACCGACAGCCGCTGTACGATGAGTTTGCCGAACTGCTGCTGGGCATCGAAGAGGCCATTACCGACACCGTCGCCGCGCAGATGCGGACCTTTGGCAGCGCGGGGTTTGCCTGATGGAACGCCGGGGAATTATCGCGGCGGGGAATATGCTGGTGGATCACGTCCACCAGATTGTGCAGTGGCCGGAGCGCGGCTGGCTGGCGGAGATCACCCACAGCGAGCGCGCCACCGGCGGCGCACCGCTCAACGTGCTGTTAACCCTGGCGAAAATGCACGCCGGGATGCCGCTGCAGGCGGTCGGGCTGGTAGGAGACGATCACGACGGGGATTATATTCTCGCCATGCTCGACCAGTATCACGTCAACCGCCAGCGGGTGCAGCGCACCACCTTCGCCCCGACCTCCATGTCGCAGGTGATGACCGACCCCAGCGGCCAGCGCACCTTTTTCCACTCGCCGGGGGCCAACCGCCTGCTGGATCTGCCCGCCTTTGACCGGCTCGATCTCAGCATGAAGATTTTCCATCTGGGCTATCTGCTGCTGCTCGACAGCCTGGATATGCCGGACGAGGAGTTCGGCACCCGCAGCGCGCGGCTGCTGGCCCAGATGCGCGCTGCGGGGTTTAAGACCTCTCTAGACCTGGTGTCGCGCAAGGGCGATCCGCGCTATCAGCCGCTGGTGCTCCCTGCCCTGCGTCATCTCGACTATCTGGTGATCAACGAGCTGGAGGCGGGCGAATTCAGCGGCCTGCACATGCGTGACGATAACGATGCCCCGGCGATCGCCCACATCGCCACTGCCGCAGAGCAATTGCTGAAGGCGGGGGTCAACGCCAGGGTGGTGATCCACTGTCCGGAAGGGGCATGGGGTCAGGAGCCGGGCCAGGAAGGGAGCTGGATCCCCTCGTGGCGGCTGACGCAGGCTGAGATTGTCGGCAGCGTCGGCGCGGGCGATGCCTTCTGCGCCGGTTTTTTGTATGGCTGCCACGAGTCGATGTCGCTGACGGAGAGTATTCAGCTGGCGCACGCCTGCGCGCGGGCGAGCCTTTTGGCGGCCAACGCCATCGACGGGGCGAAAACGTTGCAGGAATTACAGCTGTTTATCGCCGAAAACCGTCTGGTTTAGGCCGCCCTGTCGCCATGCTGGACGTCGGCGGCAAACACGTAACCCAGCCCGCGGATGGTTTTAATCAGCAGCGGCTGGTGGGGGTTGATTTCGATTTTGCGGCGCAGGCGCATGATCAACACATCAATGGTGCGGTCAAACACCTCCGCGCTTTCGCTGTGGGTCAGCTCCAGAAGCTGTTCCCGGCTCAGCACCCGACGGGCGTTTTGCGTCAGCGCCAGCAGCAGACCGTATTCACCCTGGGTCAGGGGGACCACGCTGCCCGCGGCGTCAATCAGCTCACAGCGGGCGGTATCCAGCGTCCAGCCGTTAAAGCTAATTCCACCCGCCCGGGCGACGGCCGCAGGTTCCGCCGCCAGCGCGCCGGTGCGGCGCAGCACGGCTTTGACGCGGGCCACCACCACCCGGGGGTTGAAGGGTTTACCGATATAATCGTCGGCCCCCATCTCAAGGCCCACCACCACATCCGACTCGCTGCCGAGGCCCGTGAGCATGATCACCGGCAGCTCAGGACGCTGCTTTTGCAGCTGCTGCAACACCTGCAGGCCGTTGATATCCGGCAGCATCATATCCAGCAGCACCAGGGCAATATCCGGCTGCCGGGCCAGACGCAGGGCATCCTGACCGTTGTGGCACACATGGACGGTAAAGACGTGCTCGTTGAGGACGTCCTGCAACAGTTCGCAGACCGCGGTGTCGTCATCGACCACCAGAATTGCTGGTTTCATCACGGGATCCCATAGAGAAGATAACAATCATTCTGGCCCATTCTGTGCAAGGCTCCAGCCCAAACGCCCTTTCCGTCTCGGATCTTCAACCGCCGTCACATCCCCGTCACTTCCGCTGCGACATTTTTTGCAGCTCGCCTGCTTCTGGTCAGGGTTTTGACCAGGATTCGCCCGTAAAGTCTGGGAAAAACCACAACAAGGATGTGGCATAGAAGCTGCATACTACACCGACACATCAGCATCATTTGATATGGAGCGAGAGCGATGAAAAACGTCATCACGGTTTGCCCCTATTGCGCATCAGGTTGCAAGATCAACCTGGTGGTCGATAACGGCAATATTGTCCGGGCGGAGGCCGCCGACGGCAAAACCAACCAGGGCAAGCTGTGCCTGAAGGGCTACTTTGGCTGGGATTTTATCAACGATACCCAAATCCTGACCCCGCGCCTGAAAACCCCGATGATCCGCAGAGAACGCGGCGGCAAGCTGGAAGCCGTCTCCTGGGATGACGCGCTGGATTATGTCGCCAGCCGTCTCAGCGCTATCAAAGCAAAGCACGGCCCCGACGCGATCCAGACCACCGGCTCCTCACGCGGTACCGGAAATGAAACCAACTACCTGATGCAGAAGTTTGCCCGCGCCGTTATCGGCACCAACAACGTCGACTGCTGCGCGCGCGTCTGACACGGCCCCTCGGTTGCAGGTCTGCACCAGTCGGTCGGTAATGGCGCCATGAGCAATGCCATCAACGAGATTGATAATACTGCGTTAGTGTTTATTTTCGGCTATAACCCGGCGGATTCGCACCCCATCGTTGCGAATCACATTCTGCGCGCGAAGCAGAACGGGGCGAAAATTATCGTCTGCGATCCGCGGCGCATTGAAACCGCGCGCATTGCCGATATGCATATCGCGTTGCGAAACGGCTCGAATATCGCCCTGCTCAATGCCATCGGGCAGGTGATTATTGCAGAGGATCTCTACGATCGGGCTTTCGTTGCCACCCGCACGGAAGGCTTTGAGGAATACAGAAAAATCGTCGAAAGCTATACGCCGGAGTCGGTGGAAGCCATTACCGGCGTAAGCGCCCGGGAGATCCGTCAGGCCGCGCGCCTGTATGCCGGGGCGGAAACGGCCACCCTGCTGTGGGGAATGGGCGTCACCCAGTTCTGGCAGGGGGTGGAAACGGTACGGGCGCTGACCAGCCTCGCCATGCTGACCGGCAATCTCGGGAAAGCCCATGTCGGGGTCAACCCGGTGCGCGGGCAGAATAACGTTCAGGGGGCCTGCGATATGGGAGCCCTGCCGGATACCTATCCGGGCTATCAGTACGTTAAGTTTCCGGAAAACCGCGAGAAATTCGCCAAAGCCTGGGGCGTCGAGAGCCTGCCAGCGCACACCGGCTACCGTATCAGCGAGCTACCGCACCGCGCGGCCCACAAAGAGGTGCGGGCGGCGTACATCATGGGTGAAGATCCGCTCCAGACGGATGCCGAACTGTCGGCGGTGCGTAAGGCCTTTGACGATCTGGAGCTGGTGATTGTCCAGGATATCTTTATGACCAAAACCGCGGCGGCGGCGGATGTTGTCCTGCCGTCCACCTCCTGGGGCGAGCATGAAGGGGTCTACACCGCAGCCGATCGCGGCTTCCAGCGCTTCTTCAAAGCGGTGGAGCCGAAGTGGGATCTGAAAACCGACTGGCAGATTATCAGCGAGATCGCGACCCGGATGGGTTATCCGATGCACTACGACAACACGCAGCAGATCTGGGATGAGCTGCGCCAGCTCTGTCCGGGCTTTAAAGGCGCGACCTACGAGAAGATGGGCGAGCTGGGTTATATCCAGTGGCCGTGCCGGGACGAGTCCCCGGAGGACCAGGGCACCTCGTACCTGTTCGCGGAGAAATTCGATACTCCGAACGGGCTGGCGCAGTTCTTCACCTGCGACTGGATGGCGCCGATGGACAAGCTCTCGCCGGAGTATCCGATGGTGCTCTCCACCGTGCGCGAAGTGGGCCATTACTCCTGCCGCTCCATGACCGGCAACTGTGCTGCGCTGTCGGCGCTGGCCGATGAGCCCGGCTATGTGCAAATCAACACTGACGATGCCAAACAGCTGGGCATTGAGGATGAGGCGCTGGTGTGGGTCAACTCCCGCAAGGGCCGGGTGATCACCCGGGCGCAGGTGAGCGATCGTCCCAACAAAGGTGCGGTCTACATGACCTACCAGTGGTGGATTGGCGCCTGCAACGAGCTGGTGACGGAAAACCTGAGCCCGATAACCAAAACACCTGAATATAAATATTGTGCCGTACGTGTCGAGCCGATAGCGGATCAGGCTGCCGCCGAGCAGTATGTTATTGATGAATATAATTTGCTGAAAAAACGGTTACGGGAAACCGCAATGGGTTAATTTAATTAATGGAACCACGAATAAAAGGGGGTGAAATATTCACTCCCTTTTTATTTGGGGATTTTAGAATTTGAAAAACGAATATTATTTCGCGAGCATGATTCCAGAGAAATGTAATTTCGCACAAAGAGAATTACATCTTTTCTTTTTACTTCATGAGGATAAGATTAGCGGCGGGTGCTTAAGACTTTCTGTCTTAAGCCGTATTGAGGGACAGAAAGTGAAAAACCCCGGCAATGTTTCCATTAACCGGGGGCTATCCCTCAACTCCCAACAAGTTGAGGATAGCCCCTTATTCTTTTCTTAGCAAGGAGTAAAGGGCATGACGCCATTTAAAACTGTGTTAGGCATAATACTTATTATTTGCCTGACCATAATACTATTCGCCTTTATTAATCGCGGCACGTTATGCGACCTTAAAATATACCCTAAATAATTCGAGTTGCATGAAGGCGGCGACGCAGCGAATCCCCAGGAGCTTACTCTGGTAAGTGACTGGGGTGAGCGAGGAAAGCCAACGCACAGGCAACTTGAAGTATGACGGGTATAAAGAGTGAACAATATGAAGTGGCGTCTAATTAGCCTGCGCAGCGGGTTAACGTTAGTGGGCGGGGAAACCCGCCCGGCTTGTGGGAGGTTGAGGTCTTAATGCACCCATTTTTTTCTTCACATAGCGCGCTTATACTGCCCGCTATGTACCCCTAAGAAAATAACGCATGAAACACCTTTATCTGTTGTTGATACTTTTTACTTCACTTGCGAACGCCGAGGAGATTGGCGGTCAGTACCTGAAGCAGGCCGAGGCGGGCGACAGCCGTGCCCAGTATTATCTTGCCGAAACGTATTACAGTTCGGGCGATGATAAGCAGGCCGAAATGTGGGCCGAAAAAGCGGCCAAAGGCGGCGACGTGGACGCCATGGCGCTGCTGTCACAGATTAAGTTTAAGCACGGCGATCTGGCGCAGGCGAAAGGGCTGGCGCAGCAGGCCACCGTGGCGGACAGTTCGCCGGGGGCGGTGATGCTGGCGCGGCTGCTGGTGAATACCCGGGCGGGGAAAACCGACTATCCGCAGGCGCTGAGCTTGCTGCATAAAGTCGCAGAGAATACCGAAGATGACGCCGCCGTCGATGCCCGGTTGCTGCTGGGGCTGATCTACGCCAACGGCGTGGAGGTGGCGCAGGATGACGTGCAGGCCGCGCAGTGGTTTAAGCAGAGCTCTACCCTCTCGCGCACCGGTTACGCCGAATACTGGGCGGGCAAGGTGTTTCAGCAGGGCGAGGCCGGGTTTATCACCCCGAATAAACAGAAGGCGCTGTACTGGTTAAATCTGAGCTGTAGCGAAGGGTTTGATACCGGATGCGAGGAGTTTGATGCGTTAAGCGGGGAGTAACCGTGCGGTCTGTCTGCCGGGGGCGCTTCGCTTGCCCGGCCTACAGGACCGTAGGCCGGGTTAGCGCTAGCGCCACCCGGCTTTCTTATTTACTGGTCAGCGGTCTTATCAAAACGACCCAGCACTTCGCGCTCGTACGCCAGCGCTTTCTTACGGTCGAATTTGTGTTCCCACTTGGCAATCACCAGCACTGCCAGGGCATTACCCACCACGTTCAGCGCGGTACGCGCCATGTCGAGGATACGGTCAACACCGGCAATAAACGCCAGGCCTTCCAGCGGAATACCCACGCTTCCCAGGGTCGCCAGCAGTACCACAAAGGATACGCCCGGCACGCCGGCAATCCCTTTTGAGGTCACCATCAGGGTCAGCACCAGTACGATCTCCTGCCACAGGGAGAGGTCGATCCCGTACAGCTGGGCGATAAAGATGGCGGCGATACTCTGGTACAGCGTCGAACCGTCGAGGTTAAAGGAGTACCCGGTCGGTACCACGAAGCTGGTGATCGACGCCGGTGCCCCGTAGGCTTCCATCTTCTCGATTATGCGCGGCAGTACGCTTTCGGAGCTGGCGGTGGAGTACGCCAGAATCAGCTCGTCTTTCAGGATGCGGATCAAAATCCAGATGCTCAGCCCGCACATGCGCGCCACCAGCCCCAGCACCACCAGGGCGAAGAAGATAATCGCGAAGTGAACCAGGATCACCAGCTTCGCCAGCGGCCACAGGGAGGCAAAACCGAAGTTCGCCACCGTCACCGAGATCAGCGCAAAGACGCCGACCGGGGCATAGCGCATCACCATGTGGGTCACTTTGAACATGGTTTCAGAGATGGAGCGGAACACGGTCACCAGCGGCTCGCGGTGGGTGGACGGCAGCGACGCCAGCCCCAGACCGAACAGCACCGAGAAGAAGATGATAGGCAGCATTTCGCCCTTCGCCATCGACGCCACGATATTGGTCGGCACCAGCGACAGGATAGTGCCCATCAGGCCATGAGCATGGCTTTGCACATCGGCGGTCGTGCTTTGGTATTTCGAAATATCCACCGTCGCCAGCTGCGACATATCAATGCCGGCACCAGGCTGGAACACATTCGCCAGCGTGATACCAAGAATGATGGCCACCGTAGTGATCACTTCGAAATAAAGGATGGTTTTTGCGCCGATGCGGCCCAGCTGCTTCGCGTCACCGACCCCGGCAATCCCTACTACCAGCGTCGAGATGACAATCGGCACCACAATCATCTTGATCAGATGAATAAAGATATCACCGGCAGGCGACAGGAGGTTGGCGATCAGCCATTCGCGGCTGTCACTGTGATAATGCAGATAACTACCCAGCAAGATACCCAGCACAAGGGCCAGCAAAATTTGCCAGGCCAGGCTGACTTTCAAATTTTTCATGACAAGAAACTTCCTCAATGAAGTGTTCGTACTCGTAAAACGAAGGGGACGACACATACTGAAAGGGTATGAATTGTGTTGCGTTCATTTATGGGGTTTTTTAACGCGCGGTATCAGTACCACTTGCACGGCATGCTGCGCAAGCCTTTCAGAACAAGGCATTTGACTGACAAAAGAGGTTGTTACGCTAATTTGTGTTGATGATGAAAAATAACCTTTTGTTATAAAAAAACTTTTTTATCCATAAAAGCAAATAATCCTTAAGAGCAATTATTTTTCTTCAAAGTGTCATTTGCTCGTTTTTTGTACTCTGTAACATTTGCGTGATCTGTCGCCCAAAAAGTAAACAAAGCTGGCAAAGCCCCTACAATTAACGTTTTTGCGACATATTATTAACATCCTACAAGGAGAACAAAAACCATGAGCCAAGTCCATAAACACGACATTCCCGCAAATATTGCGGACCGCTGCCTGATTAACCCGGAGCAGTACCAGGAGAAGTATCAGCAGTCCATCACCAACCCTGACGCCTTCTGGGGCGAGCAGGGCAAAATCCTTGACTGGATCACCCCGTACCAGACGGTCAAGAACACCTCTTTTGCCCCAGGCAACGTCTCGATTAAATGGTATGAAGACGGCACCCTGAACCTGGCCGCTAACTGCCTGGATCGCCATCTTGCCGAGCGCGGGGACCAGACGGCAATCATCTGGGAAGGCGACGACGCCACCCAGAGCAAAAATATCACCTACCGCGAACTGCACCGCGACGTCTGCCGCTTTGCCAACGTGCTGTTGGCCCAGGGCATCCGGAAAGGCGACGTGGTGGCTATCTATATGCCGATGGTGCCGGAAGCGGCCGTGGCGATGCTGGCCTGCGCCCGCATCGGTGCGGTGCATTCCGTAATCTTTGGCGGCTTTTCACCGGAAGCGGTGGCCGGACGTATTATCGACTCCAGTTCAAAACTGGTGATCACCGCCGACGAAGGCGTGCGTGCAGGCCGTGCCGTTCCGCTGAAAAAGAACGTCGATGACGCGCTGAAAAACCCGAATGTGAACAGCGTTAACAGCGTGATTGTGCTGAAGCGCACCGGCAATGCCATTGAATGGCATGAAGGCCGCGACCTGTGGTGGAGCGACCTGATTGAGCAGGCCAGCGACCAGCACCAGCCGGAAGCGATGAACGCCGAAGATCCGCTGTTTATCCTTTATACCTCCGGCTCTACCGGCAAGCCGAAGGGCGTGCTGCACACCACCGGCGGCTATCTGGTCTATGCGGCCACCACCTTTAAGTATGTCTTTGATTATCATCAGGGCGATATCTACTGGTGCACCGCCGACGTGGGCTGGGTCACCGGTCACAGCTACCTGCTCTACGGCCCGCTGGCGTGTGGCGCTACCACCCTGATGTTCGAAGGCGTACCAAACTGGCCGACCCCGGCGCGTATGAGCCAGGTGGTGGACAAACATCAGGTCAATATTCTCTACACCGCCCCGACCGCTATTCGCGCCCTGATGGCGGAAGGCGACAAGGCGATCGAAGGCACCGACCGCTCCTCCCTGCGCATCCTCGGGTCCGTGGGCGAGCCGATCAACCCGGAAGCCTGGGAGTGGTACTGGAAGAAGATCGGTAATGAGAAGTGCCCGGTGGTCGACACCTGGTGGCAGACCGAAACCGGCGGGTTCATGATCACCCCGCTGCCGGGCGCGACCCAGCTGAAAGCCGGCTCTGCGACCCGTCCGTTCTTTGGCGTGCAGCCTGCGCTGGTGGATAACGAAGGCACACCGCTGGAAGGTGCCACCGAGGGCAACCTGGTGATCGTCGACTCCTGGCCTGGCCAGGCGCGTACCCTGTTTGGCGATCACGATCGCTTTGAGCAGACCTACTTCTCCACCTTCAAAAACATGTACTTCAGCGGCGACGGCGCGCGTCGTGATGAAGATGGCTACTACTGGATCACCGGTCGCGTGGACGACGTGCTCAACGTCTCCGGCCACCGTCTGGGTACCGCAGAGATTGAATCGGCGCTGGTGTCGCATCCGAAGATTGCCGAAGCGGCCGTGGTCGGTATTCCGCACAACATCAAAGGCCAGGCGATCTACGCCTACGTCACGCTGAACCACGGCGAAGAGCCGTCGCCGGAGCTGTACACCGAAGTGCGTAACTGGGTGCGTAAAGAGATTGGCCCGCTTGCCACCCCGGACGTGCTGCACTGGACCGACTCGCTGCCGAAAACCCGCTCCGGCAAGATCATGCGCCGTATTCTGCGCAAGATTGCGGCGGGCGATACCAGCAATTTAGGCGACACCTCAACGCTCGCCGATCCTGGCGTGGTGGACAAGCTGCTCGAAGAGAAGCAGGCCATCGCAATGCCATCGTAATTTGTTTTCTCCCTCTCCCCTCACCCTAACCCTCTCCCCAAAGGGGAGAGGGGACTAAAAAAAACCAACCTTACCTTTGGAGATTCTGTGATGAATGAAAATATTTGTCAGCAGATAGAGAACAGTGCGCACTACAGGGAGCTCGTGGATAAACGGCAACGGTTTGCCTTCATGTTATCTATCATCATGTTAATCATTTACGTTGGCTTTATTCTGCTTATTGCCTTCGCCCCACACTGGCTCGGTACCCCATTACATGCGGGTACCAGCGTGACCCGCGGCATCCCTATCGGTATCGGCGTGATCGTGATTTCGTTCGTGCTGACCGCGGTGTATGTCATTCGTGCTAACGGTGAGTTCGACCGTCTGAATAAAGCGGTTCTGCGTGAGGTAAAAGCATCATGAAGAGAGTCCTGACGGCGCTTGCCGCCACCCTCCCCTTTGCGGCAAATGCCGCCGATGCCATTGGCGGCGCGGTGGAACGCCAGCCAACCAACTGGCAGGCGATTGTGATGTTCCTGATCTTCGTGGTGCTGACGCTGTACATTACTTACTGGGCGTCAAAACGTGTGCGCTCCCGCAACGATTACTATACCGCGGGCGGCAACATTACCGGTTTCCAGAACGGGCTGGCGATTGCCGGTGACTTTATGTCGGCGGCCTCGTTCCTTGGCATCTCCGCGCTGGTCTACACCTCCGGCTACGACGGGCTGATTTACTCCCTCGGCTTCCTCGTCGGCTGGCCGATTATTCTGTTCCTGATCGCCGAACGTCTGCGTAACCTCGGGCGTTACACCTTTGCCGACGTGGCCTCCTATCGCCTGAAGCAGGGGCCGATCCGTACCCTTTCCGCCTGCGGCTCGCTGGTGGTGGTGGCCCTGTACCTGATCGCCCAGATGGTAGGTGCCGGTAAGCTGATCCAGCTGCTGTTCGGCCTGAACTACCATGTCGCGGTAGTGCTGGTGGGCGTGCTGATGGTGATGTACGTCCTGTTTGGCGGCATGCTCGCCACCACCTGGGTGCAGATCATCAAAGCCGTGCTGCTGCTGTTCGGTGCCAGCTTTATGGCCTTTATGGTGATGAAGCACGTCGGCTTCAGCTTCAATAACCTGTTCAGCGAAGCAATGGCGGTTCACCCGAAAGGCGAAGCGATCATGAGCCCGGGCGGGCTGGTGAAAGATCCGATCTCGGCGCTGTCGTTAGGCCTCGGCCTGATGTTTGGTACTGCGGGCCTGCCGCACATTCTGATGCGTTTCTTCACCGTGTCAGATGCGCGTGAAGCGCGTAAGAGCGTGCTCTACGCCACCGGCTTTATGGGTTACTTCTATATCCTGACCTTTATCATCGGCTTCGGTGCCATCATGCTGGTGGGTGCAAACCCGGCCTTCAAGGATGCGGCAGGCGCGCTGATTGGCGGCAACAACATGGCGGCGGTGCACCTGGCTGACGCGGTGGGCGGCAACCTGTTCCTCGGCTTTATCTCCGCCGTGGCCTTCGCCACCATCCTGGCGGTGGTAGCGGGCCTGACCCTGGCCGGAGCCTCTGCGGTCTCCCACGACCTCTATGCCAACGTCTGGCGTAAAGGCGCTTCCGAGCGCGATGAGCTGAAAGTCTCCAAAATCACCGTCCTGGTGCTGGGTGTGGTGGCGATCCTGCTGGGTATCCTGTTCGAAAACCAGAACATCGCCTTTATGGTGGGACTGGCCTTCTCGATTGCGGCGAGCTGTAACTTCCCGATCATTCTGCTCTCCATGTACTGGTCAAAACTGACCACCCGTGGTGCGATGGTTGGTGGCTGGCTGGGCCTGCTGACGGCGGTGATCCTGATGATCCTCGGCCCGACCATCTGGGTGCAGATCCTCGGTCACGAAAAAGCCATCTTCCCTTACGAATACCCGGCGCTGTTCTCCATCGCGGTGGCGTTCATTGGGATCTGGATCTTCTCCGCCACGGATAACTCGGCGGAAGGAAATCTGGAGCGTGAGAAGTTCCGCGCCCAGTTTATCCGTTCCCAGACTGGCCTCGGCGTTGAGCAGGGCCGCGCGCACTAAAATCCCCTCCCCGGCCGCTGGTCGGGGATCACATTTTTTCCCCCTTCAGGTGACGTTAATCACGTCACCAAAACAGAAAAAGCCGACGCGCATCACAGGCTTTATCTGCAATCCGCTAAGACCATCACACTTTTCCCGATTTCACGCCGATCCTCCGCTTTCCCTCCGCGCGCAATACAGACAACCCTGGCCGCAGTTTTTATGCTTTAGTTACCGCGACTCGCTGAGGCTTCTGGCAAAGCGCTGCAGGCGCTCCGGGCTCAGCAGCAGCGGCAGGAACAAAGGCCCGCTGACGGGCGGGTTCGCCAGCCAGCGTTCCAGGGTATCGGCGTAGTGCAGCAGGCGCTGCTGATGCTTCTGCAGGGTATCAGCGGGCAGGCTGCTTGCGCCGTAGTGGTCAAGCCACAGCACGTCGGTAACGGCGGCGGCCACATGGGAAAACATCTGGCTGTAGATCTCCGCGCTGCGCCAGGCGGCCAGCAGGATCTCCAGGGTGTCGTCCGGGCAGGTCATGCGCGGCATCAGCTCCCGCAGGTTTTGCAGCGTGCGTGATGCGAGAAAGCAGGCGGCCTCTTTTTCCAGCGCCACCCGCTCACGCTGCTCTTTGCCAGCCGCAGGATCGTCAGCGGGCATCAGCGGCTGCCAGGCGTGCAGCCAGTTGGCGCTGCGGGTATCCATATGCAGCAGCTGCTGCGCCTGGGCAATGCTCTCCGGGATCTGGCTCTGGTAGTGCAGCCGTCGGCCAAGAAAGTTTGGCGTTTTACACAGCCAGTCGTAGCTGGCGTGGACGATAGTCGCGAGCTGATGTTTGTCCTGCAGGGAGCGAAAGCCCAGCTGATGATGCTCGGCCCAGCGCGTGAAAGTACCGGGCAGCGCCGCATCGGCGGCCTGGTTGGCGGCAGAGAGGCCGAAGAGGTTGATGGCGTTGACGGAGTCCATCACCCGGCTGTCGGGCAGCCACTGCCAGCTCACCCGGGAGGTGATGGCTTCGATTTCGTTCTCTGCGGCGCTGAGCGCCCAGCTTAAGCGGCCGCCGATCTCATCGGCCAGATAGCACGGCAGCGCGGTCCAGCCGTAGCCGGTGCCGAAGAGATCGTACTCGATCCACTTTTTATGCCCCGGCAGGGTGGCGATGTGCGGGTGGTTGGCAAAGCCGGGATGGTAATCCAGCTCGGTGGCTTTTACCGATGCGCGCACGTCGTCCGGGAGCGTCGCCAGCATGTTTGAGAGCTGCTGCCGCGGCCAGCTGTTATCGATGAAGTCGCGCAGGATGAGCTTCTTGCCCCGGGCGCGCAGCAGGCTCCAGACATCATGCAGGCTTTGCTGCCAGCGGCTGGTCTGAAAGTCCGGCGTCGTCAGGCTGAGAATAATTCCGCCGAGATGGGGCAGCGCAGGTAATAACGGATGCAATATCGCGGCATAAAAATGCTGCCAGAAATCGGGCGCGCTTTTTTCGTCGAAGGTCAGTTCAGGAAATTTACGCTTAATAATGTCGTCATTGGGCGCGGCCTCACCCTGAAGCCAGAACGATAAATTATTTTCCGCCAGATAACTGTCGACCCGCTTTAAATAGTGCAGGGCGTAATGTTGCTGATGAATAAGGTTCTCGACGTTGAGTTTCTGGCTTAACGGCGAGGGCGTCGCAAGTACTGAAAGCAGTTCCTGTTGGTGCAGGATGATGCCGGTGAAGCCGTGCTGTTTCGCGCTTTTTACGCCCTGAATAAACCAGGGCCAGTGCCAGATAAAAGTGCTGTTCAGCTCCATCAGTTGATGGGGAATACGTTTCATTGCGTCACCTTGCTGATATTTATTTCGCTATTCAATCGAGGATGCCATGAAAAAATATGCTCTGGTCGGAACCGGCGGTCGCGCGGGTTTATATATTTCCGCCATCGGTGGCGCCTGGCGGGAAAATGCCAGACTGGTCGCGTTCTGTGATACTAACAAGACGCGCATGCACTACGCCAACCAGTTATTAAAAAACGAAGGGGCGGCGCCGGTTTCCACCTGGCAGGCAACCCAGTTTGAAGAGATGATCCGCGAGACGCGTCCCGATGTGGTTATTGTCACCACCATGGACCGCACCCACGATGATTACATCGTGCGCGCGCTGCACGCCGGATGCGATGTGATCACTGAAAAGCCGATGACCATCGACGAGCAGCGCGCCCTGCGCATTCTCGACGCCATCGAAGAGACCGGCCGCACCGTGCGCGTGGCCTTCAACTACCGCTACGCCCCGCACCACAGCAAAGTGCGCGAACTGCTGATGCAGGGGGTGATTGGCAAGGTGACCTCCGTTCACTTTGAGTGGCTGCTCAACACCGAACACGGCGCGGACTACTTCCGCCGCTGGCACCGGGAAAAACGCAACAGCGGCGGCCTGCTGGTGCATAAATCCACCCACCACTTCGACCTGATGAACTTCTGGCTGGGCAGCTTCCCGGAGCGGGTTTACGCCGAGGGCAGCCTGCAGTTCTACGGCAGGGAGAATGCTGAGCAGCGCGGCGTGACGCAGTTCTACCCGCGCGCCCACGGCTTTGCCGAAGCCAAAGACGATCCTTTTGCGCTGCATATGGCAGAGAACGCCCAGCTTAAGGCGCTCTATCTGGATGCCGAGCATGAAGATAACTACTTCCGCGACCAGAGCGTGTTCAGCGACGGGATCACCATCGAAGACACCCTATCGGTGCTGGTGAAATACCAGAACCAGGTCCAGCTCACCTACTCCCTCAACGCCTATCTGCCGTGGGAAGGGCTGAACGTGGTCTTTAACGGCACCGAAGGGCGACTGGAGATGAAAATCGTTGAGAAGTCCTACGTCAACGCCGGGGGCGAACGGGAAAACGAGGGCAGCCTCGAGCAGTGCGATCTCACCGTCTTCCCGATGTTCGCCGAACCGTGGAAAGCGGAGTTCAGCCTCGGTGAAGGGGGCCACGGCGGCGGCGACAATGCCATGCTGGCCGACCTGTTTGGCACGCCGGGAGAGGATCCGCTCCAGCGCGCGGCCGACCATCGCGCCGGCGCCATGTCCATCCTCACCGGGATTGCGGGCAACATCTCCATGCAGCAGCAGCGTCCGGTGAACTTTAAGGAGTTTGAGCTGGTTTTCCGTCTGACGAAACGTTAAAAGCATGACAAAGGCGCGGCAGAAGGCTGCGCCGTTACTCACCTGTTTACGAATAAAAGTCCCGGAGAAAAATAATGAATAAACTCCTGTCAGGTGTCATCGCATCGCTGTTATTTTCCTGTACCTCTGTCTGGGCGCAGTCGCCCGTTGAATTACGCATGTCGTGGTGGGGTGGCAACAGCCGTCACCAGGCCACATTAAAGGCGCTGGAAGCCTTTGAGAAAGCCCATCCGGAGATCAAAGTGAAGGCCGAATACACCGGCTGGGACGGACATCTTTCGCGCCTGACCACCCAGTTGGCGAGCGGCACCGAGCCGGATGTGATGCAGACCAACTGGCCGTGGCTGATTATCTTTTCCAAAAACGGCGAAGGCTATTACGACCTGGATAAGCTGAAAGCGGAGCTCGATTTAAGTCAGTACCAGGCGCAGGATCTGCAGTCGACCACGGTGAAAGGCAAGCTCAACGGCCTGCCGATTTCGGTCAACGCTCCGGTCTTTTATTATAACGACGTTACCTGGCAGAAAGCCGGGCTGGCGTATCCTAAAACCTGGGACGACTTCTTTGCCGCCGGGAAGATTTTCCGGCAGAAGCTGGGCAACAGCTACTACCCCTACGCCATGGTCGATCAGGATGTCATTCTGCTGCTCAATGCGTACATGATGCAGACCCATCAGAAGCCGATGTTCAACAGCGACGGCACCTTCGCCTGGAACGACGCCCAGTGGGTCGAGGCCTTCGGCTTTGTGAAGCGCCTGAGCGACGACCACATTCTGCCGTCGCCAAAAACCCTCTCCTCCTACGGCAAAGGCAACCTCTATGAAATGAAGCCGTGGATCAACGGCGAGTGGGGCGGCCTGTTCACCTGGAACATCACCATCCGCATGTTTGCTAACAACATGACGCCACCGGCGAAGCTGGTGCTGGGCGACTACGTGATGCAGCCCGGCACGCAGGAGTCCGGGGTGTACTTCAAAACGGCGCAGATGCTGTCGGTGGCGAAATCCACTAAACACCCGAAAGAGGCGGCCATTCTGGTGAACTACCTGCTCAACGATCCGCAGTCGGTGCAGGCTCTGGGGCTGGAGCGCGGCATTCCGCTCAACAAGGCGGCAAAAACGCAGCTAACGGAGAAAGGGGTGATTGACCCGGGCGATCCGGTGATTGCGGGGCTGCGTCAGGCACAGTCGCTGCACACCACGGTCGTCGCCACGCCCTACATCGAAGATTTGCAGGTGATCGACCAGTTCACCTCGGCGCGGGAAAAGCTGGAGCAGGGTCAGCCGCCCGCCCAGGTCGCGGCGGATTTCCGCCAGAAGGTGGAGCGGATTGTGCGCAGACTTAACCGTTAGCGTATTGCCCGGCGGCGCTGCGCTTGCACGGGCCTACGGTTCTGTAGGCCGGGTAAGCGCAGCGCCACCCGGCAATAAAAGTCTCAGAACATCAACCAGCCCACCAATGGCGCCACCAGCACCATCACCACGCCGGAGAGCATCATCACCAGGCTGGCGACAACGCCCTCCTGCTGGCCCAGCTCGTAAGAGCGGGCGGTGCCTGCGCCGTGGGATGCCGCGCCAAATCCGGCCCCTTTCGCCATCCCTTCGCGGATGGAGAGGCGCAGAAAAAGCATGTCCCCTACCGCCATGCCAAACACCCCGGTCACCACCACGAACAGCGCCACCAGATCCGGCTGTCCGCCGAGCGGTTTTGCCGCCGCCAGGGCAAAGGGCGTGGTGACGGAGCGTACCGCCAGGCTGCGCTGGATCTCATCCGACAGGGTAAATAACCGCGCCAGCCAGACGGAGCTGGTGACGGCCACCACCGTGGCGGTGATCACCCCGGCGGAGAGCGACATCCAGTGGCGTTTGATCACCGCGAGATTGTCGTACACCGGCACCGCAAAGGCGATGGTCGCCGGGCCCAGCAGCCACAGCAGCCAGTGCGCTTCACCGATATAGTTCTGCCAGGAGATATGGCCCCACACCAGCATCATCACCAGCAAAATCGGCGTGAAAACCAGCGGCATCAGGGGCAGTTTGCGAAAGCGGCGATAGAGGCGTTTGTTGGCGAAGTAGATCGCCAGCGTCACCACCAGGCAGAGAACGCTGACCTGAAAGTTAGTCATGTTTCTGCCTGCTGATTTCGAAGCGGTACACTTTATCCACCACCCACGCGGTCGCACCCAGCACCATCAGGGTGCTCAGGGCGATCACCGCAAAGATGCGCCAGCCATCCACCATCAGCAGCTGAACGTAATTGACCACCGCCACCACCGCCGGAACGAAAAACAGCAGCATCTCGGCCAGCAGCCAGCGCGAGCCCGCCCGCACCCAGTTGAGAGGAATAACGCGACAGAGGATCAGGCTGAACATCAGCACCATCCCGACCAGATTGGCCGGCAGCGGCAGGTGCAGCCAGCTCACAAGATATTCAGCGAAGACAAACAGACCCGCATAAAGCAGTACCTGAACCGGTACCTGGAGTCGTTGCACGACGGCAGGCGTAACGCGACTTAGCGCCACGGTCATGGGAGATTTCCTCAAAATGAGATGAAGCGCCAGTATAGTCAGCGCCCGTAATTCACTGAAATGAATTAAAATCATCAAAGGTATAGTTTCGAGGAATAGTCATGGACATACGCACGTTGCGTTACTTTGTCGAAGTGGTCCGCCAGCAGAGTTTTACCCGCGCCGCGGAGAAGCTCTTTGTCACCCAGCCCACCATCAGCAAAATGCTAAAAAACCTCGAAGATGAACTGAACTGTACCCTGCTGATCCGCGACGGCCGCAAGCTGCTCTTAACCGACACCGGGCGCGTGGTGTTTGAGCGCGGGCTGGCGATCCTGGCGGAGTTTCGCCAGCTGGAGGCGGAGCTTGGTGACATCAACCATCTGAACAAAGGCGTCCTGCGCCTCGGCATCCCGCCGATGGTGGGCATGATGATGGCCGGGCCCATCAGCCTGTTTCGCCAGCGCTATCCCGGCGTGGAGCTGAAAATTTCTGAATTTGGCGGCTTAACCGTCCAGCAGGCGGTGATCAACGGCGAGCTGGATCTGGCGATGACCGCCCTGCCGGTGGAGGAGGACAGCGGCCTGACCGCCCTGCCGCTGTTCAGCCATCCGCTGTGCGTGCTGGTGTCGCGCTCCGGCAGCTGGCTGAAGCTTGATGCCATCAATCCAGAACTGCTGGCCGAGCATCCTTTGCTGATCTACAACGAAGATTTTGCCCTCAGCCGCCAGCTGATGCAGCTGTTCAACCAGCACGGCGTCAAGCCGCGCATCGCGGTGCGCAGCGGGCAGTGGGATTTTCTGGCGGCGATGGTGCAGGCGGGAGTCGGGATCGCGATATTGCCCCAGCCCATCTGCGAGCGGCTGGATAAAAACACGCTGCGCTGGATCCCGCTGCAGAGCGATCTGCACTGGCAGCTGGGGATGATCTGGCGGGAAGGGGTGTACCTGTCGCACAGCGCCCAGGCATGGTTGAAATGTTGTGAGGGGTTTTGGGCCCCCTCACCCTAGCCCTCTCCCCATAGGGGAGAGGGAAAAAAGCCGCACCGTGCCCGATTATCCCCTCTCCCCTATGGGGAGAGGGTCAGGGTGAGGGGTATTCGCGGCTACTGCTTCTCTATCAGCAGCGCTTCCATCAAATCGAGATCGTGCAGCAGTTTTTGCAGCGTCTCGTTGCTGATCTCCCGGGTGGCGCGCAGGTGGTACAGCTCCGCGCGTTCAGCGCGCAGCGCGGCCAGGCGGAAGCGGCGTTCGAGGTTCTCCTCCTGCAGCGAGCTCTCAACGTCATTGCGGCCATCCGCACGGCGGCGCAGGTTACCAATCACCCGCGAGCTCACCTCTTTCAGCAACTGGGTATCGATGTTCTCTTCGGTATCGGCCGCCAGACGCTCCTCCATCTTCTGAATGGTGACAATCGCCACCTCAGCGGTCGCTGCCCGGGCAATGCGCGCCTCTTTGTGCTGCTGGACGTGGTCGGCCACCTCCATGTGTTGCATCAGGATCGGCAGCATCACCACGCCGACAAACAGCGAGAACAGGATCACCCCCGCCGCCAGGAACACCAGCTCGTAGCGCGCCGGGAAGACGTCGCCGGTCGGCAGCAGCAGCGGAATGGAGAGCACACCCGCCAGGGTGATCGCCCCACGCACACCCGCAAAGGTCGAGATCAACAGCTCGCGCGTGGTCCAGGAGCCAAACTCCATCGGTTTCTTTTTCAGGAAACGCACGCTGAAGTTTTTCATCGTCCACAGCCAGCCGAAGCGCACCAGCATCAGCGCAGCGTAAATCAGCACGATGTCGGCAAACAGCATCCAGGTTTCGACGTTCGGGTCGGCCTCTGCCGCCACCAGCGAGGATTCGAGAATGCCCGGCAGCTGCAGGCCCAACAGCAGGAACACCATGCCGTTAAAGACAAACTCCAGCATCGCCCAGGTGCTGTTGGCGCGCAGGCGCATCGCCAGCGGCGCGGTACGCATCACGCCGGAACGGGTGATGGTCATCCCTGCCGCCACCGCGGCCAGAATGCCCGACACGCCAATATGTTCCGCAATCAGATAAGAGGCGAACGGCAGCAGGAACAGCAGGACAATCTGCGTAGCGGGTTCATCGCCGCCCCAGCGGCTGAGGAAGCGCAGCGAACGGCCGTACAGCCAGCTCACCACAAACCCGGCGAGGATGCCACCGATTGCTACTTTGAAGAACTCGACGGTGGCGCCGCCGACGGTAAAGATCATCGTGCCCATCGCCACGGCGACGGCAAACTTCAGGGCCACCAGGCCGGAGGCGTCGTTCATCAGCGCCTCGCCCTGCAAAATCCCCATGATTTTTTTCGGCATCCGTCCTTCACCGACGATGCCGGACAGCGCCACGGCATCGGTTGGCGACAGCACCGCCGCCAGCGCAAAGGCAGGTATCAGCGGGATACCCGGCACCACCCAGTAGATGAGAAAACCGATCCCCACCACGGTGACAACCACCAGCGCCAGCGCCAGGCCGAAGATCTCGCGCCCGTGTTCGAGAAACTCGCGCGTGGGCGTTTTCCAGCCGTCGGCAAACAGCAAAGGAGGAATAAACAGCACCAGAAACAGTTCCGGATCAAACTCGACATGCAATCCGAACGTCGGCCACGCCAGCAGAGCACCGATGGCAATCTGCATGAGCGGCAGCGGTAGCTGAAAGGGCAGTACGCGGGTGACTACCCCGGAAAGTGAGACCACAAGGGTCATGATGAGTATTGTGAAGAAAATTTCCATGCGTTCCCTGTTTGCGATGATTCGGTTCGTTTAGGCCATGGGCATCTTGCCTTAATGTACCTTTCCCAGAGTAACGCATAAGACAACGAGATGTGTTCTGAAAATAAAAACGGGCGGCCTGAGCCACCCGTCTTTTTATGCAGTTGACAGCTTAGATCGCCCAGCCGCCCGCGTAGAACGCCACCAGCGCGACGGCAATCACCACCGTACCGATGTTCAGCTTGCGCCATTCACCTGAAACCACACGGCCAATCACCAGGGAGGCGAAACCGATCATGATGCCGGTAACGATGTTACAGGTCAGCACGATGAAGACCGCCGTGATCAGGCCAGCCATCGCATCAACGAAGTCGGCAAAATCAATTTTCGCCACGTTGCTCAGCATCAGCAGGCCAACGTACATCAGCGCAGGGGCGGTGGCGTAGGCCGGAACCAGATACGAAAGCGGGGCAAGGAACAGGATCAGCAGGAACAGCACGCCAATGGTGACAGCCGTCAGACCGGTTTTACCGCCTGCCGCTGTACCCGCCGCCGATTCGATATATACCGCCGCCGGGGCTGCACCCACCAGGCCCGAGAAGACGCTGCTCAGGGAGTCGGTGGTCAGCGCTTTGCCGCCATCGATAATCTGACCGTCTTTATCCAGCAGGTTAGCCTGACCGGCTACCGCGCGGATGGTGCCGGTGGCATCGAAGACCGCAGTCATCACCAGCGCCAGCACGCTTGGCAGCACCACCGGATTCAGCGCGCCCATGATATCCAGGCTGCCGATCAGCGATTTGCCGTTTTCATCACTCAGGGAAGGCATCGCGAACACGCCGGAGAAGTGCACGGCAGGATCGAAAATCAGGCCAACAATGGAGACGCCAATGATGGTCAGCAGGATGCCGCCCGGCACTTTCAGTTTTTCCAGACCGATGATCACCGCGAGGCCAATCAGCGACATGATCACCGGGAAGCTGGCGAAATTACCCAGCGCAACCGGCAGACCGTCCAGCGGGTTTTTGATAACCAGGCCCACGCCGTTAGCGGCAATCAGCAGCAGGAACAGGCCGATACCGATCCCCGTTCCGTGCGCAACGCCCTGCGGCAGATTGCGGAGGATCCAGCTGCGGATACCGGTGGCAGAGATGATGGTAAAGAGCACACCCATCAGGAACACGGCGCCCAGCGCAACCGGGACGCTGATCTGCTGGCCCAGCACCAGGCTGAAAGCGGTGAAGGCAGTCAGCGAGATAGCACAGCCGATCGCCAGCGGCAGGTTAGCCCACAGACCCATCACGATAGAGCCGACACCGGCAACCAGACAGGTAGCGACAAAGACTGCCGCCGGTGGGAAACCGGCTTTGCCCAGCATGCCCGGCACGACGATCACCGAGTAGACCATGGCCAGGAAGGTCGTCAGACCGGCAACGATCTCCTGACGTGGGGTACTGCCGCGGGCAGAAATTTTAAAGAAGGCGTCGAGTGAACCGCCGGTACGCGCAGATGGCGTAGACATAGAAAACATCCCCTGAAAATTATAATTGTCGTCTGTCAGCGTGACGGACACTCCACGACCAGCAAAACGTCATATCCATGTGCTGCGTTTATGACAAATAGGGGCGTCATAAAAAAAGCAAACGTTTAGCTTTGCGCTGACAAAACGGGTGTCGAAATGAAGGCAAACGATTATCCAGTCTAAACACGGGCCTTTTCAACTTAACTTTGACGTTTTTCGCCAAATTACGTGCGAGGCGGTGAAGAAGTGAGCAGAGTATGCGCAAACGTTATCGTGAATGCGCAATTTGATAACATTTTCATGGTTCGCCAGGGATTTCGAACGGACCGCCCTGCTGGATCGCCCGCTGCCAGGCGGGACGCATTTCGACGTTTTTCTTCCAGGCTTGCAGGCGAGGCAGATCCTCTATACCGCCACGTTCAAGCAGGGCGAAAACGGGAAAGCTCATCTGCACGTCCGCCATGCTGAGATGCTCCCCGGCGAACCAGCGGTGATCCGCAAGTGAGGACTCCAGAAAACGGGCGTGGGTTTCCAGCTGACGGTTGAGATACGCCTTCTGCACCCCCTGCCCCAGCACCTTGCCAAGCGAACGCAGGCCAAACGGGATGGGCGGTTTACCGAGGCTGGCAAAGACCAGCTTCATCAGCAGCAGCGGCATCAGCGAGCCTTCCGCGTAATGGAGCCAGAAACGGTATTGCAGCTTCAGCTCGCGATCCTGCGGCTTTAACTGAGAACCGTGGTCGTAAGTCTCCTGCAAATATTCGAGGATAGCGCCCGATTCCGCCAGGATCAGGCCGTTGTCCTCCAGCACCGGGGATTTCCCCAGCGGATGGACTTTGCGCAGCGTGGCGGGGGCCATCATGGTTTTATCGCGCTGATAACGAACGATCTGGTAAGGCAGAGAGAGCTCTTCCAGCGCCCAGAGCACGCGCTGCGATCGGGACTGATTGAGGTGGTGGACCGTGATCATCGTTATCTCCAGTTAGATGTACTCACTAACTATAGAAAATTGCACAACCAGGCGAAAAAATTTTGCCGAGATTTTGCGCGATGAAGCTGGAAAACCTGATGCTGCGGCCTAGACTTAAATTGTCAGCACAAACCGGAACCTCCACCAGATGCTCGACTGAGGGGTGTTGATGTCGGGGGAAACCCTCCTGTGAAGCAGCGGGATAGAGAGAAAGACAAAGACCGGGAATAAACTAAAGCGCCCTGTTGTGGCGCTTTAGTTTTTTATGCGCCGGGCTAATCCTCTTCCAGCAGTCGCGCGCCGGTTCCCTGCTCGCCCAGCTTATCCCCCGGGTTACGCAGCGGGCAGTCGCTGCGCGACAGGCATCCGCAGCCGATGCAGCCGTCAAGTTCATCACGCAGCGCCACCAGGGTATGAATGCGCCGGTCCAGTTCATCGCGCCACTGGGAGGACAAGGCTTTCCACTCCTTCGCACTCAGGGTATGTCCCTCCGGCAAAATGCCGAACGCCTCGCCGATGGTCGCCAGCGGAATGCCAATGCGCTGGGCGATCTTAATGATGGCGACATAGCGCAGCACGTCGCGGGTATAGCGCCGCTGGTTGCCGGTGTTGCGGATGCTCTTAATTAACCCTTTGCTTTCATAGAAATGCAGTGCGGAGACCGCCACGCCGCTACGCCTTGCCACCTCGCCCGGGGACAGCAGCGGTTTAATCCGCGGTAATTTCTTTTCCATAAAACCTCTTTACCTCAAGTTAACTTGAGGAATTATACTCGCCCGCAGACAAAACCACGAATCAACCGATACAGGTGTATCCAGAGAGAGGCTACTCTATGTCGCATCAACAAATTATTCAGACACTTATTGAATGGATGGATGACCATATCGATCAACCTTTGAGTATCGATGTGGTGGCTAAGAAGTCGGGTTACTCGAAGTGGTATTTACAGAGAATGTTCCGCGCGGTCATGCACCAGACGCTGGGCGAGTACATTCGTCAGCGCAGATTATTGCTGGCTGCCCAGGCGCTACGCACCACCCAGCGGCCCATTTTTGATATCGCGATGGATTTAGGCTATGTCTCCCAGCAGACCTTCTCCCGCGTCTTCCGCCGCGAGTTTGATCGCACCCCCAGCGACTATCGCCATCAGCTCAACTAGTGGCTATGGGCAAGGGCTGCCGCGACGGGCTGATGTTGCCAGGTCATGAAATCCTGCGGTGACATCGCCCTGGCAAAGTGCCAGCCCTGGCAATACTGCACGCCGCGCTTGTTCAGCCACATTACCTGCTCAACGGTTTCCACCCCTTCCGCGATGGTTTTCAGGCGCAGGCTCTGGGCCATTTCGATAATGTGCTCGACGATGAGATGGCTGGTGCTGTTGGTAGTCAGCGTATCGATAAAGGTCTTGTCGATCTTCAGGATGTCCACGTTCAGCGAATAGAGGTTGTGCAGGTTGGAATAGCCGGTACCAAAATCGTCAATCGCCACTTCATATCCCGCCTGGCGGAAGGCCTGAATCACCGGCGTGGTTTTGGGGACGTCGATAAAACCGCGCTCCGTTACTTCGATCTTAATCTGCTGCGCCCGCACGTTGTAGTGCCGGGCCTTATCGGTGATCATCGCAATCAGGCGTGAAGAGTGGAAGTCCGTCGCCGAGAGGTTAATGGAGATATAGAGATGCGGGTTACAGGCCAGGAAATGGCCCAGGTCGTTGAACACTTCTTCTACGACGTAGTCGGTGATGCGTTCACTCATCCCCTCTTTCTCTGCCAGCGGAATAAACTCTACCGGACTCATTACCGGGCCGTTAAACCCCGGCCAGCGTAACAGCGCTTCTGCCCCTACACACTCATTGGTTTTGATGTCGATAATCGGCTGGTAATGCAGACAAAGCTGTCTCTTATTTAGTGCCCGATGCAATAAGCGACCCGGCGAATTAAATTCGCGTCGCGTTCGCGACCACATCAGTAAAATAATAATGCTGCTGATCATCCCCAGCGGCAGAGTTAATGTTGCCTGATGATAAAGCACTTCATAAAAGCGCTGACTGGTGGTGGAAACAATCGCGGCAATCGGACGTTTGTCCGAGCGAACGATGGTGTAAAAGCGGCCTTCGTTCTGGAAAATAGCGTCATTATCACCAGTCAGCTTTTTTAATTCATTTTCATTGGCCTGTTCGCTGATAGAGAAAAAATCGTTATTCACCGTGTCAAATACGCCCCATGCCAGGGAACGGTCTGATGACATCACTTCGCTATAGGTCAGGGGATTAACCACCACCACATAATTACCGACCTGCATATAGGTCATTTTATATCCCGCGTAAAACGGCGTATCGCGATAATAATAGATAGAGACGTCAGGCGCGCGTTGGTAATTGGCAGCAGAAATTATATAGGGGTTTTCAGGGGTGCTGGTCGTTGAACAGAGAAACTCTTTACCCTGGGCATACAGCAGGTCGGCAATGTAGAGTCGTCCACGGACAACATTTAACATATATTGCCGGTGTTCCGGTGTGCAAATATCACCCGAGTATTTTTCCGCCTCATGACGGGCCAGTTCAACCTGCTGAATAACCAGTTCAGTTTTGTCTAAAGCAAGGGCAGCAAATGAGCGAAGTTGACTGCTTGTTTCGTTGACCGCGCGTTGCTGAGCAAACCATAGCGCAAGCATCACAGGTAGCAAAACTACCATGATAACCCCGACTATCTTCAGCACCTTGTCCCGTGCGTTACGATTCATTTCCGCCCTATTATCCCTGCTTTTTATGTGCCTGTAGTCATGAAGGCCGGATGCTTTGCTAAACAGGTGATTACGTTGCATGAATCATGCGAAGTTAGCAACTGACTTTTAACGCCAATAACCTAATATTTAGTTATGCCGATAATATTTGTCCGTAAGCCAAACTGAAAGTATTCGTTTCGTCTTTATTCAGGAAAATAATTATCGGACGACAAAGCCAGGCTCCCGGATTACTCAACAGAACGTTGTTGATTAAGGCAAACTACCGGGAGAGTGAAAGAAGCGCAACTTCATCATGAAATTTTGTGCTATTTATCCCGTGAGCCTCATTAAAGTGATTTATAAATAATCAACCGCGACGATAGTTTTTCCTCTTCCGCCGCGCTTGGCATCGTAAAGTGCCTTATCTGCGCTAATGAGTAGCGATGAGGTATCGCGAGGTTTTCCGCACACCTCCACCACGCCGGCGCTGAAAGAGAGGGTTAAGGATCGGCTGCCGACTTTAAGCGGCGTAAGCGAGAGCGCCTTGCGCAGCGCTATTGAGAGCTGCACCGCCGCGTCGCTGCGGGTTTTGGGCAGCAGCAGTAGAAACTCCTCGCCGCCAACCCGACCCAACGCCGAGCCCGGCGGCATCAGCGCCCGCAGGCAGTCGCAAAAATGGACCAGCGCGGCATCGCCCACCAGATGGCCCCACTTGTCGTTAATCTGTTTGAAGAAATCCAGGTCGAGCATCATAACGGAGAAGTGGCTGTCGGCCTCCTCGCGTCGGCAGGCCTCCAGCGCCGCGCCAATCTGCTGCAGGATGGCAAAGCGGTTCAGGCAGCGCGTCAGATCGTCGGTGGTGGCCTTCATATGCAGCTGCTGCTCCGCTTTCTTACGCGCGGTAATATCGAGCCCGATATTAAGGATGGAGCCGTCCGGCAGGGAGATGTTCGACCAGAGGATCGTCAGCTGCACGCCGTCCCTTCGCACCGGGTGCCATTCGTACATGTCGTTCAGGGGCGTGGTATTGACCGACTCGCGCACCCGGCGGCGCACCTCAGGGTCAGGATAAAAGAGCGCCAGCGGATCGGTATGGGCGTTGATTTCCGCCATCGTCCAGCCAAATACCTTTTCGCACTCGGCATTCCATAATACGCAGCGGCTGTGCCGGTCAAACGAGTTCATCAGCACCGGTGCCCGTTCAAACAGCGTTTTATACTGGGTGATCACTCGCTGCATCTCTTTGGCCGTGCGCTCGCGGGCAACGAGACCGGTCAGATAGTCCTTCAGCTTTTCAACCAGAATTACCACCACCTCTTTCAGCACGGTGATGCTCTCTTGCGGTTGCGTAAAACCCAGGAAGAAGTAGCCATTGCACGGGTCATGTTGCGGGGACAATTTATACAGCACGCCGCACTGTAATTGCGTATGTCCCGGATGCGAGGGAGGGAATATCAGCGTGCCTGAATTTTCTTTCCAGCAGATTACCCGCCACGCCTGGTGATGACGCTGCAATAACGTGCTGGCGAGAAAGGCTTTAATTTCCGTTGGATAACAGGTTAATTCACCAGTACTGACAAACTGCTGCTGGCCTGCTTCATCCTCCATCATTACCCAACTGAGCTGGGCGCCAAAGGTATGATTAATCGTCTGCAGGAGATCCATTAAGGTCCGCTGCGACGATAGTTTTGGCATTAATTTAGCTAATGCGTGCAGGGCCCGTGCACTGTCATTTATATTCTCTCGATTTGCTTGCTTCATCGTTTTATTCGTAGCTCGTTAACGAGATAAAAAATGTCGCAACGAATAAATCAGGGGTGCAGGGTAATTCAGTCAGCATCAATTAATGCGGCTGTAGGCCTGTCGAATAAGAACGCGTGTGTAAAATTAAAAGTACAGAAAAATAATAACCAGTTAAAACCTGATTTATTTATTACGGGCAAATTAAGTAACCGGATGAAGCATAATCTATAGCCCTGAGGCTGTAAATATTGTACATCGCCCCGTGGCCTGTACATGTTTTCTTATCTCAATGAATTATCAATGAAGTTATCGCGACTGCGGCACTTAGCAGACTAAAGATATATTCTTCGGCGATATATCCACAATTATCGAGTGGTTAAAAAACGCTTTTTTCGTGCGTTTGCCCACTGGCGAATAAAAGAACAAGTGTGATATAGTTCACACATTCCTATGTAACACAAAACATCGTTTCATTTTGATGAATCTGAGCTTGCCGATAGCCAGTTTGCCATGTCCGGGCAACGTCGCGCTATACCCGGCGGCGGTTATCTTTGAGGATCGTTTTATGGCAGCTATTACCACCGGTGTTGTCCTGGCACGCTGGGAGTTGTTGAGCGCGGTGCTGATGTTTCTGGCCAGCACGCTGAACATTCAGTTTAAAAAATCAGATTACGCGGCGCTGGCGGTGATCAGCACCTGTCTGGGGCTGGCGGCGGCATGCTGGTTTGCCACCGGCCTGCTGGGCATTACCCTGCTGGATATGGCTGCGGTCTGGAATAACGTCAAAACGATCATGGTAGAGGCGATGAGCCACACCCCGCCGGACTGGCCGATGATGTACACCTGATGCCTGCGGGCATTTACGCTGAATATAAAAAACCCAGACGCTTGTCTGGGTTTTTTGTTTTTGCGAATCGCAGGTTCTGGCGATCAGAACGGGATATCGTCGTCGAAATCCATTGGCGGTTCGTTGGACTGCGCTGGCGCAGACGGCTGCTGCGGACGAGACTGCGCGCCGCCGCTGAACTGGTTGCCGCCCTGTGGCTGCTGAGGCTGACCCCAACCGCCCTGCTGCTGCTGGCCGCCACCTGCCGGTGCGCCGCCGCCCTGACGGCCACCCAGCATCTGCATGGTGCCGCCGACGTTGACCACCACTTCGGTGGTGTATTTTTCTGCGCCGGACTGATCGGTCCATTTACGGGTACGCAGCTGGCCTTCGATATAGACCTGAGAACCTTTACGCAGATACTCACCGGCCACCTCGGCCAGTTTGCCAAACAGCACAACGCGGTGCCATTCGGTCTGCTCTTTCATCTCACCGGTCGCTTTATCACGCCAGGATTCGGAAGTAGCCAGCGTAATGTTGGCCACTGCACCACCACTCGGCATATAGCGCACTTCCGGGTCCTGGCCCAGATTACCGACGAGAATCACCTTGTTTACGCCTCTGCTGGCCATGATCGTGTCTCCTGAAAACATTTCTGAATAGTGTAAGCGCGCGAGTGTACCATTTCCACGTGGTCTTCCGATAGTTGCGGAGCATCTTCCAGAGTTCTCACGAACTGTACATTGTTGCACACTTAATCAGAGTTTGCATTCCAATACTGTATATCCAGCCAGTTCAATTTGTGTCATAATTAGCCGTTTCTGCCGGTTGTCCTTCAAACAAACCAGGCATTCCGTGTATCTACCTACCGGGAAAGGTGAATGGATAAGATCGAAGTTCGGGGCGCCCGCACCCACAATCTCAAGAATATCAACCTCGTCATCCCTCGCGACAAACTGATCGTCGTGACCGGGCTGTCAGGCTCAGGCAAATCTTCTCTGGCTTTCGACACGCTGTATGCCGAAGGACAGCGTCGTTACGTTGAATCGCTCTCTGCTTATGCGCGTCAGTTCCTGTCGCTGATGGAAAAACCGGACGTCGACCATATCGAAGGGTTGTCGCCGGCTATCTCTATTGAGCAGAAGTCGACCTCCCATAACCCGCGCTCCACCGTCGGTACCATCACCGAAATCCATGACTACCTGCGTCTGCTCTATGCCCGCGTAGGTGAGCCGCGCTGCCCGGACCACGACGTCCCGCTGGCGGCGCAGACCGTCAGCCAGATGGTGGATAACGTGCTGGCGCAGCCGGAAGGCCGACGCCTGATGCTGCTGGCGCCAATCATTAAAGAGCGTAAGGGCGAGCACACCAAAACGCTGGAGAACCTGGCAAGCCAGGGTTATATCCGCGCCCGTATCGACGGCGAAGTGTGCGATCTCTCCGATCCGCCGAAGCTGGAGCTGCAAAAGAAACACACTATCGAGGTGGTGATCGACCGCTTCAAGGTGCGTGACGACATGACCCAGCGCCTGGCGGAGTCTTTCGAAACCGCGCTGGATCTCTCCGGCGGTACGGCGGTAGTCGCCGATATGGACGACCCGAAAGCGGAAGAGCTGCTCTTCTCCGCCAACTTCGCCTGCCCGATTTGCGGCTACAGCATGCGCGAGCTGGAACCACGTCTGTTCTCGTTCAACAACCCGGCGGGCGCCTGCCCGACCTGTGATGGCCTGGGCGTGCAGCAGTACTTCGATCCTGACCGGGTGATCCAGAACCCGGAACTGTCTCTGGCTGGCGGCGCGATCCGCGGCTGGGATAAGCGTAACTTCTACTATTTCCAGATGCTGAAGTCGCTGGCGGAACACTATAAGTTCGACGTCGAAGCGCCGTGGGGCAGCCTGAGCCCAACCGTGCACAAAGTGATCCTGTCCGGTTCCGGCAAAGAGAACATCGAGTTCAAATACATGAACGATCGCGGCGATACGTCGGTGCGCCGTCATCCGTTCGAAGGCGTGCTGCACAACATGGAGCGTCGTTACAAAGAGACGGAATCCAGCGCGGTGCGTGAAGAGCTGGCGAAGTTCATCAGCAACCGCTCCTGCGCCACCTGTGACGGCACCCGCCTGCGTCGCGAAGCGCGTCACGTGTATGTTGAAAACACGCCGCTGCCGACCATCTCAGACATGAGCATCGGCCACGCGATGGATTTCTTCAACAACCTGAAGCTCTCCGGCCAGCGGGCGAAAATCGCCGAGAAAGTGCTGAAAGAGATCGGCGATCGCCTCAAGTTCCTGGTCAACGTTGGCCTGAACTACCTGACGCTTTCCCGCTCCGCAGAAACGCTCTCCGGCGGCGAAGCCCAGCGTATCCGTCTGGCGAGCCAGATTGGTGCGGGTCTGGTGGGCGTCATGTACGTGCTGGATGAACCCTCTATCGGTCTGCACCAGCGCGACAACGAGCGCCTGCTCGGGACGCTGATCCACCTGCGTAACCTCGGCAACACCGTGATTGTGGTTGAGCACGATGAAGACGCCATCCGCGCGGCAGACCACGTGATCGACATCGGTCCGGGCGCTGGCGTCCATGGTGGTGAGGTGGTGGCGGAAGGGCCTCTGGACGCCATTATGGCGGTACCGGAATCCCTGACCGGCCAGTACATGAGCGGCAAGCGCAAGATTGAAGTGCCGAAACAGCGTGTCCCTGCCGATCCGGAAAAAGTGCTGAAACTGACCGGCGCGCGCGGCAACAACCTGAAAGACGTCACGCTCACCCTGCCGGTCGGCCTGTTCACCTGCATTACCGGGGTGTCGGGTTCCGGTAAATCAACGCTGATTAACGACACCCTGTTCCCGATTGCGCAGACTCAGTTGAACGGCGCAACCCTGGCTGAACCGGCGCCGTATCGCGAGATCCACGGCCTGGAGCATTTCGACAAGGTGATCGATATCGATCAGAGCCCGATTGGTCGCACCCCGCGCTCCAACCCGGCCACCTATACCGGCGTGTTTACGCCAGTACGTGAACTCTTCGCCGGCGTGCCGGAATCGCGTTCACGCGGCTATACGCCGGGCCGCTTCAGCTTTAACGTGCGCGGCGGACGCTGTGAAGCCTGTCAGGGCGATGGGGTGATCAAAGTTGAGATGCACTTCCTGCCGGATATCTACGTGCCGTGCGACCAGTGCAAAGGCAAGCGCTATAACCGCGAAACGCTGGAGATTAAGTACAAAGGCAAGACCATTCACGAAGTGCTGGATATGACCATCGAAGAAGCACGCGAGTTCTTTGATGCCGTCCCGGCGCTGGCGCGTAAGCTCCAGACCCTGATGGATGTCGGTCTGACCTACATTCGTCTGGGTCAGTCGGCGACCACGCTGTCGGGCGGGGAGGCGCAGCGTGTGAAGCTGGCGCGTGAGCTCTCCAAACGCGGCACCGGTCAGACGCTGTACATTCTCGATGAACCGACCACCGGTCTGCACTTTGCCGATATCCAGCAGCTGCTTGACGTACTGCACCAGCTGCGCGATCAGGGCAACACCATCGTGGTGATTGAGCATAACCTGGACGTGATTAAAACCGCGGACTGGATTGTCGATCTCGGCCCGGAAGGCGGCAGCGGTGGCGGCGAAATCCTGGTTTCCGGCACCCCGGAAACCGTCGCGGAGTGCGAAGCCTCGCACACCGCCCGCTTCCTTAAACCCCTTCTGAAGTAGTTACACTGACAGCTGCTGCCGGGTCATCTCCGGCAGCAGTTCCACCGCCTGCTTGTAAGACGCATCCACCAGATAATAAATCTGCGAATCCGGAATCGACCCGTCCAGATAGACCGTGCTCCAGTGCGCTTTATTCAGGTGCTTGCTGGGACGCACGTCGTTGTGCTGCTGGCGCAGCAGATCCGCCAGTTCAGGGCTGGTTTTTAGCGAGGCCGCCGGACGCCCCTCCACATCTTTCACCATCGCAAACAGCACATCTGCGACCTTAATCTGGGTGGCCTTCCAGTCGCTGTGCACGCTTTGCTCCGCACCTGGCTTGTTCATGCAGTACTGAAGTATCTCCGAAATTGTCATCATTATTCCCCTTGTAGCGTGGCGATGATTTTGCGCGACCCGCCGTGGATACGATGTTCTCCCAGCCAGATCCCCTGCCAGGTGCCGAGCTGCACGCGCCCGTGATTCACCGGCAGCAGCAAAGAGACGCCCAGCATGGAGGATTTAATGTGGGAAGGCATGTCGTCTGGCCCCTCGTCATCATGTTCCCAGCGGGCATTATCGGGAACGGATTTGAGAAAATGCTGTTCCATATCGGAACGGACGGTAGGATCGCAATTCTCGTTAAGCGTGAGAGAGGCTGACGTGTGTTGCAGCAACAGATGCAGTAAACCGACGTTGATGCGGGGAAGATCGCGGATCTGTCCAATAACCTCGTCCGTCACCAGATGAAAACCGCGAGACCTGGCGCGCAGGGTCAGGGTTTGCTGATACCACATGTGCTGCTCCGTTTTGCAGGATAATCCTTCTAAGTGTGCAGCAATACGACGAAAGGTAAAACCCGTAGCGGGTAAATCTGCTTAAAAAGTGTTCTTTCCTGCACCAAACAGGCATTCAGTATTCTGAATTAACGATCACCTCTTCCCCAAACGCCCCCGCCTGCGGCAGCGGTTTATACGTTGAGTTGGAGGCGCGCAGCACCCGAATACCTCTGGCCCCGGCTTCGCGGGCGGCAGTAATGTCGCTATCCGCATCGCCGTAGTAAATCTTGATCTGTTTCTGTTCGATCCACGGGGTTTTGTTATTCTTGCCGGACTTCTCCCCGGCAAAAATCACCGGATTCATCTGCGCCGCAGGGATCAGAAAAGCCTGCTGCAGGGTTTTGGTGAGGGTTTCGGTTTTAGTGGGATGACGCCCGGTAATAAACCAGATGTTGTCGCCGCGCTTCAGATGAAGGGCAATCAGCGCCCGGGCAACCTCTTTGGGAATGCTGAACTCATCCCAGCCGTTGTTCATCTGCTGCCAGAAGGCCGGGTTTTTCAGGTAATCCTCGCTATCCGGTGACCAGGTTTTTTTACCCCGCCAGAAGCCGGGGCTGGAGAACAACACGGTGTCATCAATATCAAACCCCACCGACATGGGCGGGCGGCCCGTCAGGCTGTTCTCAATTTGCGCGATGGAAACCCAATGAATGGGGGCCTGCTCAGCCAGTCGGGCAACGGTCGTGCCGGGATATAACGGTGGAGGTGAAGAGGGACGAGCCGCGACCGGATGACTGAGCGAGAGCAATAAGCAGGCAGCGCTGAGCGCCAGTGTGATCTTGCGCATATTTTCCCCTGAATATTCAAACCGTTATTTTATTTTGAATGGATGGTCAAAACCTCATCGAAAATAACCGCTGAGGGAGGGGAATGAAAGAAGAATTTTTATCTAAGCTGCAATAAAAGAGGAGTATAACAACGCGCGGTTTGACCCATTACAGCCTCCTTCACTGAAGGAAGGAGGCCGTGAGTAAGTGCTTACATTACAGCAGCAAAGGCCTTCGCCACGCGCTGAACGTTGCTGCTGTTCAGGCCGGCAACGCACATACGCCCGCTGGCTATCAGATAGACGCCAAACTCCTCGCGCAGGCGATCCACCTGCTGCGCGCTGAAGCCGGTATAGCTGAACATGCCGCGCTGCTGCAGCAGGTAGTCGAAATTGTGCCCCGGAACGGCGTCCTTCAGCACATCCACCAGCGTCTGACGCATGGCCAGAATGCGGGTACGCATCGCTTCCACCTCTGCCAGCCACTCGGCTTTGAGTTCGTCATCGCCCAGTACGGTCGCCACCACCTGCGCACCAAAGTTTGGCGGGCTGGAGTAGATGCGGCGGACGGTGGCTTTCAGCTGGCCCAGCACGCGCCCGGCGGCTTCCTGATCTTCACAGACCACGGACAGGCCACCGACACGTTCGCCGTACAGCGAGAAAATTTTGGAGAAGGAGTTGCTGACCAGCGCCGGCAGGCCTGCGCTGGCGATGGCGCGAATGGCGTAGGCATCCTCTTCCATCCCGGCGCCAAAGCCCTGATAGGCGATGTCGAGGAACGGGATCAGGTTGCGGGCTTTCAGCACCTCGATAACCGCATCCCACTGATCGTTAGTCAGATCGGCCCCGGTCGGGTTATGGCAGCACGGGTGCAGCAGCACAATGCTGCGCTCCGGCAGGGTGTTCAGTTTTTCCAGCAGCGCGGCCACGCGCACGCCGTTGGTCTGGTCGTCGAACCACGGATAGGTGTTCACCGTAAAACCTGCGCCTTCAAAGATGGCAACATGGTTTTCCCAGGTCGGATCGCTTACCCAGACGCCGGATTCCGGAAAATACTTGTGCAGGAAGTCGGCACCGACTTTCAGCGCACCGGAACCGCCCAGGGTCTGGATAGTGGCGACACGCTTCTGTGCCAGCACCGGATGGTCTGCACCAAACAGCAGCGGGGCAATGGTGTGACGGTAGCTGTTAAGCCCTTCCATCGGCAGATAGAGCGACGCGCCGTGCGGCGTGGCGTTCAGACGCGCTTCGGCTTTGGCCACCGCCTGCAGCTGCGGAATAATGCCCGCTTCGTTGTAGTAAAGACCGATGCTGAGGTTAACTTTATCGCTGCGCGGATCTTCTTTGAAACGCTCCATTAAGGAGAGGATGGGGTCGCCAGCATAGGCGTCGACTTTCTGGAACACGCGATGGTTCTCCGGATAATAATGAGGCAGGGAATTCAACAATAAACCGGAAGCGGCAGAAGATCGAGAGGATGTTAAGGAAGATGGGGTGTGGGCGACAGAACCTGCGGTGCGGTCTGTTTCCCCTCACCCTGACCCTCCCCCCACAGGGGAGAGGGAACATAGCCATCAGTCGAGATAGTGCATCGCGACCCGCGACGTCAGTCGCGTGATAAGTTCGTAAGCACTTACTTTTGTGATTTCTGCGATCCGCTCGACGGGTAAACCTTCGCCCCACAGGGTCACCGGATCGCCCGCTTTCTCCTGCGCCTCTGGCCCGAGGTCAACGCAGATCATGTCCATCGCCACGCGCCCAACGATGGTAACTTCACGGCCATTCACCAGTACCGGGGTACCGGATGGCGCCGCGCGCGGGTAGCCGTCGCCGTAGCCCATCGCCACCACGCCCAGACGGGTGTCGCGCTCGCTGCTCCAGGTTCCGCCGTAGCCGACCGGTTCCCCGGCTTTATGCTCGCGCACCGCAATCAGGCTGGAGGTGAGCGACATCACTGGCTGAAAACCGAAATCAGGCCCCCAGGGTTTCCCCTCCAGCGGCGAGACGCCATAGAGAATAATGCCCGGACGCGCCCAGTCGAAATGGGACTGCGGCCAGAGCAAAATGCCGCCGGATGCCGCGATAGAGCGCATCCCCGGCTTGCCTTCGCAGAAGGTGTTGAAGATATCGAGCTGCTGCTCGGTGGCCCCGCATTCGGGCTCATCGGCGCGGGCAAAATGGCTGACGATATTGACCGGCTGGCGAACGTTTTTGCACTGGCTCAAGCGCTGATAAAACGCCTCAGCCTGCTCCGGGCGCACGCCCAGACGGTGCATGCCGGTGTCGAGCTTCATCCACACGGTAACGGGCTCGCTGAGCGCGGCGTTTTCCAGCGCCTCGAGCTGCTCCATATTGTGCACGGCGGTATGCAGCTGTTGCGCTGCAATGGTCGGCAGATCGGCGGCATTAAAGAAGCCTTCGAGCAGCAGGATCGGCTGGGTGATTCCCCCTTCGCGCAGGCGCAGGGCTTCTTCGAGACGGGCGACGCCAAAGGCGTCGGCATCGGGGAGCGTTCGCGCGGTCTCGATGAGACCGTGTCCGTAAGCGTTCGCTTTCACGACTGCAACCAGTTTGCTGGCGGGAGCCAGTTCACGCAGGCGTTGCAGGTTGTGACGCAGAGCGCGGCGGTTAATGACTACAGTTGCCGCTTGCATTGCAATTCCTTGTTAAAAGAATGTCAGAGAGTTATTCGTCGTCGTACTGCGGGCCCGCATAATTATCAAAGCGCGACCACTGTCCGTTAAAGGTCAGACGCACCGTACCGATTGGGCCGTTACGCTGCTTACCGATAATAATTTCCGCGATACCTTTCAGGTCGCTGTTCTCGTGATAAACCTCGTCACGGTAGATGAACATGATCAAGTCGGCATCCTGCTCGATGGAGCCGGATTCACGCAGGTCGGAGTTGACCGGACGCTTGTCGGCGCGCTGTTCCAGGGAGCGGTTAAGCTGCGACAGTGCCACGACCGGTACCTGCAGCTCTTTCGCCAGCGCTTTCAGCGAGCGGGAGATTTCGGCGATCTCCAGCGTACGGTTGTCAGAGAGTGACGGGACGCGCATCAGCTGAAGGTAGTCGATCATGATAAGGCCAATGCCGCCATGTTCACGGGCAATACGGCGCGCGCGGGAGCGCACTTCCGTTGGCGTCAGGCCGGAGGAGTCATCGATATAGATGTTCCGTTTTTCCAGCAGAATGCCCATGGTGCCGGAGATCCGCGCCCAGTCTTCGTCGTCCAGCTGGCCGGTACGGATCCGGGTCTGGTCCACGCGCGACAGCGAGGCCAGAGAACGCATCATGATCTGCTCGGAGGGCATCTCCAGACTAAAGATGAGAACCGGTTTATCCTGCAACATCGCCGCGTTTTCGACGAGGTTCATCGCAAATGTCGTTTTACCCATCGACGGACGCGCGGCGACGATAATCAGGTCCGACGGCTGCAAGCCGGCGGTCTTTTTATTCAGATCGTCATAGCCGGTGTTAACCCCGGTCACGCCGTCGTGCGGTTGCTGGAAAAGCTGCTCAATACGCGAGACGGTGGCGTCCAGCACTTCGGCGATGTTTTTCGGCCCTTCGTCCTTATTGGCACGGCTTTCGGCGATTTTAAACACCCGGGACTCGGCCAGGTCGAGCAGTTCATCGCTGTTTCGGCCCTGGGGATCGAAACCGGCTTCGGCGATTTCGTTGGCAACGGAGATCATGTCGCGCACGACCGCACGTTCGCGCACGATATCGGCATAGGCGCTGATGTTCGCCGCACTTGGCGTGTTTTTCGACAGCTCAGCCAGATAGGCAAAACCGCCGACTGATTCAAGCTGTCCCTGACGCTCCAGCGATTCCGCGAGCGTGATCAGGTCGATGGGGCTGCCGGATTCCTGCAGTCGCGCCATTTCGGTAAAGATATGGCGGTGCGGACGGGTATAGAAATCGTCGGTGACCACGCGCTCGGCGACGTCGTCCCAGCGCTCATTATCCAGCATTAAACCGCCCAACACCGACTGTTCCGCTTCAATCGAGTGCGGCGGGACCTTTAACCCGGCTAACTGCGGATCGCGTTCGCGGGGTTCAGTCTGTTTGTTGAAGGGTTTGTTTCCTGCCATAGTGAATGGAGTTACCGAGATAGAGAGTGGGTCGAAAGATTACCATATTTTCTAATTCTAATGGAGGGAGCATGGCAACGCGTATTGAATTTCATAAGCACGGCGGCCCGGACGTTCTCAGGGCAGTAGAGTTCACGCCTGCCGCGCCTGGTGAGAACGAAATCCAGGTCGAAAACAAAGCCATTGGTATTAACTATATCGACACCTACATCCGCAGCGGGCTCTATCCGCCCCCTGCTCTGCCAAGCGGTCTGGGCACCGAGGCGGCGGGCGTGGTGGTTAAAGTCGGCAGCGCGGTAAAACATATTAAAGAGGGCGATCGCGTGGTGTATGCGCAATCGGCTCTCGGGGCCTACAGCTCCGTTCACAACGTCCCGGCAGACAAAGCCGCGATCCTCCCCGGCGCCATCTCGTATGAGCAGGCTGCTGCCTCCTTCCTGAAGGGGCTGACGGTCTTCTACCTGCTGCGCAAAACCTATGAGATCAAACCTGACGAACAGTTCCTGTTCCACGCCGCCGCCGGTGGTGTGGGCCTCATCGCCTGCCAGTGGGCAAAAGCGCTGGGGGCAAAACTGATCGGTACGGTCGGCAATGCGCAAAAGGCCCAGCGGGCGCTGCAGGCGGGTGCCTGGCAGGTGATTAACTACCGCGAAGAGAGCATTGTCGAACGCGTGAAAGAGATCACCGGCGGCAAGAAGGTGCGCGTGGTGTATGACTCGGTGGGGAAAGACACCTGGGAAGCCTCGCTGGACTGTCTGCAACGCCGCGGGCTGATGGTCAGCTTCGGCAACGCCTCCGGCCCGGTGACCGGGGTGAACCTGGGCATTCTGAACCAGAAGGGTTCGCTGTTCGCCACCCGCCCTTCGCTGCAGGGCTACATCACCAACCACGACGAACTGGTTGAGGCCAGCAACGAGCTGTTCTCGCTGATTGCCAGCGGGGTAATTAAGGTGGATGTGGCAGAGGCGCAGAAGTATCCGCTGAGTGATGCGCAACGCGCGCATGAAGTGCTGGAGAGCCGGGCGACGCAGGGGTCGAGTTTACTGATCCCCTAATAAGAAATTGGGCTTCCCGTGGGAAGCCCTTTTCTTTTTCTTTTCTTTTTTTGTTCGGCTGTATGTAGGGTACAGCTCGATGAATTCTTTAACGGCGGTCATAGTGACAGATTCGATAACTAAATCCTATTCTGTTCTAAGGAATGCTGCCGTAAAAGTTGCAAGGATGTGACGAACCGCTCAATACCTTAGTAACGAAAACGGTTATTGCGCTGATAGCGTGGGAGTTTTGGCGATTTAATCGCCCGTATCGCCCACACTACCGCCACTGCCAGCAGCAACCACGGCAACAGTTTCAGCATCAGGGCAAACAATCCCCCGATAAACATCACCACGGTGGCGACCACCAGTGCGGCAATGATCCCTAACAGCGAGACGCCGGTTGCCAACAGCATGACAAAAAATCCAATCACAAAAAGTAGTTCCAGCATGGCTCTCTCCCCAAATGCATCACAACGTTACGCTGCTATGGCCATTACAAGATCCATGCCAAAAATAAGATATTGATATGAAAGCAAAACGCCCGGCGATGCGGCGCCGGGCGTGGTGAATTTGACCAGGTTTTAGTGAAAATTATCGCTTGTCTGCCACCAGACGCAGCGCCTGCTCCAGCACCTCGATATCGGCACCCGCTTTATGGGCATTTTCACTCAGGTAACGTCGCCACTGGCGCGCGCCCGGTATACCCTGGAACAGGCCCAGCATATGGCGGGTGATATGGCCCAGATAGGTTCCGTTGCTCAGCTCGCGCTCGATGTAAGGGTACATCGCCCGTACCACCGCCACCGGATCGCGATCGGCAACATCCATACCAAAGATTTCACGGTCCACCGCCGCCAGCACGCCCGGATTCTGGTACGCCTCACGGCCCACCATCACGCCATCCATATGCTGCAGGTGCGCTTTTGCCTCTTCCAGCGACTTGATGCCGCCGTTGATGGACATCGTCAGCTGCGGGAAATCACGCTTCAGCTGATAGACGCGGGGGTAGTCCAGAGGCGGGATCTCACGGTTCTCTTTCGGGCTCAGGCCAGAGAGCCAGGCTTTACGGGCATGAATGATAAACATCTCGCACTCGCCCTTGCCGGCCACCGTGCCGATGAAATCACAGAGAAACTCGTAGCTGTCCTGGTCGTCGATACCGATACGGGTTTTGACCGTCACCGGAATGGAGACCACGTCGCGCATCGCTTTCACGCAGTCGGCCACCAGCTGCGCATTGCCCATCAGGCAGGCGCCAAACATGCCGTTCTGCACGCGGTCGGAAGGACAGCCGACGTTGAGGTTGATCTCGTCGTAACCCCGCTCCTCTGCCAGCTTCGCGCAGTGCGCCAGCGCGGCCGGATCGCTGCCGCCCAGCTGCAACGCCACCGGATGCTCCTCTTCGCTGTAGGCGAGATAGTCGCCCTTGCCATGAATAATTGCCCCGGTGGTCACCATCTCGGTATAGAGCAGGGTGTGGCGCGACAGCTGGCGCAGGAAGTAGCGGCAATGTCTGTCTGTCCAGTCGAGCATCGGCGCGATGGAAAAACGGTGGGCTGGGTAGATGGACGAGTTTTCTGACGACATGGCGAAGTTTTAAGCATCTGGTGAAAATGGGGCGCTACTATAGCACATATTCGCCGGAGGCAGAGCGCCTCCGGATCCCATCAGAAAGTCATGCTGAACTGCGCCCCGGCGCCCCAGGTTTCGTCTTCGCCGTAAATGCCGGTCAGATCGATATGGACCGTATTAAAGGGCGCAAAGCCTAAACCGCCGGTAAAGACGTTACTGTCGTTGCCCCTCACGTCAGCGCGAAAGCCGCCGCGCACCGCCAGCCAGCCCAGCGGGGTGATTTCCACCCCCACGCCGACGTACTGGGCATTATCTTCACTTTTGAAGCCTTTGGTTTCGGTCAGATCGCCATCGGCGCTGAGGGTGAGCAGCCCGGTGTGCCAGGCCACGCCAGCCGTAACCAGAGGGCGGATCTGGTAGGTGTCCTGATAGCTCACCTCTTGCCCGGTACGACCGTTGAGAATGCGGATGTCTTTGGTATCGATATCACGCGAGAAGAGGTTTTGCCCGCTCAGGCCCACCGTCCAGTTTTCACCGAAGTCCACCGCGACGCCGACATCGACGTTAAAGCTGGTATCGTCATTACGGTAGCGGCTGCTGCTAAAGTCGCTGCTGTCGTAGGTATAAATGGAGGTGGTGTAGTTCCAGAGCCAGGTTTGCTGCAGCTTTGGCGTCACGCCCACCGAAACCGGCAGGTCGTTGAATTCAAACTGACGGGCGATTGCCACACCGTAGTCGGAGACGATAGCCCCCCGGCCCATGGCGACAGAGTTAAGATTGCGGGTAATCACGTCACTGCCGTTTCGCGCCGCCCCGAGCGCCATCTGGTTAGTCATCACCGGGCTACCCTGCAGTCGGCGCAAAAAATCGATATCCTGCCGATCGATCTCCGAGCTGACACGCCCGTGGGCATTGGCCTTGGCGACAAACGCCATCGACAGTCCCGAGCCCGGTATACTGACGGCTATCCCACCCCCTGCGTTGGCGTGGGCGGTTTTACCTTCGAGAAACTCCAGCTGGTCGGCCAGGTTGCCTGCAGCCCCCTGCAGCTCCCTGAGCGTTCCCTGTGGATCGGCTAAGATCCCCGCCACGGTGAGATCGTCGATCATCTGCCGATCGTCGCTGATCTCATCGCTGATTTCGTCGATCTTATCCTGCAAATTATCTTTATCGCTTATTTGCGCCCCCACCGAGGGGAAAATAACCGCAATATCATCCTCATCTTTCGACTTTGCCAGCAGGGCCGGATTAATTAATACCCCGCTGCTATAATGCGCCGACGCAACGCCTGTCCCGCCCATTGCATCACCACGTGCTTCCGTCCAGGTATTGGCTGCTCCAGCCTGATTAGCCAATAGAAAGGTGGTGGCAATTCCAGCCACAGAAAGTTTGAATTTTATTTTCACAGGACACCTGACTTATTTTGGGTGAATTAACCCCCGCGGCTATATGCCGCGCAGGGGAATACGTCCTCTGTGAAAAAAGTATTAGGAGCCGAATATATCTTAAACTTTCGTATTAGATTAAGCTGTTGATTTCCTTATGGCTTTAAGTAGTTATAGAACAAGAAATTAATTTCGCCCTGGTTTTCCATCATGAGGACCAAAAAATTGTGGCGGATGATCTATCCAGCGATCTTCCCGGGTAGCGGCATATACCGCATTCAGCGGATAATAAATTCGGTTATATTTTTTATTCGCTTCGCCCACGACTAATAACCGCACTTCTTCCGTGGTGTTATTAATAAAGGTGTGGCAGACGCCCGTTCCGGCCGGAAATCCCACGCTGTCTCCCGGTTCAAGTTTCCATAAATAACCGTTGATCCAGGCTTCAGGATAACCCTCCAGTACAAAGATAAATTCTTCTTCATCGCTTTCGGCATGCGGATAAGAGGTGCGACGTCCCGGCGGCAGACGTTCGTGGTGGATACCGAGACGGCTGAGCCCCAGCGCGCGGGCCAGCGGCGCGCCAATGGAAAAAAGCTCTGTACTGTCGGGATAGGTGGAGTTGTCCGGGCCTTCGACATCGCGCCAGTGTCGAATGCAGTCAGGTCTTTTCATGGTTTTATTCTCCTGCGGGTTTTCGTCAGGTATAGCATACCCGGTGGATCTCGGCGTTTGGACCAGAACATGATAAAGTGAGGGTTTCTCATTCCACGTTATTCGAGGTGCAAAATGGAAACGACCACAATGCAGGCACTGTTAGCGCAAGCCGAAAAGCTCTGCGCGCAACGCAATGTGCGCCTGACTCCGCAGCGCCTTGAAGTGTTGCGTCTGTTGAGCCTGCAGAACGGGGCCATCAGCGCCTACGATCTGCTCGACCTGCTGCGCGAAAGCGAGCCGCAGGCGAAGCCTCCAACCGTTTATCGGGCGCTCGATTTTTTACTTGAGCAGGGCTTTGTGCATAAGGTGGAATCGACCAACAGCTATGTGCTGTGTCACCTGTTCGATCAGCCGACCCACACCTCAGCGATGTTTATCTGCGATCGCTGCGGCAGCGTGAAGGAAGAAGGTGCCGAAGGGGTGGAAGATATTATGCATACTCTGGCGGCGAAGATGGGCTTTGCCCTGCGCCATAATGTGATTGAAGCGCACGGCCTGTGCCGCAACTGCGTTGAAGTCGAGGCCTGCCGCCATCAGGAAAATTGTCAACACGATCACTCTATCCAGCTGAAAAAGAAGCCGCGCTGAGCACAAAAAAACGGGCGACCTTAAGGTCGCCCTGGGCGCACATCCATGTACCTGCGGGTAGTAGTTAATTACCAGCGGTAGTTGTTACGGGTTTCCCAGTCACCAACTTCTTTCTCCGCCTGGTCTTTCTCGTATCCATAGCGTTCCTGAATTTTACCCACCAGCTGGTCACGTTTACCTTCGATGACGGTCATGTCATCGTCAGTCAGGTCACCCCACTGTTCTTTTACTTTACCTTTGAATTGCTTCCAGTTACCGCCGACTTGGTCTTTATTCATCATCGATTCCTCTTCGTTCGGTCGTTAAGGTTAAGTTCGTCCTGAAGTTCATTTCGTGCTGGACGTGATAATAATTATAGATAAGCCTGCGGCGTTGGGTTTGTTATTCGGAATCTTTTACCATTTCGTCAGACGAAGCCGCTACTGAAACCAGGTGCCGTTGCGCCAGTGACGCCGCCAGATCCAGGCCAGAGACAGGCCCCGCAGGGCCAGGAAGACGCTCAACGCCAACCACAGGCCGTGGTTGCCGAGCCACGGCAGGGTAAAGAGCGTGAGGCCAAATCCGGCGGCCGCGACGGCCATGCTGTTGCGCATCTCGGCTCCCCGGGTTGCGCCGATAAACATGCCATCCAGCAGATAGCACCAGACGCCCACCACCGGCAGAACCACCTGCCAGATAAGGTAATGGCTCGCCAGCGCCCGCAGCTCGGGCAAAGAGGTCAGCAGCGCAACGATTTGGTTGCCAGCCAGAGCATAGACAAGGGCGAAGGCCAGCGCCACCATACCAGACTGACGGCAGGCTGCCCGCCACACCTCGCGCAGCTGGCCGCTTTCGCGTGCGCCATAGGCCTGCCCGGAGTGCGCCTCAACCGCATAGGCAAAGCCATCCAGCGCGTAGGCGGTAAAGGTCAACAGCGTCATCAGAACAGCGTTGACGGCGATAATCTCCGGCCCCAGCCGTGCGCCCAGCACCGTCAGCGCCCCGAAGCAGAGTTGTAGCAGCAGCGAGCGCAGCATGATGTCGCGATTGAGGGCCAGCAGCTTGCGGATATTCCCGCGCCAGCTCGCTTTCAGCAGCGCCAGCGAAATACCGCGCAGGGCCAGTACCCGCCAGACCATCCACAGGCCTATGAGCAAAGTGGCGTATTCGGCGATAGCGGTCGCCAGGGCAGCGCCCTGGACGTTCATCTGTAGCCCCATTACCAGCCACAGATCCAGCACGATATTGAGCAGGTTCCCCACCACCAGCAGGATCACCGGCGCGCGGGCATACTGCACGCCCAGCAGCCAGCCGAGCAGCACCAGATTCGCCAGCGATGCCGGGGCGCTGAGCCAGCGGATCTCAAGGAAGCGTCGCGCCTGATGCAGTACATCCTCGCTGCCGCCTACGATATGCAGCGCCAGGTCGATAAGCGGCGTGCGCAGCAGCACAATCAGCAGCCCGGCACCGAGAGCCAGGATCAGCGGCTGCACCAGCGCCCGGGCCAGACGCAGCGGATCTTTGGCGCCATACGCCTGAGCAGTGAGGCCGGTGGTGCTCATGCGCAAAAAGAGCAGCAGCATAAACAGGAAGCTGGTCGCCGTCGCACCGATGGCGACACCGCCAAGATAGACAGGAGAATCCAGATGACCGATGACGGCAGTGTCCACCAGCCCCAGCAGAGGGACGCTGATATTGGAGACGATCATCGGGAGGGCAAGACGCCATAACGCCTTGTCTGAAGCAGTCAGCAGAGACATGTGTATGACCGGGAGAGACGGGAAAAGCAGACTGCAGCGTTGCCGCAGTCTGTCAGGAAGACGTTATAACCATTCACCGTTTCGGATGACGCCTACCGCCAGCCCTTCGATGGAGAAGTTATGTTCACGCAAATCGACGACAATCGGGGAAAACTCGTTGTTTTCCGGCAGGAGCTGCACCGTGTTGCCCTGTTTCTTCAGGCGCTTAACGGTGACTTCGTCATCGATGCGCGCCACAACGACCTGGCCGTTGCGCACGTCCTGCGTTTTATGCACCGCCAGCAGATCGCCGTCCAGAATCCCGATATCCTTCATGGACATCCCGCTGACGCGCAGCAAGAAGTCCGCGCTCGGTTTGAACATGCCAGGATCGACCTGATAGTGGCCTTCAATATGCTGTTGCGCCAGCAGCGGTTCCCCCGCAGCGACGCGACCGACGAGCGGCAGGCCCTCTTCTGCTTCAACCAGCAGACGGATACCACGCGAAGCGCCGGACACAATCTCAAGCACACCCTTACGCGCCAGGGCTTTAAGGTGCTCTTCAGCGGCGTTTGGAGAACGGAAGCCCAGACGCTGCGCAATTTCTGCACGCGTCGGCGGCATTCCCGTCTGGCCGATATGATCCCGAATGAGATCAAACACCTCTTGCTGCCTGGTCGTTAACGCTTTCATTCCGCCCCCTGGGTGTATATACAGTTATGCTGTGAGTATATACAGCTAAAGGTGATTTTGGAACCACAAACCGCATAAAAAACCAGAGACTTGTTCGGTTTCTGAAGGCTTATCGCAAATGTCCCCAAAGCAGCGTGACCCAGGTAAACAGGGCAACGATAATCGCCATCAGCACAGCGGCGGAGCCCATGTCTTTCGCCCGCCCCGACAGCTCGTGGTAGTCACTACCAATACGATCGACCACCGCCTCGATCGCGCTGTTCAGAATTTCGACTATCATCACCAACATCACCGAGCCAATCAGCAGTACGCGGGTGATGGGATCAACGTCCAGCCAGCAGGCAATAATAATCGCCGCGATGACAGCAATCCCCTCCTGGCGAAAAGCGGCTTCATTGATCCAGGCAGCACGAATGCCTTTCCATGAATAGCCGGCAGCTTTAATAATTCGGGTTAACCCAGTGGTATTGTTGGCCATTAAAAGAAACCTTTCTTCGAAAATAGCGTCAGAAACGGTGGTTTAAGCGCCTGGCGCAGCCACCGGAAGTATGACGGGTAACAACAGAAATTTTGCGCGCTTTCTGTTATCCTTGCGCCGCAATTGCATTTTTAACCAGAGGCTTTACATCGTTTATGTCTGGCTGGCCACGAATTTACTACAAATTACTTAATTTACCATTAAGCGTCCTGGTAAAAAGCAAGTCTATTCCGGCGGTTCCAACCCTGGAATTAGGACTCGATACCTCGCGTCCTATTATGTACGTTTTGCCTTACAACTCGAAGGCCGACTTGCTGACGCTGCGCGCCCAGTGCCTGGCGCACGATCTCCCGGATCCGCTGGAGCCGCTGGAGATCGACGGCACCCTGCTGCCACGCTACATCTTTATCCACGGCGGTCCTCGCGTTTTCACCTGGTACACGCCGAAAGAAGAGTCGATCAAGCTGTTCCATGACTACCTCGACCTGCACCGCAGCAATCCGCTGCTGGACGTGCAGATGGTGCCGGTATCGGTGATGTTTGGCCGTCGCCCGGGGCGCGACAAAGGCGAAGAGAACCCGCCGTTGCGCATGCTTAACGGGGTACAGAAGTTTTTCGCCGTCAACTGGCTGGGCCGCGACAGCTTTGTCCGTTTTTCACCGTCGGTTTCACTGCGCCGCATGGCCGATGAGCACGGTACGGATAAAACCATCGCCCAGAAGCTGGCCCGCGTGGCGCGTATGCACTTTGCCCGTCAGCGTCTTGCCGCGGTAGGCCCGCGCCTGCCTGCTCGCCAGGATCTGTTTAACAAACTGCTGGCGTCAAAAGCCATCGCCCGTGCCGTCGAAGACGAAGCGCGCAGCAAAAAGATCTCCCATGAGAAGGCGCAGCAAAACGCCATCGCCCTGATGGAAGAGATTGCCGCCAACTTCTCCTACGAGATGATCCGCCTGAGCGACCGTATCCTGAGCTTCACCTGGAACCGTCTCTATCAGGGCATCAACGTGCACAACGCCGAGCGCGTGCGCCAGCTGGCCCACGACGGCCATGAGATCGTCTACGTGCCCTGCCACCGCAGCCACATGGACTATCTGCTGCTCTCGTACGTGCTCTACCATCAGGGGCTGGTGCCACCGCACATTGCGGCGGGCATTAACCTCAACTTCTGGCCAGCAGGCCCGATCTTCCGTCGTCTGGGTGCGTTCTTTATTCGTCGTACCTTCAAAGGCAACAAGCTCTACTCCACCGTGTTCCGTGAATACCTTGGTGAGCTGTTCAGCCGCGGCTATTCCGTCGAGTACTTCGTGGAGGGCGGCCGTTCCCGTACCGGGCGTCTGCTCGATCCGAAGACCGGCACCCTGTCGATGACCATTCAGGCGATGCTGCGCGGCGGCACGCGCCCTATCACCCTGGTGCCGATTTACATCGGTTACGAGCACGTGATGGAAGTGGGCACTTACGCCAAAGAGCTGCGCGGTGCTACCAAAGAGAAAGAGAGCCTGCTGCAGATGCTGCGCGGCTTAAGCAAGCTGCGTAACCTCGGCCAGGGATATGTAAACTTCGGCGAACCGATGCCGCTGATGACCTACCTTAACAACCGGGTACCGGAGTGGCGCGAGTCTATCGATCCCATCGAAGCGGTGCGCCCGGCCTGGCTGACACCGACGGTTAACGCCATTGCTGCCGATCTGATGGTGCGGATTAACAACGCCGGGGCGGCCAACGCCATGAACCTGTGCTGTACCGCCCTGCTTGCCTCGCGCCAGCGTTCGCTCACCCGCGAGCAGCTGACCGAGCAGATCGACTGCTACCTGAACCTGATGCGCAACGTGCCCTATGCCTCAGACGCCACGGTACCGACCGCCAGCGCCAGCGAGCTCATCGATCACGCCCTGCAGATGAACAAGTTCGAGGTTGAGAAAGACACCATCGGCGATATCATCATTCTGCCGCGCGAGCAGGCGGTACTGATGACCTACTACCGCAATAACATCGCCCATATGCTGATGGTGCCATCGCTGATGGCGGCCATCGTAACCCAGCATCGCCAGATCACCCGTCAGGCGCTGCTGGATAATGTCACGACGCTCTACCCGATGCTGAAAGCCGAACTGTTCCTGCGCTGGAACAGCGACGAGCTGGCAGAGGTGCTGGATAAGCATATCGAAGAGCTGGTTCGCCAGGGGCTGATAACGCTGAAAGATGACGTGCTGGTGATCAATACGGCCCATTCACGTACGCTGCAGCTGCTGGCAGCGGGTGCACGCGAAACCGTCCAGCGCTACGCCATTACCTTCTGGCTGCTGAGCGCCAACCCGTCGATCAACCGCGGGACGCTGGAGAAAGAGAGCCGCACGCTGGCACAGCGCCTGTCGATGCTGCACGGCATCAACGCGCCGGAGTTCTTCGACAAAGCGGTCTTCAGTTCACTGGTGTTGACGCTGCGTGACGAGGGTTATATCAGTGACAGCGGCGATGCCGAGCCGGAAGAGACAATGAAGGTTTACCAGATGCTGGCGGACCTGATTACCTCCGATGTGCGCTTAACGATTGAGAGCGCGACGCAGGGCGAGTAGTGCATAAAAAATGCCGGGTGGCGGCTTCGCCTTACCCGGCCTACGATACAGAACCTGTAGGCCCGGTAAGCGCTAGCGCCACCGGGCATTTTTTCAGGCGAGGTAACTCGCCGCCAGGCCCAGGAATAACACCAGCCCCACATAGTTGTTATTCAAAAACGCTTTAAAACAGGCTTCGCGCTCGCGGTTGGCAATCAGCTTTTGCTGGTAGATAAACAGCACGCCCGCCGCCGCAACCGCCGCGTAGAACGCTCCGCCAAGCTGGTTCAGGTAGCCAATCGCCACCATCAGCGCCAGCACCGCCACCTGCAAAATCCCGATAATCAGTTTGTCCTGACGACCGAACAGAATGGCGGTCGATTTGATGCCAATCTTCAGGTCGTCGTCGCGGTCCACCATCGCGTACTGGGTGTCGTAAGCCACCGCCCAGAGGATGTTAGCCAGGAACATCAGCCAGCAGCTCAGCGGCACGCTTTCGCTGACGGCGGCAAACGCCATCGGAATCGACCAGCCAAAGGCGGCACCCAGCACCACCTGCGGCAGGTGGGTGTAGCGCTTCATAAACGGATAGACCCAGGCCAGAGCCAGCGCTGCCACGGAGAGCAGAATAGTCATGGTGTTCAGGGTTAACACCAGCAGGAACGAGAGCAGGACCAGCACCACAAACAGCGTGCGCGCCTCTTTCTCGGTGACATCGCCGCTCGGTAGCGGGCGGTTGGCCGTGCGTTTCACGTGGCCGTCAAATTTGCGATCGGCATAGTCGTTAACCACACAGCCTGCGGCACGCATCAGCCAGACGCCCGCCACGAATACCGCCAGGATCCACAGCGGCGGCAGCCCGGGGGTAGCCACCCACAGCGCCCACAGGGTCGGCCACAGCAGCAATAAGGCACCGATCGGCTTATCCGTTCGCATCAGGCGGTGGTACGCCAGCAGCTTGTTCTGCTTCAGACTCCACTCCATTTTCTCTTCCTCTTAATACAACGGTGACGCCGGTAAAAACAGCTCGGTCAGCATCAAGGGTTTACCACTTAAGCGCAGGCGGGAACGGCGTCCCCACAGCCCGGCATCGCGCCCAATTTCAATAAAATCACGGGTCAGCTCGGAGGAGGTGAACAGATAACGCCCCAGCGGGGTTTTGCCCATCTGCTGCAGCGCCATCTCCGGCCCGGTGAGGGTGGACTCTGGCACCACGGTGCGCCCGGCCAGCCACGGCTCGCCGTCGGCACAGAGCAGGATCTCCCGCAGCCAGTAGCGCGCCTCTTTCGGCAGTAACGGCAGTTCATCCGCAACCGCGTCAGGCGTGACGAACCCCTCCTGAATGAGGGTGACGGTGACTTTCTTGCCCTGCTGCTCAAAACGTTTGGTCATGGAATCTTCCAGCAGCAGCCAGTCGAGCTGCTCCGGTTCCAGCGCGGGGATTTCGTCGAAATAGCGCAGCGCACGCAGGAGCAAAAGCGCGGGGTGTGACATGCCAGACTCTCCGATACATAACGTAAAGCTATTGTATCGCAGAAACGGGCAATGAGGGCGGGCAAACGCAAGTTAGCGATCATTATCGCAACAGAGATGCAACAGCAGCATCCCGCGCAAAAAAAGTGCGCCCGGAAGGGCGCACCAAACTACTGACAAAATCAGCACTGTGGGGAGACGGTCACCCCTTGCCTTTTACACTGCTGATAAAGGTGGAACGGGCAGTGGTTGAGCCTAAACGCTCTGCTTCATCAAGCAGTTTCAGCGCTTTATCGACGTCACCTTTTGCGACTGCCTGTTTAATGGCCTGATTGAAGTAGGTTTCGGTATCGTTCAGTACCGGCTCGCTCTTCTTCGCCGGAGCCGGAGTCGGGGCAACGGCTGGCGCGGCAACCGGGGCGGCGGCTTGCGCTGGGGCCGGTGCGGCATACACAGGTGCAGGTGCGGCGGTATTACCTACCGTGACCGGGCCCGGGCCGGAAGAGCCAAACAGTGGGCCAACCAGCACGCTGGAGGCGTTATTGGTAGACACTTTCAGCTTCAGCTGGCCATCCGTCACGTGACGGGCAATCGGGTCCGGGATATCCGGTACGGCGTTGCCGGTGCCTTTGGCATAGGCTTTAGCCGGATCGAGAAGTTTGGTGGTTTGCTGCAGATCTTTATCGGTGGTGAACACCAGCACATACAATTTCTGCTGGCCCAGCGCTGGCGTCAGGCGCATCACCCCTTCCAGGCGATCGGCGCTCATCACGCCCGGCTCCTGATAGGTGAAATATTCGCTCGGGAAGTAGGCCGATGGCGTCAGGTTCTGGTCCAGAATCAGCACGTTCGGTGCAAATACGCTGGTCTGTTTATCCACAACGCTTGTCAGCGTCAGGGTGATTTCGCCGATGTTAGCCGGCACGCTGTAGGCTGCCACCGGACCGGCGATCCCCGCCACGTTTAAGGTCTGGCCACCGGTAGAAAGTTGGGTTGTCTGGGCTTTGGACTGATCAACAGGCGTCCAGACCAGCTGCTGGAGCGCGGCTCCCGGAATAGCAGGCGCGGCGCTGGTGTTTTGCGGTACGAAATTGACGCTGGCGAGGGTAACGGCTGGAACGCTTGCCAGCAGCCCTGCAGAGAGGCACAGCGCGACGAGACTTTTTTTCATTTTCATTGTTATTACCTCAGATTGCGTTAGCACTGCGTTGGCCAGGCAATAGCGCGCAGTACCCTAAGAAGAGAGGGGCTTGCGCCCCTCTTTTAGGTCAGTTACGTATTACCACCAGATTTCCATCTGGGCACCGAAGGTCCACTCATCGTTGTCGCCACGGCTGAAGGTTTTCGCAGAGGTGTCGTTATACGCTACGCCAGAGGTGTAGCCAGTGTCACCGTTGTCTGCGTAACCCCATTTCTCATCCCACTTGGCGTAGGTTGCGAAGACGCGGATAGCCGGACGGGACCAGATGCTGTCGCCTGCCTGCCACTGTTGCGCCAGGGTGATTTTGTACTGGCTGTTGGTGTCGTCAGTTTTCTGAGACTTGACGTTGTCGTAGCCAACTTCCAGCAGGGTGGACATGATTGGTGTCCATTTGAACATCGGACGAACACCCACGGTCCACCATTCGGTACCGTTGTTATTGTCGCGGTCGATGTTCTGGTACATACCGACGTACATCAGATCCCACTGGTCAGCCAGGGTGATCGCACCGTGGTCGAGAACGCGGATCAGAGAACCGTCGTTGTTCAGGCTCGCACCCTGCGGGATACCTTTACCGTTGGAGGTCATAGAGTCCGTTGCGTACTGAACCACAAACTTGTTAAAGCCTTTCAGCATGCTCTGGGTGTGTTCAGCGGTGAACATCCAGCCATCTTTAGAGGCGCCAGGCTGCAGGTAGTAGTCGTCAGGAATGTTGGTGTGACCGTAGTCAACGCCCAGCTCCAGGGTACCGCCCGGGTTGATTTCCATGCCCGCTAAACGAACGTCAAAGACGTCGTTTGGCACGATATTGTCGTAAACGCGGTTGCCATCAGTATCGAAGTCTGAGAACGCGGAAGAGCCGCCGGACTCAGAAGAACGGGTCGCTGCCAGAGACAGTTTACCGAAGCCCAGATCGATGTTTTCGATACCTGCACCAGGACCGGAGATATCCCAGTAGTAGAAGTCGATCATGTGAACGTCATGACGCTGATAGAAGCGCTTACCGGCCCAGATAGTGGAGCCTGGCAGCCATTCGATCAGGTTTTTACCCTGCACGTTTGCTTCACGGAATGCCGGGCTGGTCGCTTCCCAGTCATTCTGCTGTGCAACGGAGTAGGCTACGTTGGTGTCGAAGTAGAAGCTCTTGTCGCCCTCTTTCCACACTTCCTGGCCCAGTTTAATCTCAGCATAGGTTTCACATTCGTTACCGAGACGGTATTTACTTTGTGCACCTGTTGCCTGGAAACACTGCTGTTCGCCACCACTCCCGGTCCAGCCAATGCCGGAACGAGCATAACCTTTAAAGTCTACAGCGCCGGCCTGGGCAGACATGATGCCTGCCGCAATGGCGAGTGCCAGAGGGACTTTGCGCAGAGTAATCATTATTCTATCTCCTGAGATCATTGCTTTTCTTTGAACACTTCACCTGATGGTTTCGTGCTTATTATTGGGATTGCTTAAACGCCGGGCTCCTGATGCAGCCGACGACATGCGGTGCCATCCTCACGGAACAGATGGCAGCGCTCTGGCGGCAAGCCGATAGCGAATGTGGCACCCTCTTTTACCAACACCACGTCGTTCTGGCGGTAGACCAGGTTCTGACGAATGGCGGGGATCTGGATATGAATCTGTGTTTCATGACCTAACTGCTCAACCACCTGAACCTCGCCTTCAAGAGTCACATCGGCGATGTGGCTTGGCAGCAGATGCTCAGGGCGGATACCAAGGGACATGTTGGCCCCTACGTTGACGTTCGCGCTGTCTACCGGTAACCACACCTGCTGGCGGTTAGGCAGCTCGACCTGAACCTGATCAATGGCGGTCGCGGTGACTTTCACCGGCAGGAAGTTCATCTTTGGCGAGCCAATAAAGCCCGCAACAAAGCGGTCTGCCGGGTAGTGATAGAGCTCCAGCGGTTTACCGACCTGCGCCACGCGACCGGCATCCAGCACCACAATCTTGTCGGCCAGGGTCATCGCTTCGACCTGATCGTGGGTGACGTAAATCATGGTGCGGCCAAGGCGTTTGTGCAGACGGGAGATCTCAATACGCATCTGCACGCGCAGCGCGGCGTCGAGGTTCGACAGCGGCTCATCGAGCAGGAACACGCGCGGCTCTGCCACCAGCGTACGGCCAATCGCCACACGCTGACGCTGACCACCGGAGAGCGCCTTCGGCTTACGCTCCAGCAGGTGCGCCAGCTGCAGCACTTCGGCAACCTGGGTCACGCGCTGGTTAATGGTCTCTTTTTTTGCGCCAGCCAGCTTGAGGCCGAACGACATGTTCTCGGCAACGGAGAGATGGGGATAAAGTGCGTAAGACTGGAATACCATCCCGACGCCGCGTTCCGCAGGCGGGATATCGTTCATCCGGGTATCGCCAATCATCAGATCGCCGCTGGTGATGGTCTCCAGACCGGCAATCATGCGCAGCAGCGTGGATTTACCACAGCCTGACGGGCCAACAAAAACCACGAATTCACCTTCCTGGATATCGAGATTGATATCTTTCGATACCACCACATCGCCCCAGGCTTTCGTTACGTTACGCAGTTCTACGCTCGCCATGCCCTACTCCCTTGTTACAGCCTGTCATCAACAGAAACATTCAATATGGGCTGACTATGCGGTATCGGGCCGCCTCGCGAATCCTCCACCCCCAGCCTTTTTTATGGGGGAGGAGGCGGGAGGATGAGAGAGTGGACTCAGACAGCGCGCCCAGGGGGCTGAGGCTAAATTCGTGATGTCACTGGCAAAATTGACCGCGGTTTTATGTGCGCTGGGACACATAACTGAAAGTTATGCAACGCAGATCACATAAAGAGGGGGTGGGGCGTAGGGGACAGGAGGATGGAAAGAGGATGTCAAATAAGGAGACTGAGCGACGTTGAACCACCTTAATGTATCCACAGCACATCACCAAAAAGGATGGCAGATATGAATATCAAGACTGGCGCACGCGTTTTCGCATTGTCCGCCCTGGCAGCAATGATGATTTCCGCTCCGGCGCTCGCCAAAATTGAAGAAGGTAAGCTGGTAATCTGGATTAACGGCGACAAAGGCTACAACGGCCTGGCCGAAGTGGGTAAAAAATTCGAGAAAGATACCGGCATCAAAGTCACCGTTGAGCACCCGGACAAGCTGGAAGAGAAATTCCCGCAGGTTGCGGCCACCGGCGACGGCCCGGACATTATCTTCTGGGCGCATGACCGTTTCGGCGGCTACGCACAGTCTGGCCTGCTGGCGGAAGTGTCTCCGGATAAAGCCTTCCAGGACAAGCTGTTCCCGTTCACCTGGGACGCCGTGCGTTACAACGGCAAGCTGATTGCTTACCCGGTTGCGGTTGAATCGCTCTCCCTGATCTACAACAAAGACCTGGTACCGAACCCGCCAAAAACCTGGGAAGAGATCCCGGCGCTGGATAAAGAGCTGAAGGCGAAAGGTAAGAGCGCGCTGATGTTCAACCTGCAAGAGCCGTACTTCACCTGGCCGCTGATTGCTGCCGACGGCGGTTATGCGTTCAAGTTTGAAAACGGCAAATACGACGTGAAAGACGTCGGCGTGGACAGCGCAGGCGCGAAAGCGGGTCTGACCTTCCTGGTTGACCTGATCAAGAACAAACAGATGAACGCGGATACCGACTACTCCATCGCCGAAGCGGCCTTCAACAAGGGCGAAACCGCGATGACCATCAACGGTCCGTGGGCGTGGTCCAACATCGACAAGAGCAAAATCAACTACGGCGTCGCGGTGCTGCCAACCTTCAAAGGCAAGCCGTCTAAACCGTTCGTTGGCGTGCTGAGTGCCGGTATCAATGCCGCCAGCCCGAACAAAGAGCTGGCGAAAGAGTTCCTCGAAAACTACCTGCTGACCGATCAGGGTCTGGAAGAAGTTAACAAGGACAAACCGCTGGGCGCTGTCGCGCTGAAATCCTTCCAGGAAACCCTGGCGAAAGATCCACGTATCGCGGCAACCATGAGCAACGCCGAGAAAGGCGAAATCATGCCGAACATCCCGCAGATGGCTGCCTTCTGGTATGCCACCCGTACTGCGGTCATCAACGCAGCAAGCGGTCGTCAGACCGTGGATGCCGCGCTGAAAGATGCACAGGGCCGTATTACCAAGTAATGCCGTTATCCCCTCTCCCTTTTAGGGAGAGGGTTAGGGTGAGGGTCGCATGAGCCCCCTCACCCCGGCCCTCTCCCCTGAGGGGAGAGGGAGAACAGAATTTGTTGTAGAGGAAGAACCCCATGGATGTCGTTAAAAAGAAACACTGGTGGCAAAGCGACACGCTGAAATGGTCAGTGATTGGTCTGCTGGGTTTGCTGGTGGGTTACCTTGTTGTTTTGATGTACGCCCAGGGGGAGTACCTGTTTGCCGCGATGACGCTGATTTTAAGCTCAATCGGCCTCTATATTTTTGCTAACCGCAAAGCCTATGCCTGGCGCTATGTTTATCCGGGTGTGGCCGGGATGGGGCTGTTTGTCCTGTTCCCCCTCATTTGCACCATCGCCATCGCCTTCACTAACTACAGCAGCACCAACCAGCTCGCTCAGGAGCGCGCCCAGCAGGTGCTGATGGATCGCTCCTATCAGGCCGGTAAGACCTTTAACTTTGGTCTCTACCCTGCTGGCGACGAGTGGAAGCTGGCGCTGACCGACGATGCCGCGGGCAAATACTACGTCTCCGACGCCTTTAAATTTGGCGGCGAGCAGAAACTGGCGCTGAAAGAAGCCGACGCGCTGCCGGAAGGCGAACGCGCCAACCTGCGTATCATCACCCAGAATCGTCAGGCCCTGACCCAGCTGACCGCTGAGCTGCCGGACGAAAGCAAAGTCATTATGAGCTCGCTGCGCCAGTTCTCCGGCACCCGCCCGCTGTATACGCTGGGCGATGACAGCACGCTCACCAACAACCAGACCGGCGTGAAGTACCGCCCGAATAACGACGTCGGCTTCTACCAGTCCGTGAATGCCGACGGCAACTGGGGTGACGATAAGCTCAGCCCGGGCTACACCGTGACCATCGGCTGGGACAACTTCACCCGCGTCTTTACCGACGAAGGCATCCAGAAACCGTTCTTCGCTATCTTTGTCTGGACCGTGGTCTTCTCGGTGCTCACCGTGATCCTGACCGTGGCCGTGGGCATGGTGCTGGCCTGCCTGGTGCAGTGGGAATCCCTGAAAGGCAAAGCGATCTATCGCGTCCTGCTGATTCTGCCGTACGCCGTACCGTCGTTCATCTCGATTCTGATTTTCAAAGGGCTGTTCAACCAGAGCTTTGGTGAGATCAACATGATGCTGAGCAGCCTGTTTGGCATCAAACCGGCGTGGTTCAGCGACCCGACCACCGCCCGCAGCATGATCGTCATCGTTAACACCTGGCTCGGCTATCCGTACATGATGATCCTGTGCATGGGGCTGCTGAAGGCGATCCCGGATGACCTGTACGAGGCCTCGGCCATGGACGGTGCGACCCCGTTCCAGAACTTCTTCAAGATTACGCTTCCGCTGCTGATCAAGCCGCTGACGCCGCTGATGATCGCCAGCTTCGCCTTTAACTTTAACAACTTCGTGCTGATTCAGCTGTTGACCAACGGTGGCCCGGACCGTCTCGGCACCACCACGCCAGCAGGCTACACCGACCTGCTCGTCAGCTACACCTACCGTATCGCCTTCGAAGGCGGCGGTGGTCAGGACTTCGGTCTGGCGGCGGCCATCGCCACCCTGATCTTCCTGCTGGTAGGCGCGCTGGCTATCGTGAACCTGAAAGCCACCCGCATGAAATTCGACTAAGGAGGGCACATATTATGGCTATGGTACAACCCAAATCTCAGAAACTGCGCCTCCTCGTGACGCACTTAGGGCTGCTGATTTTTATCGCGGCGATCATGTTCCCGCTGCTGATGGTTATCGCCATCTCCCTGCGTTCGGGGAACTTCGCCACCGGCAGCCTGATCCCGGACGAAATCTCCTGGGAGCACTGGAAGCTGGCGCTGGGCTTCAGCGTTGAGCACGCCGACGGCCGCGTCACGCCGCCGCCGTTCCCGGTGCTGCTGTGGCTGTGGAACTCGGTGAAAGTCGCCACTATCACCGCGATCGGTATTGTGACGCTCTCCACCACCTGCGCCTACGCCTTTGCCCGTATGCGCTTCCCGGGTAAAGCGACGCTGCTGAAAGGGATGCTGATTTTCCAGATGTTCCCTGCGGTGCTGTCGCTGGTGGCCCTGTACGCGTTGTTTGACCGCCTCGGCCAGTACGTGCCGTTTATCGGTCTGAACACCCACGGCGGGGTGATCTTCGCCTATCTCGGCGGGATTGCACTGCACGTCTGGACCATCAAAGGCTATTTCGAAACCATCGACAACTCGCTGGAAGAAGCGGCCTCGCTGGATGGCGCGACGCCGTGGCAGGCGTTCCGCCTGGTGCTGCTGCCGCTGTCGGTCCCGATTCTGGCGGTGGTGTTTATTCTGTCGTTTATCGCCGCCATCACCGAAGTGCCGGTGGCCTCGCTGCTGCTGCGTGATGTGAACAGCTACACGCTGGCGGTAGGGATGCAGCAATACCTCAACCCGCAAAACTACCTGTGGGGCGACTTTGCCGCAGCCGCCGTGCTCTCTGCCATCCCGATCACCGTCGTGTTCCTGCTGGCCCAGCGCTGGCTGGTGAACGGCCTGACCGCGGGGGGCGTGAAAGGTTAAGCTTCATTGTTATTCCACTGCAACCCTCAACTTTGCCTTGATGTATTAATCCAAAACTTGTGACTGTTTTCGGCGGCCCTCGGGCCGCCCTTTTTTATTCCCGTTTCAGTCGCTTCGAGTTGCACAGCCAGAGTGTCATCACCAGCAGCAGGATCGCCGCCGAATAGAGCAACACGTCGAGGGGCGATTTATGATCGACGATAATCAGTCGCACAATCGCGGTAATGCCAATGTAGACAAAGTAACGCAGCGGGAAGTGAAAGCCAGACTGAAAGTACTTCACGATCAAGGCGATAAATTCAAAGTAGAGGAAGTAGACCACCAGCCCTTCAACCAGCTCGTATTTGCTGGTTTGCTCAGGGGCAAAAAGCACATCAGCCAGATGCACCGTCTCTTTACCGAGGAAGACGACCAGGATCAGGCCAAGGCTCAGCAGACCCAGGTTCAGCACGGTCTGCAGAATGGTTGAGATGAACTCAACACGCGGGCGAGTCAGGGATGTCATACAGCACCTCATTCTCCGGGGCGAGGTTCCTGTATAACGCAAAAATGTGACGGGGATCTATATTTTTTGTTTATATTTTGTGCAAAAAAGCCCGGTGGCGCTGCGCTTACCGGGCCTACAAGACCTGTAGGCCGGGCAAACGGAGTGCCGCCCGGCGTTGTTCACAACCGCAAAATTATGCGCGCCAGGCTTTATAACGGTTAATCAGGCCGTTAGTAGAGCTGTCATGGCTATTGATGTCCTTATCGTCACCCAGCTCCGGCAGAATGCGGTTCGCCAGCTGTTTGCCGAGCTCTACGCCCCACTGGTCAAAGGTGAAGATATTCAGGATTGCGCCCTGAGTGAAGATTTTGTGCTCATACAGGGCAATCAGCGCGCCCAGGCTGAACGGGGTGATCTCACGCAGCAGGATGGAGTTGGTCGGACGGTTGCCTTCGAACACTTTGAACGGCACCACGTGATCCAGGGTTGCCGGATCTTTACCCTGATCGCGATACTCCTGCTCAACCACATCACGCGCTTTCCCGAACGCCAGCGCTTCAGTTTGCGCGAAGAAGTTCGACAGCAGCTTCGGATGGTGGTCAGACAGCGCGTTATGGGTGATGGCCGGCGCGATGAAATCGCAAGGTACCATTTTGGTGCCCTGGTGGATCAGCTGGTAAAACGCGTGCTGGCCGTTGGTGCCCGGCTCACCCCAGATGATTGGGCCAGTCTGGTAATCCACGGCGTTGCCGTTACGGTCAACGTATTTGCCGTTGGATTCCATGTTGCCCTGCTGGAAGTAGGCTGCGAAACGGTGCATGTACTGGTCGTACGGCAGGATCGCTTCGGTTTCCGCGCCAAAGAAGTTGTTGTACCAGATCCCGATCAGCGCCAGCAGCACCGGCAGGTTTTTCTCAGGGGCAGTGGTGGAGAAGTGCTTATCCATCGCATGCGCGCCGGAGAGCAGCTCAACAAAGTTGTCGTAGCCCACGGAGAGGATGATGGACAGGCCGATTGCGGACCACAGGGAGTAGCGACCGCCAACCCAGTCCCAGAATTCAAACATGTTGGCGGTGTCGATCCCGAACTCGCCTACGGCTTTAGCGTTGGTGGAGAGCGCCGCGAAGTGTTTCGCCACGTGCTGCTCGTCACCGGCCGTTTTCAGGAACCAGTCGCGCGCGCTGTGGGCGTTAGTCATGGTTTCCTGGGTGGTGAAGGTTTTGGACGCCACCAGGAACAGGGTGCTTTCCGGGTTCACTTTTTTCAGCACTTCGGCGATGTGGGTACCATCGACGTTAGAGACAAAGTGCATGTTGAGGTGGTTTTTGTAAGGACGCAGCGCTTCGGTCACCATGAACGGGCCGAGGTCGGAGCCGCCGATACCGATATTCACCACGTCGGTGATCGGTTTGCCGGTGTAGCCTTTCCACTGGCCTGAGATGATTGCTTCAGAGAAGGTTTTCATCTTTTCCAGCACGGCGTTGACTTCCGGCATCACGTCTTTGCCGTCAACGATAATCGGAGTATTGCTACGGTTACGCAGTGCCACATGCAGCACGGCACGATCTTCGGTGCGGTTGATCTTCTCGCCGGAGAACATGGACTTGATGGCACCGCTCAGATCGGTCTCTTTCGCCAGATCCTGCAGTTTTGCCAGCGTCTCTTCGGTGATGCGGTTTTTGGAAAAATCCACCAGCATCCGATCGTCGAAGGTCGCGGAGAACTTATTGAAACGATCGCCGTCTTTCGCGAACAGCTCCGCGATGGTGACGTCTTTCATCTCATCAAAGTGTTTCTGTAATGCCTGCCAGGCTGCAGTCTGCGTTGGATTGATATTTTTCATAGCAATACTCTTCTGAATTGAGAATTGTGACCTCGGTCGATTGTAGCCTCTGTCGCTAAAAATTGTGATGGTTTTTATGCCATTGGCCTGGCCTGCATCAAGTGCAGCGCAAAAGCTCCAAAAGTATAGCTGTTATAAGTCCTGTTTCTCATATGGAATGCAGCATGAAAAATCCGCATAATCCCGGCGTTGACAGGATCCTTCACACATTTTATTTATACACACGGTATTTGCGCCTGCACCGATAAAACTATTTTGTCCTTGTGCCATGGTCGCTCTTTTCCTTCCCTGACACGAGGTTGTTATGACGAGTTTTGTTGTCGCCAAATTTGGCGGTACCAGCGTGGCCGATTTTGATGCCATGAACCGCAGCGCCGATGTGGTGCTGGCCGATCCTGATACCCGGCTGGTGGTGTTGTCCGCTTCGGCTGGCGTCACTAATCTGCTGGTTGCCCTGGCAGAAGGGCTGGAAGCGAGCGAGCGCCAGGAGAAGCTGGCTGCCCTGCACAAAATTCAGTTCGACATCCTTGGCCGTCTGCGCGATCCGAGCGTGATCAGCGAAGAGATTGAGCGCCTGCTGGAAAATATCATCACCCTGGCCGAAGCCGCCTCTCTGGCCACCTCCACCGCCCTGACCGACGAGCTGGTCAGCCACGGTGAGCTGATGTCCACCCTGCTGTTTGTTGAAGTGCTGCGCGAGCGTAACGTGCAGTCGCTGTGGTTCGACGCGCGTAAAGTGCTGCGCACCAGCGACCGTTTTGGTCGCGCCGAGCCGGACGTTGCCGCCATCGCCGAACTGACCACCCAACAGCTGGCACCGCGTCTGGCGGAAGGGATTGTCATCACCCAGGGCTTTATCGGTAGCGAAGCGAAAGGCCGTACCACCACCCTGGGCCGTGGCGGCAGCGACTACACCGCCGCCCTGCTGGGCGAAGCGCTGCAGGCTTCCCGGGTTGATATCTGGACGGACGTGCCGGGCATCTACACCACCGATCCGCGCGTGGTGCCTACCGCAAAACGTATTGACGTGATCGCCTTTGAAGAAGCCGCCGAGATGGCGACCTTTGGCGCGAAAGTGCTCCACCCGGCGACGTTGCTGCCGGCAGTGCGCAGCGACATTCCGGTGTTCGTCGGCTCCAGTAAAGATCCAAAAGCGGGCGGCACCATGGTGTGCAATACCACCGAAAACCCACCGCTGTTCCGCGCCCTGGCGCTGCGCCGCAAGCAGACCCTGCTCACCCTGCATAGCCTGAGCATGCTCCACTCCCGCGGCTTCCTGGCCGAAGTGTTCAGCATTCTGGCGCGCCACAGCATCTCCGTGGACCTGGTGACCACCTCAGAGGTGAATATCGCCCTGACGCTGGATACCACCGGCTCAACCTCCACCGGCGACACCCTACTTACGCAGTCCTTGCTGATGGAGCTCTCTGAGCTGTGCCGCGTTGAGGTGGAAGAAGATCTCGCCCTGGTGGCAATCATCGGTAACGAACTGTCCCGCGCCAGCGGCGTGGGCAAAGAGGTGTTTGGCGTGCTGGAGCCGTTCAACATCCGCATGATTTGCTACGGCGCATCCAGCTACAACCTGTGCTTCCTGGTGCCGGGCGCCGAAGCGGAGCAGGTTGTGCAAAAACTGCATCATAATCTGTTTGAATAACAGAAAAATGGCCCGGATATCCGGGCCATTTTTTTATTCTGCCAGAACCGTTCTCATCAGGAGCGAATCCAGCGATTTGATATCACCGTCGCGGCTGTCAGGCAGCGTCGGCGGGTTTTCGCCTCGCGCCAGCTCCCGGGTGATGAAAGCATGCAACAAAGGGCGTCTGGAGCCGTATTGCGCTTCTCCGGCACGCTGCTTTATCGCCACTAAGTCATCGATTTCCTGACGTAACGGCGCATCAAGCCCACTTCCCGCCAGCAGTTCGGCAAAGCGCATCGGCGGCACACCTTTCCCGGCTTCGACCCATCGCACCGCTAACAGTGGACGTAAGACGTAAAAGTACTTCTTCAGCCTCACCTCTTCCCCCTGTAAGTATCCACGGAAGTTTTTGCGCGCCATAGAGTAGTAGTGCCAGCGCGCGCGCACCGGGGAAAACCAGGCGGGCACCTGCGCGCGTAACTGCGTTACCACCGTTTCGTTCTGCTGATAGACAACCGGCGAATCCAGCCACTCGATAAGCGTGGGGTTGGCCGCTTTCAGCAAGCCAAGCGCCTTACGCCACTCCCAGCCGCTCACGTCCAGTTCGTCATCGATGGGCAGTTCGATGACGTCCCGCTGCGGCTCCACGCGCAAGTACCAGTCCGGTTTATGCACATACAGGAATCGCACGTCATAATCGCTGTCCGGCGACGCAAAGCCCCAGCCCCGGCTGCCCGATTCACAGGCATACAGCACGGTCACATTGAATCGTTGCTCTATTTCATTGAGCTGCTGCCGCACGCGCTCGCGCATGGCGGCATCTACACCGTTGTTAGCCATCTTTTTATCCTTTTACACAGACCACCTGGCGCAAGGTATGGACGATTTCGACCAGTGAGGCTTGCGCCGCCATGACGGCATCGATGTCTTTATAGGCCATCGGGATCTCATCGATGACCTCGCTGTCTTTTCTGCACTCGACGTGCGCCGTGGCGCGGATCTGATCCGCAACGGTGAAGCGTTTTTTGGCCGCCGTGCGGCTCATCACCCGCCCTGCGCCGTGGCTGCAGGAGCAGAAGCTCTCTTCATTGCCCAGGCCGCGAACGATAAAGCTCTTAGCCCCCATCGAGCCGGGGATGATCCCCATCTCGCCCTTCTGCGCCGACACCGCCCCTTTGCGCGTGACGAGCACGTCCTCACCAAAATGACGCTCTTTCTGCACATAGTTGTGATGGCAATTCACCGCCTCCTGCTGGGTCAGGAAAGGCTTTGGCACACTGCGCGAAAGCGCGGCCAGCACGCGGGACATCATCACCTCGCGGTTATGGCGGGCAAAATCCTGCGCCCACTCCACGGCTTCGATGTAGTCGTTGTAGTGCCGGCTTCCCTCCTGGAAATAGGCCAGATTTCTGTCAGGCAGGTTGGCGATGTGCTGCTGCATATCCTGCTGCGCCAGGGTAATAAATACATTGCCGATCGCATTGCCCACACCACGCGAGCCGCTGTGCAACATGACCCAGACGCGATCCGCTTCGTCCAGACAGATTTCAATAAAGTGGTTACCGGTCCCCAGCGTTCCCAGATGCTGATGGTTATTGGTTTTCAGCAGCTGCGGATATTTATCCGTCAGCCGTTTAAAGCGCGGGGCCAGCTGCGCCCAGTGGCTATCCACAACATCCGGCGTCTTTTCCCACGCCCCTTTATCGCGACGGGAGCGGGTACTGGTACGCCCATGCGGCACCGCCTGTTCAATGGCGCTGCGCAATCCGTGGAGGTTGTCCGGCAGATCGCCTGCCATTAGCGATGTCCGCACGGCGATCATCCCGCAACCGATATCTACACCCACCGCCGCGGGAATGATGGCCCCTTTGGTGGGGATCACGCTGCCAATGGTGGAGCCTTTGCCGAGATGCACATCCGGCATCACCGCCAGATGTTTAAAAATAAAGGGCATCTTTGCGGTATTCAGCAGTTGCTCACGCGCCTCTGGCTCAACGGGCACCCCGTGCGTCCACATTTTTACCGGTGCGCTGTGCTGCGCCGTTAAAACGTCAAAATCGTTCGGTTTCATTTGCTCATCCTCAGGGCAGTCTGTTACCGGTAAGTATTGCCAGAAGCGTGCCAGAATCTTCATACTGCATAAAAAAAATCTATCCGTATGATTATATTGCTCTTTATTTTATCTCTTTCGCCGGAGATTGCTTAACCCACAGATTATTTTTATCTTTTAGTATCGAACTTTATCTTGCAGGATAAACATGAAAAAGCGGCGGGTAGTGATTGGGGTACTGGGCACGGTAATGGACAAACGCGGGAAGCGGGCCAACCGCCTGCGCAAATGGCGCCCGACAGTCGGGCTTTGCCAGCAGCCCGATCTCCCTGTCGACCGGCTTGAGCTGCTCCACCAGCCCCAGGATCGGGGAATGGCGGAACAGATAACGGAAGATATCAGGCTGCTTTCACCCCACACCACTGTGCGCCCGTATCCCGTTACTATTGCCGATCCCTGGGATTTTGAAGAGGTCTACGCCGCGTTTCTCGACTTCGCCACACACTACAAGTTTGACACCGAACATGAAGAGTACCTGGTGCATATCACCACCGGCACCCACGTGGCGCAGATCTGCTGGTTTTTGTTAACCGAAGCGCGGTATCTCCCCGCCAGCCTGATCCAGACCGGTCCCGCCAGCAGGGATGCGCCCGAAGAGGCCGTCCCCGTCGGACGTTACTCAATCATCGACCTGGATTTAAGCCGCTACGCCACATTGACCAGCCGCTTTCAGCGCGAACAGCAGGAATCCGTTTCGTTCCTGAAAGCCGGAATTGATACCCGCAATGCCACCTTCAACGCCCTGATCGATCAGATTGAGCGTGTGGCGCTGCGCTCGACCGCCCCGGTTCTGCTGACTGGCCCAACGGGGGCCGGAAAATCCTTTCTCGCAAACCGCATCTATCAGCTGAAGCAGTCTCGCCATCAGCTGGCTGGCAGGCTGGTCGCGGTAAACTGCGCCACGCTGCGGGGTGATAACGCCATGTCGACACTTTTCGGCCATGTCAAAGGGGCATTTACCGGGGCAGCCACGGCCCGCGCCGGGCTGCTGCGCGAGGCGGACGGCGGCGTGCTATTTTTAGATGAAATAGCCGAGCTTGGCCTCGACGAACAAGCCATGCTGTTGAAAGCTATCGAAGAAAAAACCTTCTTTCCGTTTGGCTCCGATAAAGAGGTCAGGAGCGATTTTCAGCTAATTGCCGGCACGCACCGGGATATGCGCCAGTGGGTGGCGGAAGGTCGCTTCCGCGAAGATCTCTACGCCCGGATCAATATGTGGAGTTTTGCCCTGCCCGGCCTGGCGCAGCGCCGGGAAGATATCGCCCCGAACGTGGAGTACGAACTGCAGCGCTTTGCGGCCGAAGCGCAATCTCAGGTTCGCTTCGATAAAGAGGCACGAGAGCGCTATCTGCGTTTTGCTGACTCGCCTCAGGCGTTATGGCGCGGTAACTTTCGTGAACTGGGTTCCTCCGTGGCGCGAATGGCCACGCTTGCCGAACAGGGGCGCATCACCTTAGCGCTTGTTGAGGAAGAGATCCTCAGGCTGCAGGAGAGCTGGCAAACCGCCAGACCGTTAGCGGCGATGGCGCTGGATCTCTTTGACCAGCGACAGCTGGAAACCGTGCTGGAGGTGTGTCGCCGTAGCGCCTCATTATCCGAGGCCGGACGCGAACTCTTCGCCGTCTCCCGAATGAAAAAGGCCGTGCCTAACGACGCCGACAGGCTGCGCAAATATCTCACCCGTTTTGGCCTGAGCTGGGAAGGCCTCCATCCGGGATCATGAAGAAAATTTGGTTGAACAAAATTCATTAGCAGGATAAACACTATCTCTAAGCCGGGCTCGATCCCGGCTTTTTTATAACTACATGACACAACAAATCGCAAGGAATCCGTATGTTATCCGCCATCACCCGGCTGTTCCCGTTATGGGCGCTGCTGCTCTCTGTTTTAGCCTATTACACCCCAACCACCTTTACCGCTATCGGTCCGTGGGTCACCACGCTGCTGATGCTGATCATGTTCGGCATGGGCGTGCACCTCAAGATCGACGACTTCAAACGCGTGCTGTCGCGTCCGGCCCCGGTGGCGGCAGGTATTTTCCTGCACTATCTGGTGATGCCGCTGGCGGCATGGGCGCTGGCTATCGCCTTTAAGATGCCGCCGGACCTTTCCGCAGGCATGGTGCTGGTGGGCAGCGTGGCCAGCGGCACGGCGTCCAACGTGATGATCTATCTGGCAAAAGGGGATGTGGCGCTGTCGGTGACCATCTCCTCCGTCTCCACCCTGGTGGGCGTGGTTGCCACCCCGCTGCTGACGCGTCTGTATGTGGATGCCCACATTCAGGTGGACGTGATGGGGATGCTGCTGAGCATTCTGCAAATCGTGGTGATCCCGATTGCGCTGGGGCTGGTTATCCATCACCTGTTCCCGCGGGTAGTGAAAGCCGTTGAGCCGTACCTGCCAGCGTTTTCCATGATCTGTATTCTGGCAATCATCAGCGCGGTGGTGGCCGGTTCTGCGGCGCATATCGCCTCTGTGGGCTTCGTGGTGATTATCGCCGTGGTGCTGCATAACACAATCGGTCTGCTGGGCGGTTACTGGGGCGGGAAGCTGTTCGGCTTTGACGAATCCACCTGCCGCACGCTGGCGATTGAGGTCGGGATGCAGAACTCGGGTCTGGCCGCTGCGCTCGGCAAAATTTACTTCTCACCACTGGCAGCTCTGCCTGGCGCGCTGTTCTCGGTATGGCATAACCTTTCCGGCTCCCTGCTGGCGGGTTACTGGTCGGGTAAATCCCTCGATGAACAAAAGAAAAGCGATGTGGTGAAGGAAGGTTAATTCAGCTTCGCCGCAGCGAAGGCATGCTTTACACTGAAGCCTCTTTCACAGGAGGCTTCAGGTATGTCCACACCAAGATTGACCCAGAAAGAGATGACGGAAAGCGAGCAGCGCGAACTGAAAACCCTGCTCGATCGCGCGCGTATCGCCCATGGCCGTCTGCTGACCAACGCCGAAACCAATCACCTCAAAAAAGAGTACATCGACAAACTGATGGCGCAGCGTGAGCTGGACGCTAAAAAAGCCCGCAAACTTCGCAAAGAGCAGGCTTATAAGGTGGATAAAGAGGCGACGTTTTCCTGGTCGGCCAATACTCCAACCCGTGGAAGGCGCTGATCAGCGCCCTTTCTTTTTGCGCCCTGGCGAAGTAAAGCGCTTCCCGTTTCCGGCAGGCTTCGCCCGGCTTTTCTCTTCTGATTGCGGCGCTTTAACCACCGGGCGTTTGATGCCCTGGGTTTTCGGTTTCGCTTTGGCTTTTGGCTTCGCTTCCGAGGATGAGTTCTCAATCAGCTTAAACAGCTCAATCAGTTCGTCATCGGTCAGATCGCGCCACTCGCCCAGCGGGATGCCGGTGAGACTAACGTTCATGATGCGCGTGCGTTCCAGCTTCGTCACTTCAAAACCGAAATGCTCGCACATGCGGCGGATCTGGCGGTTTAACCCCTGAACCAGGGTGATGCGGAACGCGAACGGCGCCTCTTTCTTCACCTTGCACTTTTTCGTGACCGTGCCGAGGATCGGTACGCCCGCCCCCATCCCGCGAATGAATTCGTCAGTTACCGGTTTGTTGACCGTGACGATGTACTCTTTCTCGTGGTCGTTACCGGCACGCAGGATTTTGTTCACCAGATCGCCGTGGTTGGTGAGGAAAATCAGCCCCTGAGAGTCTTTGTCCAGGCGGCCAATCGGGAAGATACGGCTGCTGTGGTTAACGAAATCAACGATGTTGTCGCGCTCGCCATCTTCCGTGGTACTGACAATCCCAACCGGTTTATTCAGCGCGATAAATACCAGGTCTTCTGCGTTACGCGGCTCGATCGCCTGACCATTCACTTTAACCACGTCGCCAGGGGCGACCTGATCGCCAATGGTGGCGCGTTTACCGTTGATAAACACGTTGCCCTGTTCGATGTAACGGTCAGCCTCGCGACGCGAGCAGATCCCGCTCTCGCTAATATATTTGTTTAATCGGGTGGATTGAGTTGGCAGCATAATTTCTCCTGTAGAGGCGAAATATACCTTAGGTTTGGGCTGGTAAAAAGATCAGCCGCTGGCGAAAAAGCGAGGTTGAGTTGTTTGCGAAGCGCTTTCAGCATTTGAAGTTTGAGGCTTTACGGGTTCACCCTATCACTTTTATTTTCATTCCCTGTGCATATAGTTTTGTAGTTTATAAACAACAGGGAGTAGTATGAAAGAGCTCGTTCAGACAGAACCCTTTCGCTGCTGGGAGCAAAATTTAAAAGACCGACGTGCGAAAACAGTGATAGCAGCCCGCCTGTTCCGGCTGGCAAACGGATTACCGGGTGACGTGAAACCTGTAGGTGAAGGCGTAAGCGAGCTTAGGATCCACGTCGGTCCTGGTTACAGGATCTACTTCAAACAGCATGGCAAGCGCATCATTCTGCTGTTATGCGGCGGCGACAAAAGTAGTCAGGACAAAGATATCCTTCTGGCCAGGGTGCTTGCCAGAACCTTAAAACTGCAGGAGTAATCCTCCATGAATAAATTAACCTCCTACGATCCCGCGAATGCTCTGATAGACGATGAGCAGATCGCCATCTTTATAACTGACGCGCTCGAAACTGGCGATCCTGCCTTTATCGCTGAGGCACTGGGAGTGGTTGCTCGCGCTAAAGGCATGTCGACCATTGCAGAACAAACGGGATTATCACGAGAGCAGCTCTACCGCTCGTTCAGTGAAAAAGGCAACCCAACGCTTAAAACCACGCTCGCCGTGATGAAAGCGCTGGGCCTTGGCTTAACCATCAAACATGTGAACAGTTAATACTCATCCCGATCGTCGTCCTCATCCGGCTGCTCCATCACGCTGTACGCCACCGCGCAGAACAGGGAGTTGAGGCGTTTCATGTCGCCCAGCAGCCCCAGGTGCAGGGAACTGGTCTCGATGCTCTGCACGTTCTGTTGGTGCAGTCGGTCAACGTGCGCGTGGGAATAGCGGCGGTTGAGGATACGGAACCGGTGTTTGTTGCGGCGCAGACGGCGGGCGCTGGGCACATCCCCGGAGAAAAAGACCGACATCGCCAGCTTCAGGTTAGCAAGCAGCTGATCGTGCAGTGCATCCAGCTCTTTGACGCCCTCAAGGGAGAACGCCCGGCGGGCCGCCAGCGATTTGTCGGCGATTTCACTTCCCATGCGCTCGACGATATCGGAGGCCTGCTCAAGGTTGAGCGACATCTCGATGATCTCCGCCCAGCGGCGGGACTCCTCTTCCGCCAGCTCGTCTTTCGGCATCCGCGCCAGATAGAGTTTGATGGCGGTATAAAGCACGTTGATATCGTCGGCGAGCTTACGCAGATCTTTCTCTTCCCGCGGCTCGCCATGCATCACCTTTTTCAGCCCTTCCAGCATCAGCTCCATCGCATCGCCCATGCGCAGCGTTTCGCGGGCGGCATTGGCCAGCGCCAGCGCCGGCGTATCAAGGGCGGATGAGTCCAGATGTTTTGGCTTGAGTCGCATATCCAGCTCAGGCTGGTCGCGGATAATACGTTCACAAAAGCGCGCCATCGGCCCGGCAAAAGGCACCATCGCCACGCAGCGCACCAGGTTGTAGAAGACGTGGAAGTAGATCACCATCTCCGATTCCGGCAGCGACAGGTTATCCATCAGATTCGCCAGCGGGTTAACGAACGGCAGAATGATCAGGCTCCCCACCAGCTTAAACAGCAGGCTGCCGAGCGCCACGCGACGGGCTGCGGCGTTGGCGGCGCTGTTATTGAGCATCGCCAGCAGGCCGGAGCCGAGGTTCGCGCCAATCACCAGACAGAGGGCGACCGGGAAGGAGATAATCCCCGCCGCGGTCAGCGTTGCGGTTAACAGCACCGCCGCCAGGCTGGAGTAGCTGATAAGCGCAAACACCGCACCAATCAACGCATCCAGCATGATGTCGCCGGTCAGCGAGGCGAAAATCACCTGCACACCGCTCGCCTGCGTAATGGGGGTGACGGCCTGGACGATCAGCTCCAGCGCCAGCAGAATCAGTCCCAGGCCGATCCCGACGCGCCCGAGCTGTCCGGCCCGGGTCTGTTTCCGGCCAAGGAAAAATATCACGCCGATGAAGATTAGCAGCGGCGACAGCCAGGAGAGATCGAAGGTTAACACCCGCGCCATCAGCGCGGTCCCTACATCGGCACCGAGAACAATCACCAGCGCAGGCGTCAGCGCCACCAGATCCTGGGCCACAAACGAGGTGACCAGCATAGTCGTGGCGTTGCTGCTTTGAACCAGCGCGGTTACGCCAATGCCGGAACAGAACGCGAGCGGTTTTTTCTCAACGCTGCGGCTGAGAACGGTACGTAAGCGGGCGCCAAAAACGCGCATCACGCCGGTACGGACAATGTGAGTGCCCCAGACCAGCAACGCCACGGCAGAAAGCAGATGTAGCAGAGTCAGCACGGATACAGGTTCTCCTTTTCGTCATACGTTTTCCTGAGGTTCGTTGCGCACGGTATTGCCGGATGGCGGCTACGCCTTATCCGGCCTGGGTTGTAGCGCAGATTGCTGAACCTTCTTCCAGTATAAGGGCTTAAATGTAATAAAGAGACAGGGCACCCATTGGGTGCCCTGTTTGTTGTAAGGAAACGTGACGTGAGCGAAATACTGACCGTCGGCGGCGCAGTCAGGTTGCACACGGACTGCCCGCAGTGAGGGGAGCGTACACAAAGTACGTGACCCGAGTGAGGACAGCCCTGATGCAAGCTGGCAAGTAAGCCAGGTCAGTCTGCGTCGTAGCCGAGGTTTGGCGCCAGCCAGCGCTCCACTTCTGCCACGCTCATCCCTTTACGCAGGGCATAATCTTCCACCTGATCGCGCTGGATCTGCGCCACAGCGTAGTACTTGCTGTCTGGATGGCTGAAATACCATCCGGAAACCGAGGCGCCCGGCCACATGGCGAAGGACTCGGTGAGCTTCATGCCGGTATGGGCCTCGACATCCAGAAGCTGCCAGATGGTACCTTTCTCGGTATGCTCCGGGCAGGCCGGGTAGCCTGGTGCCGGGCGAATGCCCTGGTAGTTCTCGCGGATCAGCTCCTCATTGCTGAGGTTCTCATTGGCCGCGTAGCCCCAGTGCACCTTACGCACCCGCTCATGCAGGTATTCAGCAAAGGCTTCTGCCAGACGGTCGGCAATCGCCTTGATCATGATTTTGTTGTAATCATCATGCTGCGCTTCGAAGGCGTCCGCCAGCGCGTCCTCCTCCAGCCCGCCGGTCACGGCAAACGCGCCGATGTAGTCGGCTTTACCGCTCAGCTTCGGCGCGACGAAATCCGCCAGACAGTAGTTAGCAAAACCAATCTTTTCCGTCTGCTGACGCAAGTGATGGCTGACCGCCAGCACGTGGGTGCGGGTTTCATCCCGGTAGATTTCGATGTCATCGCCCACCCGGTTCGCCGGGAACAGCCCCACCACGCCGCGCGGGTTGAGGGTCTTCTCCTCGCTGAGCTTGTCGAGCAGATCGTTGGCATCCTTGAACAGGCGCTGCGCCTCTTCACCTACCACTTCATCTTCCAGAATGCGCGGGTATTTCCCGGCCAGCGACCAGGTCATAAAGAACGGCGTCCAGTCGATGTAGTTACGCAGGGTTTCGATGCTGGCCGTCACCGCCTGAACGCCCAGACGATGGGCGACCGGCGGCGTATAGCTCGACCAGTCAAAGGCCAGATCGTTATCCCGCGCCGCCGCCAGCGTCACCGGTGGCGTGCGCGGCTTTTTGCGCCCGTGCTGAATGCGCACCGTTTCATACTCTTTGCGGGTTCTGGCGACAAAGTCGTCGCGCTGGGTCGCTGACAGCAGCGCCGAGACCACGCCAACCGTGCGCGAGGCGTTCTGCACGTACACCGTCGGCCCGCTGTAGTTCTGCTCGATCTTCACCGCCGTATGCGCTTTCGAGGTGGTTGCGCCGCCAATCAGCAGCGGCAGGGTAAAGCCCTGACGCTCCATCTCTTTCGCCACGTTAACCATCTCATCCAGCGACGGGGTGATGAGCCCCGAGAGGCCAATCAGGTCGGCATTCACTTCGCGCGCGGTTTTGAGGATTTTCTCCGCCGGCACCATCACGCCAAGATCGATAATCTCGTAGTTATTACACTGCAGCACCACGCCGACGATGTTTTTACCGATGTCGTGCACGTCGCCCTTCACGGTGGCGATCACCATCTTGCCGTTACTGGAGCCTTTTTCTTTGCTGGCTTCAATATAGGGTTCCAGATAGGCCACCGCCTGCTTCATCACGCGGGCGGATTTCACCACCTGCGGCAGGAACATTTTGCCTTCGCCAAACAGGTCGCCGACCACGTTCATGCCATCCATCAGCGGCCCTTCGATCACTTCAATCGGACGCGCGGCCTGCTGGCGTGCCTCTTCGGTATCCAGTTCGATAAACTCGGTGATGCCTTTTACCAGCGAGTATTCGAGGCGTTTTTTCACGTCCCAGGAGCGCCACTCCGCCTGCTGCACGTTGGCACTGTCATCGGATTTGCTGCCGCGATATTTTTCGGCCAGCTCCAGCATGCGCTCGGTAGCATCATCGCGGCGGTTCAGGATCACATCCTCCACCGCGTCGCGCAGCTCCGCCGGCAGGTCGTCATAAATCGCCAGCTGACCGGCGTTAACGATCCCCATGTCCATCCCGTTACGAATGGCGTAATAGAGGAACACCGCGTGGATCGCCTCACGCACCGGGTCGTTGCCGCGGAACGAGAACGAGACGTTGGAAACCCCGCCGGAGATCAGCGCGTGCGGCAGTTCGCGTTTGATGTCTTCACAGGCGCCGATAAAGTCCTGGGCGTAGTTGTTGTGCTCCTCGATACCGGTGGCGACAGCAAAGATGTTCGGGTCAAAGATAATGTCTTCCGGCGGGAAGCCGACCTCTTCGGTCAGAATCTGGTACGCGCGGCGGCAAATCTCTATTTTGCGCTCGCGGGTATCCGCCTGCCCGACTTCGTCAAAGGCCATTACCACCACGGCGGCACCGTAGCGGCGCACCATCTTCGCGTGATGGATGAAAGGCTCAACCCCCTCTTTCATCGAGATGGAGTTAACGATGCCCTTGCCCTGAATGCACTTCAGCCCTTTTTCGATCACTTCCCATTTCGAGGAGTCGATCATAATCGGCACGCGGGCAATGTCCGGCTCACCGGCAATCAGGTTGAGGAAACGCACCATCGCCGCTTCGGCGTCGAGCATCCCCTCGTCCATGTTGATATCAATGATCTGCGCGCCGCTCTCCACCTGCTGGCGGGCAACGTCCAGCGCTTCGCTGTACTTCTCTTCTTTGATCAGGCGCTTGAACTTCGCGGAGCCGGTGACGTTGGTACGTTCACCGACGTTCACAAACAGGCTGTCATCGCCGATGTTCAGCGGCTCAAGACCGGCCAGTCGACAGGCTACCGGCAGCTCAGGCAGCTTGCGTGGCGCCAGGCCCGCTACCGCGTTGCTCATGGCAGCGATGTGCTCCGGCGTGGTGCCGCAGCAGCCGCCAACGATATTCAGGAAGCCGGATTCGGCCCACTCGCGGATCTGCGCCGCCATGGTCGCGGCGTCGAGATCGTACTCACCAAAGGCGTTCGGCAGGCCGGCGTTCGGGTGAGCGGTGACGTAGCACTCCGCAATGCGCGACAGCTCCTGCACGTACTGGCGCAGTTCATCCGGCCCCAGGGCACAGTTCAGGCCAAAGGTCAGGGCATCGGCGTGGCGCAGGGAGTTATAAAACGCTTCGGTCGTCTGGCCGGATAGCGTACGGCCAGAGGCATCGGTGATGGTGCCGGAGATCATGATCGGCAGATCGACACCCAGGGCTTCGAACTCTTCCTTCACCGCATAGATGGCGGCTTTGGCATTGAGGGTATCGAAGACCGTTTCAATCATGATCAGATCGGCACCGCCTTCCACCAGCGCTTTGGTGGATTCGCGGTACGCGGCCACCAGCTGGTCAAAGGTGATATTTCGAAAAGCCGGATCGTTTACGTCCGGTGAGATAGAGGCGGTACGGTTGGTCGGGCCGAGCACGCCCGCCACGTAACGTGGTTTCTCTGGCGTGCGGGCCGTCCACTCATCGGCACAGGCACGCGCCAGTCTGGCCGCCTCGTAGTTGATCTCCGCCGAGAGGGATTCCATCTCGTAATCCGCCATGGCGATGGTTGTCGAGTTAAAGGTGTTGGTCTCAACGATATCCGCCCCCGCCTCGAAGTAGGCGTAGTGAATGGCGGCGATAATCTCTGGCTTGCTGAGCACCAGCAGGTCATTGTTACCTTTCAGATCGCAGGGCCAGTCGGCGAAGCGGTCGCCGCGAAAGTCGTCTTCACTCAGACGATAGCTCTGGATCATGGTGCCCATACCGCCATCCAGCACCAGAATGCGTTCATTTAACTGCGCACGCAGTTGATCTACTTTGCTGCTCACACTTGCTCCCGACAACGCTCAACCAGGCCAAAAGGCCAGCAGACCATACTGGCATAATCTTGCAAAGGGGAAAAGTCACACCAGGGTAACATGAGACATGTTCACCATAACTCCTCCGATCAGTGCGGATAGCGGTTGCAAAACAGCCAAATAAAACGAAAATGATTTCCACGATACAGAAAAAAGGAGCCCGCCATGGTCGCCACCGTTCCCGCTAAACGCGGCAGAAAACCCGCCGCCGCGACCGCCCAGGCGGGCGGTCAAGTTCAGTCCCTGACCCGGGGATTAAAGCTCCTTGAATGGATAGCCGAGTCGCACAGCAGCGTGGCGCTGACCGAGCTGGCCCAGCAGGCAGGCCTGCCGAACTCCACCACCCACCGCCTGCTGACCACCATGCAGCAGTTGGGCTTTGTCCGTCAGGTGGGCGAGTTGGGCCACTGGTCCGTAGGTGCCCATGCATTTATCGTCGGCAGCAGCTTTTTACAGAGCCGAAATCTGCTCGCTATCGTCCACCCGATCCTGCGTAAGCTGATGGAAGACTCCGGCGAGACGGTTAACCTGGCGGTGCTCGACCAGAGCGATCATCAGGCGATTATTATCGACCAGGTCCAGTGCACGCAGCTGATGCGCATGTCTGCCCCGATTGGCGGCAAACTGCCGATGCACGCCTCCGGGGCGGGGAAAGCGTTCCTGTCCCAGCTCAGCGAAGAGCAGGTCACGGGTCTGCTGCACCGCAAAGGTTTACACGCCTACACCCACGCGACGCTGGTTTCCCCGGTCCATCTGAAAGAGGATTTGGCCCTGACGCGTAAGCGCGGCTACTCCTTTGATGACGAAGAGCATGCGCTCGGTCTGCGCTGTCTTGCCGCCTGCATTTTTGACGAGCACCGCGAGCCGTTTGCCGCTATCTCCATCTCCGGCCCCATCTCGCGGATGACCGATGACCGGGTGACAGAGCTGGGGGCGCTGGTGATTAAGGCGGCGAAAGAGGTGACGCTGGCGTATGGTGGGTTGCGTTAAGTCTTTAATGCCCGGCGGCGCTGAGCTTGCACGGGCCTACAACTACATTCGAACCGTAGGCCCGGTAAGCGCAGCGCCACCGGGCGTTAAATGCCAAATCTGATGCTAAACCGCTGCTTACGCCGGTAAGCGTAGACATCTTCCACATGGCCGTTCTTGATCCGCGTCTGCAGGCCACGCCAGTAATCGGCGCGAAACAGATCGGCGTGCATCTCTTCAAACAGCCTTCCAATGCGCGGGTCAGCGCATAGCCAGTGGCGAAACTCCTCCGGAAAGACATCCCCCGGCGAGACGCTGTACCACGGCTCGCTGGCGAGTTCATCTTCGGGATAACGCGGCGGCGGGATCTCGCGGAAATTCACTTCCGTCATGTAGCAGATTTCGTCGTAATCGTAGAACACGACCCGCCCGTGCCGGGTGACGCCGAAGTTCTTGAACAGCATGTCCCCCGGGAAGATATTGGCTGCCGCCAGCTGACGGATAGCGTTGCCGTACTCTTCTATCGCATCGTGCAGCGCCTGCCCTTCCGACTGCTCCAGCCAGATGTTGAGCGGCACCATCCGTCGTTCAATGTAGAGATGGCTGATGACGATTTTGTCCCCCAGATCGCTGATTTTTTCTGGCGCTTCCTGGAGCAGCAGCGCCATCAGTTCTGGCGCGATCTGCCGCTTATCGAGAACGAAGTTTTCAAACTCCTGGGTATCCGCCATGCGCCCGACGCGATCGTGCTCCTTAACCAGCTGATAGCAGGCGCGCACGTGGGCGGCAGACATCTCTTTCTGCGGGGCGAATTTATCCTTAATCACCTTAAAGACCCGGTCAAAACCCGGCAGGGTAAAGACCAGCATCACCATGCCGCGAATGCCTGGTGCCTCGATAAACTGCTCATCCGCATAGGCGATATAGTGCAGGTATTCCCGATAGCTCTCAGTTTTGGCGTGCTTCTGACACCCTATCGCCATATACAACTCGGCGGTGGTTTTACCGGGCAGGATCTCCCGAAGCCACTCCACCAGCGCGCCCGGCAGCGGGGCATAAACCATAAAATAGGAGCGGGCGAAGCCGAAAACAATGCTGGCCTCGGCGCTGGTGGTCAGGCAGGTATCTAACGCCAGTTCCCCTTCATCGCTGCGGTGAATGGGCAGTAAAAATGGCAGCGTGGCGTCCGGGGTGATCAGTTTCCCGACCAGCCAGGCGGCTTTGTTGCGGTAAAACAGCTCGTTCGCGACCTGCAGATGGCAATTTTGCAGCTTATCCGCACCGAGCGTTTCAGACAGATGGGCGATGATATACCCGACATCACGCGGACGGTTTTGCCACGGTAGACGCAAGGGCAGATCGGCCAACACTTTGGTTAACAACGCCTCCCAGCCCTGATCGGGAAAGAAGTCTTTCGCCAGCGGACGCGGCAGGGTACGAAAACGTTGTCCGGGCTGAGAGCTGAAAATAAAGAGCCGCTCCGGTGACAGCGAGCGGTGATCAAACAGCCGACAGTAAACGGAATTGAAAAAGCTTTCCGCAATCTCATAACGCGGGTAATCCGGCAGCAACTGGGTGTAATGGGTTTTCACCCGCAGCAAAAAAGCAGCATCAATAGTGATGCTGCCTGTAATGCAGCGCAGTTGTTCCACCACGAGGCCCACATGGTGATCGTAGAGGTGAATACGCTGTTTCATGGCCTGCTGCACGGCGTGCCAGTCCGCCTGCTCGAAGCGCTGCTGCGCCCCGCCCGTCACTTCCAGAAAACGGCCATACTGCGCGTCGAAGCCCTGCAGGATGGTTTGGGCAATCAGTAATTCCAGACCACGCGACATAGATTCCCCTCACCCTGACCCTCTCCCCTGGGGGAGAGGGGAAAAAGATTAAAACTGCGCTTCTTCGGTCGACCCGGTCAGGGCGGTCACAGAGGAAGCGCCGCCCTGGATGATGGTGGTCACTTTATCAAAGTAGCCCGTTCCCACTTCCTGCTGGTGTGAGGCGAAGGTATAGCCCTTCTGGCTGGCCGAGAACTCCGGCTGCTGGACTTTCTCGACGTAGTGCTTCATGCCCTCGCCCTGGGCGTAGGCGTGCGCCAGGTCGAACATGTTGAACCACATGCTGTGAATGCCCGCGAGGGTGATGAACTGATACTTGTAGCCCATGTCCGACAGCTCCTGCTGGAAGCTGGCGATGGTTTTATCGTCCAGATTTTTCTGCCAGTTGAAGGATGGCGAGCAGTTGTAGGCCAGCAGTTTGCCAGGGTATTTGGCATGGATGGCATCAGCAAAGCGTTTCGCCAGCGCCAGGTCCGGGGTGGAGGTTTCACACCACACCAGATCAGCATACGGAGCGTAGGCGAGGCCGCGGCTGATCGCCTGCTCAATGCCGGCATGGGTACGATAGAACCCTTCGCTGGTGCGTTCGCCGGTAATGAACTGGCTGTCGTAGGGATCGCAATCGGAGGTGATCAGGTCTGCGGCATCGGCGTCGGTACGCGCAATCACCAGCGTCGGGACACCCATCACGTCAGCAGCCAGGCGCGCAGCCACCAGTTTCTGGATCGCTTCCTGCGTCGGGACCAGCACTTTGCCGCCCATATGCCCGCACTTCTTCACAGATGCCAGCTGATCTTCGAAGTGTACGGCCGCTGCACCGGCTTCAATCATCGATTTCATCAGCTCAAAGGCATTCAGCACCCCACCAAAGCCCGCCTCGGCGTCGGCCACAATCGGCAGGAAGTAGTCCACAAAGCGCGGATCCTGCGGCTCGATGCCGGATGCCCACTGGATCTGATCCGCTCGGCGGAAGGTGTTGTTGATCCGCTCCACCACTGCCGGGACCGAATTTGCCGGATAGAGCGACTGATCCGGGTACATGCTGGAAGCCAGGTTAGCGTCGGCCGCTACCTGCCAGCCAGACAGATAGACCGCCTCAATCCCCGCTTTCGCCTGCTGCAGCGCCTGGCCGCCCGTCAGCGCGCCGAGGCTGTTGATGTAGCCTTTCTTCGACTCACCGTGCAGCAGACGCCACATTTTGGCGGCACCCAGCTGGGCCAGGGTGCATTCCGGATTAACCGAACCGCGTAATTTCACCACGTCCTCGGCGCTATAAGGACGTTCAATGCCCTCCCAGCGCGGTTGAGTCCACTCGTTTTGTAATGCTTCGATTTGTTGGGTACGGGTTTTCATGTGCAGATGCTCCATATTGTTATGTGGTGAAATCAGGCCAGCAGGCGGTAGCCAGGCAGCGTCAGGAAGTCGATTAAGTCATCTGAAGTGGTTATCTGTTCCATCAGGCGCGCGGCGGCGTCGAAGCGACCACTGCTGAAGCGGTGCTCGCCCAGCTCCTCCTGAATGTTCAGCATCTCTTCCGAAAGCATCTGGCGGAACAGGGCTTTGGTAACGGGCTTGCCGTTGCTGAGCGTTTTCTGATGATGGATCCACTGCCAGATAGAGGTACGGGAAATCTCGGCGGTAGCGGCATCTTCCATCAGACCGTAAATCGGCACACAGCCGTTACCGGAGATCCACGCTTCGATGTACTGCACGGCCACGCGGATATTGGCGCGCATCCCCTCTTCGGTGCGCTCGCCCTGGCAGGGCTCCAGGAGCTGTGCTGCGGTGACGGGGGCGTCCTCTTCGCGGGTCACGTGGAGCTGGTTTTTGTTATCGCCCAGGATGCGGTTGAACACCTCCATGGCGGTATCTGCCAGCCCGGGGTGTGCCACCCAGGTACCGTCATGGCCGTTATTGGCCTCCAGCTCTTTATCGGCCTTCACTTTATTCAGCACCTGGGCGTTACGTTCGCTGTCTTTGCTGGGAATAAACGCCGCCATTCCCCCCATCGCAAAAGCGCCGCGTTTGTGGCAGGTTTTAATCAGCAGACGCGAGTAGGCATTCAGGAAGGATTTGTCCATCGTTACCACCTGACGATCCGGCAGAACGCGATCCGGGTGATTCTTCAGGGTCTTGATATAGCTGAAAATGTAATCCCAGCGACCACAGTTCAGGCCCACAATATGGTCACGCAGGGCATGCAGAATTTCGTCCATCTGGAAAACCGCCGGCAGGGTTTCAATCAGCAGCGTGGCCTTGATGGTGCCGCGCGGCAGTTCAAAACGATCCTCGGTATAACTGAACACCTCACTCCACCAGGCCGCTTCCTGCCAGGACTGCGTTTTGGGCAGATAGAAGTAAGGCCCGCTGCCTTTTGCCAGCAGGTTTTTGTGGTTATGGAAGAAGTACAACGCAAAGTCGAACAGGCTGCCGGGGATCGCTTCACCGTTCCAGGTGACATGTTTTTCCGGTAAATGCAGGCCACGCACGCGGCAAACCAGTACCGCCGGGTTGGGCTTAAGCTGATAGATTTTCCCGGCTTCATTGGTGTGGCTGATGGTGCCGTCAACCGCATCACGCAGGTTGATCTGGCCTTCAATCACTTTGTTCCAGTCTGGCGCCAGTGAATCCTCAAAGTCCGCCATAAAGACCTTCACATTGGCATTCAGGGCGTTGATCACCATTTTGCGCTCTACCGGGCCGGTGATCTCGACGCGTCGGTCCTGCAGATCCTGCGGAATACCACGGATCGTCCAGTCACCATCACGAATGGAAGCGGTTTCCGAAATAAAATCAGGCAGCTTTCCGTTATCAATGTCTTGCTGCTGCTGGATACGTGCCGCCAGTAATTTATTACGTTTTGGCGTGAAGCGGGTCACCAGCTCGGTAAGGAACTCAACGGCTTCGGCGGTCAGGATCTGCTTTTCCTGCTCGCCATGAGGTTGAGTAAAGGCCAGTTCATCGATAATGGTTGCCTGTTGATTCATTGCACTGCTCCTCGTCGTTGATCCGAATTCATTTCCCCCACGCGAACGAAAGATCGTTGTGTAGTTTTCGTTCAGCAAAATTAAGACTATCTTGCTTTGCGTCAAAATCAAAAACTATTTCCATTTTTAATTTAAATAGCAATTAACCTATTGATATAAATGAAATTAAAAATATTTATTGAGACGGAGTGAATTTCGGAAATAAAAAAGGCACCCGAAGGTGCCTTAACTGGAGAGCTGAAACGCTACAGGACGAAGATCGTCAGAGGATTAATCCAGCGTTGGATTCATGTGGCGCAGATCGTATGGTGTGATCTGGTAGACGTAGTAGTTGAGCCAGTTAGTAAACAGCAGGTTGCCATGGCTGCGCCAGGTCGCACGCGGTTTGTTCTGCGGATCGTTTTGCGGGAAATAGTTGTACGGTATGTCCGGATTTAAACCCGCCTCTTCATCACGGAAATATTCGCTCGCCAGGGTATCAGGATCGTATTCCGGATGGCCGGTGACGAAGGCAATGCGCTTGTCTTTGCTGGCAAACAGATAGGCGTCGCCCTCCTCGCTTTCCGCCAGGATCTCCAGATCGGTGTAGTCACGAATCAATGCCGCCGGGAAATCGGCATAGCGCGAGTGAGGCGCGAGGAAGGAGTCATCAAAACCCCGGGTCAGCAGCGCATGAGGATGCAGAATATGGTGCTCGTAGACGCCAGAGAGCTTTTCGGTGCGGGTTTGCTTAGGGATGCCGTACAGAATGTTGAGTGCCGCCTGGACCGCCCAACAGACGAACAGCGTAGAGGTGACATGATCTTTAGCCCACTCCAGCACTTGCTTAATCTGCGGCCAGTAGGCAACGTCATTGAATTCCACCAGGCCAAGCGGTGCGCCGGTCACGATCAGTCCATCGAAGTTCTCGTTACGGATGTCGTCAAAATTACAGTAGAAGTTATTGAGATGCTCTGAGGGCGTATTGCGGGACTCGCGCGCATCAATACGCAGCAGCTGTATATCGACCTGCAATGGAGAGTTCGACAGCAAGCGGAGGAACTGATTTTCCGTCTCGATCTTCTTTGGCATCAGGTTAAGGATAAGCACCTTCAGAGGACGAATTTCCTGACCTGTAGCGCGCGAAGCCGTCATGACAAAGACATTTTCTTCACGCAAGAAATTGACGGCTGGTAGCTCGTCCTGCACCCGAATCGGCATAACCTTATATCCTCACAGCATACGTATAAACGTTTAGACATCCAGATAGCTGACAATAACCAGGAATCAGGCAAATGTCGAGTACGCAGACGAAAGGTGAGAAAGTTTCAAGGAAGGTAGATCGTAGGCCGGGTAAGGCGGAGCCGCCACCCGGCTTTTTCGCGCATACGGCAAAAAACCCCGTACCTTGCGGTACGGGGTTTCTTTAATTGATGCCTGGCAGTT